>CAYRQX010000008.1:0-101747 GCA_964426485.1 uncultured Sphingopyxis sp. | reverse complement strand
CACAGGCCCTTCCTCTCAGGAGTTAGGGCCTCCGGCAATCCCGGGGCGGTTCAACCAGTCCATTTCCACTCTTCCTTTTTCCTAAGCACGAGACTCCCGTTTTAGGACGGTCGAGGAAGCAGGAGAAGCGAACGGGCCCACTTTGACGAGACGGACCTCTTTTTCCGCATCGGATGGAAAAGAATGGGTAACCGTGCCGATCCCGGCACACGCTGAGATAGGCGCAATACCTTTAATATGGGGCGTAGCCCTCATATTAAATTGCGGAATTCCGCTTTCGCGCAATTCTGGTGCATTTGCTTCATCCTTCCGGAACGCAAAAGCATCGCCTTCGGCTCGGATCACCCGCGCAGCGGGTTCGGTTCGCGCCGGCCGCTGCGACGGCGGGCGCTCTGTAGGGTGAGTTTAGCTTGGAGCCCCGGGCCACGTTCGATTGCGCCTGCGCGCCTCACCGTTGCCGGTCTTGCGGGCATAGGCCAGAAAGCGGTCGGCGCGGCGATCGAGATAATCGGCGATGCGCTCGGCCTCCGACAGGCGATTATGTCCGATTGTTGCTTCCATGATCATGCTGCGACCGACAGGTATTTGCCCATGGCGCGCTCTTCGGCGAGCACGGCATCGGGACGGTGACGATGATACTGCCCGTCCGCTGCCCGACACCGCAGGCTACAAAAACTGCTGCCGCCGCATCCGCCGCCGCGCCATAATCGTCGACGTCGGCTGGATCGACGCCATGGTCGGAAAACGCCGGCTCCTCGGCGTCGAACTGGCCCTGATCGTCCATCGCTTCGAAGCGTCCCTGCGAAAGACAGGCCTGCAGCGGCGACACGCCCAGCGCGTCGAGCCGGGCGAGCGCCGCGGCGGCGGCTTCCGCGACGATTTCGAGTGCGACATAGTCGACGTTGGGCAGCTCGATCCGCTCTGAAATTGCCTTCGCCATCACTCAACTCCGATTTGTCTCTTGTTTCAATGTTCCGCTGATGTTCTCATTTAGCAAGATGAGTCGAGAGCTAGTGAACCCCATCCGCGACCTGTTCGACGCGGCCGTGCGGCACAACACGATCAAGGTGTCGTGCCGGTGCGGCAACGTCGGCATCTTCGATCCTCATGCGCTGTGGTGGCTGTTCGAATGCCGCGGCTGGAACGACCGGCTGGGCGACGTCCAGCGCCGCATGCGGTGCCTGCAATGTTATGTCGCCAAGCGAAAGCGGACACGCGCGGCAACTGCCGATGCCCGATATCAGCGAGTGGAAGCGGCAGCTTCGGCGGCGACGGTAGCGCGTATTGATACCCAAATGCGAGAAAACCAACTAATGCGGCCCGCATGATGAAAGCAAATTTCCAGAGCGAGGCGCAAGAAGCCGGATTCGGGGATGCCCCTTGGACGGGGGTCTTTCTCATGCGAGGCCAATCTCTGGACATATCTGCCTTTGAGATCAGCATCGACGATGACGGCAACGTCAGTTCTACAAGCCCCACGCTCTCAACATCTACACACATGACACCGCATTGGCTCGAAGCGGCAATTGATCATGCGCGGGCGGTCCAGCGGCGCGCCGCTGAAACAAACGAGGCGTTTCGAGGTGAGGACGCCGATGCCAAAGCAAGGTGCCTTAACGCAGAGCTCATTGCCTCTATGCAAGCCATCGCCTGCTCAGCTTTTGCGATCGATGCGCTCCACGCATCGCTTCTGAAGGTCCAGCCAACCCCAGCTCCAACAAGAGAGGCTTGGAGACGAAACCGAACCAAACGCAGCCGACAAATATTTGAGACACTGCGCCGAGCATTTAAATTTGGAAAGCAGGCGAGCTCAGCGATTACGACATATCTCGATCAGCTGTCTACTGCGAGAGATGTGGCGGTGCACCCCCCATCGCGAAGCAAACCTGCTGAGAGACACAGCCGGCTGCCGGTCAGCGTCGACCCTGCATTTAACCTGTTCAGAGCGCACAACGCGATAGTTTGCGTAGGGATGGCTGTTCGACTGATCGATCAGTTTTCGAAGGCCGAGACCGCTAAAGACCCCAAAGTAGCAAAGAGAATGGCTGAACTCCGCGAACTCATTTTGCCGCTCAAGCGTCGCTGGGATCGCACATCTGCGGGCAGGAAGTTTAAAGAGCTACTGCGACAAGCTGATGCTTCGAGTGCTGCACCATAGACTTAAGCTATAATAATCGGGTCGGATCGCGAACCGATTGTGGGCGTATGGGCAATCTCTAGCCTCAAATTTTGTAGATCCGGAAAATCGACGGCCTCACGCCATTGCTCGCGCCTGCAGACCTTAAATATCTCCAGGCACTGGCGGAGTATCACGAGCAAGCCTTACTAGTCGCTGGTGAGCACAGGCGACCACCGCGTCCCACGGCACGCTACGAAATTCGAAGCGGTCGATGCTTTCCTTGAGAGTATCGATTGGCGACCCTTGACCATATTTGCGGCCAACGTTGGTGGAGGCATGGCCAGCCATCTGGTCGAGATCGTGCTCCGGCACGCGCCTACGACGACCCTCGCGCCTCCAGCTGTGCCTCGTCGAGTAAAATGCCTTGTCAGGATCATCGATACCAACAGCGCGAATGGCGTCGTTGATCTCGCTCGACAGGTATTTGTAGCGGTCGCCATATTTGTCCGCCTCAAGGTCGCCAAAAACCCAATGCTCGCCACGCTGTATTTGGAGCGCGACCCAGTCGAGGAAACCGGCCTCTATGACAATCCAGTGTAGTGGCACGTCGCGCACCGACTGCAGGGTCTTCTGCCGACGCGGGCGCGTCTCAAGAGCGTCCGATACGCGCCGCTGTCTCGAGTCGGTGCGGAAGCGCATGACCCATTCTTCTCCCTCGCGGACAATTTCGTGCGGCTTAAGCTTGCAATGTTCGCCTGGCCGCGAACCGTGGAAAGGCGCAAGCAGGAGGATCCAGAACATTGTATCGCTGCAGGCTTCGGGGTTGGTCATCAAAGGCGCCGTGTAAATCTTTCGCAGGTCTTCATCGGAGAAGTGGTCGCGCTCGGTCCCAGTGTGCTTTGCTCCAGTGACGGCCAGCCCGGCCGCGGGATTGGCGGCGATCCATTCCTTGTCGAAGGCAACCGCCAGCACAGAGCGGATTGCGGCGAGGTGTTTCCCAACCGTGGGCGGGCTCAGCGTCGGAAGCTTCGCGGCGCGAGCGGCGGAGATCTGTTCGCGCAAAGGCAGCTCTGCAACCGCCTTTTTGGGGCGCGAGGGCAATTGAGCCACGTCCTCAAGGAAGGATTTAACCATCTTGCGCGAAATGGCGCTGATGTCATCGGTGCCGGTCAATTCTCGGAATCGGTCGAGTGCGACCTTCCATTCGTCGCTGGTCTTGTCAGGAAGCTCTGGGTCGATGCCGTTGTGCTTCTGCCACGCCGCAAAAGCGTCATTAAGGGTTCGCGCTGGCGCGGACGCCCCGGCGATCGCTGGAGCGGGCAGATGGTTCGCCATTGCCGTCATCATCGGCAGCAAAACCTTCTCCACGCCCGTCGGCCAGTGGCTGAAGCGGTGCTCCGCTAAACGGCGTAGGATGCGTTCTGCCACCGCCTCGAACAAAGGCCCTCGCGGCTTGAACACAATGCCAGCGGCCTGCGCCACGATTGTCGCCTCGATCTCCACTGCTTTCCAATCGCGTGTCAACAGATGAGCTCGGGCTACTTCGCGAAACGCAGCACCCTTGAACAGGGAATTGCTTTCGAACAGGTCGATATTCAGGGTCACGGCGTCGCGGTGCGCGAACGTGGGGAAGGCTCCCACCGGGTCGGGCTGCTCAACCGGCCAGAGATCCTCGTCCACCTCGCCGAGCGCTTCTTCTTGCGCCTTGGCTGCGTAGCTTCCGCCCCAGTCCAGCCGAGCGCGGAAGCTCATCATCTTCAGCATGGTGAAGCAAACGTGATCAAGCCCGCGCGTCAGATCATAATCGGCAGCGATCTCGTGTGCCTTGACGTTCGAGCGGGCTAATGCATCGAAACCGGCGGAGACGATTTTCTCCGCCTCGTCGTCGACGGCCACAGTATCAGTAGCGTCGAGCCTTCGTATGAGGTCGTGGACTTCAACGAGCTTTTGCGCATGCAGCGCCCGCGCCTCCGCCTCGACACTGGTGCCGAGACTCTCTTTCCATTCGCGCTTGCCGACGCGCGCGCGGTATCTCTCCGGCACGCTCATGCGGAACCAGAACATTTTCGACCTAGGATGACGCCATAATCCAGCCACGCGCAATCTCATCTTTGTGCCACCTTTTTGTATCACCAGGCGGCTGCTAAGTCGATGAAATGCGTTATTTTGGCAGAAATCTAATCTTCGGTGAGAAGATGGTGACCCCTACGGGAATCGAACCCGTGTTTCAGCCGTGAGAGGGCCGCGTCCTGACCGCTAGACGAAGGGGCCGGCACCGAGCCTGCTGTCGGGCAGTTGTCAGAAACCCCGCTCTTTGTCCAGACCGCATGGCAAGCTCGTGGCATGATCCACATACTAAGTTAGCGCGACTAGTGTTTGAGGTCGCTCGCCGTCGGCCGATCAGCCGTCAGCTCGCCTTGCGCAATCAGCGGAACGATAGCCCGGGCGGTCAACTCCTCGAGGCCATCGGTAATCCACCGACTATAGTGGCTTTCAATCATCTGAACGCTCGTGTCGTGGCTCGCCGCAACAAGACGAATTGGCAGCCCCACCCGGATGCCACGCACGATGCTAGAATGCCTCAATGAATACGCGACCACCCCTGGGAGCCCGAGCGCCTTTACCAATTTTTTCCAGTCCCGCGTCATTTCTGATGCCGTCTTCCAGGGACCGCGCTTGACGCGCTCCCACTTGGCTGGCCCAATCTGCTTGCTGCTCCAACGTTCAAGCAAAGGAGCATCGGGCGATTTCCCCTCTATTGCTGGTATGAGTGCTTGAATGACGTCGCTTCCGATCGGCACCGGAACACGGACAATCTCGTTTTTCATACCTTTCCAGCTGTTTGGTACGAGCATGCGCGAATGCTGGATCTGCACATCGCTGACCAAGATACGCCGCGCTTGCGAGAAGCGGGCCCCGGTCGCGGCTAAGACGATCACCAATCGAGCAAAATCGCCATCTTCATCAAGATCCTGAGCGGCCTCGATGATTTGCCGAATCTGCTCGTCCTTCAGAATTTGATTTTCGCGCACCTCATGGACGGTTTCCTCGGAAACAGCGTCGTCGTCGAGGGCGAGGCCAAATTTCACTGTTTTGTCGAAATCAGCTGGCAGAGCGGCCCTGTTGCCAATGTAGGCTTTGTTTAGTGCGGCCTTAAAATCGTTGATCAACCTACGCTTCGTTGAGAGCTTAAGAACTGGATCCAGACCGGCAACCCACTTCATAAGGTCCTGATCGGTTAGGTCCCTCAGCGCTTTCACGGAAAGCTTCGAGTTTCCTAACACGTGTAAGGTAAGCCTGGATGATGCGTCAGATCGACAAGGGCGCCCTTTCCTCACCGTGTCTCGCGCATCGCGCATTTGAGTGTAGGTCTCGACTGCGGCCCGGATCGTAACAGGGGGACCGGCAGCGTCCAGACGCGCATGCAATCGAGCTTGCTCGACCGTTTCCCTCGCTAGCTTTACGGCAGCATCGAAGCTGAGGTTTCCTTCGCTGAGTATATCATCGGCAGTTCCCAGCGTGGCTTGGCTGTATTTTTGATCGCCAGCATACCAGCGAGCAAGCCAGCGACCGCCTTGCTTTCCTTTTCGATACCCGATGTGAACATCAGGATCGATGGACCGCCAATAGACCCCGGCCTCTAAAGCCTTGCGAGCAGCTCGGCTCGTTATTGCCGTTTCCGTCAACCGTCTCGCCATAAATCCCCGAAATTTGTCAAATAACCGTCAAATAAGCATCCCAAGACGCCAACGGACGTCAGAGGACGATCTATCTGTTTTCATTACAAATTTTATCTTGCTTGCTGAACAATGCAAGTACAAAAAGGGCTTAAATCCCGCCCTTTCACGGCGAAAACACGGGTTCGAGTCCCGTAGGGGTCACCATCGGCGGATTACCGCCGTTTCAGGGTCAGTAATCTGAACCCATTTTGATCGGCTCCCCACCCATTGAGGGAACTTTTCCATAAGGCTCTGATTTGCCGCGGCAAAAATCATCGTCCAGAACATATCGTCGCCCACTGGTTGAGTGCCGCATTCACGCAGCAACACATGATCCGGACACCGCAGGCCTGTGCCTGCGCCTCTGGTGACGATCGCCAACGCGGGCTTGAGGCCTGGCGCAGAATGTTTTGAAGGTTTCCGCCCGACTCTATACGGGGACCGGATTGGTTGCTTCCATCGCATCGCGCTCGGCTTTCGCGCCCGGCCGTTCGTATGGAGGCAGATCGCCAGGATTCTGAATTACAATGAATTATCGCCATTCCTTCCATGCTGGCAACAGCGCCGATGTCGTAAAGCACAGCCTGCTGATCGCCCTTGTGCAGGCCTTGCAGCAGAAACCGGGCGCGCTGACCCTGATCGACACCCATGCCGGTTGCGGGCTGTACGACCTTGGCGGCGAGGAGGCGAGGCGCACCGGTGAGGCTACACAGGGCGTGCTGCGGGCTTTTGCCGACCCGAGCCCCCTGCTGGACGACTACCGCGCCGCCGTACAGGCGGTGAATGCAGGGGCCGAGCCGCGCTTCTACCCCGGATCGCCGCGATTTCTGGCGCAGCTTCTGCGTCCGCAGGATTTTCTGGTCCTGAACGAGAAACATCCCGAAGACGCCTATGCCCTGCGCGGCGCGATGCGCGACACATCCGCCGCCGTGCATCAGCGCGACGCCTACGAGCTTTGGCTGGCGATGCTGCCGCCCCGCACCGCGCGCGGCGTGGTGGTGGTCGACCCGCCATATGAGCAGACCGATGAACGCGCACGTATCACCGCCACCCTCGCAGCCGCCCGCCGCAAATGGGCGCATGGTGTGACGGTGATCTGGTATCCGCTGAAAGAGCGCGCCACGCATCTGCGGTGGAAGGCGCAGCTGCGCAAGCTCGGCATCCCGAAGTTTCTGGTCGTGGAGCATTGGTTGTACGATCGCGATCAGCCCGACATCTATAACGGCGCGGGCCTTTTTATCGTCAACCCGCCCTACGCCTTCACGCAGGCGCTGCCGCCGCTGCTGGAAGCCCTGCGCGCCGCGCTGGCGCCGGAGGGGCATAGGGGGGAGATGAGTGCCGATTGGTTGGGCGATTGCGATTAGTCGCCGTTGGCATCAACCATGAAGACCGTGGGTTTGCCACGAGAAGCCGGGTCCCATCCTGCCGACAATGCCGCTCGAACCCCTCGCAAGGCGATCGCGTCGTTGATGTGCGAACGCCCTTTCGGCAATCCTTTCAACAGGCGCTTTGGCGTCGGAAATTCCAGCACGGCTTCGCGTGGCATATCTCTCTGGCGCAAGGCGACCGTCATGCCCCTCCAGCCATCGGAAGAGGACAGTTGGGGCTCGCTCAGGAGTTCCCAGTCATATTTGACACCATCGATTTGGACGGTGCCGCCGCGGCCGTGCATGTGAAGCATAGAATGCCCTTAGGGTCAGAACCTATTAATTGCACGTTCGGGGCGCGCAATTAATAGGTCCTGACCCTAGCATGTCAGGCGCGGTTCACATCAAAGATCGGTCGTCAGCCGAGCGAGCATTTCGAACGCTTTGGCTAGCATTGGCCGATGAAACGGAACGATCGCTGCAAAGGGCCGTAGTTTCCAGCGGCGGGCAGTTCGTGCCCACCGTGGGAGAAAGAAAATGAAGAGGCTTCTGACAATTTTCGTACTTGGCAGTTCGATGCTGGCTCTGTCTGCGTGCAACACGGTTGATGGTGCAGCAAAAGATGTCGAATCCGTTGGCGACTGTGCCGATGGGGTTAGCGGTAACTGCTAACGCGGCGGGGCCTGCTTGGCGTCGACCCAAATTCGCGGTCGGCGCCACATTCGCCGTCGTTGAGCCGCTACGACGGGTCGGTCGGCGGCAAGCGCAATGTCGCAGCAATCTGTGCTTCGGCGGCGGTTGCTTCGGCGCCGAGAAGGCGCAATGCCTTTGCGGTGTCCGCCAGAAGTCCGTCACTCAGAGGCCGCTCGCCATTGATGAAGCGGCGGATGGCCCGCTCGTCTATGCCAAGGCGCCGGGAGAATGCGGTGGTGCCGCCAAACAGCTGGACGCAATAGGCAAAATGCTCGCGTCGCTCGTCCATTGAAAATGACGCGGCCATTGTTTCCCCTTTTCCTTCGCTGCCGGTGGCCATAGGCCATCTGTAGGACGCGGCGCAATCGACCAATTGCGGGCATGGGGAGTTACGACAGGGCGCGCAGCGCGGAAGTTGGCCGCTTGCTCCCCGTCTGCTGTGACGCGGAAAATATGGGTAGCCGCCGCCGTGGTCCGGCACTGCCCTATGCCGGAAACATATGACCGGAAAAACGGGGCCGGGGCGACTAAGTCACCCCGGCCCCGGCCGCAAGCATCGCTTCAGATTGGGTCGCGTAATCAGAAAGCGATGCGGGCAGTCACGCGTGCGCCATGCGTGTTGCGATCCGATGCCAGAGTGCCGCTATAAGCCGCACCAAGACGAACCGATCCCGTGGTAAATTCAAAGCCTGCTTCGACTTCGGCAGAATTTTTCGGCAGCGCCGTCCCCAGCACCCCGAACCCGGTGGTTCCGGAGACGAAGCGCGAGGCGATCACCGCGCTGCGGTCATCAAAGGCGCGATTCCATGCCGCCGAGGCATAGGGCTGGAAGCCGGGTTCGCCGAGATTGAATTGCACCCGGCCACCAAGGCTGAGCAGGGTCGCCTTCTGATTGGCCTTGTCGACTGCCAGCGCGGCGGTCCCGCCCGTTTCGGCAAAGGCGTCGCTGCCGGTATCGACATGCGCCAAGCGGGCGAAGGGCGTGATTGCCGCGTTGCCGGTCATGATCGCATAGCCGAGTTCACCGAAGATTTGCAGCGTATCGGCGTCGCGATTCGACGTCAGCGTCTGCGCCAGCGGCGCCACGGTGACAGCGCGCGAGGTGTCGATATCGTGCCACGCGTAGCTGATCCCGATGGTGCCGCGCAGACCGGTTTCGGACCCATAGGTCGCATGCGCCGCAAGATATTTGCTGTCGACTTCGGCGCGGTCGCTGCGGCCGTCCAAGTGGAAGTCCGAACTGCCGATACCCGCCGACAGGGCGGCAGCGAAGCCGTTGCCGCCGATGCCGACGCCGGTGACCAGGCCCTTGTGATCGGTGTCCATGGCCGCGGTGCCGCGGTTGGCGTCGAAATCGCCCCAGCCGCCAAAGGCCGAGCCCCAGATGAAGGCGCCGCTTTCCTGCGGTGCCTGCATCCCCATCAACGCATTGCGCAGATGGCGGCTGTCGTCGGTCAGACCGCTGATCGAGCTGGCGAGAATTTCGCCCGAAAGATCGGTAAAGCTTGCCTGCGCCGTAGCGGCGTTTTGCACCAGTACCGCTTCGAACAGCGGATTGTTGATACCAAGCGCCTGGACGGCGCCCGCGACGCCGACCTGATTGAAACCAGTTGCGACATCGGCAAAATCAATGTCGTTGCGGTACAGCGACAACGTGACCGCATTGGGGCTGTAGCGAAGCAACGGATTGAGGAAGGCAAGATCGCTCGTCACCGATCCGAAGGTGCCGCTTATGCCCGTGGCCCCGGTCAGGATCACATAGTCGGTGCGGGGGTTGTAATTGCCATTCTCGGCCAGCACCGCAACGCGAGCGGTGTTGGCGATCGTCACCGTGCCGGTGGCATCGATGCGGTCGGCGGCGCCAGCCGCATTGACTTCGACTTCGTAGATCGCGCCCGCGGCAAAGGCGAGATCGCCGTTCACCGTGAGCTGCCCGATCGAGTTGCCGGGGGCGATCGTGCCGCCCCCGCCGACGGTCGTCGAACCGACGCTGCCGTTACCGCCGAGCGTGCCGCCAGTGTTGATGGTAACCGGCGAGGCGATCGAACCGTTGACCGCCAGCGTGCCGCCATTGACCGACGTCGGCCCGGTGTAGCTGCTGTCGCCGGTCAGGTTGAGCGTGCCGTCCCCGTCTTTGACCAGGCTGCCGTTGCCTGTGATGTCGCCGCCGAACGCGCTGTCGCCTTCCTGATTGACGGTCAGCTCACTGTCGCCAATGACAACTGTCGATCCTTCGTCGCCTTCAAGCCCCGCGATCGTCTGGTCGTTCCCGGTGATATCGAGCGTGCCGCCTTCGCCGAGATCGAATTCGGTTTCGGGGTCGATGGTGCCGCCGATGCGGACCGCCCCGCCGAGGATGTTCGTCACGCCCTGAAAGGCATAATCGCCCATGAAGGTCAGCGTGCCGTCGCCAAGCTTGTCGAGAATACCGCTGCCCGAGAAGCCGCCGAGGAAATCATAATTGTCCGAGCGGTTAAAGATGAAGCGGCCGTCGTTGACGATATTGCCCGCAAAGCTTCCCTCGGTTCCACCGGCCCCGAGCTCGAAGAAGCCATTGCCCTCGGTCCGCACATCGCCCTGGAGCAGGCCGGTGAGTTTGAGGCCGCCGTTCGAGACAATCGTCCCGCCGGTGTGCGCAACATTCGCCGTATCGACCGTGAACACGGCGCCGCCGACCAGTTGCAGCTGGCCGGTCCCCTCGATCGTCAGATTGTCGAGGTCGGACACAATTTCGTCCGTACCGAAGTTCAGGACGAGCAAGCCGTCGGTCCGCACCACCGAGGTTTCGATCGGAGACGTGCCGCCTGCTTCGCCCAGATCGACCTCATTGACTTGCAGCGCGCCACCCTCGGCGATCGTGACGCTGTCGAAGGCGCCGACGATGCCCGACGTCGACCAATAGCCCGCTGCTACGCCTAAGGTTTCGAAACCATTTGCGGCGGTAAGCTGCTGCGCTGCGGTGAGTTCGAGCACGTCGCCGTCAAGGGTCAGGCCGTCATCGCCGTCGCCCGCATCGACCGAGCCCGTGATCGCGCTGCCGGTCCGCAACGTCACGCTGTCGTCAAAGCTGCTGAGCGTGACCGCAACGCCCGCCCCGCCGGAAAGCACCCCGGCATTGTCGAGGCTGGTCTGGGTGAGCGACGTAAAGGCAGGGCCGGCCGTGCCGACGATGCTGCCGGTATTGACCAGCGTCACCGCGCCGCCCGCATTGCTGGCCACGCCGGTCTGATCGCCGCTGATGCTGCCGCTGTTGGTCAGCGTCATCGCTCCGTCGGTGCCGTGCTCGACGCCAACGGTGGCGCCGCTGATGCTGCCGCTGTTGTCGACGACGACCGTTTCGAGTCCGGCGTTGAACTGCGCCCCTGCCCCATTGGCGCTGCTGATGGTGCCGCTGTTGACCAGCATACCCGTCAGCCCGGCATCTTCGCCGTTGAACTGACTCTGGATCACCACGCCGCCCAGATCGCCCGAGATCGACCCGGCGTTGTCGATTGCGCCGCCGCCCGACAGGATGACGCCGAACCGGGCACCGGCAATCGTGCCGTCATCAGCGTTCGTTACGGTCGCGGCATAGCCCTCCGCCGCCTGACCATCGGCACGGAACATCGATATGCCATCGGCGCCCGGCGCGCCGCTGCCCGCAATCGCGCCGCTGTTGCTGACGCTGCCGCCGCCGATCAGCCGGACGCCGTCGTTGCTTTCGCCCGCGATCGTGCCGCTGTTCGAAACCGCGGTGCCGTCGGCAAGGAAGACCAGCTGGTTCGTCGCATTGTCGAACAGATAGACCGTCGTAATGCCCGCACCGGCGCCGCTGATCGTGCCGCTGTTGGTTACGCTCGAATCGGCGGTGCCGATGGTAATGCCCGCGTCCGGCACCGCATCGAAGCCATCATAAGTGCCTTCGCCGCGGATCGTACCGGCATTGTTGACGGCCAGGGTGCCGCCAGCCGAGCCGTAGATGCCCGACTTGGCGCCGGTGATTACGCCGTCTTCGCGGTTCGTGATCGTGAGGTCCGCCAAAGACCCGTGCAAAACGCCGACCGACTGCTCGCTGGCGATCGTGCCGCTGTTGTCCAGCGTGGCGGACGACATGTCGCTGCCAAAGCCGAGCCCATAGCCGTTGCCGTTCTGGCCGAGCGACTGCTGCGGCCCGGTGCCGGTTATCCTGCCGCTATTGACGACGCTGGCGGACAGCCCGCTGCGGTCCTCGCCGGGGTCGGTGTTGATCGCGGTCCCCTGAATGAAGACGCCGCCGACAACGCCCGTAATCTCGCCAGCATTGTCAAGGTCGCCGCCGCCCGACAGGATGATGCCGAACCGCGTGCCGCCGATTTCGCCGCCATCGGCGTTGATGACCGATGCGCCATAATCCTCTTTGGCTTGCGCGGTGAAGGCAAACATCGAAATGCCGTCGGTAAAGTCGCCCGCGAGACCGCGTATTTCGCCGCTGTTCTCAACGCTGCCGCCGCCGATCAGGCGGACACCGTCGTCATTCTCACCGATGATCGTGCCGCTGTTGATCACTTGGGTGTCGATGGCCCGCCCTTCGAGCTGACCGGTCGCGGGGTTGAAATGACTCGCCGTGGTGATGCCCAGACGATTGCCCGAAATGGTCCCGCTGTTCGTGACCGAACTGCCGCCGTCGGTGATCGTGACGCCTGCATCGGGCGCCGCGTTGATGCCCTGGTTCGTGCCATTGCCGCGGATCGTCCCGGCGTTGGTCAGGGAGAGCGAACCAAGGACCGTCTCGATCCCCGACGCGCCGCCGATGATCGTGCCACCTTCGCTATTCACAATCGTGATGGCCGTGTCGCTGGTTGCGTTCACCGACACGCCGTCGCTGGCGCCGCCGCGAATTTCTCCGCTGTTCGTGACCGAAAAGTCGTCGAACTCGCCAAAACCGACCACGCCTTCGCCAAAGACGCCCGCACCGCCATTGCCGCCGATGATCGAACCGCTATTGGTGACGGCGCCGCTGACCGGCGTGCCGCCAAGCCCGTTCTGAATGAGAATACCCGCGCCGCCGCCCGTAATGTCGCCGGCATTTTCGACCGTGCCGCCCGAAGACAATGCCACGCCCGAGCGAACCCCGCTGATCGTCCCCTCGGCGCTGTTGGTCACAAGTGCGGAAAATGTTGCAAGATCCTGCGTCACCAGCGCGAACATCGATACGCCGTCGGCCTGCGCGTTCAATTGCCCGCTGATCGTGCCGCTGTTGATGACACTGCCGCCGCCCTGCAGCCGGACACCGTCGTTGTTGAGCCCGATGATCGAACCGCTGTTGGTGACCATGGTGTCGACCGACCGGTCCTCGGACACACCCGGGCTGACCTGAAACGGATTGGTGGTGATTCCAAAGGCGCCGCCCTGGATTGTCCCGCTATTGTCGATCACCGCGCCGGGGGTCGTGATATTGATCGCGGCCTGCGCGTTGCTGCGGATCAGGCCGGCGTTGTTAACGGTCAGCATCCCGGCGTTCGACGTGATCGCGGGTCCGTTGCCCGTAATCTGGCCGCCGACCGCATTGTTGATCATCAGCTCACCGCTGTTGAGCCCGATGAGACCGCTTTGTTGTCCGGAAATCACGCCGCTGTTGTTGACGATCGCGGTCGCGAGCTGCTGGTTCGCGAGCAAGCCGAGGAAGCCCGTTACGGTGCCGCTATTGTTGAGCGTCGCAATGCGGCCCGGCTGATTGGCATTGGCGGTGAGAATAACGCCAAAGGGCGAGACATTCGGCGTCGCGGGATTGAAATTTCCGGTGCTGCGGATCGTCCCTTCATTGTCGATGGTGCCGCCGCCCGAGAGCAGCACACCGAACAACTGGCCCTCGACCATGCCGGTCAGGCTGTTGGTCAGCGATCCGACCCCGGTGACGC
The DNA here is from genome assembly GCA_964426485.1 of uncultured Sphingopyxis sp. Lineage (GTDB taxonomy): Bacteria > Pseudomonadota > Alphaproteobacteria > Sphingomonadales > Sphingomonadaceae > Sphingopyxis. The sequence goes on along the minus strand of CAYRQX010000008.1, from coordinate 87,973 downwards.
CTTCGGCAACCGCTTCGGGGTATTCGGCGATGACGACGCCAATGCCTTGCGCGCCATTCCCGACATTGCCGTTAAAGCCTTGGATCAGGCCGCTATTGACGACGTCGCCGCCGCCGATCAGCGCGACGCCGCTGCCGGCCTCGCCGCGGATCAGCCCGGAGTTGGTGACCGTCGTGTTCGCCGCGAGCGCCTCGGGGGACAGATTATTGCCCTCTTCGTCTTCGCTGAAGAAATAGGATGTCGTCACGCCATTGGCGGCGCCGGTGATCTGACCGCTGTTGGTCACGACCGAGCCTGGCTGAGCGATCACGACCCCGCCGCCGGGCCGATCGTCGATGCTGCCCAAGCTCGTGCCGTTGCCGCGAATCGTTCCGGCGTTGTCGATGACAACGGGGCCGTTGTCCGCATAAATGCCGATGTCGTCGCCCGTGACCGTTTCGCCCGCAGCCACATCGATCTCAAGCATCTCGGGCGTATCATTGTGAATGCCAAAGACCTGCTGCGCATTTGCCGGCGATGCAAAATTGGCGATCGACAGGCCGACGACGGCACTGGTGGCCAACAAACGAGATTTCGAAATGCGCGACATGAATGCTACTCCCCAAGGCGTTGCAGGCATAGCGAGACCGCTCGCCGAGGGGCCAAAGCCCCGCAGCGTTCTCGCTTGCTCCAAAATTTGCGACCCCCCGCCGAATGGCCAATCGACACCTTCGGCTTTGTGCCCGCTGCCTAGGTGCTGGCGCCCGCAAGCGTCTACCCAATGTTTTTTAGGGTAAATTTGCGACGAACCGTTTTCACGAAGCTTGCATGCGGTGGCGCCACCCCGTTACGACAAGCAGATCGCCGGGGGGCGGATGGACGGCGAACGGGGGTGAAAGGGGCAGTGCCCCGCGGCCGGGCGCCAGCATGTGTGAAGTCCCTCATCAGATGACGAGGGCCGCTGATGAGATTGTTGCTGGCGCTACTGACTCTTGCGCTGATGACAGCGTTCGGGGCGCAGGTCGCGGTTGCGGCCGAACTTCCTGTCCTGGACCTGCGCGCCGGCGAAGACGCGGCGGCGGTGGCGCCCTTTGTCCGGTTCACGCAACAGTCGGGCAATACGGAAACGCCCGCGCTGGAGTCGATTCTGCGTGAGCCGCTGGAGCGAATTCAGGGGTCGACGATCCATTTCGGTCCGCCGGGGACGAAGACCGTCGTGCTCCTGAAGCTGCGCAATAGCAGCACCGCGCAGGGAAGCTGGATCCTCACGACAGGTCGCGGCTCGCTCAAGCATTTTCGGCTGTTCGAGGCGGAGAGCGATCGACTCAAGCTGCTTGTCGATGGCACCGACCCGCGCGATGCCCAGCAGAATCTGGGGACCTATCAGGCATTCAGCGCCGAGCTAGTGCTCGATCCCGCGCAGGAAAAGCTGATCCTGATCGAATTTCTCTCCGAAAATTCGACCTATATGCCGCTCAAGATCGAGACCTACGGCTCCTTCTTCAAGGACCGGCGCACGAATATCTCGATGGTGTCGGCGGTCGTGGTCGGCGCGCTGACGCTGCTGCTCCTCAACTTTCTGTTCTTTTCAATCACCGGCTTCAAAGAATTTCTGTGGCTGGCGATCGCCGAGCTGTTTTTCGCGCTGAATACGGTCCACTCCGAAGGTTATATCACCATCTTTTTCCTCTACGACAAACCGCTCACCGGGGTGGCGGTCGAGGATTTCTTCAAATGCGGTTTTGCCGCCGCGATGGCTCAGTTCGGCCGGAGTTTCGTCAACACATCGTCGCTGTTTCCGCGGCGCGACGTTGCGCTGCGCGTGCTGATTGTGTCGGCGGTCATCCTCATGGCGCTGCAACCGGCGCTGTCGCTTTACCCGCCCGAACTTCGTTTCTTTCTGCATCTGGCGAGCTGGATCGTCGCGGTGGCGGTGGCACTGTTCCTGCCCTTCGTCGGCTATGCGGCGATGAAGCAAATCGGCGTACAGCTTTGGCCACTATTCATCGGCTGGGCCAGTCTGGCGCTGTTCATCGTCTACGCCGCGATCGCCTCGATGGGCGTGTTCACCTGGCTGCCGATCAACTGGCATCTCGCCGGACCGGTCGGATTGTTCGAAACGATGATGGTTACACTCGCGCTCGGCCTGAACCTCAAGAAGATCCAGCATGACAAGCTGGCGGCCGACGCCAATTATGCTCGCTCGCTCGCTGAGCAACTGGTAACGAGCGAAAGCGCCAAGCGTCTGGCCGAGGAGAAAGCCTTCGCGCTGGAAACGGTCCACAGCCAGAATGCACTGCTCCACGCATCGGGCCATGACAGCCGACAAGTCATCCTGGCGCTGAACAGCGCGGTCGCGGTATTGAAACGCGACGATCGACAGGATGCCGACGAATCGCTGGTCGAAATGCTGCAAAGCTCCGCCGACTATCTGAACGAAATCATCTCCACGACGATCTCGGGCGCAAATATCGCAGCAAGTGCCTCCGATTTCGTGGCGCTCAGCAGTTTTCGCGCGCAAGCGCTCATCGAACCGCTGTCGATGATGTTCAAAACGCTTTTTGCAAACAAGGGCTTGTCGCTCGACGTCCGGATCGAGGGTCCGATCACGCTTATCTCCGACAAGCCGCTGTTGATGCGCGCGCTTGCCAATCTGCTCAGCAACAGCTGCAAATATACCGATACCGGCGGCGCCACGATCACCGTCACGCTGGCAGACACGCAGGCCGTCATCACGATCTGCGACAGCGGCAGAGGCATGCCGCCCGAAGTCGCCGACGCCCTGAATCAAGGCACCGCGACGCGAATCCGTGCGGACGATGGGGGTTCCGGAACCGGGTCGGGGTTCGGTTCGGCCAAGCGCATCATCGAATCATTGCGAGGCTCGCTCGAAATCATTTCGTCAAACCCGTCCGGTACCAAAATCCGCATCGCCCTGCCCATCGCGGCGCAGACGATTATTCCCCTGTCGACCGAAGAACTCGATGCGGCGCTGGCCGGATGGCACGTCCTTGATTTCGATCAGCGCGAAGCGTTCGAAAACGGGCTGCGTGCCCCGGACGCGGCAAAAGATCGCACCTTAGCGCTCACCTATGATGACACGACCGTGACACGCGGCCGGCTCAGTAGCCTGGTCGCAATGGTGGTGATCAAGCCCGCATGCCGCGAACTGTTGCAGCACCCCCTGCTGTCCATATCATCAGAGCAGATTTAACTCGTTCGCCCGTTCGACGATCTTGCGATTGTGCGGGACGTCCAGTTTCCGGCGGAGTTCGGCGATGTGGAAGGAAACGGTCGGCGGCGCGATCGACAGACGGTAGGCGATCTCTTTGTTCGTTTCGCCCTGTGCCAGATAATGAAGGATCGCCATTTGCCGAGACGACAGCGCGACGGGTGGTTGATCGAACTTGCCCAGGGCCTCGCCAATATGCGGCGAAATGTAAATTTCCCCGGCCAGCGCAGCGTCGCATGCCGCAACGATATGATCGAGCGGATCGGCCTTGCCCACCACCGCGCGCGCGCCAAGCTTCAACGCCGAATGAATCTCTGCAATGTTGGTTTCACCTGTCAGCACGATCACCGTCATGTCGCGGGACCCGACAATCTCCGCCAGCACATTCACTCCGCGCACATCAGGCAAGTTGAGGTCGAGGATGACGAGATCGACCGGTTGCGACTGGACAAAGGCATTTACGGTCGCCCCGCGATCCAGCGTGCCGACGATGACGTAGCGATCCAAAGACGCGAACAGGTACCGCAGCCCGCTCTGGGTGATGCGGTGGTCGTCCACGATCAGAATATTATGCTTCGTCATCATCTGCGATCACCCCGCCCCCAACCCATCTTGTCCGCACATTTCCCCTCGCGCCGCAACCCGAATTAATATGGGGCACTTGCCGACACGCTGCTTCGACGTGAGGAACGGCGGGTTTCGGGACGCCGTCTCACGGCGGCCCGGGGCTATTGTTCCGCGGATTGCGCAAGGCTGGCGGACGGTTGCCGGGAAGGCGGCGATCGACCTCAATGACTGGTCGCGCGAAATTCATATGTGGATCAAACTACGATCTTGCCATGCTGTCTGGACAAAGAACGGGGTTTCTGACAACTGCCTGATAGCAGGCTTTATGCCGGCCCCTTCGTCTAGCGGTCAGGACGCGGCCCTCTCACGGCTGAAACACGGGTTCGATTCCCGTAGGGGTCACCATCTTCTTCCACATTCCGATCGACGGCGCGCATCTTCGCGGCGGGAGGCGCGCCAAACCCTGACCCGTCGCGCCGCCCGCAACTTTCGAGCGATGGCCCGGTCGAGTCCTCCGAAATGGCGCCGCCCTCGATATGTCCTCGCTGTCCGCAAACGGGCTTCGCGGGCAGCATGGCCGGGTGAGTGAAAGCGGGGGCCATATCCATCTGATTCTGCCCGACCCGATTGAGCGGGCGGCCTGCTTTCGCGCGCTGGCGGCCGGGTCCGAGCGGATTGTGCGCGGCTTTGCCAGCGCCGACGCCTGGATCGAAGCCGAAGGCGAGGATAGCTGCGGGATTTTACTTTTCCGCTGGCGCCAGCCCGGTTGCACCGGCGGCGCGGCGCTGCTCGACTGCGTCGCGGCGCGCGCAGGAATCGCCGCCTTTGTCGCCGCCGAACAGCTCAGCATCGCCGAATCGCGCGCGATCCTGCGCAGCGGGGCGCAGGATCTGCTGCCCGCGCCGCTCGACCCGCGCCTCGTCCGCCGCACGATCGATGCGGCGCTCGCCGACTGGCGCGCGCGGCAGGGCGCGCTCGACCGGCACCGCGAGGCCGAGGCGCGGCTGGCGGCGCTGACGCCGCGCGAGCGCGACATATTGGACGCCATCGCCGCGGGGCTCGGCAACAAGGCGATCGCGCGGCAGCTGGCGCTCAGTCCGCGCACGGTCGAGGTGCACCGCGCGAACATCATGCGCCGCGCGGGCGCCGGCAATGTCGCCGAATTGCTGCGGCTGCAGTTCATCGCCGAATTTGCGCGCACCGCGCCGGGCAATTCGCTCCGTTTTGGCGCATGATTGTGCAGGAACCCGGCCAGATGCGGCGCGGGGAGCCTATAAGGGACATGAACGGCGCACCGCCCTTGAGTTGGTCCCCATGGGCGCTGCCGTTCATCCGCATGGGGTCAACCCCACCTGATTCCATGCAACCGGGCCGGCAGGGGATGTTCCTCCTCTGCCGGCCCTATTATTATCCGGTGACCAGCGCGCGCTGTTCGGCGCGGCCCATCGACAGCAGGATCGGCTCGGCGGCCTGCCGGGCCATGAAATCGGCCTTGCTGCCGATCCCCTGCCAGCCGATGCCGATCAGCGATTGCGCGATCGCGCCGCCCAGCGTGTCGCCGGGGCCGGGCAGGATGATGACGTCGGGCGCATATTCGCGGACCGCGACCTGCACCGAAAGCGCGAAGTCATAGGGCGCAAGGATCTGGTGGCCGAAGGTGTAATCCCGGATCGCGGCGGGATCGCTGGCAAAGCGGCGCCAGATATGGCCGCGCCCGTCGACCAGTGGCAGCGCGGGGCGGTGGAACAGCGACGGCGGAAGCTCGGCCATCGCCTTGTCCGAACTGCCGAACATCAAGGGGGTGTGGAACGGTCCGTGGCCCGCGAGCCGGAGCGGATCGCGTCCGGGGGTCGGCGGTGCTTCGGCTAGCAGGGCGGCAAGCCCTTCCTCATTGCCCGCGAAGACGAGCATGCCGGCAAGGTCGATCGAGAGCGCGAGCGCATGGCCGGAGCGCGAGGCGATGTCGGCGACGAGTGCGAGCAGGCTTTCGCGCAGCCCTGCTACCGGCCGCCAGTCCTCGTCGACGACCTGCAGCAAGACCTGTCCGCCCGGCCCATGCGTCTGGCTGTTGAGCCCCATCGCGTTGGAAATGCGAAACCCGTCCTCGACCGACACCGCGCCGCCCAATGCCAACGCGCTGTACCAGCCCATCGAATTGCCCGCGACGGCGACGATGTCGAACTTGTCGCGGTCGATGCTGAGATAGTCGAGCGCGGTCGCGGTGTAGATCAGCGGCGCCGCGACATCGCCGCGCATATGTGTCGCGACGCTGAAGCGATCGGCGCCGTCGAGTTCGGTCACCGTCGGCTGGCCCCGCTCGCGGCGCTGCGCGTCGAAATTGGCGATGAGGTCGGCGAAGCGCGTCCCGTGCAGCCGCGCGATGCTGCCAAGCTCGCCCTTGCCATAGGTACCGCGGCCGGGCGCGACGACGAGCGCGGTCTTGCGCGCGCTCATGCCAGCAACTCCCGCGCCGCTGCGGCAATCGAATCGCGGCTCGGCAAAGTCAGTGTCGCCGCGCGGCCGAGCGGGATGAAGCTGTCGTCGGCGGCGATGCGTGCGAGCTTCTTGCCTGGCGCGCGTTCGACGAAGGTTGCCATCAGCGCCTCGCTCTGCGACCCGGTGATACGGCATTCGTCGACGATCAGGATGCGTTTGGCATCGCCAACCGCAGCGACGAGCTTGTCCTCATCGACCGGGCCAAGCCAGCGCAGGTCGATCACGCGCGCCTTGACGCCTTCGGACGCGAGCAGCTTTTCGGCTTGGCGCGACAGGTAATAGCCATTGCCATAGGTGACGATCGCCAGGTCGGTGCCGTCGCCATGCACCCCGACGTCGCCGAAGCGGATCGGTGCGCCGTCGCCGGGCGCTTCATAGACGCTCGTCCACAGGCCATCGCCCTCTTCGTGGAGATCGCGCGTCATATAGAGCGCGATCGGTTCGACGAAGACGACCACGCGCTGTTCCTCGCGCGCGAGCCGCACGCATTCGCGCAGCATCGCCACGGCATCGCGCCCGTTCGACGGCACCGCGAGGATCACGCCCGGAATGTCGCGGAAGACCGCGAGGCTGTTGTCATTGTGGAAATGGCCGCCGAAACCCTTTTGATAGCCGAGCCCCGCGATGCGCAGGACCATCGGGTTGGTATATTGGCCATCGGAGAAGAAGCTCAACGTCGCCGCCTCGCCGCGAATCTGGTCCTCGGCATTGTGGACATAGGCGAGAAACTGGATCTCGGGCATCGGGAGGAAACCATTGTGCGCCATGCCGATCGCGAGCCCGAGGATCGCCTGTTCGTCGAGCAAGGTGTTGACGACGCGCGCCGATCCGAAACGCTGGTGCAGCTTGGCCGTGACGTTGTAGACGCCGCCCTTCGGCCCGACATCCTCGCCCGCGACGACGATTTCCTTGTGCGCCAGCATCAGGTCGGCGAGCGCCCAGCTGAGCAATCGCGCCATATGCTGCGGCTTGTCCATCGCACCCGCGTCGCTGCCGAACATCGCCTTGCGATCCTGGTCCGATGGCGTGTTGGCGCGGGCGATATCGCGCCGGGGCGGGACGATGCTTTGCATCACATGCGCCGGGGTCGTGATCTTGGGGCGCAAGATTGCCGCCTCGGCCTGCCGTGCGAGCGTCGCACCGATATCCTCATAGGCATCGGCAATCTCGGCGGTCGACATCCAGCCATGTTCGGCCATCAGCGCCGCGCCGGCGAGCAACGGGTCGCGCGCCTCGTCGGCCTCGATCAGCGCCTTGGGCAGATAGGCACCCTGTACGTCCGACCCGGCGTGGCCGTATAGCCGCACTGTCGCCATATGGAGAAAGACGGGCTTGCGGGTGCGGCGCGCATAATCGGCCGCTTCGGCGGCGCCGGCATAAGCCGAGACGAGGTCGCTGCCGTCGCACCTGATATAATGGAGACCGGCGCGGTGGCGGAATTGCGCCTCGATCCAGCCGGTCGGGGTGCGCGTCGAAATGCCGATGCCATTGTCTTCGCAGAGGAAGATGAGCGGCATCGGCGAGCCCTGGAACGCCGCCCAGCCGGCGGTGTTGAACGCCCCCTGCGCGGTCGAATGGTTCGCCGACGCGTCGCCGAAGCTGGTCAGCACCACCGCGTCGCCCGGCAGCGGCAGCCCGGTCATGCCCAAACGGCGCGCGATGCCGATCGAAAAGGCGGCGCCGACCGCTTTCGGCAAATGCGAGGCGATCGTCGAGGTTTGCGGCGGGATATTGAGCGGCTTCGATCCGATGACCTTGTGCCGGCCGCCCGAAATCGGGTCTTCGCAGGAGGCGGCGAAGCTCAGCAGCATGTCCCAGGTCGGGGTCTGTCCGGGGGCCGCGCGCGCGCGGTGAAGCTGGAACGCATTCGAGCGGTAGTGGAGGAACGCCATGTCGGTGACGCGCAGCGCCGCGGCGACTGCGGCATTGCCCTCATGCCCCGACGATCCGATCGTATAGAAACCCTCGCCGCGCGCCTGCAGATGGCGCGACAAGCGGTCCATCTGGCGGCTGGTCAGCTGCGACAGGAAGATGTCGGTCGCCTCCGCGCGCGACAGGCCGACCACCGCAGGATCGGGCGCATCGGCGCGATCGGGCAATCGTCCTTCGGCAAGCGCGCCGAGGAATTTTTCATGCACCGCCTGCGCTGCGTCCACCCTGGTCCTCCGTTCGATATTGTCGCGCGCTAGAACGGGGCAGTTTCGCGCGCAAGCATGTCTTGCGTTCCCGATGACGCCCGCGCTACCACTTACCGCGATGATCGACCGGGGCGGGACCAATATTTCAACATGATATCCCTGTGGATCGCCCAGGCGTCGGCTGCGTCCGACCCATCGAGCCAGGCCTGGCTGCTCGATCCCGAACTTATCGATCCGGGCTATAGCCAGACGATCGCAGGCGGCGAAATCCAGACCGCCTTTCCGCCGCCGCCGCCCCCGCCGCCGCCGACGCCCGAATGGCTGAAATCGCTGTTCAGCGCGATCAGCGACTTTTTCCAATGGAGCGCCCCCGCCGCCAAGCCGCTGATGTGGATCGCGGCCGCGCTGCTGCTGCTCTTCCTCCTCTACCATTTCGTTCCGGCCTTTGCGCGCTGGGTCGACAATCTGCCCTTCCGCCGCAAGGCGGGTGCGGCGGAGGCGGAGGACGGCGCCGGACAGGCCGAGGCCGGCGCGGCGCGCGCGCTGCTCGCCGAGGCCGATGCGCTCGCCGCCGAAGGGCGCTTTGCCGAAGCGGTGCATCTGCTCCTCTATCGCAGCGTCGAGGATATCGAGGGCCGCCGTCCGGGGCTGGTCAAACCCGCCATGACCTCCCGCGATCTTGCCGAGGCGCATGACCTGCCTCCTCTGGCGCGGGGCGCGTTCAGCCGCATCGCGCGTGCTGTCGAGATCAGCCTGTTCGGCGGACGGTCGATCGACGCCGGCGCGTGGCAGACGTGCCGCAGCGCCTATGCCGAACTGACGGTACCGAAAAACTGGGCCCGCGCATGAGCGATACGGCCGCGACCAACGACGGCTTCAACCCGCGCCTGATCGCCGCCGTGGTCGCGATCGGTATCGTCGCCTTTGTCGCGCTGTGGGCGCTGATCGCGCTCGGCCCCCAAGTCAGCAGCGGCAACGACGGCGGCGGCCATGCGCTGTCGAAAGCGGCGCCGGGCTATGCCGGGATCGTCGATCTTGTCGAACGCGCGGGGGGCCATGTCGAATTGCGGCGGCGGGTCGAACCGGCCCAATATGACGACTATACGCAACTCGCCATCCTGACCCCGACCGCACGCACCCGGCCCGAAGAGCTGACGGAACTTCTCGTCGCGCAGGGCGATGCGCCGGTGCTGGTCGTGCTGCCCAAATGGGCGGCGGGCGTCATCCCCGGCAAGGCACCGAAGCCCGGCTGGGTCAGCGGCGGCATCGCCGTCGTGCCCCCGGCGCGGCTGCTGCCCGAGGCATATTTCGGCAAGGTCCGCATCGGCCGCGCCAAATGGGCCAATGAAAACGCACGCGGCCGGATCGGCGGGCGCGAAATACGCCTGATCGAACCTGCCCAGCTCCACACGATCACCGGTGACGGCCTCGACCCGCTGATTGTCGCAGCCGACGGCAGCGCGATACTGGCGCGCGCGCGCGACCGCGACCTTTATGTTCTGGCCGACCCCGATCTCATCAATAACCTCGCCTTTTCCAGACGCGAAAAGGCCGTGGCGGCGGCAAGCCTGATCGATGCGATCGCCGAGGATGCCAATGCCGACGGCCTCGCGTTCGACCTGACGCTGAACGGCTTTGGCGGCCAGCGTTCGTTGCTGCGCTTCGCCTTCGTGCCGCCCTTCATCGGCATCACCCTCTGCCTGATCGCCGCGGGGCTGCTGGCATTGTGGCAGGCGTGGGTGCGCTTTGGCCCGGCGCTCAATCCCCGCCGCGCCATCCCGGTGTCGAAGGCCGCCTTGATCGCGAACAGCGCCGACCTGATCCGGCAGGCGCGGCGCGAACTCGATGGCGCCGATGCTTTTGTGAAAAGCCAGCGCAGCGCGATCGCGCGGCGGCTGCACGCCCCCACCGGGCTCGACGACGATGCGACCGACCGCTGGATCGACAAGCATCTGGGCAGCGGCGGCGACCTGTTTTCTTCGCTCGCGCGGCGCCTGCCGCTCGCGCGCAATACCCATGAATTTTTGGCAGACGCGCAGGCGCTGCACGACATCAGGAAGGATCTACTCCGTGACAGTTAACGTCGAAAGCGTCCAGGCGCTCGGTGCCGCGATCGAAGGGGAGGTCGCCAAGATCGTGTTCGGGCAGGCGCCGCTCACCCGCATGGTGACGATCGCGCTGCTCGCGGGCGGCCATGTGCTGCTCGAAGGCCCGCCGGGGACTGCGAAAACGCTGCTCGCGCAGGCGTTCGCGCGCGCGACCGGGCTCGGCTTCGGGCGCATCCAGTTCACCCCCGATTTGATGCCCGGCGACATTTTGGGGTCGAACCTCTTCAACTTCCAGACGTCGAGCTTCACGCTCACCAAGGGTCCGATCTTCGCCGAATTGCTGCTCGCCGACGAAATCAACCGCACCCCGCCCAAGACGCAGGCCGCGCTGCTCGAGGCGATGCAGGAGCGGCGCGTGACGATCAACGGCGAGGCGCATGTGATGAGCCCGCGCTTCACCGTGCTCGCGACGCAGAACCCGATCGAGCAGCAGGGCGTCTATCCGCTTCCGGAAGCGCAGCTCGACCGCTTCCTGTTCAAGCTGGTCGTCGATTATCCCGCCGCCGACGAGGAGCGGCGCATCGTCGCCGACCATGGCGGACGTTTCAAAAGCCCCGCGGTCGCCGACTTCGGGGTCGCCGAGGTGGCGAACGCCAAGACGATCGAGGCGGCGATCGACATCATCGCGACCGTGCGCCTCGCCGAGGAAATCGTCGATTATATCGTCCGCATCGTCCGCGCGACGCGTGAGAGCGCCGATCTCGAATGCGGCGCCAGCCCCCGCGCCGCGACGCTGCTGGCGCGCGCCGCTTGCGCCGCGGCGGCGCTCGACGGACGCGACTATGTGATCCCCGACGACGTCCAGCGCCTTGCCGCCGGCGTGCTGCGCCACCGCGTCATCCTGTCGGCCGCCGCCGAGATCGAAGGGCGAGGCGTCGAACAGGTCGTCGCGGCATTGCTCGAACGCGAGGATGTGCCGCGGTGATTTACCCCACCCGCCGGGCAATCTATCTGCTGCTGCTCGGCGCCCCGATGGCGCTCGCGCTCGGGCTGATCCGGCCCGAGCTGTGGCTGGTCGCGCCCGGCTGGATCGGGGTGATCCTTGCCTGCCTGATCCTCGACACGATTGCGGGGGCGAACCCCCGCCACCTGAGCCTCGACGCGCGCTTTCCGCATCAGGTCGGCGTCGGCGATGCCTTCGACCTGACGCTCGTCGCCAGCGGCGGCGCGGTGCCGCCGCGCGCCGAACTTGTGCTCGCGCTCGATGAACGGCTTGCCGAGGGCGGGCGGCTCGCCAGCGACATGCGCCGCGCGAGCCATGGCGACAGCCTGAGCCGCACGCTCTCGCTCACCGCCTCGCGGCGCGGGCAGGCACGGGTCGAGGCGCTGTGGATCCGCTGGGCGGGACCATTGGGGCTCGTCTGGAAGCAGCGGCGCTTCGCGATCGAAGGCGCGATCCACGTCGTCCCCAGCCTGCGCGCGGTGACCGACGAGGGCAGCCGGCTGTTCCAGCGGAACAGCTGGTTCGGTCTGCGCCAACAACGGTTCCGCGGCGAAGGCACCGAATTCGAGGCGCTCGCCGAATATCAACCGGGCATGGACCGGCGCGCGATCGACTGGAATGCCTCGGCGCGCCATGTCAAACTGCTCGCGAAGGAATATCGTGTCGAGCGCGACAACCGCGTCGTCCTCGCGATCGACAGCGGACGGACGATGGCCGAACCCGTCGGCGGCATGCCGCGCGTCGACCGCGCGGTGTCGGCGGCGCTGCTGCTCGCCTATGTCGGGCTGAAACTGAACGACCGGATCAGCTTCTTTTCCTTTGCCGCCAAGCCGCAGGCGCTCACCCCCGCCTATATGCACACGCAGGATTTCCCGGCGTTGCAGCGCGCCGCGAGCCTGATCGACTACGCCCATGTCGAAAGCAATTTCACCCTCGCGCTGACGACCTTGTCGGCGCAGCTCAATCGCCGCTCGCTGATCATATTGTTCACCGAATTCACCGACGCGACCAGCGCCGACCTGATGATCCGTGCCGCCGGACGACTGGTGAAAAAGCACCGTTTGCTGTTCGTCGTGATCAAGGACGAAGAGGTGGAGGCCGAGGAGCGCCGCCGCCCCGAAAGTGGCGCCGACGTCACGCGGTCGAACGTCGCCGCGGCGATGCTGCGCGACCGGCAACTGGTGATCGCGCGGCTCCAGCGGCTCGGCGCCGACGTCATCGAGGTGCCCGCCGACGCGATGGGCGCGAGCGCGGTCGAAGCCTATCTCGGCATCAAACGCCAAGGTAGCCTGTGATCCCGGCCGCCCCTGCCCGCGCGATCGACGCCCCGAGCTTCTCGACGAGCCGCTTTCGCGCCGAGCGCGAGGGTGACTGGATCGCCTTCGACCTGCTGCTCACCAAGCTGGAAAAGAAAGGCGCCGCCGCGCTGACCAGCGACGAGCTGCTGCAATTGCCGCTGCTTTATCGCGCCACCCTGTCGTCGCTGTCGATCGCGCGCGCGACCAGCCTCGACAAGGCCTTGCTCGATCATCTCGAGGCGCTGTCGATCCGCGGCTATTTCCTCGTCTATGGCGTGCGCGAGAGCCGCTGGAACCGCCTGCGCCGCTTTTTCCTCTACGACTGGCCCGCCGCGGTGCGATCGGTGTGGAAAGAGACGGTGATCATTTCGCTGATCATCCTGCTCGGCGCGCTGACCAGCTATTCGCTCGTCGCGAGCAACCCCGAATGGTATTATAATTTCGTCGACGAAGAGATGTCGGGCGGCCGCGACCCGCGCGCGACGGTCGAATATCTCCAGTCGACGCTGGGCCATGGCAAGGCGGTGGCGGGCGAAAGCGAGAGCGGGCTGCATGTCTTCGCCACCTATTTGTTCACGCACAACAGCCAGGTTTCGATCCTGTCCTTTGCGCTGGGATTCGCCTTTGGCGTCCCGACGATGATGCTCGAATTTTATCAGGGGATCGGGCTCGGCGCGATGATGGCGGTCTTTTCGGCCAAGGGGCTGGGTTATGATTTCGGCGGCTGGCTGTTCATCCACGGCACCACCGAATTGTTCGCCGCCGCGCTGTCGGGCGCCGCAGGCCTGCGCATCGGCACCGCAGTCGTCTTTCCCGGCGCGCGCGGGCGATTGCAGGCCGCGTCGGAGGCGGGGCGCACCGCGGGCAAGGTGATGGTCGGCGTCATCCTGATGCTGTTCGCCGCCGGACTGCTCGAAGGCTTCGGCCGCCAGCTGATCACCGACACGATGCTGCGCTATGCCATCGGCGCGCTGATGCTGTTGTTCTGGCTCGCTTATTATTACATCCCGCGGCGCGAGGATGTGACATGACCGCCGCCGCAAACGCCAGGTCGCGCACCGCACGCGCCAAAAAAATCCGCCAGTTCATCACGCCCGAAGGCGTCGACCTTGAATTGAAGATCGCGGGTTCGGGGCTTCGGTTCGCGGCGCTGCTCGTCGACCTGATCCTGATCCAGCTCGCGCTCCTCCTCTTCTGGCTGGCCATGTTGTGGGTCGGCGTCGCCTCGCGGTCGGACGTCACCGAGGTCATCTGGATGCTCGGCGCCTTTCTGCTGCGCACCTTCTGGTTCATCGGGTTCGAGCTGGGTTCGCGCGCGGCCACGCCGGGCAAGCGGCTGATGGGAATCCGCGTCGTCGCGCGCGACGGCGGCCGCCTGACCGCCGATGCGGTGGTCGCGCGCAATCTGATCCGCGAGCTCGAAATCTTTCTGCCGCTGATGATGTTGGGGGTGGGCGTCGCCGAAGATGCGGTTTCGGGCTGGCTCATGCTGGCCGGCGTGCTCTGGTCGCTGACGCTCAGCCTGTTCCTGCTGTTCAACCGCGACCGGATGCGGATGGGCGACCTGATCGCGGGCACCTGGGTGGTGATGGCGCAGCGCGTCAAGCTCGATGCCGACATCGCGACGGATGCGGCGGGGGGCGCGATGGCCTTCACCGAGGCCGAACTCGCCGTCTATGGTATTTTCGAGCTGCAGGAGCTCGAACGCGTGCTCCGCGGCCGCGATGCGCGCGCGATGCGCGAGGTCGCCGACGCGATTCGCGTCAAGATCGGGCGCCCAGTCGCCGAAGAGGATGACGTCTTCCTGCTTTCCTACTACCGTCAGTTGAAAGCCCGGCTCGAACGCAAATTGCTGTTCGGCAAGCGGCGAGAGGATAAATATGCCAGCGACTGACATCAGCGTGACCGAGGCCCTCCATGCGCGCCGCTCGGTGCGCGCCTTTACGGGCCGCCCCGTCGAGCAGACTTTGCTCAAAGACATTTTCGCCGCCGCGCAGCGCGCGCCGTCGGGCGGCAACCTCCAGCCGTGGCAGGCGACGCTGGTGACCGGCGAGCGGTGGCAGGCGGTGAAGGAAGCGGTCGCCGCGCGGACAGCAATGGGGCGCGAAGGCTATGAGCCCGAATATGACATCTATCCCAAAGGGCTGACCGAGCCGTGGGAGGCGCGCCGTTTCGGCGTCGGCGAGGCGCTTTACGCCTCGCTCGGCATCCCGCGCGAGGATAAGCGCGGCCGCCTCGCTCAGTTCATGGACAATTACCGGGGTTTCGGCGCACCGGTAATGCTTTTCCTCCATTGCTCGCGCATCATGGGTCCGCCGCAATGGTCGGACATGGGCATGTGGCTGCAATCGGTGATGCTGCTGCTCGTCGAACATGGCCTCGCCAGTTGCCCGCAGGAATGTTGGGCGATGTACGGCGCGACGATCCGCCGCACGCTGGGGCTGGACGACGGACAGATTTTGTTCACCGGCCTCGCGATCGGCTATGCCGACAGCGATGCGGCGGTGAACCAGTGGGCGGTGCCGCGCGTACCGATCGAAGATGTGATTGATTGGCAGGGATTTTGACGATGATCAGCAAGCAGCCGGGGTTTCGCTATGGCATCGCGGGTGCGCTGATGCTCATCGCCGCGGGCTGCACTGCGATCCCGCAGCCCGCAGCGCCGCCACCAGCGCCGCGTCCGGTCGCCCCCGCGCCGACACCGGCGCCGTTGCCGACCCCGACGGCAGGTTGGGAGGACCGCGCGGTCGACGCCGGCGCGTGGCGCTATGATGCGGGCAGCCGCACCGCCGCCTTCGTTCCGACGGGAAGCGCAAACCCGTTGCTCAGCATGACGTGCAGCGGCGGCGGCATCCGCATGACCTCGGCGCTCGCGGGCAATGTCAGCCTGCGCACCAGCGCGGGGACCGACCAGATCCGTTTTGACGGCGGCAGCGCGAACCTCGCGAACCGCGACCCGCGGCTCGACCGCATCGCCTTCAGCCGCGGCCGTTTCGCGCTCGAAACGCCGGGCGGCGGCGCGCTGACGCTGCCAGTGCAGTCGGAGATCGGCCGCGTGATCGAGGATTGCCGGTAAGCGGTGAGGCTTAGCCGCCCAGTTGGACCGTCCCGCCCTTGATCCAGCCCCAACGGCACGGACCCTGATATTCGCGGGCATTGGGCACCGACTTGCCGACGCCGCACATGTCGGGATCGGTGCCGGGCGCCGCGAAGACAACGCCGAACCAGGCATCATTCTCGGCCGCTTCGCACAGCGACACATTGGCCCCGCCGGCGAGTTTCGCCTTGACCGCGCGCGTTTCGCCCGGCGCCCAATAGACGTCGGTGCCCCCCGCCTTGACGCGGCTGATGCTCGAGCAGGCGGGCAGGCTCGGCCCTTCGGTGCCGATCATCACCGCGCGCGTCGCGAGCGGTTCGCCCGCAACTGCGGGGGCGTTGTCGGCCGGCGGTGCGGGCTGGCTGCACGCGGCGAGCGAGAGCGTGAGGGCGGCGGCGAGCGGATAAGCGAGACGGTGTTTCATGCCCCGAAACTAGCCGCCGCGGCGGCCCGGTGCAACGCTCGTCACCATATGGCCGAGAGCCGCATTTTCGCTTGGGTTTTACGCCCTTCGACCCTATATAATCGCTATGACGGACACCCCTGAAAATATGGCGCCGAGCGCCAACACCAACCTGCCCAATATCAATGCCTATGGCGCCGATTCGATCAAGGTTCTGAAGGGCCTCGACGCGGTGCGCAAACGGCCGGGCATGTATATCGGCGACACCGACGATGGGTCGGGTCTGCACCATATGGTGTTCGAGGTGTCGGACAACGCGATCGACGAAGCGCTCGCCGGGCATTGCGACCTCGTCCTGATCACGCTGAACAGCGATGGATCGGTCAGCGTCGAGGATAATGGCCGCGGCATTCCGACCGGCATCCATGCCGAAGAAGGCATTTCGGCGGCCGAGGTCATCATGACCCAGCTCCACGCGGGCGGAAAGTTCGAGAATACCAGCGACGACAATGCCTATAAGGTGTCGGGCGGCCTGCACGGCGTCGGCGTCAGCGTCGTCAACGCGCTCAGCGAATGGCTCGAACTGACGATCTGGCGCGATGGCGAAGAGCATTGGATGCGCTTCGAACATGGCGATTCGGTCGCGCCGCTGAAAGTCGCCGGCCCCGCGCCGGCGGGCAAGAAGGGCACGCGCGTGACCTTCTCGGCCTCGACCGAGACATTCAAGAATGTCCTCGAGTTCGATTTCGACAAGCTCGAACATCGCTATCGCGAGCTCGCCTTCCTTAATTCGGGCGTCCGCATCAAGCTGGTCGATGCGCGCCACGCCGAGCATGTGTCGCACGACCTGTTCTACGAAGGCGGCATCGCGGCGTTCGTCAAATATCTCGACCGCAACAAGACCCCGCTGCTCCCCGATCCGATCGCGATCAGCAGCGAGCGCGACGGCATCGGCATCGACGTCGCGCTCGAGTGGAACGACAGCTATTATGAAAATGTCCTCTGCTTCACGAACAATATCCCGCAGCGCGACGGCGGCACGCACCTCGCCGCGTTCCGCGCCGCGCTGACCCGCACACTCAACGGCTATGGCGACAAGTCGGGCATCCTGAAGAAGGAAAAGGTCTCGCTGACCGGCGAGGATATGCGCGAAGGGCTGACCGCGATCGTCTCGGTCAAGCTGCCCGATCCCAAATTCTCTTCGCAGACCAAGGACAAGCTCGTCTCGTCCGAAGTCCGTCAGCCGCTCGAAAGCCTGATGGCCGACCGGATGACCGAATGGCTCGAGGAAAATCCCGCTTATGCCAAGGCGGTGATCCAGAAGGTCATCGACGCCGCCGCGGCGCGCGAAGCCGCGAAAAAGGCGCGCGAGCTGACGCGGCGCAAGGGCGCGATGGATATTGCGAGCCTGCCCGGCAAGCTCGCCGACTGTCAGGAACGCGACCCCGCCAAATGCGAACTCTTCCTCGTCGAGGGTGATTCGGCAGGCGGATCGGCGAAGCAGGGCCGCGACCGCCATGTGCAGGCGATCCTGCCGCTGAAGGGCAAGATTTTGAACGTCGAGCGCGCGCGCTTCGACCGCATCATCTCGTCGAAGGAAGTCGGCACGCTGATCCAGGCGCTCGGCACGGGGATCCGGGACGAGTTCAACCTCGAGAAACTGCGCTATCACAAGATCGTGATCATGACCGACGCCGACGTCGACGGCGCCCATATCCGCACGCTCTTGCTCACTTTCTTCTATCGCCAGATGCCCGAAATCATCGAGGGCGGGCATCTCTACATCGCGCAGCCGCCGCTTTACAAAGTCGCGAAGGGGCGGAGCGAGGTCTATCTCAAGGACGATACTGCACTCGAAAATTATCTCGTCGACGGCGGCATCGACGCGCTGATGCTGGAGACGACGGGCGGCGCGCGGTCGGGCGCCGATCTGCGCGACCTGATCGAGCATGGCCGCCGTCTGCGCGCGCTGATGCGCTACGTCCCGCGCGGCCATAATTATGAGCTGATCGAAGCATTGGCCTTGAACGGCGCGCTCGATCCCGAACTCGACGACGCAGGACGCACCGCAGCGGGCGTGCGCGCAGCCGAATGGCTCAACGCCGCCGAACGCGCGCTGACCGGCGGCGCCGAAGCGAAATGGACGATCGTCGCGGCGGGCGGCGGCTATACGCTCGAAAAGCGCTGGCGCGGGGTCAGCGACCATCATGCGATCGACGCCGCGTTTCTGGCGAGCCAGGAAGGGCGCCGCCTGCACAAGCTGGCCGCCGAACAGGCCGAGACCTATGCCCATCCGAGCCGCTTGGTGAAGGGCAGCAGCGCCGCCGCAATGGCCGCCGACGCCGCCGCGCAGGCTGCGGCCGAGACCGCCGAAGACGATGCCGAAGCGAGCGACAGCGACCTGCCTGCAACGACCGCCGGCAAGGTCACACCGATCACGCGGCCGTCCGAACTGCTCGAGGCGATTTTTGCGCACAGCCGCAAGGGCCTCGCGATCAGCCGCTACAAGGGGCTGGGCGAAATGAATGCCGAACAGCTTTGGGAAACCACGCTCGACCCGTCGAAACGGTCGCTGCTGCGCGTCGAGGCCGAACAGGCCGATGTCGCGCACGAGATCTTCGAACGATTGATGGGCGACGAGGTAGAGCCGCGGCGTGATTTCATTCAGACGAACGCGCTGTCGGTGGCGAATTTGGACGTGTAAATTCAATCATTGTTCCGTCAAAATCCCACAAATCGCACATCCGGACCCGAAATCGGATCAGTCCAGCGCGCGGCGGCTTGCCTCGGCAGGCCGCCGGTGCTTTTGGCGCCTCCTCTGACAAGGGGATGATGTCATGCGGGCCTTTACAGCCATGCTGCTTCCGCTTTTGCTGACGGCTTCGGCCGCGGCGCAGGAAGTCGAAGTCACGGACAATCCGATCGCCGCGATCGTCCAGCCCGACGATTTCGAAACCGAAATCGGCGGCGGGATGGCGAGCTATTATGGCAATGAGCTTGCCGGAAACCGGACCGCGAGCGGAGAACGCTTCGACCCTGGCCAGCTAACCGCAGCGCATCGCTCGCTTCCCTTTGGCAGCCTGGTGCGCGTCACCAACACCTTGAACGGCAACAGCGTCGTGGTCCGCATCAACGACCGCGGCCCCTTCGCACACGGCCGCGTCATCGACGTCAGCACCGCAGCCGCACGCGAAATCGGCATGCACCGCAGCGGCACCGCGCGCGTGAAGCTGGCGCTGCTGACCGACGACTGAGCTTAGTCGAACACCGACCACCCCGCCGCATAGGCGAAATGTTCGAGCGCGACGGCGCCCGCAAGCGATGTCCCCGCCGCATTGAGCGCGGGAGACCAGACGGCGATCGATCCCTGACCTGGCGCGATGCAGAGGATCCCGCCCCCCACCCCGCTCTTGCCCGGCAAGCCGACGCGAAAGGCGAACTCGCCCGAATTGTCGTAATGACCGCACAGCATCATGATCGCGTTGATCCGCCGCGCGCGATGCGGCTCGACCAGCTGCTCGCCGGTCAGCGGGTCGCGGCCCTCCATCGCCAGGAACAGCCCGGCGCGCGCGAGCTGGCGGCACGACATCGCGATCGCGCATTGGCGGAAATAGACGCCGACGACGGTTTCGACCGGATGCGTCAAGTTTCCGAACGCGTCCATGAAATGCGACAGGCTGCGATTGCGCGCACCGGTTTCGGATTCGGAAGACGCAACGTCGAAATCGATCCCGACGCTGTCGTCGCCCGCGCGGGCGCGCATGAAGTCGACAATCTCGTCGATGGTGGCATCGCCGCTGCGCCCGTCGATCAGCCGGTCGGTGGTCGCGATCGCGCCCGCGTTGATCAGCGGGTTGCGCGGAATGCCCTGTTCGCTTTCCAATTGGACGATCGAGTTGAACGCCGACCCCGACGGCTCGCGCCCGACGCTGTCCCATAAAGAACTGCCGACGCGGCGTAGCGCGAGCGCCAAGGTAAACACCTTCGACACCGACTGGATCGAGAAAGCTTCGTCGGCGTCGCCCGCGGTGTGAACGGTGCCGTCGGGCAGCGCGAGCGCGAAGCCGAGCTTGTCCGGATCGACCTGCGCCAGCGCCGGAATATAGTCGGCGACGCGGCCCTGGCCGAGATGCGCGGCGGCGAGCGTCATCGCTTCTTCGATATGATGGCGCAGATCGTCGGTCATCGCGTCCGCCTAGCATAATCGCCGCGCAAAGCATGTATTTTCATTTTTTCGCAAATGTTCTATAAAATGGAAATCATCGGTACGACTCAGGAGAAGCATCATGGTCGATCATCCGCGCGGCAAGGGGCTTTCGAGCGCCGTCAGTTACCAGGACAGCAAGGCGGCGTTCCGCTGGCTGGAGGAGGCATTCGGGTTCGAGCCCCTGTTCGTGTTGCTCGACGAAGCGGGCAACCTCGCGCATTCGGAAATGGGCTTCGGCAATTCGGTGGTGATGGTCGGCAATGAATGGTCGGACGACCATAAGAGCCCGAAATCGATCGGCGGCAAGAACACGCAGTCGGTGCATGTCCAGTTGAACGTCGGCGACGACATCGACGCGCATTGCGAAACGGCGCGCGCCGCAGGAGCCAAGATCATCGCCGAGCCCGAAACGCAATTCTATGGCGACCGCAGCTATCGCGCCAAGGACCCCGAGGGGCATATCTGGACCTTTGGCGTCACGGTCGAAGAGAAGAGCGCCGAACAATGGGACGCCGAGGGCGGTTTCACGACCAAGACGCGACTCGACGATTGAGCGCCGCGCTCGACCGGATGCTGGGCGCGCTTGCCGATCCGAAACGGCGGCGCGCGATCGAGCTGCTGGGCGAGCGACCGCGCAGCGCAGGAGAACTCGCGGCCGACCTCGGCCTCGCCCCGCCGGCAATGAGCCGCCATCTGCGCGCGCTCAAGGAAGGCGGGCTCGTCGAGGATGGTCATCCCGACTTCGACGCGCGCGTGCGCATCTATTCGCTCAAGGACGGCGCAACCGCCGAGCTCCAGCAATGGCTCGCCGAGACCGACGCATTGTGGTCGCGTCAGCTTGCGGCGTTCAAAGACCATGTCGAGGGCGGCGCATGACCGCCGCGGTGATCGTCGCGCTGCGGATCGGCGTTCCGCCCGACACCGCCTTTACCGCCTTCTCGCGCGACATCGGGCTATGGTGGAGGAGCCATCCCCTGTTCCAGCTGTCGCGCCAGGGCGATGGCGTGCTGCGCTTCGATCCCGCGGGACCCGGCGGGCGGCTCGTGACGCGCTTCGACGACGGCAAGGAGTGGGAGATCGGCGCGGTGCGTCACTGGCTGCCGGGCGAACGGCTGGCATTCGGCTGGCGGCTGCCGAGTTTCGGGGACGATCAGGCGACCGAGGTCGATATACGCTTCGAGGCGATCGGCGATGAAACGCGCGTGACGGTCGAACATCGCGGCTGGGATGCCATCCCGCAGAAACATGTCGCGCGCCACGGCTTCGAGCTGATGCTGTTCCAGCGACGGTTGGGCGAGTTCTGGCGGGGGTTGCTGATGGGGATGAGCGCGCGGCTTTAGTGGATATCGGTTTTGGGGTGGGGAGCGGACGTACCCATCATTCGTCATCCCGGACTTGATCCGGGATCCACGGCAGCGCTGCAGTCATGGACCCCGGATCAAGTCCGGGGTGACGATGAAGGATAGGTCCGCTTCCGGTCGATAGCCGCCGGAACCTAGCGCGCCCGCGCGGCCTGGTGCGCGATGTCGGTCATCAGCTTACGGAACAGCACCGCGCCCGCCGTGCCCGACGCCTTTAGCGCGCGTTCGCAGTCGAGCAATCGGCTCATCAACCGTGCGATGCGGACCGAATCCCAGATGTGAAGCTGCGCGGTCACTGCGTCGCGTTCCTTCCAGAAGACCCCGCTGGTGCGCGCCGATACCACGGTGGCCGGATGCGCGCCGCCGTCGACCTCGGCGCGCAGGCGCGCGAGCGCCATCGCACGAATCGCGAGCGCCCGGATGATACGGATTTCGGCGACGCCGACCGCAGTCGCCTTGGCCAGCATATCGGGCATTTCGCGCACCTTGCCGCCAAGCGCGACATTGATGCATTCGCTGACATCCTCCTCGTGCGTCGCGGCGCCGAGTGCGGCGATGTCGGCCGCGGTCACCTGCCGCTGCCGGTCCGGACCTGCGTCGAGGTAGAGCGCGATCTTTTCGATCTCGCGCCGCATCAGCGCCTGATCGCCCGAGACGAGGTCGACGAGCAATTGCGCCTCGGCATTGGCGAGCCGGAGGCCCTGTTCCTGCCCCGCCGCCATCGCGATCCCGACGAGCGCGCGGCGGTCTGGCTGGTAGCAGATCGCCGCGACGGCATGACCCGAACCTTCGACCAGTTTGACGAGTTTCGACTTGGCGGTGACCGACGCGCCGGTCGCGATAACCGGATTGATCGCGGTTTCGGCGGCGAGCAGCGCCTCGACCGCCGCAAGGCCGTCGTCACCGCTCCCCGACAGTTCGACCTTGATCACGCGCGCCGACGAAAAGAGCGACATCGACGCCGCCTCGGCGGCGAGCAGCGACGGGTCCTGCGCGAGCTGCGATCCCGAAAGGTCGAGCCGTTCGGCATCCTTGCCCGCGAGCCCGATCAAATGGCTCGCGACGGCTTCCATCGTCGCTTCGTCGGGGCCGGTGAGGAGGGTGAAACGAACCGCGGGATCGAGGCGCGAGAGGCGTTCGAGTTCGTTCGGTTTGACCGTCTTCATCGACCTGCGGGTGTCGGGGCGGGCGCGGCGGCCGGCTGTCCGCCGCCGCGGTTCGCAAAGACCGCAAGGCGCGCGACGATCTGGTCGGCGACGGCCGAGGACAGGCGTTCGAGCGCCGAGGATTCGGCGGCGATCGTCGCATATTCGCTGCCAACGACGTCGATCCCCGCGTCGGAAAAGGCCGTCGCGTCGAGCAGCACTTCGCCGGTCGCAGCATCCACAAGCTGATAGCGCGCGCGCAGCGTCCGGCGCTCGCGCGTCACCGCATCGTCGGCGCGCACGCCAAAGCCGGTGATCGAATCCTCGAGCCGCACGTCGAGGCGGAGGCGCTTGCCCGCGCCCTCGCCCCCCTGCGTCGCCTGCAGCCGGTCGCGGAGCGCGTTGCGCACGAGCCAGCCCGAATGCCCCTCGATCGCCGCGACGTCGACATCGGCGAGCACCTGCGCCACCGCCCCCTTGCTGCCGTTCGCGTATAGAGGACGCAGGCCGCAGCCGCCGATGGTCAGCGAGGCGGCCGCGAGGCAGGAGATGAGAAGCAAACGCATCAAGGTACGATATTCACCAAACGGTCGGGGACCACAATCACCTTCTTCGGCGCGGCGCCCGCAAGCAGCTCGACGATACGGGGGCGCGCGAGCGCCGCGGCTTCGGTCGCATCCTTGTCGAGACCTTTGGCGATCGTCATCGTGTCGCGCAGCTTACCGGCCATCTGGATCGCGATTGTCACCTCGTCATCGACGAGCAGTGCCGGATCGGCGGCGGGCCAGGCGGCATCGGCGATCATCGCGGTCGTGCGCCGGCTGTCGGGAAGCGCGGCCCACGCTTCTTCGGCGAGGTGGGGCAGCATCGGCGCGACGAGCAGGATGAGGGTATGGCACACCTCGGCGCGGGTCGCCGAGGGTTTCGCCTTCTCGATCTCGTTGGCGAGCGCGTGGATCTTTGCCACCGCCTTGTTGAAGCCGAGCGATTCGATGTCGGCCGCAACGCCGGCGATCGCCTGATGCAGCTTGCGCGCGAGCGCCTTGTCCTCAGCCCCATCGCCGACATTTTCGGTATCGCCGAATATCCGCCACAGCCGCTGGACGAAGCGCCACGCGCCCTCGATGCCCGCTTCGCTCCACGGCAGATCGCGTTCAGGCGGGCTGTCGGACAACATGAACCAGCGCGCGGCGTCGGCGCCATATTGATCGAGGATGGCGTCGGGATCGACGACATTCTTCTTCGACTTCGACATCTTGATCACGCGGCCGACATCGACGGTATAGCCGTCGGCGGTCAGGATCGCGCCGTCGGGCTGGCGCTCGATCTCGTCGGGCGTGAAATACAGCGGGGGCAGGCCTTCTCCCTGTACGCGGCTGTAGGTCTCATGCGTCACCATGCCCTGCGTGAACAGGCTCGCGAAGGGTTCGGCGATATCGATCATGCCCAAATGCTTGAGCGCGCGCGTCCAGAAGCGCGCGTAGAGCAGGTGGAGGATCGCATGCTCGATGCCGCCGATATACTGATCGACGGGCAACCAGCGGCGGATCACCTCGGGATCGAAGGGCTTGTCCGACGGCGAGCTCGCGAAGCGCAGGAAATACCAGGACGAATCGACGAACGTATCGAGCGTGTCGGTCTCCCGCACCGCGTCCCCGCCGCAGGAGGGGCAGCGCACATGTTTCCAGGTCGGATGGCGATCGAGCGGATTGCCGGGGACCGAAAAGTCGACATCCTCGGGCAGAACGACGGGGAGCTGGTCCTTGGGGACGGGCACCGTTCCACAGGTGTGGCAATGGATGAAGGGGATCGGCGTGCCCCAATAGCGCTGGCGCGAAACGCCCCAGTCGCGCAGGCGCCATACGGTGGTGCCCTTGCCCCAGCCTTCATGCTCGGCGCGCGAAACGATCGCCGCTTTCGCTTCGTCGATGCTCATGCCGTCGAGGAAATGGCTGTTCACCAGCTTGCCAGGGCCGGTATAGGCTTCGTCGCCGGTAAAATGCTGTGCCGTCTCGTCGCCGTCGGCGATGACGCGATGGACCGGCAGTTCATATTTGCGTGCGAAATCGAGGTCGCGCTGGTCGTGCGCCGGACAGCCGAAGATTGCGCCGGTGCCATAGTCCATCAGCACATAATTCACGACCCAGACGGGCAGGTGAAGTTCGGGGTCGAGCGGATGCTCGACCGCCAAGCCGGTGTCGAAGCCCAGTTTTTCGGCTGTCTCAAGCTGCTCTGCGGACGTGCCCTGACGCCGGCATTCGGCAATGAATTCCGCGAGCTCGGGCGCGTCATGCGCCATCCGCTCGGCGAGCGGATGGTCGGGCGAAATCGCCGCGAAGCTCGCGCCATACAGCGTGTCGGGGCGCGTCGTGAAGACGTCGAAGCCCGCCGCGCCACCGACGAGTTTGAAGCTGAATTCCAGCCCCTGCGACTTGCCGATCCAGTTTTCCTGCATCAGCCGCACCTTGTCGGGCCAGCTATCGAGGCTGCCCAATCCTTCGAGCAGTTCTTCGGCGAAGTCGGTGATCTTCAAAAACCACTGCGACAGCTTTTTCTTCTCAACCAGCGCACCCGAGCGCCAGCCGCGGCCGTCGATCACCTGCTCGTTCGCGAGCACGGTCATATCGACCGGGTCCCAATTGACGTAACTTTCCTTCCGCGTGACGAGCCCCGCGGCGAACAGGTCGATGAACAGCGCCTGTTCCTGCCCGTAATAATCGGGCTCGCACGTCGCGAGCTCGCGGCTCCAGTCGATCGCGAGGCCGAGGCGTTTCAGTTGTGCGCGCATCGACGCGATATTGTCGCGCGTCCAGCCGCCGGGGTGGACGCCCTTTTCCATCGCGGCATTTTCGGCGGGCATACCGAACGCGTCCCAGCCCATCGGGTGCAGGACGTCGTGGCCGGTCATACGTTTGAAGCGCGCGAGCACGTCGCCCATCGCATAGTTGCGGACATGGCCCATATGGATGCGCCCCGACGGATAGGGGAACATCTCGAGGATATAGGCTTTCGGCCGGTCCGCCGTATCGGTCGTGGCAAAGCTGTTCGCCGCCTCCCACGCCTTTTGCCAGCGGGCGTCGGCGGCGAGGGCGCCAAAGCGCGGTTCGCGGGTCATTCGTCGGTTACCCCGTTTATCTGTGTAGGCAGGCGCGAAGGCCGCGCCGCCGGATTAGTCCCTGATGGCCGAGCGACGCAGGTCGCGGGCGCGGGTGAGGATGATTTCCTCAAGCTTCTGCACCGTCGCGGCCTGAACCGGCGCGTCGACCCAGGAGCCGCCCTGTGCGACCTGGCGCGAGGCCGCGATACGCAGCGCGTCGGCACGCAGGTCCTGGTCGAGGATCGACACAGTGACCTTCATCCGCTCGCCGGGGTTCGCCGGGTTCGCATACCAGTCGGTGATCACCACGCCGCCGGCCGAATCGGCCTGGAGCAACGGCATGAACGACAGCGCATCGAGCGAGGCGCGCCACAAATAGCTGTTGACCCCGATCGTCGTCACCTGGCTGGCGGCGAGATCGGCGCGCGGCCGTTCCTTGTTCGCGCAGGCCGAAAGACCAAGCGCCGCGAGCCCGAGCAGCGCGAACGCGGCCGGACGGCGACCGAGCGTGGCAAGGACGGAAAGCTGGGACATGCGGATACACCTTATCTTTTGAGCCCGTCCGACGTGGAAAATCGGCCGCGCGGAACGATATTGCCAGCGTCTCTATCGCCCTTGCCGCCACCCTGCAAGCGCGGCAATTTCGGCGTTGCGGCGGTTCAGATTCTGGTCAGATTCGAAATGCACTGTGACGATCGCGCAACAATTTCGGCAAAAATCGGAATCGTTGCAACAATTTGGCGGGATTCACTGGCAATGTTGCGCCGGGAGTCCTATTTGCAGAGTCCGATTGGGGTTGGAGTCGCAGAACAATGGCGCGGATGTCGCGACATTTTTGGAAGGTTAGTCTCACCGCTTTGGCGGTGGTTTCGCTTGCGCTTCCGCCAGCTCTCGCCGCGATGTCGAGCAGCGACCGCCTCCGTGACACCACGCTTTCGGAAACCTTGCTCGGCCAGTTTACCCCCGCTTCGGGCGATGAGCGGCTGATCGCACGCTATAACAAGATGTCGGCCGAACAGCGCGGCAGCTTCAGCTTCACGCCCGCGCTCACCGACGGCAGCCGCAAGAACCGCGCGATCACCGTCGTGATTCGCGCCCGCGACGATGCTTCGAGCGCCAAGCGGACGTCGGCGCTGGCAGCGGGCCGGACCGCCCCGATCGCGATCACGCCGGTCGCCTATAATCTGGGCGCCTCGGTCGGATTCGAAAAATTCGTCACGCCGACGCTGCCGCGCGGCACCGACCTTCGCAACCTGCCCGTCGCGAAGGCCCCGGAACAGGACGAGAAGAAGTCGCGCTTCGCCACGCGTATGGTCAACCGCCCAAGCGACCCAAGCGGGGCAACCGATCGCGTCACCGCTCCCGGCGAAGCGTCGGCCGTCGATGTCGTCAGCAGCTATCGCCTGACCAAGAATATCGACGTTACCGCGGGCGTGCGCTACAGAAGCGGCGATCGCGTCGAGCCGCTGACCGATACGCGCCGCGACAGCCAGGCGGTCTATATCGGGACGGCGTTCCGCTTCTGACGCGTCCGGCGCTTCGTCGCCTTTTCTTCCCGCTTATCAGACCAGGCATCGATTGCCGCCCAACCGGGCTTGAGTCCGCTCGCCCGGTTTAGCGCGCGCGCCCGCGCCGCCGTCATTCCGCCAAGCGCGATCGGCTGGGCGCCCGACAGGCGCGCCAGCCGCAGCCAAGCCGCGCGGCCGAGCGTCGGCGCACCGGGATGCGAGCGCGTCGGATGCAGCGGCGAAATGAAGACGCCATTTGCCCCGGCGCGACGGGCGCGGCGCGCTTCATTTGCATTATGAACGGGCATGGTCAGAAGCAGGCCGAGACGATGCGCCTGCCCTGCCCGCCGGGCGTCGTGCTGGCGGAGATGGGTGCCATGGGCGCCCCAGCGCCGCGCCGTGGAAGATTGTCCGGCGAGCAGCACGGTCAATCGCCGCGCGCGCGCGATGCGCATCAAGCGCCGCAGCAGGCGCCACCGCGCGGTCGGCGCAAGGCTGTCGTGCCGGAGAACGATGCCGCCACCGGGCGGCAGCAACGCGGCGAGTTCGGCGATGCCGGCCTCGATCCGCTCGTCGCTGAACAGCCATATGTTCGGCAGGGGGTGGCGCCCGGTCATCGCCCTTTCTATAGGCGCGTCGCGAGCGCACGCAACGCGCGGGATGGAAATGAGACGATGAGCGAAGCAGCAGACCGGCTGGCCGATGTGAAGACCCATATCGCCGACGCGGCAAAGCGCGCGCAGCGGCGGGCCGACGAGATTTGCCTGATCGCGGTGTCGAAGACCCACGACGCGGCGGCCATCCGCCCGCTGATCGCCGCGGGCCAGCGCCACTTCGGCGAAAATCGCGTCCAGGAAGCCGCGGCAAAATGGCCCGAACTGCGCACTGAAACCCCCGATATCGCACTCCACCTGATCGGCCAGCTGCAATCGAACAAAGCGGAAGAAGCGGTGGCCCTGTTCGACGCAATCCATTCGCTCGACCGCAGCTCGCTGGTGCAGGCCCTCGCGAAAGCTTGTCAAAAGGCGGGCAAGCAGCCGCAATTGTTCGTCCAGGTCAATATCGGCGACGAGGAACAAAAGGGCGGCTGCGCGGTCGCCGACCTGTCCGCGCTACTGACCGAGGCGAAGGACGCCGGCCTGACCATCGACGGCCTGATGGCGATCCCGCCAGCCGATATCGAGCCCGCACCCTTTTTCGCGTTGCTCGACGAACTCGCCGAGCGCCATGGGCTCACCGGACGTTCGATGGGGATGAGCGGCGATTACGAAACCGCGGTGATGCTGGGCGCGACGCATGTCCGCGTCGGCACGGCGTTGTTCGGGGTACGCGAATAGAGCCTTGCTGCCGACCGCTTTCGATCGATGGCCGTCATGAAATCCGTCGTCGCTCTACTGATATTCGACCGTCACCGGAATGCGCCCGCGATAGTCGCCGTCGTCGAGCGCGGCGACTTCCAGCCGCCCGCCGAATCGGAACTGCAGCCGCCCGTCGGCGCCGAGGCGCGGCGCGGCCGACAGGTCGGTGACGAGGCCGGTGACGCGCGCGGTGCGGCCATGGCCGCTTTCGAGATCGATGCTCGGGGGAAGGATAACGCGGACTTCGGCGCCCGGTTCGCCGCGCACGGTGACGGTGCCGGTCAGCGCGAAGCCGCCAAGGTCGATGACGTCGCCGCGGACGCGGCGAACGCCCGAGACGGGGTCAAGCTCGACCTCACCCCCCATCGCGCCGACCGCGATGCGGCCCATGTCGAGCCGGGTTTCGACATCGACGCGCAGCGGCACCTCGGCCTTGCGTGCGGCGGTGCCCACCATCTTGTCCTGCGCGCAGAGCAGGCATTGGGCGCCTGCGGAAGGCGCGCCGCCTAAAGCGAGCGCAAAGCCAAGGAAAAGACGCAATTTCACACCCATCGACATAGCCTCGACATGGTTAAGCCGCGGTAAAGCTGCCACGGCGCTAATCGCTGGCCTGTTTCCCCCTTTTCGGCCACATGTGCGCGATGACCACACCCCTGCCGTCCCCCCGGTTGAACGCCCTCGCCACCGCGGTGCCGGGGCACGATATCCATCAGGCCTTTATCGACTGGGCGACACCGCGCCTTGCCGACGAGCGGGTGCGCGCGGTCTTTGCGCGGATGACCGCGCGGTCGGGGATTGATCACCGCTGGTCGGTGCTGCCGCCGACGGTGTTGGGCGGTTCGCCGGTCGCGGCGGGCGGATTTTACGACGTTCCCGGCCTGCCGCCGACCTCGGCGCGGATGGCAGCTTATGCGCAGCATGCGCCCGACCTCGCGATGCAGGCGATTGCCGGGCTCGGCGCGGCCTTCGACCCGGCGTGTATCACGCACATCGTCGTCGCAAGCTGCACCGGCTTCGTCGCGCCCGGGATCGACCAGATCCTCGCGCGGCGGCTGGGGCTGGCGGCGACGGTCGAGCGCGTGCTGATCGGCTTCATGGGCTGTTATGCAGGGGTCACCGCGCTGCGCACCGCGCGGCATATCGTGCGGTCCGAACCCGGCGCGGTGGTGCTGGTGGTCAGCGTCGAGCTGTCGACGCTCCACCTCAGCCTCGCCGACGCGCCCGAGCCGTTACTCGCGATGCTCCAGTTCAGCGACGGCGCGGCGGCGGGGATCGTGTCGGCAGCGCCGCACGGGCTCGAGCTTGGCGAAGGGCGCAGCCTCGCGCTCGACGACAGCGAGGAGCTGATCCGCTGGGACATCGGTGACAAGGGTTTCGAGATGACCTTGTCGGGCGAGGTTCCGGGTCGGCTGCGCGAGACGCTCGCCAAGCCGGATGTCCAGCGCGGGCTGTTCGGCGATGCTGGCGCACCGCCTTTGCTCGCGGTCCACGCCGGCGGGCGCTCGGTGCTCGACGCCGTCGAGCATGCGCTGGAAGTCCCGCCCGAGGCGCTCGCCGACAGCCGCGCCGTGCTCGCGCGCTTCGGCAATATGTCGTCGGCGACGATATTGTTCGTGCTCGCCGACATGATGGCGCGCGGCGTGGCGGGCGAGGGGATTGCGATCGCTTTCGGCCCCGGGCTTGCCGCCGAAGCGATCCGCTTCACCGCTTCATGAACCCCTTTGCCCGCCTTCGTGTCCCGATCATCCGCGAAGAGGAAATGGACGCCGCCGAGCTGCCGCCCGAACGCTATGCGAAGGTGCTCGCCGATCTCTCGCGGATCAACGCCCTGACAATGGCGCCGCGCCCGACGCTGGGCTTTCTCGAACGGCTCCGTGCGCGCGGCATGGACGACCGGCCATGGCGCATCCTCGACGTCGGCTTCGGCGCGGGCGACATGCTTGCGCGGATCGCGCGCTGGGGCGACAAGCGCGGGGTTGCGCTCGACCTGGTTGGGGTCGACCTCAACCGCAAGAGCGAGGCGGTAGCGGCAATGCGGCTCGGTGCGCGGGCGCGGCTGATCACCGGCGATTACCGGGCGCTCGCGGGGCAGGGGTGGGACATCATCCTCTCCAGCCTCGTCACCCATCATATGACGCCCGAGCAGCGCACCGAATTCCTCCGTTTCATGGAAGGCGAGGCGGCACGCGGCTGGCTGGTCAACGACCTTCACCGCCGGCGGCTGCCCTTTGCGGGCTATCCCCTGCTCGCGACGCTGGCCTTTGTTGATCCCATCGTCCGCCGCGACGGACAGCTGTCGGTGGGGCGCAGCTTTCGCCGCGCCGAATGGCGGGCGATGCTGGCCGAAGCCTTGCCCGAGGCGGCGAGCTCATGCCGCATCTTTCGCAGCTTTCCCTATCGCCTCTGCGTCGAGCACATCCGGTGAGCGATTGCGTCGAGCACATCCGGTGAGCGATGCGATCGTCGTCGGCGCCGGGCCCGCTGGGTCCGCGGCGGCGATCGGACTGGCGCGCAGCGGTGCCAGGACGCTGCTGCTCGAACGTGCGCGCGAAACGGGCGACGCACTGTGCGGCGGTTTCCTGAGCTGGCAGACCCTCGCACGGCTCGATGCGCTCGGGATCGATCGCGCGGCACTCGGCGGGCAGATGGTTGGCCGCGTGCGGCTGTTCGCGGGCGAGCGGCAGAGCGAGACCGCACTGCCCGGCGAGGCGATGGGCGTATCGCGCCGCCGGCTCGACGGCGCCTTGCAAGCGGCGGCGGTAGCGGCGGGCGCCGGGCTCGAACGCGGTGTTCATGCGACGGCGTGCGAAGGCGGCGCGGTGCAGACGCGCGATGGCGGGGCGCTGGCCGCGCCGTCGGTTTTCCTCGCCGCGGGCAAGCATGGGTTTCGCGGTTTCCCGCGCGAGCCCGCCGCGTGGCAGCGCGCCGACCCCGTGATGGGGCTGCGCTTGCGGCTTCCGCCGCACCCCGCGCTCGGCCGGCTCGTCGGCGATGCCGTCGAACTGCACCTGATCGATCGCGGCTATGCGGGGCTGGTTCGGCAGGAGGACGGCAGCGGCAATCTCTGCCTCGCAGTCCATAAATCGCGGCTCGATGAAGCGGGGGGTGATCCGGCGGCCTTGCTCCGCGCGCTCGGGGCCGCCATGCCGCATCTCGGCGAACGGATGGCGCATGCGGACTGGTCGCGGGGCGTCGATGCGATCGGGCATGTCCCCTATGGCTGGCGCACCGCAGATACGGAGCCGGGCCTGTTTCGGCTCGGCGACCAGGCCGGGGTGATCCCAAGCCTTGCGGGCGAAGGCATGGGACTTGCGGTCGCCAGTGCCGAGGCCGCCGTGGCGGCGTGGCGTCACGATGGCGGCCAGGCCGCGCCCGCATTCCAGAAACAGCTCGCCGCAAAGATGACTCGCCCCTTCGCGCTCGCCAATTTCGTCTGGCGGATGGGCGAGCATCCCGGCACCGCCGGATTGATGACGGCCATGGCGTCACTTTTTCCCGCTTTGGTGCGAATGATGTCGCAAGCGACGCGCATCGATCCACGCTGACCGCTCCCCCCTTGCGATAGCGCGGCGCCGCGCCGATATTGATGCCAATCATGATGGCGCCCGAAACGCCCGTCCGCAGGAGATTCTCCATGACCGATCCGAAAACCGAAAAGACCGCCACCAAGACGCTCGACCCGATGGCGCATCATGTGCTGCGCGAAGGCGGCACCGAGCGCGCCTTCACCGGCAAATATACCGACCACAAGGGCGACGGCGTGTATCGCTGCGCCGACTGCGGCGAACCCCTGTTCGACAGCCGCACCAAATTCGACAGCGGGTCGGGCTGGCCGAGCTATACCGCCCCGGCCGAGGGCGGCGCGGTCAAGGAGCTGACCGACACCAGTCACGGCATGATCCGCACCGAAGTGCGTTGTGCGAAGTGCGAAGGCCACCTCGGCCACGTCTTCCCCGACGGACCCGGACCGACGGGGCTGCGCTATTGCATCAACAGCGCGGCGCTTGACTTCACGGACCGCGGGCAGGATGAGGCAACAGCAGGCGAAGGCTGACCAACCCTCGCCGCACTGACGCATCAGGGGCGACGCGAGGGAAGGAACACCGGCTTTGCGCCGCGAAAGACAGCAGGCTTCGTCGAATAAATCGTCATCGTCCAGCAAGCGAAGCGGCTCGTCCGGTGGCGAGCCGCCGCGTTGGCGTGTGTGGCTTCGCCGCATCTTTCGCTGGGGCCTCGGCCTTGCGGTCGTCGGCCTCGTCGCGCTGGGCGTCGCGGTCGGGATCGCGGTGCAGCGCATGCCGAGCTTCGAGGAGCTCAAGAAATCGCCCGCGGGGCAGACGATCCGCGTCCGCGCCGCCGACGGCACCGTCTTCCTGTCGCTCGGACCAAATTACGGCCGCTGGCTGACGCTGCGCGAAACGCCGCAGGTGATGCAGGACGCGATGGTCGCGGTCGAGGACCGGCGCTTTCGCTATCACCCGGGCGTCGATCCGGTCGGCATGGCGCGCGCCGCCGCCTTCGCGGTCCAGCAATACGGCACCGGGCGCCGGTTGCAGGGCGCGTCGACGATCACGCAGCAGCTCGCGCGCAATATCTTTCTGTCGAACAGCTACACCTGGACGCGCAAGATGCGCGAGATGATCCTGTCGCTCGCGCTCGAATGGAAATTCTCGAAGGACGAGATCCTCGAACTTTACCTCAACAAAGTCTATTTCGGCGGCGGCAGCTATGGCATCGACGCCGCATCGAACAGCTTTTTCGGCCATAGCGCGACCGAAATGTCGCTGTCGGAGGCGGCCGTCGTCGCGGGCCTCGTCAAGGCGCCGTCGCGCTATTCGCCAACCGCCGATGCGCAGGCCGCGCTCGGCCGCGCGGGCGTCGTGCTCGACGTGATGGTCGACGCGGGGGTGATCACGCAGTCGCAGGCCGACAGCGCCGAACCCGCCAATGTCCAGCTGGCGAAGGAAACCGGCCAGAACAGCGCGCGCTATTTCAGCGACTGGGCGCTGCCGCAGCTCGACATGCTGATCGACGAGGGCAGCGAGGCGCTGGACGTCTATACCACCATCGACCTTGGCATGCAGCGCGCGGCGACCGCGTCGATCCAGGCGAACACGCCAGGCGGCGTGCAGGGGGCGCTGGTCTCGCTCGACCGCGATGGTGCGGTGCGCGCGATGGTCGGCGGCAAGGATTATGTGTCGTCGAACTACAACCGCGCGACGCAGGCGCTGCGCCAGCCAGGATCGGCGTGGAAGCTGTTCGTCTATATGGCGGCGCTCGAGGCGGGTTATAAGGTCAATGACCCCGTCGTCGATGAGCCGGTGACGATCAACGGCTGGAGCCCGCGCAACTCGTCGGGCCGCTTTTCGGGCGCGATGGATCTGCGCAGCGCCTTTGCCTATTCGGTCAACACCGTCGCGGCGAAGCTGGGCGACGAGGTCGGTTTTTCGTCGGTCGCCAACATGGCGCGCCGATTCGGCATCACGACGCCGGTCAATACGCATCCCTCGATGGTGCTCGGCAGCGCCGAGGTCCGCGTGATCGACATGACCGCCGCCTTTGCAGCGGTGTCGCGCGGCGGCGTGTCGGTCCAGCCCTATGGCATCACCAAGGTGACGACGGCGAGCGGCGAGCTGCTCTATCAACGCCCGGCCGAGCGCGGGACGACGCTGGTCGACCATTGGGTCGCGGCGGGGATCACCGACCTGCTCCAGACCGCGGTCAACACCGGGACCGGCAAAGCCGCGCAAATCGGCCGCCCGGTCGCAGGCAAGACCGGGACGACGACGAGCAACAAGGATGGCTGGTTCCTCGGTTTCTCGAGCGGGATCACCACCGGCGTATGGATGGGCCGCGACGATGCGAAGGCCGTTGGCGGGCTGCAGGGCGGCCGCGCTCCTGCCAAGGCCTTTGCCGATTATATGCGCGTCGCGGTCGCGCGTCGCCCGGTCGAGCAGTTCGACACCGAAGTCGTGCTGCCCGAATGGCAGCTCGAAGACGAAGGCGATGCCTATATGGGCGAGCCGGGCGACGAGGGGTTTGTCGACGAGAATGGCATGCCGATCGAGTTGCCCTATGACAGTCGGCCGCCCGAGGGAGCGGACCCCGCACCGCCGCCGACCGAAGAAGGGCCGGTGCTCGACCAGCAATGGATCGAGGAGCAGACCGGGCGACGGCCGCCAGCCGACAATGGCGGCCAGCCGAGGAATGGCGGCCAGCCCAGGATCTTGACGGTGCCGAAAGCCGTGCCGCCGGCCGTCAGGCCGCCGCAACAGCGACCGCCTTCCGATACCGCGAACGATTAGTCAGGCCGTAAAGCGGTAGCGGTGGAGCGCGCGCCCTTCGCGGCGCAGCCAGCCGCGCGCCGCCGCGACATCGCCATCGTGCAATTCATCGACGAGCGCGTGGAAGGCCGGACCATGGTCCATATGTCTGAGGTGCGCGACCTCGTGCGCGACGGTCGCGCGGCGAACATGATCGGGCGCCATGACGAGCCGCCAGCTGTAGCGCAGGTCACCGTCATGGGTGCAGCTGCCCCAGCGACTGCGCGGATCGCCCACCCCGACGCGGCCGACCGACAGGCCCGCCGCACAGGCGATTTCCCGGCTCTCGCGCTCCATCAGACCCAGCGCCTGTCCTTTCAGCCAGCGTTCGATGCGCCGACCGACGGTTTCGAGCGGGCCGCCGACGTGCAGATTTTCGCCGTCGAGGCGGATCGCGCGCGGCGCGGTGGGCGCCCAGTCGATGTGGCGCGCGACGCCAAAAACGGGCAGCGCGGCGCCTGGCCCGACAAGGACCGGCAGCGCCGCCTTGCCGACCTGTTCGGCAAGCCATGCCTGCTGTTCGCTGGCCCATTTCAATGCCGCACGCTCGTTGGTGCGGCGCGGAACCGTTAGCCGGAGCTCGCCGCGCGCGCCGTCGAAGACGAGACGGTAGCGCCGCGACTGGGCGTGCCGGACGACGCGCACCGGCCAGGTCTCGTCACCGACGCGGATGTGTGGCCCCTCGGCCGCAGGGTCAAACGACGCGTTCGACAAGATGATTCTCGAGCGGCCCGGCCATATCCTCGCCGACGGTCCAGCCGACGATCGACTCGCCCGCGCGGTGCACCGCATCGCGGTCGCCGCAGACGAGATAATGCCAGTCGGGCAACGGCTCGCCATCGGCGCGCAGGCGATAGGCGCAGGTCTGCGGCAGCCATTCGATGTCGGCGACTTTTCCCTTGGTCAGCGTCAGGCAATCGGGAACATGGCGGCGGCGATGCTTGTAGTCGCCGCAACGCGCGGTTTTGAGATCGAGCAGGCGGCATGCGACATTGGTCGGATAGATGCGGCCGGTGTCCTCATCCTCCAGCTTGTGAAGGCAGCATTTGCCGCACCCGTCGCACAAGGCTTCCCATTGTCCCGCGTCGAGCGTGGCGAGCGGCGCTTCCCAGAAGGGGCGCTTCGATGTCGCCCCCGCCGCCATCATTTCACCCACTTCGCCAGCT
The DNA here is from genome assembly GCA_964426485.1 of uncultured Sphingopyxis sp. GTDB lineage: Bacteria > Pseudomonadota > Alphaproteobacteria > Sphingomonadales > Sphingomonadaceae > Sphingopyxis. Next base: position 51,547 of record CAYRQX010000008.1, on the reverse strand, counting down.
CGGCCGCGACCTTGTCGGGCGCGCCCTCGTCCACATCCGACGATGGATCGTCGAGCGGCAGGAGCGCGATGGGCTTGCCCGCAGGATCCATCAGGAAGGCAAGCTGGCTGTGCGCCATCAGATAGCGGTCGGGCGCCGAACCCTCGACCTTGTTGTACGTCACGACATAGGCCTTTGCGACCGCCGCAATCTGATCGGGCGTACCGGTGAGCCCGAGCAGGCGCGGATGATAGCGCGCGACAAAGGGCTTGAGCGCCGCAGGCGTGTCGCGTTCGGGGTCGACGGTGATGAAGAGCGGGGCAATCTTCGCACCGCGCGCCGCGTCGGCCTTTTCGAATTGCGACAGGCCGCGCATCAGCTTTTGCAGGTCGACCGGGCAGATATCGGGGCAGAAGCTGTAGCCGAAATAGATCAGGCGATATTTGCCTGCGAAATCGGTATCGCGGACGGTCTTCCCATTCTGGTCGGTGAGCGTGAAGGCGCCGCCGATACGCGCGCCTTCGAGCGGCGGTTTCGCGGGCGGCGCATCGCCGCCGCCGCTGCAACCCGCAAGCGCGGCACCCAAAGCAATCATCAGGCTTGCGCGGACGAACCTTTGTCCCATATTTGCGATATTCATCATCTGGCCAGCCTTGATCGGCTAGCTATGGAAAATCAACCATTGTCGTCGCATCGGCGACGGACAAATTGCCCCAGGGGTCGCCCAGACATGTTCCGACGCGCGGAATTCCGCCTCGCCGCCCTCCTCGCCCTGCTGGTCGCAGCGACGGGCCTTTTCCTCAGCCCCGCGCAGGCACAGTTCCGCGGCGGATATGCCTTTTTGCAGGCGGTCGACAACCGCGACGGCGCCAAGGCGACGGACGCGCTGAAGGATGATCCGTCGTTCGTCAACACGCGCAATCCCGACACCGGGGAAACGGCGCTGATCATCGTGACCAAACGCCGCGATATCAGCTGGCTGCGCTTCCTGCTCGCCAAGGACGCGGACCCGTCGATCGGCGACCGGCAGGGCGTAACCCCGCTGATGCACGCCGCGCTGATCAATTTCGCCGACGGCGCCGACGAACTTCTGACCGACAAGGCGCCGGTCGATCAGACCAATCGGCGCGGTGAAACCGCGTTGATCCTGGCGGTGCAGTCGAAGAATGTCGCAATGGTCCGCCTGCTCGTGAAACGCGGCGCCAACCCCGACAAGGCCGACCATGTCGCGGGCATGTCCGCGCGCGACTATGCCAAGCGCGACGACCGCACCGGGCAGATCGTAGCGCTGCTCGACGCCAAACCCGATGGCCCGGTCCGCGACCTCGGCCCGAAATTCGGACCCAACTGACCATCATAATGTGATATTAGGATTGACAATCACATTATGATGTGAGACATGGAAATCATGTCTACACAGCTCATCGATCGCATCCGCGCCATCGTCAACGACGGGACAATGTCCCGCTCTGGCCTTGCCCGTGCCGCGGGTCTTCACGCCAACAGCCTGCGCGATCTCGATTCGCCGGGCTGGAATCCGACCGCCGAGACGCTGCGCAAGCTCGAAAACTGGCTCGCGACCGGCAGCGACCTGTCGCCGATGGCGAGTCCCGAAGAGATTATCGCGGAGGCGCGCAACGGCCGCATGTTCATTCTCGTCGACGACGAGGACCGCGAGAATGAGGGCGACCTGGTCATCCCGGCCCAGATGGCGACCCCCGATGCGATCAATTTCATGGCGACGCACGGTCGCGGCCTGATCTGCCTGACGCTGACCAAGGCGCGTGTCGACACGCTCGGACTCGAATTGATGAGCCGGCAGAATGGCACGCGGCACGAAACCGCCTTCACCACCTCGATCGAGGCGCGCGAGGGGGTCACCACCGGCATTTCGGCGGGCGACCGTGCGCGCACCGTCGCGGTCGCGATCGATGCCGGCAAGACGCGCGACGACATCGTCACGCCGGGTCATATCTTCCCGCTGATCGCGCGCGACGGCGGCGTGCTCGTCCGCGCCGGCCACACCGAGGCGTCGGTCGACATCGCACGGCTTGCGGGTCTCAACCCATCGGGCGTGATCTGCGAGATCATGAACGACGACGGCACGATGGCGCGGCTCGACGACCTCATTCCCTTCGCGCGGCGCCACGGGCTGAAAATCGGTACGATCGCCGACCTGATCGCTTATCGCAGCCGCAGCGACCGGCTGGTCGAATGCGTCGCCGACGAGCCGTTCGAATCGGATTATGGCGGCGAATGGCGCCTCAAATCCTATCGCAACAAGATCGACGGCAGCGTCAATCTGGTCTTGCAAAAGGGACCCGTCGATCCTGAGGGGGTGACGCTGGTGCGCATGCATCCGGTGTCGATCTTCGACGACATCATGGGCCGTCCGGGTCCGAAGAAGCGCCGCCTGCAACGCACGATGGACGCGATCGGCGAGGCCGGTTCGGGCGTCATCGTGATGCTGATGCGGCCGCTGCCCGGTTCGGCCGACGCCGATGCGACCCCGGCGCCGACCGGCGGCATGGACCTTCGCACCTATGGCATCGGCGCGCAGATCCTCGCCGACCTCGGTGTCCATGCGATGGAACTGCTCACCCCCACCCACAGCAATATCGTCGGGCTCGAAGGCTATGGCCTGTCGGTCGTCGGCGAACGCCCCATTCCCGGAGAAGCCTGATGGCGCATGTCCTGATCGTCGAAGCCCGTTTTTACAGCCACCTCAACGACATGCTGCTCGACGGCGTGCGCAGCGCGCTCGACGCCGCGGGGCACAGCCATGACACGGTGACCGTGCCCGGCGCGCTCGAAGTCCCCGCAGCGATCTCACTGGCGGCCGACAGCGGGCGTTACGACGCCTATGTCGCGCTCGGCGTCGTGATTCGCGGCGAAACCTATCATTTCGAGGTTGTGTCGAACGAAAGCGCCCGCGGCATCATGGCGCTGACGCTCGACGGGCTGGCGATCGGCAACGGCATATTGACGGTCGAGAATGAGGAACAGGCGCTTGCGCGCGCCGACAAGACGCGCAAGGATAAGGGCGGCGAAGCGGCAAAGGCCGCGCTCGCCATGCTGGCCCTGAAGGAACAATTCGGCATTGGTTGATCGCCCGCCCCCCAGCCGTTTTTCCGTCGTCGAACGCGGCGGGCGGCTGGTGGTGATCGACAAGGAAACCGGCCAGGTGCCGCTGAGCGCCGCCGAGCGGATGGACCTTCACGATCGCAATCTCGGCGTCGAGCCAATCCGCCCCGCGAAAACGCCAGCCAAGACGGTCGCCGCTCCCGATATGTCCGCCGCTGCACGCGCCGAATCGGGATTGAGTGCACGGCCCGCACCGGGACAACAAGCCGCCGCGTCCCCGACCAGGATGAATAGCGGAAGCGATCGTGTCACGGCGGCGGTTGCCAAGCGGACCAAACAGCCTTGGAAGAATCCTCAGCCGAACGATCGGCCCGGACTGAAATCCAACTCCGAGCCCGGGCGAAGCGCGAGCCGACCGGCACCGCAAGCCGGTGCCACCCGCAAGACGATCGTTACGGGCAAATGGTGGGACGCCAAAGGACCGCGCACGATCGAGCTGGGGCCCAAGGGGCAAGCCGAACTCTCCGGCGGCTTCATGTTCCTGTTCTTCGGCCTCGTGATCGCAGCGATCGTCGTGGGCTTTATCGAACCATTGCTTCTCTTCGCCGGCGCTTTCGTGCTGTTCCGCTTCGGCGGCAATTTTCTTGGGCCCATCGGGGCCGGCATCATCGACAAGGCGCTCGCCGAAAAGGGCTAAAAATAGTCCTCCCTGTCGCGGACCGATGGAGAGGGGGACCGCCGCCGCAGGCGGTGGTGGAGGGGCGGCAACGTCGCGCCATTGCCCCTCCGTCAGTGGCTTCGCCACTGCCACCTCCCCATGGCTTCGCCACAGGGAGGATCTGTGATCGCTAAGCGTCCACCAGCGCGGGATAGTCGGTGTAACCCTCCGCGCCCGGCGCATACCAGGTCTGCGGATTGTCGGCGGCCCATTCGGCGCCGTGCCGGATCCGCTCGACGAGGTCGGGATTGCCGATGAACGGCCGGCCGAATGCGATCGCGTCGGCGGCACCGTTCGCAAGCGCCGCTTCGGCTAGGGGCACGTCGTAATCGCTGTTGAGGATCAACGGGCCCTTGAAGGCCTGACGGATCGCTGGCGACTGCTTGGGCACATCCGTTCTGCCGAACGTGCCGTCGGGGCCGGGTTCGCGCAGCTCGAGGAAGGCGATGCCGAGCGCATCGAGCGCCCCCGCCGCCGCCGGGAACAGTTTTTCGGGGGCGCTGTCGTCGACGCCCTGCGTATCGCCGTTAGGCGACAGACGGACGCCGACGCGGTCGTTGCCCCAAACGCCGATCAGCGCCTCGGTCACTTCGCGCAGCAGGCGGATGCGGTTTTCGACCGGGCCGCCATAATCGTCGTCGCGCCGATTCGACCCGTCGCGCAGGAACTGGTCGATCAGATAGCCGTTCGCGCCGTGCAACTGGACGCCGTCGAAACCGGCGCGCTTCGCATTTTCGGCGGCTTTCGCATAATCGGCAATCACGCGCGGAATTTCACCGAGCTCGAGCGGGCGCGCGACTTCATAGTCGAGGCGCCCGACGGGCGTGTGGGCCTTGCCCGGCGCCTGCGTTGCCGACGCCGATACCGGCGGCTTGCCGTCGTTGAACACTGAATGGACGACGCGGCCCATATGCCAGAGCTGCGCGACGATGCGCCCGCCGGCTTCATGCACCGCGTCGGTCACCGGCTTCCATCCTTCGACCTGCGCATCGGTCCACAGCCCCGGCGCGTTCGGCCAGCCGAGGCCCTCCTGCGAAATGCCCGTGGCTTCGGAGATGATGAGCCCCGCCGAAGCGCGCTGGCGATAATATTCGCGCGCAAGCTCGTTCGGCACGAAACCGGGGCCGGCACGGCCGCGCGTGAGCGGCGCCATGACGATGCGGTTGGCGGCGTCGATCGCGCCCAGTTTGATTGGATCGAATAGCGATACGGCCATGTTTCCTCCACGTTTCAATTTCAGCGCGACGGCCCCGTCGGTCGCCGCTATGGCCCGCGAAGCTATGGACGCAGCGGTGCCGGCACAATGGTACGTAGCAAAAGAAAATCTAAATGACAGCGAAGATGGATAGTATCGAAGCGGCGCCCGGCGTCGGCAACGCGGCCGGCCGCTGGGCGTTCGCCGCGCTGATCGGCGGCAATATCGCGCTGTCGCTCGGCGCGATGCTGGTGCGGATGGCCGATACCGGCCCGACCGCCTCGGCTTTCTGGCGGATGACGCTCGCGCTGCCGTTGCTACTGATCTTCGCCTGGCGTGAGGCCGGCGGACGGATGCCGCCGCGCCCCGCGGTGCTTGTCGCCGCGATGGCGGGGATCTTTTTTGCGCTCGACCTCGCCGCCTGGCATTTCGGTATCCTCCAGACCAAGGTCGCCAACGCGACGCTGTTCGGCAATTGCGCCAGCCTGCTGCTCGTCATCTGGGGGGTTATCCTCGCACGGCGGTTGCCGCGCGGATGGCAGGCGGCGGCAATATGGCTCGCCTTCGCCGGATCGGCGCTGCTCATGGGGCAGAGCTATGAATTGTCGCCGGACTATCTCGTCGGCGACCTGTTCAGCCTGTTTGCGGGCGTGCTCTATACGGGCTATGTCATCCTGATGCAGCGCGTCCGCGGCACGCTCGCGCCATGGACCGCGCTCGCCATCGCGTCGACGGTCTGCGTTCCCATCCTGCTCGGCACCGCGCTGGCGCTTGGCGAAACGATAATGCCGCAAAACTGGACGCCGCTGATCCTGCTCGCGCTGACCAGCCAGATCGTCGGGCAGGGACTGATGATCTGGTCGCTGCCGCGCTTCTCGCCGCTGGTGATCGGGCTGACCTTGCTGGTCCAGCCCGCGGTCGCCGCGCTCAGCGGCTGGATCGGTTTTGGCGAGACACTGTCGGCCATCGATATTTTGGGCGGGATGATGGTCGGCGCGGCGCTAGTGCTGATCCGGTTGCCGAACCGCGCGGCGCGGCCTATCTGATGCTATGGCCCAAAACCCGTCAGCTCCCCTTCCCGCCGACCCGACCCTCGACGAGATTCGCGCCGCGCTCGCGCCGCTGATCGCGGCGTCGGCGGCGTTCGATGGCTTTGGCGACGCCGCACTCGCCGATGCGGCGGCGCGCGTCGGCATCGACGCCGATGTCGCGCGCCTTGCCTTTCCCGGCGGCGGGCGCGACATGGTCGATGCGTGGTTCGCCGACATCGACACGACGATGGAGCTACGCTGGCCTGCCGAGAAACTCGCGGCGCTCAAGATCCGCGAACGGATCACGACGCTGGTCGAAACGCGCATCGATCTGCTCGCGCCCAACCGCGAATCGCTGCGCCGCGCGCTTGCGATGCTCGCGCTGCCGGCCAATGCGCCGCACGCTGCCAAACTTGGCTGGCGCGCCGCCGACCATATGTGGCGGCTCGCGGGCGACACGGCGACCGACTATAATCACTACAGCAAGCGCGCGATCCTCGGCGCCGTCTATGGATCGACAATGGCGGTGTTCCTGAACGACGAGAGCGAGCGTTTCACCGACACGCGCGCCTTCCTCGCGCGCCGTATCGATCAGGTGATGCGATTCGAAAGCTGGAAGCATCGCCGCGCGTCGCGCAGCATCGAGCGGCCGAGTCTGGCGCGATTTGTCGGACGGCTGCGCTATCCGGGGCGATAGTCGTTTTCGATAAAGAACTGGCGCTGGTCCGCCGTTATTGATAATCGCTCGCAAATGATAGCTTTGCTCGAAAATTCGCTCGACCGGGCGCCGCTGGGCGTCGCGGTGCGGATCGCCCGTATCGACTGGAACGCGATGTCCGAAGACGAGGGACGGCGCCTGCGCGAATTCGGCCTGATGGAAGGGTGCGAGATCACCCCGCTGCATCGCGGCAGCATCTTTTCGCGCGACCCGCTCGCGCTGACCATTGGCCGCATGAAGGTGATCATCCGCAGCAGCCAGGCCGCGGCGATCGCAGTCGAGGCGGTCGCGGCATGACGGGTGCGGTTCCCTCGATCGCGCTTGTCGGCAACCCCAATGCCGGCAAATCAAGCCTGTTCAACGCGCTGACCGGCGCGCGGCAAAAGATCGCCAATTATCCCGGCGTCACCGTCGAGCGAAAGGCGGGGCATGCGAGCTTCGCCGACGGGCGCCCGATCGCGCTGATCGACCTGCCCGGCACCTACAGCCTGACCCCCGCCAGCCTCGACGAGGCGGTGACGCGCGACGTGATTCTCGGCAAACAGGCCGGCGAGACGCGCCCCGATGCGCTGATCATCGTGCTCGACGCCGCGAACCTCGACAATCATCTCTGCTTCGCGCTCGAACTGCTGGCGCTCGACCTGCCGACGGTGATCGCGCTCAATATGCTCGACCTTGCGCAGCGCGACGGGCTGACGCTTGATGCCGAACGAATTTCGAAAGAGTTGGGCGTGCCGGTGGTGCCGACGGTCGCGGTTCGCAAGCGCGGGCTCCCCGAATTGCTCGCTGCGGTCGATGGCGCGATCCGGTCGCACCAGCCGCGCACCGCTTCGGCAGCGCCGGTGAACGACGCTGCGCTCCATCAGCGCGCGCGGGCCATCGCGCGCGCCGCGATCGTCAGCGAAACGCCGGTGCGCCGCTGGACGCAACGCGTCGACAATGTGGTGCTCCACCCCATCGCCGGAATGATCATCCTGCTCGCGCTGATGTTCCTGATGTTCCAGGCGGTCTATGCCTGGGCCGGCCCACCCGCCGATGCGCTCGAGGGCTTGGTCGGGACGATGCAGGGCTGGGTCGTCGACAATATCCCGCAGAACTTCCTGCGCGACCTGGTGGTCGAAGGGCTGCTCGCGGGCGTCGGCGCGGTCGTCGTCTTCCTGCCGCAGATTCTGATCCTTTTTCTCTTCATCCTGCTCCTCGAAGCGTCGGGCTATATGACGCGCGCCGCCTTCCTGATGGACGGGCTGATGGGCAAGGTCGGATTATCGGGGCGCGGTTTCATCCCGCTCTTGTCGAGTTTCGCCTGCGCCGTGCCGGGCATCATGGCGACGCGCGCAATCCCCGATGAAAAGGACCGGCTCACGACGATCCTCATCGCACCGCTGATGACCTGCTCGGCACGGCTTCCCGTCTATGCGCTGATCATCGCCGCCTTCATCCCGAATCGCGGCGTCGCCGGCACCGGCGTCGGGCTGCAGGGCCTTGTGCTGTTCGGCCTTTATCTGGCGGGCATCGTCGGCGCGCTGCTCGTCGCCTGGGCGCTGCGCCGCACCGTCGCCAAGGGGGTCAATGCGGGTTTCATGATGGAAATGCCGCGCTACCAGATGCCGCAATGGCGCGACATCGCGCTCGGCCTGTGGCAGCGCGCGTGGATTTTCCTGCGCCGCGCGGGCACGATCATCGCGATGACGACGGTCGTGCTCTGGCTGCTCCTCACCTTTCCGCAAGCGCCCGAGGGGGAAAGCCAGGTCGAATATAGCGTCGCGGGGCGTATTGCGAGCGGGCTGGAGGTCGTCGTCAAACCGATCGGTTTCAATCACGACATTGCGCTCGCGCTGATCCCCGCAATGGCGGCGCGCGAAGTCGCGGTGTCGGCGATGGCGACCGCCAACGCGATCGACGCCGACGGCGACGAGGATGCGATGGCGCAATCGCTGGGTGAGCGGCTGCAGGGCAAATGGAGCCTCGCCACCGCGCTCGCCTTCCTCGCCTGGTTCGTCTTTGCGCCGCAGTGTATTTCGACGATCGCGATCACCCGGCGAGAGACCAATGGATGGAAATGGCCGATGTTCATGGTTGGCTATTTGTTCCTGCTGGCCTATGCCGCTGCCGGAATCACTTACTGGACAGCCGTCGCCTTTGGACTAGGCTGATCCTCCCCAATTTCTAGCGGAGCGGAGCGGCAATGGCTGGCAGCGTCAACAAGGTAATTTTGATCGGCAACCTCGGTGCCGACCCCGAAATCAAGTCGTTCCAGAACGGCGGCAAGATCGCCAACATCCGCATCGCGACCTCCGAACAGTGGAAGGACCGCATGACCGGCGAGCGCAAGGAGCGCACCGAATGGCATAATGTCGTCATCAACGGCGACGGGCTGGTTGGCGTGGTCGAGCGGTACCTCAAGAAGGGCTCGAAGGTTTATATCGAAGGCAGCCTGCGCACCCGCAAATGGCAAGACCGCGACGGCAACGACAAATATACGACCGAGGTCGTGATCGCGGGCATGGGCGGCACGCTGACCATGCTCGACGGTGCGCCCGGCGGTGGCGGCGCGCGCGGCGGCGGCAGCGGCGGTGACGAGTGGAGCGGCGGTTCGTCGGGCGGCGGCTCGGGTGGCGGCTGGAACCAGGGCGGCGGATCGTCCGGTGGTTCTGGCGGCGGCGGCTTCGGCGGCGGTTCGGGTAGCGGCGGCGGACGCCCGCCGTTCGACGACGATCTGGACGATGACGTCCCCTTCTGAGGACTGTTTTAAGCGATGACTGACCCGACCACCGCCGCGGACGTCGCGCGCGGGGTGTGCCGCCTGTTCGCGCAGGCGGGGCTGGTCGCGATTCCCGAGGTGCCGCTGCCCAACGGGCGGCGCACCGACCTCACCGCGATCGACGCCAAGGGCCAGATCACCATCGTCGAAATCAAGGTCAGCCGCGCCGACCTCCACGGCGACGGCAAATGGCCCGACTATTGCGACTGGTGCGACCGATTCTATTGGGCGCTCGCGCCGGGGCTAGACCCCGCGATCCTGGACACCGACGGCTATCGCCGCGAAACATCGGGGCTGATCGTCGCCGATCGCTATGGCGCGGCGGTGGTGCGCGAAGCGGCGAGCTGCAACCTCGCGCCCGCGCGGCGCAAGGCCGAGCTGCTGCGCATCGGGCGGCTCGCGATGCGGCGGTCGATGCTCGCGGCCGATCCTGAGCTGGCGGCAGGCTGGCTGGAAGGCTAGGCGCCGCGCGCCTGCATCCGTGCCAGATAACGCGCGAGGATATCGATCTCGAGATTGAGCGGGCGCCCCGCGGCGGCTTCGTTCAGCGTCGTCATCTCCTGCGTGTGCGGGATGATGTTGAGCGTGAAATGCGCTTCGCCATCGGGCTGGTCGATCACGTCGTTGACGGTCAGCGACACGCCGTCGACGGTGATCGAGCCCTTGGGCGCGATATGCGGCGCGAGCGACGCGGGCGCCGCGACGGTAACGGTGACGCTGTCGCCGACGGGTTCGACCGACACGATGCGGCCGATATCGTCGACATGGCCGGTGACGATATGCCCGCCAAGCTCGTCGCCGATCTTGAGCGCGCGTTCGAGGTTGAGTCGGCGCCCCTCGTCCCACATGCCCGGCGCGGTGCGCGCGAGCGTCTCGGCGCTTGCATCGATCGCGAACCAGCCGCCGGGGCCGTTGCTGGCGTAGTCGACGCCCTTGTCGACCACGGTCAGACACGCGCCCGAACAGGCGATCGACGCGCCGAGGTCGATCGTGCCGACGTCATATGCGGTCGCGATGACAAGCCGCGTGTCACCGCGATCTTCGCGCGAACGAACGGTGCCGATGTCGGTGATGATGCCGGTGAACATGGGGTTGGTTATCCTTCTTTGACGCGCTCGTAGACGTCGAGCCGGTCGCTGCCAAGCATGCGGCTGTCGGAAAGGCGCCAACGGCCGTGCGCGTCGGCCAGATCGGTCAGGCCAATGTCGCGAAGCGCGGGTTTGCCGCCGCCGATCAGGATCGGCGCACGATAGAGAAGGAGCCGGTCAACTCGGTCGGCGGCAAGGAATGCCGATGCCGCACCCGCGCCGCCCTCCACCAGCACCGAATCGACGTCATCGATGGCTTCGGGTGAGGCGATGGCGATCCATCCCTCGGGCGCTTCGCCATTGGTGAGCAGCAGTCTTTTCGGGCTGCGATCCGCAAGCCCCGGCAGCCGCACGTTGAGCTGCGGCGCGTCGGCGTCGAGCGTTCCGCGTCCCACGAGGATCGCCTGGTGGCTCGCACGTTCGAGGTGCCCGTGCGCGCGCGCGCGTTCGCCCGTGATCCAGCGGCTCGACCCGCCGGCCCGGGCGATGCAGCCGTCGAGCGAGGTCGCGAGTTTGAGCGTCACGAACGGCCGACCCTCGGTGTGCCGTGTCCACCACGGCGCCATCGCGGCGCGCGCTTCGGCGGCCAGGACATTGAAGACGACCTCGATCCCCGCCGCCTGCAATCGGGCGATGCCCTTGCCGTCGGTGCGCGGATCGGGGTCCCGCGCCGCGATCACGACACGCGCGATGCCCGCCGCGATCAGCGAATCGCTGCACGCCGGGCCACGCGGGCTGGCGTGGGCGCAGGGTTCCAGCGTGACATAGGCACTCGCCCCTCGCGCAGCGTCGCCCGCCGCGGCGAGCGCCATCGCCTCGGCATGGGGTCGTCCGCCCGCCTGGGTCCAGCCGCGCGCGACAACCTTGCCCTGCTTGACGATCAGGCAGCCGACATTGGGATTGGGCGCCGACCCCGGCCGACCGCGCCACGACAGCGCAATGGCGATCGCCATCCAGTCGGCATCGGCGGGTCCGCGCTGCATGCCGTCAGTCGGCAGCTTCAGGCTGGGCGCCGCGCGCCGCGCGTTCGGCGAGCGTCGATCGAATCTGCACCGGCTCGGGCTTTTTCTTCGCCGCGGCCGCCGCCTCTTCGCCCAGCGTCTCGCGCGTCAGCTTGTCGGCCTCCGCCGAATCATATTCGATGCCGAGGCTGTCGGCGAAGCGCTGATATTCGGCGCGCTTCTGGGCGTTGTGCAGCGTCGTTTGCTTGGCGCGCGCGACCCAGTCGGCGCGGATCTCCGCGGCGCTGCGATTCGCGGTCCAATTTTCGAAATAGATGATCTGTTCCTTGGGCTTTTCATAAGGGATCAGATATTTCTCGACCCCGGTGAAAATAATCCAGGTCAGCGCCAGTGCGACGCCCCAGACCGCCCAGCGATGCGGGCGCGGTTCGCGGACATAGGCCCAGAAATCGGACAGGCCGCTGCCGACATCCATTTTATTGAACATTCCCATCGGCCCAATTTAGGCGATGTCGCGGCAATTTGCGAGGGGAAGCGACGCGCGCGAGGATTGCGTCAGATGACGAATGTGAGCGTTCTCGATTGCAAAAAATGCAATAGCAGATGTCTATTTCGCAGTTGCAACATTTTTGCTGCGGTGCAATATGAGCATGCCTTTTAGGCATCCTCTCCCAAAACTTTCACGGGCCACCCTCGGGTGGCCCTTTTTTTTCGACCTTTTTGGTTGAGAGGGTCGATTCGGAACATCCGAATCAATCCTGCGTCGGCGTCCTTGCTTCGAATCGCCTTACTTCGGCAATGAAGCTGCCCGGCAGTGGCGTTGGCTTCCCGCTATCGAAGTCGAGGTGAGCGTAGTTGATCTCGATATCGGTGAGTCGCTCTTTTGCGCGGAAAATCCCGCAATGGACCGTGAAGTTCATGCGCCCGAAGCGGCTGATTCGCGCCGCGATCGTGATCAGTTCGTCGAGCTTTGCGGGCGCGTGATAGTCGATCTCGCAATGCGTTTCGCGGATATCTGTACCATATTGGTGAAAATAGGGTCCTGGTTGCCCCTCACCGAGCGCCCGGAAATATTCGGTCACGCCGATATCGGCATAGACGAGATAATTGGCGTTGAAGACGATATTCTGGCCGTCGATCTCGTTGAAACGCACGCGGACGCGCTCCTGAACCCGGAAATCGGCGAGCGGCACGTCGCTGCGAGCATCGGTCATGCGGGGGTCAGGCCGCGAGCGCCGCGGGCGCGCGGTCGAGCGGCGCGCAGGCGGCTTCGAGCCAGGCGCGATCGTCGTCGCGCATCCCCGGAGCAAGCTTTTCGAACACCGCGGCATGATAGGCGTCGAGCCAATCGGCCTCGGCGGGCGACAGCAGTGCGGCGTCGACGAGGTTCTGCGCGATCGGCGCGAAGGTGATCGTCTCGAACCCCAGCATATCCTCTTCGGCGCCGTCGATGCTTTGCGGCACGACGATCACCAGATTTTCGATGCGGATGCCAAAGGCACCCGCCTTGTAATAGCCGGGCTCGTTCGACAGGATCATGCCGGCGTGGAGCGGCTCTTCGGTCCCCGCCTGTCCGCCGGCGGGCTTGGCGATGCGCTGCGGCCCTTCATGGACCGCGAGATAGGTGCCGACGCCATGGCCGGTGCCATGCGCATAATCGACCCCGTCGGCCCACAGATATTGGCGCGCGAGAATGTCGAGCTGACTGCCGCGTGTCCCCTTGGGGAAGCGCGCGGTCGCCAGCGCGATATGCCCCTTGAGCACCTGGGTGAAGCGGCGGCGCATTTCGGCGGTCGGCGTTCCGATCGCGATCGTGCGCGTGATGTCGGTCGTGCCGTCGGCATATTGCCCGCCCGAATCGACGAGATAGAGCGTGCCGGTCTCGATCGCGCGATTCGTCGTCTCATCGACCTTGTAATGCGGCAGCGCGCCATTGGGGCCGGCGGCCGAGATTGTGTCGAAGCTCAGATCGACGAGCGCGCCATTCTGGTCGCGAAATTCGCGCAGCTTTGCTGCTGCGCCGAGTTCGTCGAGCCCGCCCTGCGGCGCGACATCCTCCATCCATTGCAGGAAGCGCGACACCGCGACACCGTCGCGGACATGCGCGGCGCGCGTGCCATTGAGTTCGGTCGCATTCTTGATCGCCTTGGGCAGCACGGCGGGGTCGCGGTGGCGTTCGATCTTCGCTCCCGCGGCTTCGAGCGCGGTGAAGATCGCCGCGACGGCGCGGTCGGGATCGACCGCGACTTTCTTGTCCTTGAGGCCCGCAAGCGCGGCCTCGAACGCGTCGCGGTCGTGGAGGCGGACGCTGTTGCCGAGATGCGCGCGCACCGCGTCGGTAATCTTCTCGGGCGCGATGAACAGGTCGGCGGTGGCGTCGGCGTGGAGCAGCGCGAAGGCGAGCCCGACGGGCGTGTGGCTGACGTCCGACCCGCGGATGTTGAAGGTCCATGCAACCGAATCGAGCGCGGTCATCACCGTCGTGTCGAGGCCCTTGGCTTTCAGCCAGTCCGCGATCACCGCACGCTTGTCGGTCGCCGACTGTCCGGCGAGGTTGGTGTCGTAGACCGTCACCACGGCGGCGCTCGGCGCCGGCTGGTCGTCCCACGCGGCGTCGATCGGATTGACGTCGACCGCGACGAGCTGTGCGCCGCTGGCCGTCAGCGCCTTGCCCAGACCGCGCGCCCAGTCGATGCCGTGGAGCCAGGGATCGAAGCCAATCTTCTGCCCCGCGCCGACGTTCGCGCCCAGCCATTCGGCGACGCTCGATTGCGGCACGCCGACATAGTCGAACAGCGATCCGTCAACCTGGTCGCGCACCTGTACCGTATAGCGTCCATCGACAAACACCGCGGCCTTTTCGGGCAGCACTGCCGCGGTCCCGGCCGAGCCGCCAAAGCCGGTCAGCCACGCCATGCGCTGCGCATAATCGCCGACATATTCGCTCATATGCTCGTCGCTGATCGGGACGACAAAGCCGTCGAGGCCTTGCGCTTTCAGTGCGGCGCGGACGCGGGCGAGACGTTCTGCATGGATGGCGCTGGACATCGGACGTTCCTTGTTTCTACATCGCGGCGATCCCGCCCAATCGGGCGACACCGCGGGGGATTTTGTGATGCGCGCTATTTGGATGTTTCTGGCAGCAATTGCCACCCCGCTTGTCGCATCGTCCCTCCTGCTCGCTCAACAGAAAGACGCCGCATTGACCAGCCCGACCCCTGCCCTGCCCGCCGCCCCCGTCGCGGAAAAGCGCCCGCACGAAATGACGCTGCACGGCAAAAAACTGTCCGACCCGTACCACTGGCTGAAGGATGAGAGCTATCCGGTGATCGATGACCAGGACGTCCTCGACTATGTGAAAGCCGAAAACGCCTATTTCGACGCCGCGATGAAACCGCACGCCGCGCTCGTCGAAACCTTGTTCCAGGAAATGAAGGGCCGGATCAAGGAAGCCGATTCGAGCGTGCCACAGAAGGATGGCGACTGGATTTACTGGGTCGAATATGAGGAAGGCGCCGAATATAAGAAATGGTACCGGAAGCCCGCGATGGGCGGCGATGCCACGCTTATCCTCGACGAAGTCGCGATGGCGGCGGGCAAGGATTATTTCCGCCTTGCCGAAGTGTCGGTCAGCCCGAACGGCAAACTGATGGCCTATTCGTTCGACGACAATGGCTCGGAGCGGTTCGAGGCGCGGATCCGCAATCTCGAAACCGGCGAACTGCTGCCCGATACGATCCCCGGCACCTTGTCGTCGCTCGTCTGGACCGCGGGCAACGATGCGATTCTCTATGGCCTCGCCAACGAGAACTGGCGCACCGACAATGTCCGGCTGCACAAGCTCGGCACCCCGATCGCAGAGGACAAATTGCTCTACAAGGAAGCCGACATCGGTTTCGGGGTCGGGATCGGCAAGACTGCGGCCGACAATTATATCGTCATCGCGACGGGCGATAACGAGACGAGCGAAGTCTATCTGCTCCCTGCCGACAATCCCGAAGCCCCGATGCAGCTAGTATCGGCGCGCAAGAAGGGCCGCGAATATAGCGTCGATGAGCGCGAAGGGACGCTCTATATCCACACCAACGACGAGCATCCCAATTTCCGCGTCGCGACCGCGAGCGTGAAGACACCCGATGCGTGGACGACGCTGATCCCCGGATCGGACGGGAATTACATCACCGGCCTGTCGGTCTTCCGCGACTATTTCGTGATCGAATCGCGCGAGAAGGGCGTCGATCAGGTCGATATCCGCCGATATGACGCGCCGCTGACCCCCGGCCGGATCAAATTTCCTGAAACGACCTATGTCGCAGGATTGGGCGACAATCCCGAATATCATCAGGACAAGCTGCGGCTCGATTATGAGTCGATGGTCACGCCCGACACGGTGTTCGACTATGATCTTGCGAGCGGCAAGCTCGAAACGCTGAAGGTGCAGGAGATTCCTTCCGGTTATCATCACGACGACTATGTAACCGAACTGGTGAACATGCCATCGCGCGACGGGACGCCCGTTCCAGTATCGCTCGTCTATAAAAAGGGCACGCCGCGCGACGGCAGTGCGCCGATGCATCTCTATGTTTATGGCTCATACGGCTACCGCGTCCCGCCGGGTTTCTCGACAACGCGTTTGAGCCTCGTCGACCGCGGCATGATTTACGCCATCGCGCATGTGCGCGGCGGCGACGACCTTGGCCGCGACTGGTATCTTGCGGGCAAGACGACCGAGCGCAAAAACACATTCAACGACTTCATCGACGTCGCCAAGGGGCTGATCGCCGCAAAATATACCAGCGCGGGCAAGATTTCGATCGAGGGCCGCTCGGCGGGCGGGCAGGTGATGGGCGCGGTATACAACGAAGCGCCCGAATTGTGGGGCGCGGTGCTTGCGGGGGTGCCCTTTGTCGATGTCATCAACACGATGGTCGACGAAACGCTGCCGCTGACCCCCGGCGAATGGCCCGAATGGGGCAATCCGATCACCGACAAGGCGGCGTTCGACTATATGCTGAGCTATAGCCCTTACGACAATGTGACCGCCAAAGCCTATCCGCCGATGCTGGTGTCGGCAGGGCTCAACGACCCGCGCGTAACCTATTGGGAACCGGCCAAATGGGTCGCCAAGCTGCGCGCCACGCGCACCAACGATGCGACTTTGCTGCTGCGCACCAATATGGGCGCAGGCCATGCTGGCAAATCGGGCCGCTGGGGCGCGCTGCGCGAGGATGCCGAAGAGTTCGCTTTCGTGCTGACGCAGCTGGGCGTGGAAAAATAGGGCACCCCCATGCGATTGGGCTAGATATCCTTGCCCAATCGCTCCAGCCATGCCTTGGCCTGCTTGGGCTCGCCCGGAGCGTTCGTCGAGACGGGGCCGCGCGACGCCTCGAATTCCTCGTGCAATGCGAACGGCTGCAATCCCAGTTGATCGCGCAGCTGGTCGATTTCTTCGCCCCGGTCGCACAAATCTGTGACGACGGACTCCCATTTGGCATGAGCCGCGCGATCTTTGGTGTGGCCGAAAAGACCCCAAGAACCGGCCGCGACCTTTTGCAAGGCGGCGAGCAGGACGGCTTCATACTCGGCTTCCAGCTCGAGGCGGCGCATGTCGATGCGCTCAAGGCGATCCGCCCGGCTCACGGCAAATAGCCGCGCGCTGTCAGCTCGTTTTCCAGCGTCGCTGCATTCGTGAACAAATGCCCCGCGATCCCCACCGATTCGGCGCCCGCGATATTCGCCGCCACATCGTCGATGAACAGCGCACCGGCAGGGTCGATGCCGAATCGCTCGACCGCCAGGCGGTAAATTGCCGGGTCGGGCTTCATCAATTTCTCGGTTCCAGAGACGATAATATCATGGAAGCGGTCGAACACGGGCTGGGTGGGGCGAAAACCCTCCCAGAATTCATGCCCGAAATTGGTGATCGCGAACAAGGGTACGCCCGCGGCGTCGAGGCGTTCGACCAGTTCGACGCTGCCGGGCATCGGCGCGGGAATCGTCTCGTTGAAGCGCGCCCTATAGGCGTCGATCAGCGGGGCATGTTCGGGAAATTCCGCTTTCAGTTCGAGCAACATCTCGGCGAGCGGACGGCCGGCATCGTGCTGGAAATGCCACTGCGGCGTGACGACGTTGGTGACGAACCATTCGAGCTCTTGCCTGTCGGCAATCAGCTTGGCGAACAGATAGCGCAGGTCCCAATCGAACAGGACGCGGCCGACGTCGAAGATCACGCTCTGACGGATCATAACTGCTTCAGACACGCGAAAGCGCCGCCGGAAGCCTCCGGCGGCGTAACGCCAAAAAACCTTGGCACCATCAAAAGCAAACGGGGCGAAATCACCCCGCGCAGGAGCATCAGCCCTGGCGCGCCTTGAAGCGGCGGTTGGTCTTGTTGATCACATAGGTGCGGCCACGACGGCGGATAACGCGGTTATCCCGGTGGCGGTCCTTCAGCGACTTCAGGCTGTTGCGAATCTTCATGATCTCTGTCCGTAAATCTTGGCGTGTTGACGCGAAGCGGCGCAACTATGGGGAAGCGGGCGAAAAGTCAACCGGTTCACTCCCCAAATTTCGTCATGCCGGACTTGATCCGGCATCCATCGCCGCGGTGATGTCATGGACCCCGGATCAAGTCCGGGGTGACGAGGGGTATTATCCCGCCAAAGCCTTTTGCCGCCGCCGTTGCACCGATGAGCCATAGCCCATTGCCTCGCGGTATTTGACCACGGTGCGCCGCGCGATGTCGTGCCCCTCGGCCGACAGTTTCTGCGCGATCGTCTCGTCGGAGAGAATCGCCTTGCCATCCTCCGCCTCGATCATCGCCTTGATCCGGCTCTTGATCGATTCGGACGACACCGCACCCTCGCCCTCAGTCGCCGAAATGCCGCTCGAGAAGAAATATTTGAGTTCGAACAATCCGCGCGCGCAGCTCAGATATTTGTTGCTCGTGACGCGGCTGACGGTCGATTCGTGCATGCCGATTTCCTCCGCGACCTGGCGCAAGGTCAGCGGCCGCATATGCGCGACGCCGTGGAGGAAAAAGCCTTCCTGCTGCTTTACGATCGCGCTCGCGACCTTGACGATCGTGCGCTGGCGCTGATCGAGCGCGCGCACCAGCCAGTTGGCCCCCGCAAGCTGTTCGGACAGCCACGCCTTGCTCTTCGCCGCCGCGCCCTGCGCCAGTTCGGTGTAGTAGCGGCGATTGACGAGCAGCCGCGGCAAGGTGCCGCTGTTGATCTCGACCGCCCAGCCCTTCGCGGTCTGGCGGATAAAAAGGTCGGGGACGACCGCCGGCGCGCCATCGCCGCCGAATTTCAATCCCGGCTTCGGGTCATAACTGCGCAACTCGCGAATCATGTCGGCAAGGTCCTCGTCGTCGACCCCGCAGATGCGCTTCAGCTGCGGAAAGGCACCTTTGGCGACGAGATCGAGATGCGCGATCATTGTTGCCATCGCGGGGTCGTAGCGGTCGGCCTCGCGCGCTTGAATCGCGATACATTCGGCCAGATCGCGCCCGCCGACGCCCGACGGGTCGAAGCATTGGATGCCCGCCAGCACCTCTTCGAGCAAGGCGAGCGGGACGCCGAGCTGTGCCGCGAGTTCGGTGAGATCCGCGCGCAGATACCCCGTCTCGTCTATCAGCGCGACAAGCTGCCCCGCGACGATCGCCTCGATCCCGCTGAAGCGTTCGCCGACCTGCGCGAGCAGATGGTCATGGAGCGTTTCGTCATGGTCGGCGAAGCTGTCGAAATCGATATCCTCACCCGACCCCGTGAGGCCCACATTGTCGCTCGCGCTGTCGTGATGGAAGCTGTCGGCGGCAAGGTCGACGTCGAGGTCGTTTGCGCTGCCGCCGTCCGCCGCGAGCGCCTGATCGGCGTCGAGCGAGGCGGCCTCGGCAACCGGCGCGTCGCCGCCGGGCGCACCATCCGGATCGCCCGCGCTCCCGTCACTGTCGGCCGATGCGGTATCGAGCAGTGGATTGCCCTCCAGCGCCTCCGCCAGATAGGCTTCGAGTTCGAGGTTCGACAGCGCCAGCAGCTTGATCGCTTGCTGCAGCTGCGGCGTCATCACCAGCGATTGCGACTGGCGGAGATCGAGGCGCGGACCCAACGCCATCAGTGGATCACCACATCACAGGGAGAAACCCTCGCCGAGATAGAGGCGGCGCACCTCGGGGTCGGCGACGAGTTCGGCCGGCGAGCCGGCAAGCAGCACCTTGCCGTCGTAGATGATGCAGGCGCGGTCGACGAGGTCGAGCGTCTCGCGCACATTATGATCGGTGATCAGCACGCCAATGCCGCGCGTCTTCAAATCGGCAACCAGGTCGCGGATGTCGCTGATCGACAAGGGATCGATGCCAGCAAAAGGTTCGTCGAGCAGCATGATTGACGGATTGGCGGCAAGCGCGCGGGCGATTTCGGCGCGGCGCCGTTCGCCGCCCGACAGCGCCATCGCCGCCGCATCGCGCAGCCGCGTGAGCCCGAATTCGTCGAGCAGTTCCTCAAGCCGGCGCTCGCGCGAAACCTTGTCGGGCTCGCTGAGTTCGAGCACCGCGCCGATATTCTGTTCGACCGTCATGCCGCGAAAGATCGACGTTTCCTGCGGCAGATAACCGAGCCCGAGGATCGCGCGGCGATACATCGGCAGCGCGGTGATGTCGGCGCCGTCGAGCATGATGCGCCCGGCGTCGGGCTTCACCAGACCCATGATCGAATAGAAGCAGGTCGTCTTGCCGGCGCCGTTCGGGCCGAGCAGGCCGACCACCTCGCCCTTGCCGACCGACAGCGACACATCCGACAGCACGACGCGCTTGTCATAGCTTTTGGCGATCGAAATGACGGCGAGACCGTTCCCTGTGGCCGCATCCTCGCGGACATGCACCTTATGTTCGGTGACGCCATGATCGCCTTCGGTCAGCGTGCCAGCATTGGTTTCATCGTCGGTCATCGGTCGGTCGGTTCCGTTTCTAGCCCCACGAGCGCGTTACCCCAGCGACGCGGCGAACGTCAATCTGGCAAGATTTTTGCAGGGCTGCTCCCCTCCCTGGGCGGGAGGGGAGACAAGAGGCTAGTGCGACGCCTGCGGCCCGCGCACGATCCCCGACAAAGCAAGCTGTTCGTCGATCGCAGCGAGCAGCCGCGTCAATGCCGCCTCATCCTTCGCTTCTGCGCGTGCGACGAGCACCTCCTGTGTGTTCGACGCGCGGAGCAGCCACCAGCCGTCGTCGGTGAGGACGCGCGCACCGTCGGTCCGGTCGACCTGCGCGCCCGATGCAGTAAGCCGACCCAGCACTTCGTCCACAATGGCGAATTTGCGGCTCTCATCGACCTGGAAGCGCATTTCGGGGGTGTTGACCATCGGCGCCATATTGCCGCGCAATTGGGTGACGCTCTGCCCCAGCTTCGTCGCCGCCTCGATCAGCCGGATCGCGGCATAGGGCGCGTCGTCATACCCATAATAGCGGTCGGCGAAGAAGATATGCCCGCTCATCTCGCCCGCCAGCGGACTGCCGGTTTCCTTCATCTTGGCCTTGATCAGACTGTGGCCGGTCTTCCACATCAGCGGTTTGCCCCCGAGTTCGGCGACGCGGTCGAACAGGGCCTGGCTCGCCTTCACATCGGCGATGATCGTCGCGCCGGGCAGATCTTGCAGCAGCGCGGCGGCATAGATCTGCAGCAGCTGGTCGCCCCAGATCACGCGGCCTTCGCCGTCGATCGCGCCGATGCGGTCGCCGTCTCCATCGAAAGCGACGCCGAAATCGAGGCTCTTTTCCGCGACGAGCTTGCGCAGGTCTGCGAGATTCTTTTCCTCGGTCGGATCGGGATGGTGGTTCGGGAAATGCCCGTCAATGTCGGTAAACAGCAAATGATGCTCGCCCGGAAGGCGCGCGGTGAGTTTCTCGATGACCGTGCCCGCAGCGCCGTTGCCGGCGTCCCAGCCGATGCGGAAGGCGCCGCCGGCGAAACCCTCGACCAGCCGGTCGACATAGGCATCGACGATATCGATGGTCTGCGACGTGCCTTCGCCGCTATCCCAGTCGCCCGCGGCGGCCATTTCACCGATGCCCAGAATGTCGGCGCCATAGAAGGGACGCCCCTGCATCACGAATTTGAAGCCATTATAGTCGGGGGGGTTGTGGCTGCCAGTTATCTGTATGCCGCCCTCCACATCCTCGGTTGACGCGGCATAATAGAGCATCGGCGTCGGGCCGAGCCCGACGTTAAGCGCGTCGACACCGGCGTCATTGATCCCGGCGATCAACGCATCGGCAAGCATGGGCGACGACAGGCGGCCGTCATAGCCGACGGCAACGCGCTTGCCGCCCGCACGGCGGACCAGCGTCGCGAAGCTGCGGCCGATGGCATAGGCGTCCTTGTCGGACAGCGTGTCGCCAACGACGCCGCGGATGTCATATTCACGCAGCATCGTCGGATGGAAATTATGCATCATCTTTGATCCTCTTGGGGGGAGAGAGGGAGAGAAAGCTCAGGCGGCGGCGAACAAATCCCCATCCGGATGCAGTCTTTCGCGCACCGGCAGGTTCAGTCCACCCATCGCCTCGCGGAGTTCCTGCCGCGCGACGACGTGGCCAATTCCCATGCCGCCAAGGTGCGCCTTGTCGAGCAGGGTGAGGCCAGCCGGGAAAAGCTCGCGATAGATGACGCGCTCGCCGAGCCCCGGGATGACGCGGAAGCCGACGCGGCGCGACAATTGGGTGAGCGCCTCGCCGACGCGGCGCATATTGTGGGCGTCGACGTGCTGGAGGCGGTTGCGCAGGATGATCCAGTCGATTGTCCGCCCGTCGGTCTTCGCACGCGTCTTGCGCGTGTCCCAGATCAGTTCGGAATAAAAGCTGGGGCGCGTGACCTGGAAGGTTTCGGGGTCGACCTGTCCGATCAGGTCGAAATCGATGAAGCTGTCGTTGATCGGGGTGACAAGCGTGTCGGCGCTCGTCGCAAGGTGGCGCGCGAAGATATCGTCGCGGCCGGGCGTGTCGGCGATGATATAGTCGGCGTCCTCGCTAAGCCGCGCGACCTGATCGTCGAGCTCCTCGATCGTCGAACCGGTGAACACCTCGAAGCGGGGGGTTGGCAGCGCGATCTCGCGGCGCTTTGCGGTCTGTTCGCGATTTTCGAGATAGCGGTGGAAGGTGCGCTGGCGCGGATCGAGATCGATCCCCGCGACGCGCCAGCCCTGGCTCGCCAGCGCGACCGCGAAATGCACGGCGCAGGTCGATTTGCCGGTCCCGCCCTTTTCATTGGCAAAGATGATGCGGTGCGGTGCGGGCTTCGTCGCTGAGGTCGTCATGGGGCGTTGCGATTTTCCTGTTGGCGCGGCATGGGCGGCCGGCGCGCGAAGTGATATAGTCGCGCCAATATCGGAGGGCGACCAACCGTGCAAATCATCCGTGACATCGCGATGCTGCACCGTGCCGTTACGGCACTGAAGCAGGGGGGCAAGAGCGTCGCACTGGTCCCCACGATGGGATCGCTGCACGACGGGCACCTCTCGCTCGTCCGCATGGCAAAGCGCGTCGCCGACCATGCCGTGGTGTCGATCTTCGTCAACCCGACGCAATTCGGCCCGAACGAGGATTTCGACGCCTATCCGCGCGACGAGGCGCGCGATGCCGCCATGCTCGCGCAGGAAGGCACGGGGCTGCTCTGGGCGCCCGACGTCAGCATCATGTATCCAGCGGGCCACAGCACGCATATCGAGGTTGCCGAACTCGGCGCCGATTATTGCGGCGCGGCGCGCCCCGGCCATTTCGACGGCGTCGCGACCGTCGTCGCCAAATTGTTCAACCAGGTCCGCCCCGACGTCGCGATCTTCGGCGAAAAGGACTGGCAGCAACTCGCGATCATCCGCCGCATGGCGCGCGACCTCGATTTCGGCATCGACATTTTAGGCGCGCCGATCGCGCGCGATAGCGATGGTCTCGCGCTGTCATCGCGCAACGCCTATCTGTCGATGGAACAGCGCGCCGCGGCGACCGCATTTCCCGAAGCGTTGAGTGCCGCGGCGAAGGCGATCGCGGGCGGCGCCGACGTCGGCGAAACGCTCGCCAAGGCCGCAGCGGCGATCGTCAACGGCGGCTTCGACAGCGTCGATTATGTCGCGCTCGCCGATGCCGACAGCCTCATACGGCTGACCGATTTTCGCAGCCCGGCGCGGTTGCTGGCGGCGGCGCGGATCGGGAAAACGCGGCTGATCGACAATTACCCCGTCGGACGCTAGTCAAAAAAAACCCGGATTCCCGTGCCTTCCGGACGATGGCCAAAGAAAGTCGGACCATCGTTAACGCTTTGTTGACCATAAACCGCAACTTTGGGCCCCGAGATCTCCATGTGGGGTGGAGGCAAAGGGGGTTATCATGGCGAATAGTCTGAAGTCTGCCCAATATCTGATCGAGAGCCGGTTGCTCGACGCCGCACGCGGCGACGCCAATGCCTATTTCGATCTCGGTATCGCATTTTCGACCGGCACCGGCGGGGTCGATGTCGACCTGATCCAGGCGCATAAATGGTTCAACTTGGCGGCGCTCGGCGGCAATATCGAAGGCCAGCAGTGCCGCGCCGACCTGTCGGACGAAATGTCGCGCGACGAAATCGCCGAGGCCCAGCGCCAGGCGCGTGCCTGGCTCGATGAGACGGCGCGCCGTCCCGCCGCCCGCCGCTTCGCGGCCTAATCCTTCCGCTTGAAGGGCGTTTGCCCTTCGAGCCATTCCATCTCCGATTCTTCGGCGCGGCGTTCCTGTTCGAGATAGTCCGCCACGGCGCGGCGGAATCCCGGATCGGCGATGAAATGCGCCGACCAGGTCGCGACGGGGCCATAGCCGCGCGCCAGCTTGTGCCCGCCCTGCGCGCCGGCTTCGACGCGCCTCAGGCCGCGTTCGATCGCAATGTCGATCGCGCGGTAATAGCATAGCTCGAAATGCAGATAGGGGATGTCGGTGAGACATCCCCAATAGCGCCCGTAAAGCGTGTCGGCGCCGAGGAAATGGAGTGCCCCCGCGACCGGCCGCTCGTCGTTGTCATAGGCGATCAGCAGGATGATCTGCTCGGCCATATGCTGGCCCATCAGGTCGAAGGCTTCGCGCGTCAGATACGGGTGCCCCCATTTGCGCGCGCCGGTGTCCTGATAGAAAAGCCACATCGCATCCCAATGCTCGGGACGGATCGCATCGCCCGTCAGCTCCTCGATCCGCAGCCCTTCGACCGCGCGCAGCCGTTCCTTGCGCAGCTGCTTGCGCTTCGCCGAGTTCAGCGTGGCAAGGAAGTCGTCGAAGCTTGCATAGCCCGCATTGGCGAAATGAAACTGGATATCGCGGCGGACGAGCCAGCCCGCTTCCTCGAACAAGGGCATCTGCTCGGGCGCGACAAAGGTCGCGTGCGCCGACGACAACTGGTTCTGCCGCACCACCGCCTCGGCGGCGCGGAGCAGCAGCAAGGCGTCGGCTTTGTCGTTCGCGAGCAGCCGCGGCCCCGGCACGGGGGTGAAGGGCGCCGCGATCTGCAGCTTGGGATAATAATCGCCGCCGGCGCGCGCCCAGGCATCGGCCCAGGCATGGTCGAACACATATTCGCCCTGGCTGTGCGATTTGAGATAGGCGGGCGCGGCGGCGACCAGCGCGCCGCCCGCATCCTCGACGAGCAACGGCGCCGCCTGCCAGCCGGTGCCCGCCCCGACGCTGCCCGATTGTTCGAGCAGCGACAGGAAGGCGTGGCTGACGAAAGGATTGCCGCCATCGTGAAGCCCGTCCCAAGCCGCAGCGTCGATGGCGGCAACGCCGCTACCGAGCGATATCGTGCGTGCCGGCGGGTCCGCCTCGGCCATGGCTTACGCCGGGCGCACCGCGACGATCGCGTCGGCCTCGACCGCCGCGCCGAGCGGCAGCACCGCCACGCCGACCGCGGCGCGCGCGTGGCGACCCGCCTCGCCGAACAGGGTTTCGAACAGCTCCGACGCGCCATTGGCAACCTTCGCCTGATCGGTGAAGCCGGGGGTGCTGTTGACGAACACGCCCAGCTTGACGATGCGCTCGACGCGCGACCAGTCGTCGCCGAGCGCCTGCCCGATCTGCGCAACGAGCATCAGCGCGACGCGCTGCGCGGCATCCTGTCCGCCTGCAACGTCGACGTCTTCGCCCAGGCGGCCAGTCACGACCTGCCCGTCGCGGAAGGGCAGCTGCCCGCTGACATAGAGCAGGCCGCCATGCTCGACGACGGGGACATAGGCGGCGACCGGCGCGGCGGGCTTGGGGAGTTCGAGGCCGAGTTCGGCAATTTTGGCGGCGATATCCATGGGGCGTTCCTTATTCTTGGGCGTTCTTAGACCGGTTCGGGGGCCGGCGCGGGGATGTTTTCGGCAAGCCGCGCCAATATCCAGCGCTGCGCCGCTTTCCAATCGTCGATTCGCGCATGGGCGAACGGCGAGGGCGCGATTTTGTCCGCGATCGCGGGCTCGCCGACGAGGTGCAACCGCCATACGTCGGGTGCTTCGTGCGCGACCGATTGATGATGCCCGGCCAGATCGTCGATGAAGACCGCAACCGACGGCTGATATTGCTCGATCAGGCGGCGCACCGGCTCGCCCTTTCCGCCGCGGCTGCCGATGACCGGCGCGTGGAAATCATGGAGCGCGAGTTGCTCGATTCGTGCCTGCTGATGTTCGGGGCCAACGTTGGTGAGGACGACGATATCGGCCTCGGCGCCGATCGCCGCCATCGCCGCGAGCGCACCCGCTATCGGATATTGCCGCGTCATTTCCTTTCGGAAGAAGCCGTCGAGCAGCGGCCACACTTCGGCCGCCTCGAGCGGCGTGCCGCATTCCTTGCGCTTCAGCGCGTTCGCAAAGCTCGCATCCTCGATGCGAAAGATCACGCCATGTTCGGCGTCGACCCATTCGGCGAAGGGCACGACCATGTGCATCAGCACCTCGTCGCAATCGGTGATGACGAGCGGGCGGGTCATGCGGTCGTTCCTTCGGATGGCTGACCTTCGAGTCTCTGCGCCGCGGCGGCGATGGTGGCGGGCGGCACCTGCAACGCATCGGCGCAGGCGACAAGGTCGTTTTCGTGGGCGGTGAGGAAAGACAGGATCGCCGCGAGCGTCGCCTGCTCGCCCAGCGAGGCGCGCAGCTCATCGGGCGCCAGCCCGGTGAGGCCAAGCAGCCGTTCGGCGCGCGGTTCGTCGCTCAATATCCAGCCGAGCGCCTGAAGCGCCAGCGCGGCATCGCCATCGTGCAAGTTATGTGTCCCTAATTGTGTCATGCGGCCGATTCGCCTAAACGGGCCGCATACGCAAGGTGGGGAACATAAGTAACATGGGCAAGACCATCCTGGTCGTCGAAGATAATGAGCTCAACCTCCGCCTCTTCTGCGACCTGCTCAACGCCCATGGCTATAGCGCGCACCCGGTTCGCGACGGGCGCGACGCGCTCGCCAGGGCGCGCGAAGTGTCGCCCGACCTCATCATCATGGACATCCAGTTGCCGCATGTCAGCGGGCTCGAACTGATCGGCCAGATGAAGGCCGACCTGACCTTGCGTGCCGTCCCGATCATGGCGGTCACGGCCTATGCGGGGAAAGGTGACGAGGAGCAAATCAAGGCCGCGGGCGCCGAAGCCTATGTGTCGAAACCGATTTCGGTGATCAAATTCATCGAAAGCGTGGGGGCGTTTGCTTGAGCGGCAGTTAGCGAGCAGTTGCGGTCATCAGACACATGTTCCAAGATCGCAACGGTCGAGGGGAACCGAGTGATGAGACTGTCGAAAGCCGAACGAGTTTTGATTAGCCTGGCTTACGCGAGCCTCTTGGTTGGTCTCGGGACGCAATGGTTTGACAAGGGTTACACCGGTAACTGGCTATTGGTTTTGTTCGGGTTCGCGGCATTGAACCTAGCTCTAGTTTGGCACCGGCTGGGCAGTGACCTAAAGAGTTGAGCGGCGTCCGCTCTCCAGCCCAAAGTCGACCTTCAAACACGCACGAAAAAGGGCGGCGCTCGGCCGCCCTTCTGGATCCCCGCTTTCGCCGGAATGACGCATTTCCATCCCACGCGCCTTCAGCGCATGGGGAAATGCATCACTTGATCTTGGCTTCCTTGAACTCGACGTGCTTGCGGACACGCGGGTCGTACTTACGCACCGACATTTTTTCGGTCATCGTGCGCGGGTTCTTCTTGGTCACATAGAAAAAGCCCGTGTCGGCGGTGCTCACCAGCTTGATCTTGACGGTCGTCGGCTTGGCCATGGCCCTGTTCCTCGAATTAACTGCACATCCGCCGGAGGTCCGATGGATGCGGCGGGACTAGGGCCCCGACGTTGGTGTGAAAAACATGAAAGGGCCGCGCGACGCCGCGCCGCCCCTCAATATCCGGGCGCCTTTGGCGGGATTCGGCCTTTCTGTCAAGCGAAAGCAACGGGCGGGCGGCACATCGACCGCCCGCCCGGGAAGGGCCGGATTTAACGCCCTAGGCGTTCTTGATCTCGAAACGGACCCGCATTTCCTTCCAGCTTTCTTCGGCCACCCCGCCGCGCGTCGCCGCCTTGAAGCGCCATTTGGACAGCGCGCGGCGTTTGGTCGCCTCGAAAAACGCCGGATCGTCGGTACTGACCAGTTCGACCGCCTTCACCCGCCCGTCGGTGCCGATCAGCACGCGGACGACCGCAACGCCCTCGATCCCCTCGCGCTGCGCGCGCGCGGGATAATCGGGCTGGAAGAGATCCGCATAGCGCTGGTCGAGCTGCGCGAGCACCAGCTTGGGCATCGTCGGCGGATCGGCAGCGCGCGCCGGCGGGCCGGGATCGACGGGGCCGATGTCGGGTATCAAGGGCCCCCTATCGACCCAGGTTTCGGTCAACGGCGTTGTCGGAACGATCGGGACGACGACGTCGGGCGTCGATGCGCTTCGTGGCGTCGGCTCGACGTCGTCGACCTGTTTGGGCGGTGGCGGATCGAGCGGCTTTTCGAGTTCGATCAACGTCCCGGTCATCGGCTGGCTCTTCGGCGTCATTTCGATAATCATCGGTGACAGCGCGACCGCGACAACCAGCGCCGCGGGGAGCCCCACGGCGAATAGCGCGGCGACCGGGTGGCGGCCCGAGTCGCTTCCATAGCTGTTACGCGGGAAGGCGGCTGCCCCTCCGGCGGGCGCCGTGGTCGCCTCGGGCGCGGTCACAATCGCCGAAATCAAGGGTATCAGGGTCATGGCATCTCTCCTTGCCTTATGTGACCCGGCCCTGCCGCGTTCCGACCGTTGCTATCGGCCGGGTCAGAGTCAAGTGATATTATAACATCACGTCGCATGTCAAGCGAATCGGTAAGCAAGCGCTTGGAGCAGTCGAAACGTCTCGTCAGCGCGTGGAAAGCCGCGCCACCGCCTGACCCTTGTCGATCAGCGGCAGCAGTTCGGCCATGTCGGGACCATGGTCGCGCCCG
This sequence comes from uncultured Sphingopyxis sp., assembly GCA_964426485.1. Lineage (GTDB taxonomy): Bacteria > Pseudomonadota > Alphaproteobacteria > Sphingomonadales > Sphingomonadaceae > Sphingopyxis. The sequence goes on along the minus strand of CAYRQX010000008.1, from coordinate 22,571 downwards.
GTGAGCGCACGGCGCAGCGGCAGGAACAGTGCGCGGCCCTTTGCGCCGGTCGCCGCCTTCACCGCGCTGGTGAGCGCGTGCCAGGGATCGACGCCCCAATCGATCGCGGGCGCGGCCTCGGCCGCCGCGTCGAGCACCGGCCGGTCGGCCGCTTCGGCGGGGGGCGGGACAAAGGGGCCATCGAACACCGTCACCCACTCGGCGGCCTCGGCCACCGTCGTCAGGTTCGGACGAATCGCGCGCCAGCGTACCTCGGTGATTGCGGCGGGCAGGCGGTCCGCAACCGCCGCATGATCGGTGTGATGCAATATCTTCTGGTTCAGCAGCGCCAGTTCGGCCTCGTCGAAGCGCGCGGGGGCGCGGCCGAAGCGCGCGAAATCGATGCTTCCGACCAGCAGGGCGACGTCTGTCACCGGCTCGACCGGATCGCTTGTCCCCAATCGGGCGAGCAATGCGACCAGCGCGATCGGCTCGATACCCTGCTCGCGCAGGCTGGCCATGCCAAGCGAGCCGAGCCGTTTCGACAATTTGCCCTCGGTGCCCACAAGCAGCGCCTCATGCGCAAAAGCGGGCGGCGCCGCGCCGAGCGCCGCGAACATCTGAACCTGCGACGCGGTATTCGACACATGGTCCTCGCCGCGGACGACATGCGTGATTCCCATCGCGACATCGTCGATCACGCTCGGCAGCAGATAGAGCCAGCTGCCGTCGGCGCGGCGCACCACCGGATCGGACATGGTTTTCGGTTCGAAATGCTGCGGGCCGCGAACCATATCGATCCACTCGATCGGTGCATCATGGTCGAGCCGGAAACGCCAGTGCGGCGCTATGCCCTCGGGAGCCGGCGTGTCGGCGGGCTTGCGCTCGTAAACCGGCGGCAATCCGCGCGAGAGCAATATCTTGCGGCGGATATCGAGCTCTTCGGGCGTCTCGTAACAGGCATAGACGCGCCCCGCCGCCTGCAGTTTCTCGAACTCGGCCTCATAGAGCGCAAAGCGCGCCGACTGCCGTTCTTCGCCATCGACATCGAAACCGAGCCACGCAAGATCGGCGCGAATCGCGTCGACATATTCCTCTTTCGACCGTTCGAGGTCGGTGTCGTCGATGCGCAGCAGGAAGCGCCCGCCATGCTTGCGCGCCCACAGCCAATTGTGGAGCGCGGTGCGGACATTGCCAACATGCAGGGTGCCGGTCGGCGAGGGAGCGAAGCGGGTCACGACAGTCATGGCCGCGCCTATAGCCTGTTTCGCGCGCGGCGCGAGTCAGGCCGTACGAAAACCATGGGTAATCGGATAACGCCGGTCGCGCCCGAAATTGCGCGTCGACAGCTTGACCCCCGGCGGCGCCTGGCGGCGTTTATATTCGGCGAGCATCAGCAATCGCTCGATCCGCGCCACCGCATCGCGATCGAATCCATATTTCGCGACAACATCGTCGACGCTCGCTTCTTCCTCGACGAGCATATGGAGCATACGGTCGAGGTCGACATACGGCGGCAGGCTGTCCTCGTCCTTCTGGTCGGGGCGCAGTTCGGCGCTCGGCGGCTTGGTGATGATGGTATCGGGCATCACCGGCGTCACCGGGTTGCGCGACAGGCGCGGGACATTTTCGTTGCGCCACTTTGCGATCGCAAAGACGGTCATCTTATAGGCGTCCTTCAGCGGATTGTAGCCGCCCGCCATGTCGCCATAGATCGTCGCATAGCCGACGCTCATCTCGCTCTTGTTGCCCGTCGTCAGCAGCATCGGTCCGAATTTGTTGCTGAGCGCCATCAGCGTCACGCCGCGGATGCGCGACTGGACATTCTCCTCGGTGATGTCGACATCCTTGTCGGCGAAGCTGCCGGCGAGCATCGCATCGAACGCTTCGACCGCGGGCGCGATCGGGATAGTATCGAGCTTGCACCCGATCATCTCCGCGCAGCCCGCCGCATCGTTCAGGCTTTCCTCGCTCGTGAAGCGGCTCGGCATCATCACGCACCAGACCTTGTCGGGGCCCAATGCGTCGGCGGCGATCGCAGCGCAAATCGCCGAATCGATCCCGCCCGACAGGCCGAGCACCACACCGGGGAAGCGGTTGCGCTCGACATAATCGCGCAAGGACAGGATCATCGCGCTGTAAATATCGGCCAGATGCGCCTCCCACTCGGCAATCGCGCCCGCTTCGCACCGCCAGCCGTTCGCGCCCTTCGTCCAATGCGTCACGCGGTCTTCGGGCTCCCAGTCGATCAGCCGGTGCGCCGTCGTCCCGTCGCCGTTGAGCACGAATGAGCAGCCATCGAACACTATCTCGTCCTGCCCGCCGATGCGGTTGAGGAAAATTACCGGCAGCGAGGTTTCGGCGACGCGGCTGGCGAATACTTGCGTCAGACGCCGCTCGTCCTTGTCGATTTCATATGGGCTGCCGTTGACCGAGATCAGCAACTCGGCGCCCTGCCCGACCAGATGCTGGCAAACTTTCGGCAGCCATCCATCCTCGCAGATCGGCAAGCCCAACTTCACCCCGCGCCATTCGACAATATCGGGAAGCGGGCCGGGGGCAAAAATGCGCTTCTCGTCGAAGGTGCCGTAATTGGGCAGTTCATGCTTCCTTCGCGTCGCGACGATCCGCCCGCCGTCGAGCAACGCGACGATATTATAAAGCGCGTCGCCCTCCCGCTCGACCGACCCGACCAGCATCGCCGGGCCGCCATCGGCGGTATCGGCGGCAAGTTCGGCGAGCATCGTCGCGGCGCGCGCCGCGAGCGCGGGCTTCAGCACCAGATCCTCGGGCGGATAACCGATCAGCTGAAACTCGGGATAGAGGATCAGGTCGGCCCCCGCGTGCTGCGTCCGAACCGCGCGCATCGCGGCGGCATTGGCGGCAAGGTCGCCGACCGCTTGGGTCATCTGCGACAGGACGATCGTGAGGTGCTGGGTCATGCGAGCGGTTTAGGCGACCGCGTTCCGATTTCAACCGGATACGACGCAATGCTTTACGGATACCTCCGCGAAGCGCCGTCGTTTCGACGCACCGCACCGAGCACTTGCTTACCCTCGCTCCGAAACAACCTACTTAGCCGGTCAAGCCTTTCGCGCCAGCGCGGCAGTTCGGCGATGGCGAAACTGGTTCCCAGATATGGCTCGCCCGGACGCTGCGCGTCCATAACGCACCACCTGCTATGATCGGTCAAATTTGTTGCACATTTGATACGCACGTCCAGGTCGGGCGATAAAAGAACATAGAGCCTCGTTTCGAGAGGGTCGAAATCTGCCCGCCGTACCTTCAGCCCGTATTCGTCAGGCAGAGATAGATCATATTGCGAATAATGATTAAGCCAGCTGCCATCGACCGATTTCGAAACCCCGTTCTCAACCATATTGCCGATGGTCAGGCGGATAGAATCTTTTTGCCATGCGTCGGCGGTGGGCTCGAGCGAGGGATATTTCACGCCGAACCGGATCGCATTGGCAATAATGCGGCCTCGATCGTCAGTCAGCAGCGGGTCGGGTAGCCATTTGGCGTCAACATATTTGCTAGGGACGCTGACGAGGTAGCGCGGCTCCCCTCGTTCATAGTCCAGCGGCATGACACCCAGCGAAAACCCCTGCCAGCCCCGATCGTGCGACTTCTGGGGCTTGGCGTCGCCGCAGGCGGATAGAAGCACGCATATAAAGATCAGATATCGCACCACCGATCCTCCTTCACCGCTCGCATCGCATAACCTGCTTGCCGCCGCGTTAATTGTGGCTGAAGCATTATCGCTTCGTCGTGCCGGTGCAGTCCGAAGGCTTTAACCCCTTCCCCTAACCGTCCGCGCTGGCTAAGGGGGCGCGCAATCCCGTCCGCCGCGAAAGGGCATCGCACCCCATGAAATTGATCTCCGGCAACAGCAACCTTCCCCTCGCCCGCGCGATCGCGGACTATCTGGAACTGCCGCTGACCGACACCAGCGTGCGCCGCTTCGCCGACGAGGAGGTTTTCGTCGAAATCCATGAGAATGTCCGCGGTCAGGACGTCTTCGTCGTTCAGCCCACGAATTTCCCCGCGAACGACAATCTGATGGAATTGCTGATCATCAACGACGCGCTGCGCCGCGCCTCGGCCAAGCGCATCACCGCGGTCGTCCCTTATTTCGGCTATGCGCGCCAGGACCGCAAACCCGGACCGCGCACGCCCATATCCGCGAAGCTCGTCGCGAACCTGATCACCACCTCGGGCGCCGACCGCGTGCTCGCAATCGACCTGCACGCGGGGCAGATCCAGGGCTTCTTCGATATCCCGACCGATAATCTCTATGCGGCGCCGGTGATGAGCGCCGATATTCAGGCGCGCTTTGCGGGCAAGAATCTGATGGTCGTGTCGCCCGACGTCGGCGGCGTGGTGCGCGCGCGCGCGCTCGCCAAGCGTCTCGACAACGCCCCGCTCGCGATCGTCGACAAGCGCCGCGAGCGCGCCGGCGAATCCGAAGTCATGAACATCATCGGCGATGTGAAGGGTCGTTTCTGCATCCTGATCGACGATATCGTCGATTCAGCGGGCACATTGTGCAACGCCGCCGGGGCATTGAAGGCTGCGGGCGCCGAGGGCGTTGTCGCTTATTGCACCCACGGCGTATTGTCGGGAGGCGCGGTGGCCCGCGTCGACGCGAGCGAGCTCACCGAGCTGGTAATCACCGATTCAATCCAGCCGACCGATGCAGTGAACGACAGCAGCAAGGTCCGCGCGCTCACCGTCGCGCCGCTGCTCGGCGAAGCGATCAAGCGCATCGCCGACGAATCGAGCGTCTCCTCGCTTTTCGATTGAGTCGTTTTCAGGCGAGCCGTTTCAGCGCGCAACGAGCGCGCCGACGATATGGTCGAGCTGCCGCCGGAAGGTCGCATGATCGGGCACGGCGTGGACCAGCCCGCGTGCCGTCCAGCATAAAGCCTGCGCCATGCTGCCCGCGCGCGCGACGGCGGAGCCCGGCCCGCTGAACCGGATTGCCTCGGCCATCGCGGCGACCAGCCGGCGTTCGGCGACGCGGACCGCTTCGGACGGTTCTCGCTGGAGCGTCGCGACGATTTCGGCGCCGTGGGGCGAAGCGTGCAACGCGTCCATATACCGCCCGGCCCATGCATCGAGCGCACCGGTCAGGCGCTCGACGAGCGTCTTCGTCGGCTGATCGATGCAGGCAAGCGCCGCAGCCAGGGACGCATCGATCAGGTTTTTGGTTGCCCAGCCGATCAACGCGGGTTTCGACCCATGCCGGTTATAGAGCGCCTGCCGTGACACGCCGAGCGCGCTCGCAATATCCTCCATCGACGTCTTGCGCAGGCCGTATCGCGAGAGGGTTGCGACAATCGGATCGAGAGGGAAGTCGCCTGCCATGATAGTGATTTTACAATTTATACCATAATTGTATATCCCATATAATAGCGATCGGGTCAGCCCGGCGGTTGTGCTTGGGCTGGCGGCGCGGGCGAGGCTGGGCTAGCGGAGGATCATGTCGCTCACATCAGATCTTCTCCTCGCCAATCGCCTCGCCGACGCCGCCGGCGAAGCGATCCGTCCGCTTTTCCGCGCCGCCTTTGCGCATGAGGCCAAGGCCGACGCCTCGCCCGTGACCGAGGCCGACCGCAGCGCCGAGGCTGCAATGCGCCGCCTGCTCGATGCCGAGGCGCCGCGCGACGGGATCATCGGCGAGGAATATGGCGCCGAGCGCGCCGATGCGTCGCGCCAGTGGGTGCTCGACCCGATCGACGGCACGGTCAGCTTCATGGCCGGCCGCCCGATCTTCGGCACGCTGATCGCGCTGCTCCAGGACGGCTGGCCCATCCTCGGCATCATCGACCAGCCGATCGCCGGCGAACGCTGGGTGGGCGCACTCGGACAGCCGAGCTTGTTCAACGGCCAGCCGGCGCGCACGCGCACCTGCCGCGAGCTTTCCGATGCGGTGCTCGCGACCACCGGCCCGCAATATTTCGCCGACCATGATGCCGAACATTTCATGGCGCTCGCGGCGAAGACCTCGCACAAACGGATGGTCTTCGGCGGCGACTGCTATAATTACGGCCTCCTCGCGAGCGGCCATATCGACCTGGTGGTCGAGGCGGGATTGAAGCTCCACGACTTTGCCGCACTGGTGCCGATCGTCGAGGGCGCGGGCGGGACGATGTGCGACTGGAACGGCGACCCGCTCAACGCCGACAGCGCCAAAGACGGTGGCGGCCATGTCATCGCATTGGGCGATCCCGCGCGGCTCGAGGATGTGATCGAAGGACTGGCGTGCCACCATTGATCGGCGCGTGAGAGGCGCCGATCAGAAGATCCCCAGAAACTTCTTGCGCTGCTCTTTCTTGCCGTCGCGGCTCTGCTTGCCGTCTTCGGACTTTGCCGTCGTGCCCTTGCCGACATCGTCGCGCACTTCGCCCTTGGTGGTCCGCTGAGCGCTGGCGCGGGCGCCGGCGAGCACGGGGCCGCACTGCGCCGATTTCGCGTCGCCCGGATCGACGAACGGAATGATCAAGGCCACCGGGGTGGCGACGATCGCCAGCCCGAGCCCGGCACCGGCACGGCCGAGCAGCTGATCGCTGATCGGATCGACCCGCGGCGCGGCGAAATAGCCGCCGACCGCGACCGGCGACTGTCCCGAAAACAGGCTGAACTTCTTGCCATCGGCGCGCACCGCCAAATCGATCGCTTCGTTCCGGAATGAAAAGCCGCCGCGACCGACGATGACATTTTTCTTGGTGTCGATCAGGATCGGGTCCGCGGCGCCGACGCCGCCCCGCACGGTAAAGGCGATGACCCCGCAATTGATCTCGACCGGCCTCTTCAATTTGTCCTCGAACAATTTCTGCACGAACGTGCCCACATCGAGTTCGGCGAGTTGGATGTTGCGCGTCCAGAAACTGCCCTGCGGCAGGACAAAGGCAATCCGGCCGTTCGAACTGGCCAGCGACTCGTGCAGGCTGTCTCCATGACCGACCAACTGGACCCGCCCGCTGACGGTGCCGGTCGTGCCCGATTCCTCGACCCCGAACCGCGCGAGCAAGGTGCCGAGCCGCGTCGGCGACAGGCGGATGTCATAAGCGGTGCGAACGACGGCAGGCCGCGAATCGATCGAAATATCGCTCGCCACCTTGCCGCCCGCGAGCAGGAAGGTCAGCGGCTTCATTTCCATCAGCCCGCGCTTCAGCGACAGCGTCAGGTCGACATTGCTGACCGGGAAACTTTCCGCCCGCACCCGCGCGACCTTGTATCGCAAATCCGCATCGAACCCCTTGAGCGCGTCGGCGCGCAGCGGCGAATCGGGCAGGACGCGCGGCCGGCCGCCGACGGTCTTGATCGTCCCGCCCGTCCCCATCTTGTCGAGCCGGTCGACCTCATAGCCGATGAACGGTCCGGCATCGATGATGTTGAGCGAGCGGGTGGTGAGGTCGGCCTTCAGATAGACGCGCCCCTTGGGCTGGCTGACCGACAGCGCACCCGCAAGGTCGCTGTCGCCGAATACACCCTTGATGCCGGTGAGTTTCCAGACCTTGTCCTCATAGGTCAGCGCCGAAGTGACGCGGTAACGGCGCGTGTCGGGAATGGCGACGCCGAGGAAATCGAGCAACCGTGACAAATTGCCGCCGCGCGCCTGCAAACGCAGGTCGGCGCCTTCGAGCTCGGTCGGCCCTAGTAACGTACCCGACACGTCGAGCGTGTTGCCCAGACCGATCGCATGCAGCGTCAGTTTGTTCTTGCCGCCCGCGACGGTCTGGTTGGGCGAATCGAGGCCGCCCGTCACGGTAAAAGGTTGGGCGTGCATTGTGCCGCGTCCCGAGAAGCGAATCGATTCGTTGATCCGGCTTTCAGTCGCCTTCACCGTGTCGAAGTCGATTTCGGCACAGAGCCGTAGCTGCGGGTCGCGATAGGTCAGGCCGCTTTTCGTGACGACAGCGCGCTGGATGCGGGGCAGTTCCAGCGGCTCCGGCGGTCGGTCGGGGTCGCCGAAGGTCCAGCTGTTGCGCGTGTTGCCTTCATTCCACTCGAGGGCCACCTGCGCGCCGTCGAGATCGGCGAAGCGAAGGATGCGGTTGCCGAAGATCAGCGGCACGACGGCGAGCCGTGTATCGACCTTTTTGGCGGTCAAAAACTGCTTGGCGCGGGCCCATTCAGGGTTCGCTATGCTGATATCCTCGGCATAGAATTTCGCGTTGAACGGCGCGAAATAGAGTTGGAAATCGCCGTGGATATCGACCTGGCGTTCGAGCTGAGACGTCGCGAAGCGTTCGAAAGGCCCTTTCAGAAAGCGGCCCTTGGTGATGAACAGGATCAGCCAGATCGCAAACAGGGTCAGGAGGAGGATCGCCGCCGTGCGAATCGCGATCCGCAACGGACGCGGCCGCCGTTCGAGCCATGCGGGCGTCCAGACGGTCTTCGCCCAGCGTCGCGGGCGTTCAGCCCAAAGGGTGGCAGTGGAACCGGCCGCTGGGGCCGTCTGACCGGAGCGCTTGTCCATAGGGCACCAATCCGCGCCGCGTCACTTCGTTCCGTTCGCGCCGAATCGCTTGCATTTCCGCGGCCGTGCGGTTAAGCGCGCGCCTTCCGATTGTGTCGGCTGGCTGAAAGGGCTGCCAGGCCGATACGCAAACGGACTTCAAAAGGAGACCAAAATGCCCAAAATGAAGACCAAGAGCGGTGTGAAGAAACGCTTCAAATTCACCGCTTCGGGCAAGGTGAAGCACGGCGTCGTCGGCAAGCGTCACCGCCTGAGCAGCCACAATGCAAAATATATCCGCACCAACCGCGGCACCAGCGTGCTCAGCGATTCGGATGTGGCCCATGTGCGCCTCTGGGCGCCCTATGGCCTCAAGTAAGGAGCGCTAGAGCATGTCACGCATCAAACGCGGCGTCACCACGCGCGCCAAACACAAACGCGTATTGGAACAGGCGAAGGGCTATTATGGCCGTCGCAAGAACACCATTCGTGTCGCCAAGCAGGCGGTCGAAAAGGCCGGCCAATATGCCTATCGCGACCGCAAGGTTAAGAAGCGCAATTTCCGCGGTCTGTGGATCCAGCGCATCAACGCCGCGGTCCGCGCCGAAGGCCTGACCTATTCGCAGTTCATGCACGGCGTGAAGCTGGCCGGGATCGAGCTGGACCGGAAGGTCATGGCCGACCTCGCGATGAACGAAGGCAATGTCTTCGGAGCGATCATCGCCCAGGCGAAAGCGGCGCTGCCCAAGGCAGCCTGACGCTTTCAGCCGAGCGAAACGAAAAAGGGCGGTCCCGTCGGGGCCGCCCTTTTCATTTTGACCCGGCGCAATTCACGCGCGACTATGCGGCGCGGCCCAAGCTGGTCCTCGGCGCAGCGCCCTTCGCCCGTGACTCGATGGCGTGCGCCGCTGTGCACGGCCTGTCCAAGCCCGCCAGACAGGGCTCGCTTTCCGCCAATGGGCTTGACCCGCGCCGCGCCTTCGGTGCAAGCGGCAGGCGACGGACGGGCGGGCAGCCGCCATATCCACATGTCAACGAAATAGTAGGCCGGCAGCGCAATGCCGCCGGAACAGGACGAATGACGATGAGCGATATCGAGGCCATCCAGACCGAGTTGCTGGGCGACATAGAAGCGGCAGCGGACCTTGATGCACTTGAGGTGCTGCGCGTGTCGGCATTGGGCAAGGCGGGGACGATCACTGGGCTGCTCAAGACGCTGGGCGGTATGACCCCCGAAGAGCGGCAGGCGAAAGGCCCCGAAATCCAGGGCCTGCGCGAAACGGTCGCCGCGGCGCTCGGCGCGCGCAAGGCCGCGCTCGACGCGGCGGCGCTCGATGTCAAACTCGCCGCAGAGGCGATCGACATGACGTTGCCCGCCGAGACCGCACCCAAGGGCAGCGTGCATCCCGTCAGCCAGGTGATGGACGAGCTCGCCGAAATCTTTGCCGACATGGGCTTTGCCGTGGCGACGGGTCCCGAGATCGAGGACGACTGGCGCAATTTCACCGCGCTCAACATTCCCGACACGCATCCCGCGCGCGCGATGCACGATACCTTCTATTTCCCCGACAAGGACGCCGAAGGCCGCGCGATGCTGCTGCGCACGCATACGTCGCCGGTGCAGATCCGCACGATGATGAGCGAGGAACCGCCGATCCGCATCATCGCACCCGGCCGGGTCTATCGCAGCGACAGCGACGCGACGCACACGCCGATGTTTCATCAGGTGGAAGGTCTCGTTATCGACCGCGGCATCCATATGGGGCACCTCAAATGGACGCTCGAAACCTTCCTGAAGGCCTATTTCGAACGCGACGACATCGTGCTGCGGCTGCGGCCCAGCTATTTCCCCTTCACCGAACCGTCGGCCGAGGTCGATGTCGGGTATAAGCAGGAAAAGGGACGCCGCATCGTCGGCGGCCATGGCGACGACGATGGCCATGCGTGGATGGAGCTGCTCGGCAGCGGGATGGTCAACCGCCGCGTGATCGCCAATTGCGGGCTCGATCCCAACGAATGGCAGGGTTTCGCCTTCGGGGTCGGGGTCGATCGGCTCGCGATGCTGAAATATGGCATGGATGATCTGCGCGCGTTCTTCGACGGAGATCTGCGCTGGCTCAGCCATTACGGGTTCGGCGCGCTGAGTGTCCCGACGCTGAGCGGGGGGATTTCGGTATGAAGATCACGCTCGACTGGCTCAAAGAGCATCTGGAAACATCGGCGAGCGTCAGCGACGTTGTCGATACGCTCAACCGCATCGGCCATGAGGTCGAAGGCGTCGAGAACCCCGCCGACAAGCTGAAGGGCTTTCGCGTCGCCAAGGTGCTGACGGCCGAGAAGCATCCGCAGGCCGACAAGTTGCAGGTGCTGACCGTCGATACGGGTGACGGCGGTGCGCCGCTGACCGTCGTGTGCGGCGCGCCGAATGCGCGCGCCGGACTGGTCGGTGTGCTCGGCCTGCCCGGCGCGGTGGTGCCCGCGAACGGCATGGAGCTGAAGGTCGCGGCGGTGCGCGGGGTCGAATCGAACGGCATGATGTGCTCGTCGCGCGAGCTGGAGCTGGGCGACGATCATGACGGGATTATCGAACTGCCCGCCGACGCGCCGATCGGCACCAGCTTCGCCGACTATATCGGCGCCGGCGATCCGGTAATCGACATTTCGATCACCCCGAACCGGCAGGATTGCATGGGCGTGCGTGGGCTAGCGCGCGACCTCGCCGCTGCGGGGCTCGGCACGCTGAAACCGCTCGACGTCCCGACGATCGCCGGCGAAGGCGCGCCGACGACCGAAGTCCGGACCGACGACCCCGAAGGCTGCCCCGCCTTTTACGGCCGCACGATTTCGGGCGTCACCAACGGCACCGCCCCCGAATGGATGCGCCGCCGGTTGGAAGCGGTCGGGCAACGCTCGATATCGGCGCTTGTCGATATCAGCAATTATGTGATGTTCGACCTCGGCCGCCCGAGCCATATCTATGACCGCGCCAAGCTGACCGGTCCGCTCGTCGCGCGCCGCGCGAAAGCGGGCGAGACGGTGACCGCATTAAACGGCAAGGACTATACGCTCACCGACACGATGACGGTGATCGCCGACGACGCGGGCGTCCACGACATCGCCGGCATCATGGGCGGCGAGCATAGCGGGTGCAGCGAGACGACGAGCGACGTGCTGATCGAGGTCGCGTACTTCACCCCCGAACGCATCGCGCTGACCGGACAGGCGCTGGCGCTGACCAGCGACGCGCGCAGCCGGTTCGAGCGCGGGGTCGATCCGGCATTTCTGGACGATGCGACCGCCATCGTCACCGCGCATGTGCTGGCGATCTGCGGCGGCACACCCTCGGCGGTCACCCGCGCCGGAACGCCGCCCGCCGAGGTCAAAACGGTCGATTATGATCCGTCGCTGTCGGCGACGCTCGGCGGCATCGCGATCGCGCCCGAGCGGCAGAAAGAGATTCTGGCCGCGCTGGGCTTCACCGTCATCGAACAGGGCGGCCGCTGGCAGGTCCAGGTGCCGAGCTGGCGCCGCGATGTCGACGGCGCCCCGGACATCGTCGAGGAAGTCACGCGCATCACCGGGTTCGATGCAATTGCGTCGGTGCCGCTGCCGCACAGCGCCAGCGACTATGGGGGCGTCGCCAAACCGACCGCTACCCCCGAACAAATGCTCGAACGCCGTATGCGCCGCGCTGCGGCGGCTGCGGGTTTCCATGAAGCGGTGACTTGGTCGTTCATCAGCGACCGCGACGCGGCGCCGTTCGGCGGCGGCACCTGGTCGCTCGCCAATCCGATCAGCGAAGATCTGAAGGTCATGCGCCCGTCTTTGCTCCCCGGCCTGCTCGCCGCAGCGCAGCGCAACCAGAACCGCGGCGCGGACAGCATCCGCCTGTTCGAGATCGGGCGGCGCTATCTAGCCGACGCCGAGCATCCGACGCTGGCCGTGCTGATGGCGGGCGACAAGCGCCCGCGCGGCTGGCAGGCGGGCAAGGCCGCGCCATATGATGCGTTCGACGCCAAGGCCGCTGCGCTGTCATTGCTCGACGCCGCGGGCGCCCCCGCCGACCGCTTGCAGGTGATGGAAGCGGTAAGCGAGGGCAGCATCTGGCACCCCGGCCAGTCGGCGACGCTGCGGCTCGGCCCCAAAGCGGTGCTCGCCGAATTCGGCGCGCTCCACCCGCTGCTGACCCGGCATTTCGATGTCGACGGGCCAGTGATGGCGGTGCAGATTTTCCTGGATGCCATTCCCGCAAAGCGCGCGAGCGGCCCGGCGCGCGCGGCGTTCACCCCGCCCGCACTGCAATCGGTGCGCCGTGACTTCGCCTTCCTGGCCCCGACGAGCCTTACCGCCGCCGAGCTGGTCCGTGCGATCCGCGGCGCCGACAAGGCGAGCATCGTCGATGCGCGCCTGTTCGACCGCTTCACCGGCCAGGGCGTGCCCGAGGGTCAGGTGAGCCTGGCGGTCGAGGTCGAACTGCAGCCGCTGGAAAAGAGCTTCACCGATGCCGAGTTGAAGTCGATTGCTGACAAGGTGGTGGCGGCGGCGGCGAAGGTGGGGGCGGTGCTCAGGGGGTAGATGGCCCGACGGCGCAAGTTGCGGAAGCGTCACATCGAAAGCTGATCCGGTCACTCGGGCGATCGCGCTAGGTGATCGGGCCATAGCGGTATATCCTGTCGCCGGTCGGTAGCCCAGCGCCGCCGCCGAGCGGAGTTCGGGCTATGCTCATAACCATCTTTGCCCCCGGCAACGTGCATCTGCTCGAAATCGCCGGGGTGCGCGACGCGCTGTTCGAGGCGAACTGCAAATTGGGGGCCGGTCGCGCCTATAGCGTCCTGCTCGTGACCGAGCGGGGCATCGCCGAGGAAAGCGCGTCGGGCGTGACATATGTGCCCGATGCGGGGATTGCGGACGCAATCCAATCCTGTGACACCTTGATTGTCGTCGGACCCTATGGCCTTCCCGTTCGCCCAAGCGACGACGTCATGCGGTGGCTGCAGAAGCAAGCGCTCAGTTCGCGGCGCTTCGGCTCGACCTGCACGGGCGCCTTCCTGCTGGCGCATGCCGGGCTGTTGTCAGGTCGCCGCGCAACCACGCACTGGCAATATGCCGAACGCTTGGCGACCGACTTTCCAGACATCCGGGTCGAGCCTGACCGCATCTTCGTTCGCGACGGCCCCGTGTTCAGTTCCGCCGGGGTCACCGCAGCAATCGACCTCGCCTTCTCGTTGATCGAAGAGGATCATGGCCGCGCGCTGGCGCTGTGGGTGGCGCGCCGGCTGGTCGTTTTTCTGAAGCGGCCCGGCGGGCAGTCGCAATTCAGCGAGGCTTTGACCTCGCAGGCCGCCGGCACCGGTCCGATCGATCGGGTAAGGCTGCACATCCTGGAAAGCCCGCGCGCGAACCTGGGGCTTGAGGCCTTGGCCGACGTCGCCAGCGTCAGTCCCCGCCATCTCTCGCGGCTGTTCCGTGCGGAGTTGGGCATGAACCCGGCCGCTTATGTCGAATTGACCCGCGTCGATATGGCTCGGCACCTGCTGGAAAACAGCGCTGCGCCGATCAAGGCGATTGCCCATGCCGCCGGTTTCGGATCGACTACGACGCTCAGACGGGCCTTTTTGCGCATCATCGGCGTCACCCCCGTGGATTATCGCCAGCGCTTTCAGACCACTGGTACGACGCGCGCGCGCGAGGACGAAAGTGACTCTGTTTTGTTCTGAACTGTCGCACGGCTGCCGTTGAAGCCGTGGCAAGGGTGCCGCATCGTCACGCCGGGAGACGATGAGGCGACTGGCCCCTGACGCGCGTAGCAAAACGAATATCGAACACCGGCTGGCTGACCGGATTGGGCTCGATCCGCCGCCGACGCCTCCCCGGCCCGGCCGCATCAGCAGGTCGCGCAATATATGACGAGCTGCGCGGGCGGGCGCAGGCTGATCGTATGTTTGACGCTACCTGGCGAACAGCCGCAATCCACCGCAACACTGGCCGTGAGATCGGCGCGACGCGCCCGATCGACCGGGTCCGGTTCCACATCCTCGAAAATCCGTGCGTGGACCTTAGCCTTACGGCGCTTGCCAATGTCGTCGGGGTCAGCCCCCGCCATCTATCGCGCCTGTTCCGCGCCGAGCTGCGGATCAGCCCGGCCGCCTATGTAGAATGGACCCGGATAGATATCGCCCGGCGCCTGCTCGAAGAATGCGCCCTGCCGATCAAGGCGATTTCCCATGCAGCAGGCTTTGGATCGACCGCGACGCTCCGGCGGGCCTCCCAGCGCCGGATCGGCGTCTCACCGCTGGACTATCGGCGCCGGTTCCTGACCGCAGGCTCGGCAGAAGCGAAGGGCGACCAAGATGCCGTCATTTTGTCCTGAAATGTCACATCGCCGACGTTGAAGCGCCGGTGGCAACCCCGCATCGTCCCGTCAGGAGGCCGTGATGAAACTTGATCCCGCCGTGAATATCTTAATGAACATGGGACAATGTCGGGCTCTTTCGCCCACGTCCGGGGCACGTCCACGCCATGTTGCGTGAGACGGAGGACGCCGGCGGTGCACCGTCGCGCACTTCGGCATTCACCCCGGCGCGGTGGCCGCGGCTAGCCCGGCGCCTGAGCGAACCGCCCGCGCTTTCTGCTGCATCCTTGCTGGCGCTTGACCATGTCGGCGACGGCATGCTGGTCGCCGACATGCGGCTGCGTGGACATCCGATCGTCCAGGTGAACCCTGCGTTCGAGGCAATCACCGGCTATCCCGCGGCCGAAGCTATCGGCAAGAACTGCCGCTATCTTCAGGGTTGCGACCGGCAGCAGCCCGAAATCGCCGAAGTCCGGGCCGCGCTGGCCGAAGGCCGCGAATGTTCGGTGACGCTGCGAAATTATCGGCGCGACGGAACGATGTTCCGCAACGCGCTGCGGCTGGTGCCGTTTCACGAGGACGGCGGGCAGGTGACGCATTTCGTCGGCCTGATCCGCGATGTCACGCACGCGCCAGGCATCGATCGCCTCACCGGCCTGCTCGACCGTTACGGCCTGCTCGACCGGCTGGCGGCGATCGGTGCGCGGCCAGGCGCAGAGGTGCTGCTGGTCAAGCTCGACATCCTGCGTTTCCACGATGTCAACAACGGGTTCGGTTATGATGTCGGCGACGCCCTGCTGCGTTCGGTGGCCGCGCGCCTCGCGACCTTGCCCGCCGTCGCCGTCGCGCGCGTGGGGACGAACAGCTTTACGCTCGCGTTCGCGCGCGACGATGCCGGTCGCGCGGCCAGCGTGGTCGAGGACGTCCTCCAGCAGTTGCGACCCCGCTTCATCTTGCCCGGCGCGTCTATCGCAGTGCAGTTCGGCGCCGGCTTTACCGTCGGATTTGCCGGCGCGGACCCGCTCCAGCTGGTTCGACAGGCCAGCGCAGCGTTGCAGCGGTCCAAGGCGATCCCCGGGCATCCGCCGCATCCCTACGCCGCCGCCGACGAGCGCGATGCGCGCAACCGCATCCGGCTGGCGAGCGATTTGCAGTCTGCCGCGGCGAACGAGGAGCTGCTGTTTCACTATCAGCCGCAAATCGATCTCGGATCGGGTAACATCGTCGGCACCGAGGCGCTGCTGCGCTGGAACCACGGGGCCTTCGGGCTCCAGCCGCCCGATCGCTTTATCGGCGTAGCCGAGGAAACCGGCGCCATCCTCGACATCGGCGGCTGGGGCCTGCGCACGCTCGCGGAGCATGCAGCGGACGTTAACCGGGGGCGGCGCGCGCCGATCCGCTTTTCGTTTAACGTGTCCGTGGTCGAATTCACCCGCCGCGACATGACGGCCTTTGTCGAGCAGGTGCTGGACCAGACCGGCTGCCGCGCCGAATGGCTGACGCTGGAACTCACCGAAAATCTGATGGTCCCCGAACCCGAGCAGATTCGCCGCGCATTCGAAAAGCTGCGGCGGCTGGGGGTCGGGATCTCGATCGACGACTTTGGTACCGGCTATTCGAACCTGCGCTATCTGGAAAGTTTCCCGCTGAGCGAGATCAAGGTCGATCGCAGCTTTGTCCGCGACCTCGCGCATAGCGCGGCGAAGCGGGTTATCGTCGAGAGCATCGTCAAACTGGGCGCGGCGCTGGAGATTCGCGTCGTTGCCGAAGGGATCGAGACCGAAGCCGAACGCGCCATCGTGCGGGCGTTGGGCTGTTCGGTAGGCCAAGGCTATCTTTTCGCCGCGCCCATGGACGCTTTGGCCTTCCAGCGTTTGCTCGACGACGGACTGACCTTGCGCGAGGGATGGGATCCACGGCGGCTTTTGACGATGCTCGACGGCAATAGCGCTTAGGTCGGGCGGATGGATCGGAACAAAGCGTTCCAAATATTTGGGTTGCGTGGTTGGTCCCTTGCAACCCAAAAGATGCCCCGGCGCCCCCACCGCCGGGGCATCGACAATCAAGCCGAATTTGTCGTTGTCCCTTCTTCGTGGAAGCCGCGTGTGGTCTGGCGGCCATAGGGGGATTGGGGCCCGCTAAGCCGCGACCGCATCCTCGCTCTGGCTCGTCGCCGCCTCTAGCAACCTTTTCTCCAGCGACTTCACGCGCGCGGCACTGTCGATCTTGTCGCCGATCAGGTCGGTGACATAGAAGGTATCGACCGCGCGCTCGCCATAGGTTGCAACATGCGCGCTGTGGACCGTGACCTTTGACTGGAAGAGCGCGTAGGCGAGCTGGTTCAGGAGCGCCGGGCGGTCCTGCGCGTTCACCTCGATCACCGTGAAGCGGTTCGACGCCTTATTGTCGACAAAGACGTTGGGTGCGACGCGGAACGCCTCGGCACGGGTGCGTGGCAGGGCGCGCGCTTCGAGTTTGGGGAGCAATTTGTGGCGGTTGGCCAGAGCGTCCTCGATCGCGCGGGTCAGCCGGGCGATCTGCCCCGTTTCGGCAAAGGGGCGGCCAAGCGGATCCTGCACGAGGAAATTGTCGAGCGCGAGGCCATCGCGCGTCGTGTGGATGCGCGCGTCGATGATGTTGCCGCCGGCGAGATGGATGCCCCCCGCGATCCGATAGAAAAGCCCCGGATGGTCGGCAGCGAGCACCATCACCAAAGTCGCGCCGCGATCATCGTCGGGAACCGCGGCGATATGCAGCGGCGCGTCTCCCGCCTGGCGGATGTGGACCAGATTGGCGGCGATGACCTCGACGGGTTCGGCGATCCAATAGCTTTCGGGAAGGCGTTTCGCGACCTTGTCGAAGATTTTCTGGTCGAAGCCGAATTGCGCCGCAACCGCTTCCTTCTTGCTGGCGATCCGTTGTTCGCGGCCGCGCTGCTTGTGGCCGAGGCGCAGCACCTCTTCGGCGGCATCGTAAAGCTCGGTGAGCAGCTGGCGTTTCCAGCCATTCCACACCCCGGGACCGACGGCGCGGATGTCGACGACGGTGAGCACGAGCAGCAGGCGCAGGCGCTCGGGCGACTGCACGACCTGTGCGAAATCGAGGATCGTCTTGAAATCGGCGAGGTCGCGCTTGAACGCGGTCGCCGACATGAGGAGGTGATAGCGCACGAGCCACGAGACGGTTTCGGTCTCCGCCTCGCTGAGCCCCAGCCGCGGGCAGACGCGCAGCGCGAGTTCGGCGCCGAGCACGCTATGGTCGCCGCCGCGCCCCTTGGCGATGTCGTGCAGCAGCACCGCGCAATAGATCACGCGCCGCGAATGGATCTGATCCATGATCGCGGTCGACAGCGGATGATCCTCCGCCAGCCGGTTCTGCTCGATGTCGGAAAGGAGGCCGATTGCGCGGATCGTATGCTCGTCGACCGTATAATGATGATACATGTCGAATTGCATCTGCGCAACGACGCGGCCGAAATCGGGAACGAACCGGCCGAAGACACCAGCCTCGTTCATCCAGCGCAGCACCGTTTCGGGATCGCGCGGGGACGTCAGCACGTCGAGGAATAGCGCGTTGGCGCGCGCGACGCGCCGCACCCCCCGCGCGTCGATCAGTTTCGCGTCATGGCGCGCCTGGCGCATCGCCTGCGGATGGATTTCGAGGCCATGCTTGTCGGCGAGCGCGAAAATTTCGACCAGCCGCACCGGATCCTGCCGGAAAAAATCGTCGCTGGGCAAGGCGAGCCGGCCGCGGTCGAGGACGAAGCCGTGGAGCTTGCCCGGGCGCCGCCGGATCGTCGGGAGAAACCGCCGCCCCCGCGCCGCCATCTGGTCGTCGAGATGCGCGAGAAAGGTGCCGGTGACGTCGCCGACGCTTTTCGCGTGGAGGAAATAGAGCTGCATGAAACGCTCGACCGCGCTCTTGCCCGGGCGGTCGGCAAATTTCATGCGGGCGGCAATCTCCCGCTGGAAATCGAAGGTCAGCCGATCCTCAGCGCGTGCCGCCAGGGTGTGGAGGTGGCAGCGCACGGCGAGCAGGAAATTTTCGGCGCGCTCGAACTGGCGAAGCTCGCGCGCGGACAGCAGTCCGGCATCGACGAGTTCGGGCACGGTGCGGACGCGGTGGATGAACTTTCCGATCCAGAAAAGCGTGTGGAGGTCGCGCAGCCCCCCCTTCCCTTCCTTCACATTGGGTTCGACGACATAGCGCGAATCGCCCATGCGCTTGTGGCGCTCATCGCGCTCGGCGAGCTTATCGGCGACGAAGGCGCGCGCGTTGCCGGCAACGACCTCGGCATCGAAGCGCGCCGACGCCTGATCGTACAGCGCGCGGTCGCCCCAGATGAAGCGCCCTTCGAGCAGCGCGGTGCGGACCGTCAGATCCTCTTTCGCCGCGCGCACCATCTCGTCGAGCGAGCGGCTCGAATGGCCGACCTTCAACCCGAGGTCCCACAAGGTATAAAGCTGCGCTTCGATCACCTGTTCGGTCCAGCTCGTCTGCTTGAACGGGGTCAGAAAGCCGATGTCGATGTCGCGGTGCGGCGCCATCTCGCCTCGGCCATAGCCGCCAACGGCGATCAAGGTGATCCGCTCCCCCGCCGAGCGGTTCGCCGACGGATAGAGGTGGCCGACGGTGAAATCGTGGCTGAGGCGGACGATCTGATCGATGAGGAACGCCATCGCATTTGCGGCGACGCGTCCCGACGAAGGCCGTTCGAGCAGCCGACGATCGATCTCGGCGCTACCATCCTCCAGCGCCGACTTGAGGAGATCGACCATCGCGCGGCGGCGCGTGCCCGAATCGCGGCTGTCGGCGGCGATCGCGTCGAGCTGCGCCGCAAGGTCGCGGCGATCGATGATCGCGCGGCGCTGGTCGAGATTGTCGAACAGGTTGCTCATGATTCGTCGGCCATCAACCGCTTGAGCGCATACAGCGCGTCGAGGGCCTCGCGCGGCGCGAGCGCATCGGGATCGATGCCGGCGAGCGCCTCGCGCAGCGCGTCCTTGACCGCGGCAGGTGCCTCGGCATGCGTTGCGGCGAAGAGCGGCAGATCGTCGAGCCCTGCAGCGAGGCCGCCGGTTTTCTCGCGCCCCGCCTCAAGCTTCGCGAGCACCGCTTCGGCGCGCTTGACGACGCTCGCGGGAACCCCGGCGAGGCGGGCGACCGCAAGGCCATAGCTGCGGTCGGCGGGCCCCTCGGCGAGTTCGTGGAGCAGCACCAGATCGCCCTGCCATTCACGCGCGCGGACATGATGGAGCGAAAGCGCGTTCAGCGTTTCGGCGAGCCGCGTCAGCTCGTGATAGTGCGTCGCGAAAAGGCAGCGGCACTTGTTGACCTCGTGCACCGCCTCGACCACCGACCAGGCGAGCGCGAGCCCGTCATAGGTCGAGGTGCCGCGTCCGACCTCGTCGAGGATGACGAAGCTGTCCGGCGTCGCCTGTGCGAGGATCGCGGCGGTCTCAACCATCTCGACCATGAAGGTCGAGCGCCCGCGCGCGAGATTGTCGCTGGCGCCGACGCGGCTGAACAGTCGGTCGACAAGCCCGAGCTTCGCCGAGGTGGCGGGCACGAAACCGCCCGCCTGCGCGAGCACGACGATCAGCGCATTCTGGCGGAGGAAGGTCGATTTGCCGCCCATGTTCGGACCGGTGACGAGCCAGAGCCGATCGCTTGTCGAGAGCGAGACATCATTGGGCACGAAGCGTTCGGCCGACTTCGCAAGCGCCGCCTCGACGACCGGATGCCGCCCGCCGCTGACATCCAGGCACGGGGTATCGGCAAGGTCGGGGCGGCACCAATTGTGGCTCATCGCATGATCGGCGAGCGCCGCGGCGACGTCAATGCGGGCGAGCACGTCGCAGCTTGCGGCAATCGCCTCGCGCCGGGCGATTGCGGCGTCGGTCAGCGATTCGAGATGCGCGGCCTCGGCAGCAATCGCGTGGACGCCCGCCTGCGTCACCCGGCTTGCCGCTTCGTGAAGGTCGGCAGAATTGAAGCGCACGACGCCCGCGAGCGTCTGACGATGGGTGAAGCCGCTGTCGGGCGCCATCAGCGCGTCGGCGTGCTTTGCGGGCACCTCGACATGATAGCCGAGCACGCCATTGTGGCGGATCTTGAGCGAGGCAATTCCCGTGCGGTCGCGATAATCGGCCTCGAGCGCGGCGATGGCCTTGCGCCCGTCGCGCGCGGTTTCGCGCAGCGCGTCGAGCGCGTGGTCATAACCTTCGGCGACATACCCGCCCTGCGCGGCGTCGACCGGCGGGGTTTCGATCAGCGCGCGGCTGAGTTCGTCGACGAGTGTGCCATGGCCGTCGAGCCCCGGAAGCAAGCGCGCGAGCAAAGGCGGCAGGTCGGCGCGCCGTGCGAGCCGTTCGCGCAAGAGCCGCGCGCCACCGAGCGCATCGCGCAGCTGCGCGAGGTCCCGAGGTCCCCCGCGCCCCGCGACGAGGCGGCCGAGCGCGCGCCCGGCATCGGGGAGTGCCCGCAGCGCAGCGCGCAGCTCGCCGCGCCACAAGGCATCGCGCGCGAGGCCGTCGACGAGGTCGAGGCGGTCGAGGATCGCTTCCTTGTCGGTGAGCGGGCTCGCAAGATCGTCGGCGAGCAGCCGTCCGCCTGCCGCGGTGACGGTGCGGTCGATCGTCCCGAGCAGGCTGCCGTCGCGTGCGCCTGCCATCGTGCGGACAAGCTCGAGACTCTCGCGCGTTGCGGCATCGATCGCCATCCGGCCCGACGCCAGATGACGCACCGGCGGCTGGAGGAAGGTCGGTCCGCCGGTGCCGACATGGTCGAGGTAGGCGACAAGTGCGCCCATCGCCGCAATCTCGCCGCGGCCGAACTGGCCGAAGCCGTCGAGCGTCTGGACGCCGAAAAAGGTTTCGAGACGCTTTTGCGCGCCCGTGCTCGAAAAATCCGCAGATGGGCGCCGGACGATCTGCCGGGCCGACGATATCGGCAGCTCCTCGGCACCCTCGCTTAGTAGCAATTCGGAAGGCGCGAGCCGCGCGAGTTCGGCATCGACCTGGTCGCTGCGCACCGCGACGACCTCGAAACGGCCGGTCGAAATATCGGCGGCGGCAATCGCCACCTCGCCGTCGGTGCCGACCTGCGCGAGCGCGGCAAGGCGGTTCGAACTGCGCCCTTCGAGCAGGCTTTCCTCGGTCAGCGTGCCCGCCGTGACGAAGCGCACGATATCGCGCGCGACGAGCGCCTTCGACCCGCCGCGCGCCTTCGCCTCGGCCGGGGTCTCGATCTGTTCGGCGATCGCGACGCGGTGTCCGGCGCGGATCAGCCGCGCAAGATAGGATTCGGCGGCGTGCACCGGCACCCCGCACATCGCCACCGGCTGTCCGTCATGTTCGCCGCGTGACGTCAGCGCTATGTCGAGCGTCGCCGCCGCGGCCTTCGCATCGTCGAAGAACAGTTCGAAGAAGTCGCCCATGCGATAGAAGAGCAGGCAATCGCCTGCCTTGTCCTTCAGCGACCAATATTGCGCCATCATCGGAGTGGCGGCGGGCGCGACATTATTCGAATTGGCAGCGGAGCGGGCGGTGACAGGCATGTGCCATGCTTAGGGACGGATATGGGGCCGTGGCAAGCATGCCACGCGATTCGCGGGTTCCATTTCCGCTTGGCGACGCTAGGGAATGGGCTCGGGCGCGCAGCTTGTGGATCAGTTGAGAGGATAAACGATGGACAGCGGCAGCAAGGTGCAATTTTCGGACCGCGAGGCCCTGCTTTACCACGAATATGGCCGGCCCGGGAAAATCGAGATCG
>CAYRQX010000007.1:0-111201 GCA_964426485.1 uncultured Sphingopyxis sp. | reverse complement strand
ATCACAGGCCCTTCCTCTCAGGAGTTAGGGCCTCCGGCAATCCCGGGGCGGTTCATATCGCCGCCCGATCCGTCGTCGGCGCCAGCTTCACTTTGCGCATATGCGGGCTGAGCAAAAGCACAGCCCGAAAGCAACGAAATCAGCAAGGTCCGCTTAAACATGTCATCCCCTATCAGTTTATGTTCTCAGTTTATGTTTTGTTTCCGTGTCGATTAGCCAGTCCGCAAAACGCGGCCCTTAGGCAGCCGCGAGCGGTTCGGTGCGGCCGAGCCCGTTCTGCTTGACGATGTCGGCGTAAACGAAGCCGGGTTCCTGGTGGTAGCTGAGCAGCGCTATGATCCGCTGCGTATCGCCGGCGACCTCGGTCACGCGGTGGAGCGCCCTGCGCCCGCAGAACAACAACAGCGTGCCAGCGCCCACTTTTTGGATGCGAGCCTTTGGCGAGGCGCCGTCGAGAATGCTGTGGATTTCGTCGGGGGAGGCATCGTCGACCGCTGGCGCATATTCGAACGCGCCGCCGGTCTCTGCCTCCTGCAAGAGTAACGAGACGACAAAATCATTGTCGTCGAAATGCCAGCCCTGCTGATCGCCAACGCCCATGAAGGTGACGTTGATGTTGATCAGCGGGTCGGCGATGGTGTGAAGGCTGTCGACCCCCAGCGCGTCGCGAATGAGCGACATCAGCTCGTCCGATTCATAGAAGCGGCGAAGCGCGCCCTCGGTATCGAGGAGGTCCGATCCTAATATCCACATCGAATAGGGCGATGTCCGGCTGCGTAATTCCTCGTCCGCTACCTGAGCGATCGGGCCCTGCGGGTTAAAGCCGAGCCGCTGATCGCGGCGATAGGCGAGCGGGAATTTCGATGTCGCTTCCGCGACCATATCGGCCAGCGCGTCCGGTACGATAAAATCGGGAAAGGCGGCCGCGCCATCTACTCCGAGCTGTTTGGCGGCCTTTTCAACGATCGCAGCACGGCGATCGGAATCGGACAAGGGATAGAGTTCGGCGTTTATGATCGACATGAAAGCTCCTGAGACGGCAGCTGGAAGAGTTGCTCATGCGATAATCGCATTCAGGACACGCGGCGCCAGAATAGAATTTTGGGGATAGCATCACAAAATGTGATGGAGCGCCGGCCTTACACCGCCTGGCGTGGACGTAATGCAATAGCGCCGCCGACAGCGACGATCACGCACAAGATACAAAAGGCGCCGACCGCACCGAGGGATAGATTCTGGAGGAGAGTGCCGCCGATCGCCGGTCCGATCGCAAGGCCGCCGCCCGTCATTGCGGGGGTGAGGGCGATGAGACGCCCGCCCCGATCGAGCGACGCGAGATGGCCGAACTGAAAGGCGAATTGAAACGGCCAGGTGAAGGCGAAAAGGCTGACCGAGAGTATGAAAGACGTCGTGCCGGGAAGAAAGGCCAGTCCCGAGACCGCGGCGATGAGGAGGACGAGGCCTGACAACAGTCCGACGACGCGCGGCAGGCGCTCGGCCACGACACTGGCGACGAGCGAACCCGCGAGGCCGCCGAACGCCGAAACCGAAAGCGCGAACGCGATCGTTCCGGCTGTGATGCCCTTGCCGACGCCGATGCGTTCGAAGAAGGGCCAGAGCGAGGCCATGCCGACGAAATAGAGGAGGATGCAGGCGAGCGCCCCGATGACGAGCGGGTTGACCGGCAAACCGCCATGGCGTTCGCCGGCCGGCGCGGGCTGCGCCCGGCCGATGGCTGCGGCGAGCCAGAAGCCGGGGAGAGCGATCGCCGAGAGGATCAGGAACAGCCATGGCCATCCAAGGCTGGCGGCGATCCAGCCAAAACTTCCCAAGCCCACCATGCCGATGATCGCCTGGCCTGCGAAATAAATGCTGATGCTGCGCTCGGGACGCGCCGACCGGCCCATCGCCGCATAGCAGATTCCGCCGACCACGCCTTCGCCGAGCCCCGAAAAAACGCGCGTTGCGGCGACATAACCAAAATGTCCGTCGAGCATGGTCAGCAAATTGCCGGCAATCATCACCGCTAGGCTGGCCCGAATGACTACGGCCCAGCCGAAGCGCGCCGTGATCAGCGGGCAAAGCAGGCTGCCGACGAGAATACCGGTCATGTTCAGGGCGGCGATCATGCCCGCTCCCGCCACCCCATAGCCGAAGCGATCGGCGAACACGCCGACCATGACGGGCAGGACAGCCGGTAGCGTTGCTGCGGCCACGCCGAGGTAGATTGCGGCCCAGGTCGAAGCCGGAGGCGTTGCGGTGGTCGGCGTCAAATGAGCCGCGGAAACGGTTAACCTTGCCACGCGGCTATCCGGCCTCCCGCTTGTGAAAGTTTCCGGCTTTCATGATGGCGCGGAGGCGCCGACCGTCCTCGGCGAGCAGAGCGATGTCCTCCAGCGGATCCCCATCGACGACGAGCAAGTCCGCGGTCGCGCCGGGCGCGATGCGGCCGAGGTCGGGCCGACCCAATATCTCGGCCCCGGTCAACGTTGCGGATCGGAGAATCGCGGCGGCGGGCTGGATTTCTCGGCGATAAAGGAACTCGCGCGCCTGCATGTCGAAGACATCGCCCGGCAAGTCGGTGCCGAAGCCGAGCGGAAGATCAGCGCGCCAAGCGGTTTCGAAGCCCTGCATCGCGAGGTGGACGATCTCCTTTGCCTTCGCCGCTGCCGCAGCGGGTAACCCAAGCGCGTCGCCGCGCTCGGTGAGCGCCATCACGACGGCAAGCGTGGGCACGGCAAAGCCGTCGGCGTCGCGCAGCGCATCGGCCGCTTCGGTCGTGATCAGTGTGGCATGCTCCACGGTCCTGACGCCAAGCTGCGCGGCGCGCAGCACGGCTTCTGCCGTGTGGGCATGTGCCGCGACATAGCGGCGCCATCGCGCCGCTTCCTCGACCGCTGCCCGCACTTCTTCGTCGGTGAACTGTTGCATCCAGATCGGATCGGTGGGCGATAGCACGCCGCCCGACAACATGATCTTGATACAATGCGCGCCCATACGCAGTTCCTCGCGCGCCGCGCGGCGGACCTCGTCGGCTCCGTCGACCACATGCGCGATCATGTTCATTCGGCTGCATCCGCACGGTTCGACATCCTCATGGCCGGGGCGCAGATCCCCATGACCGCCGGTCATCGAAAGCGTGCGGCCGGCGTAGAAGAGGCGTGGACCCGGGATCAGTCCGTCTTCAAGCGCCTGTGCGAGGCCATGGTCTCCGCCGCCGACATCGCGCAGGCTGGTAAACCCGCAATCGAGCGCATGCCGCAGCATTCTCGCCGCATGCGCCGAGGAATAGGTGGTGGGATGATTGAGAAGCTGCGTGGCGTTCGCGCTCGACAGCTTGGCATGGATATGGACGTCGATCAGGCCCGGGAGCAGCGTCCCGCCGCGCACGTCGATGACCTCGGCGTTGGCGACATGCGCCGGACCGCTATCGACCGCAGCAATCCGGCCGTCCTCGACTACCACGTGGCAATCCTCGCGATAGCCGTCCGCGGTTTCATTCAGAACGCGGGCATTCTCGAATATCGTGATCGTCAACTTGTCCCCCGATCGGCCAAGGCTGAAAGGCGGCAGCCTAGACGAGACGACAGCGTCCCGTAACAACAGAAATGTGGACACTAGATGCCTTTTCGATATGAAGGCGTGATGAAAAGTCTGCGCCAGTCCCTGCCGCCGCTGAATGCGCTCGCGGTATTCGAAGCCGCAGCGCGGCACGGCAGTTTTACGCGCGCCGGAGCCGAACTCAATATTGCGCAGTCGGCGGTCAGCCGCCATGTCGCGAACCTCGAGGCAGATCTCGGCGTTACCTTGTTCAGGCGGAGCGGCAACCGGCTCGCACTCACCGAGCCGGGCGAGCGCCTGACCGATGCGATCCAGTCCGGCCTTGGCCGCATTCGTGACAGCGTCGAAGCGATCCGGCGAGGCCGAGGTGAAGGCGACAGCTTCACCATCGCCTGCACCTACGCGATGGCCCACGACTGGCTGATGCCGCGGTTTGGCAGCTTGCGTGCCGTACTTCCCAAGGCCCAGCTCCGGTTGATCACCTCCGACACCTATTTGAGCTTTGACGCCGACGACGTGGATTTGTCGATCCGCTATGGTGAGCCGTCCGAGTGGCCTGGCCTCCAGCACCGCAAACTTATGGAGGAAGAGGTGTTTCCGGTTTGCGCTCCGGCGATGCTCGCGCAGTTTCCCGGGCTTGCGGACAACAATCCGGAGGCTTGGAAACAAGCGCCTTTGTTACATTTTGCACCCGATGCTCAAGGCCGCGTCGACTGGCTCGACTGGTTTGGCGATCTTGGCATCGCGCCGTCGGACCAAGGTCCGATGTTCAGTGCTTACACGCCGATGCTCCAGGAAGCGCTGGCCGGCCGCGGCGTCGTTCTCGGCTGGCGAGGTATCGTTGATCCCTATCTGGAAACGGGTCAACTCGTGCGCCTCGGCACCCGCTCTTTGACGTCGGGACACGCCTTCTATGTCGTTCACCGCGCCGAAGCCAGCGAAGCGCTGGTCCACGCGGTGATTGAGGTGCTGATACATCCGGAGCCGCCGGCAGCGCCGGCTATTTCTTGACGTCGCTAGCGAGGAAGCGCTCAATTTCGAGCGCAAATTTTTCCGGCTCCTCGACGTACGGCGAATGTCCGCTCCGCTCGAAGTAGACCAGGCGCGCAACCGGGATCGTCTGGCTGATCTTGTACGCTACCGTGGGGGAAACGTTCGCATCGAAGCGTCCGTTGATCACGAGTGTCGGAACGGCGAGTTTGGCGAGCGCCGGATAAAGGTCGAGCTTCATCGCATCGAGCATGACCTCGGTACAGACAGGTTGCGAGAATGTGCCCTCGTCGCCGCCCGAAACCTTGTTGCGCTGGTCGTAATAGGACATTCTGTCATAGGCATCGACCGCGACGCATCCCATCTGTCCCGCCGGGCTCGGATCGGCGGGAATCGTCGCCACGATCTCGGGATACAGCTTGTCAAAAAGAAACTCATGCTCGGCTGGCTTCGGTGCGCCCGACCCAACGAGAATGAGATGGCCGACATGCTCGGGATAGCGGACCGCATAGGCCATCGAAACGATGCCGCCCCAGCTGTGCCCCAGCAGATCGATGCGGTCGAGCTTCAGCTTTTGCCGGAGCGCTTCCAGATCGCGGACCGTCGCGTCGACGGTCAGATCCCTTTGGCTTGTCGCCGGAGGGGATTTTCCTGTGCCGCGCTGATCATAGAAGATGATTTGGCGTCGGGCGGACATATCTTTCCACACCGGCGCGTTTGCCAGGTAGGTATGATCCAGGCCCGGCCCGCCGTTGATCGCCACCAGGGGAACCTCGCTTGGAGCGCCCATCGTCAAATGATAAAGACTGTCACCGCGTGATGCGGTCGACGCCTGTTCGTAAGCCAAAGCAGGCCACGACGGGGCTGCGACACACAGCGCGAGGGCAAGGCAACAAGGCTTGCAAAAGGTCATGGGTTCTCTCCCCGGAAAATTGCCAGTGCTGCTGTAGGGCGGGACGCAGGGACAAGGCGACCGCAAAGATCAGATGCATGCATGACCACACGCTATGAGGCCAGCGACGTTGCGCGGAACGGATTTGCCGGGCTGGCGGAGACGATCGCGGCTTATGAGAGTTCAGACGCCCCATAGAAGCGCGGATTTCCGCTGATGATTTCCACCCTCAAGCTTCAGCCGGTCCATCGGGTCGCCATCGATAGAATGTGCAGCGGTTTGAATTCTGGTTGAGCGAACGCGGTGTTCCGAACCCGGTCGACCCTGACAAATATGTGAGATGGGTCCGAATGAAGGAGCGACCGGCTGGGGAAAATCCATAGCCTGCCAATGTCTTCTTTTTCGGGTTTGCACCCTAAAGCGGACAAGCTGAAACCGCCCAACTTTTGCCGAGTGGCGGTAGGGCGATGACGCGCCTTGTCGCAGTGATTTGACAGTGCATTTGCGAATCTCAAGTGCTTCCGTCTGTTTGGACTGCATGGAGCCAGAAACCCGTTACTGGACTGCGCTATCCTGTCACCGGGTAGCGCCAAATCGTCTCCAAGCCTCTTTGAGCGCGACGATTCATGCCCATTCCAGCCAGAAAGTAATGGACGTATCGGACAAATTCTGTCGCTAATCTGCGGATACACCGGTCCGTTCGCGCAAATACACGGATCGCCGTTCCGGTAAAAACAGGAATTAGCTTTCAATTTTCGAATAAGCTGTTACTAAGGCTGTGCTTACGTCGCATGCGACGGATAATCGGCAGCTTTATGCCATCCCTTTATCCCTTTCTAGCACTATTGAAGCCGGGATACGTCGCTGTTGGCGTATGCCCGTCATATTTGGGATAAAGGATACCCATATGACTACCGGAACTGTGAAATTTTTTAACGCCGACAAGGGCTATGGCTTTATCGCGCCGAACGACGGCGGCCAGGATGCATTCGTGCACATCTCGGCCGTCGAACGTGCCGGTATGAGCACCCTCCAAAAAGATCAGAGCGTATCGTATGAACTGGAGACCGATCAGCGAGGCAAGACCTCTGCCGTGAATCTTCAGGCTGCATGATCTATTGGCGGCGGGCTGCCTTGCACCCGCCGCCATTTATATTTGCCTCAGCAATGTTGCCCGTGACGTGGGCGCGTGATGGCTGAAAATCCGCCATGCACCGGTACGCTCTCCTTTCGTTTAGGCGAACGGCCGTCAGGCTGCGCCAACAACGATCGATGAGATGTCGAACAATCGTCTCGGTGACGTCGGGCGCGGGAGCAATCCCTCTTTCGTGTCGAGCATCGGCGTTACGCTGCCCGCATCGTAACAGCTCATAGCGTGACAAACGAGGCGAGGCAGCCCTTTCAGAATTCAAAGCCTTTGGCAAAAGAAGAACTGCTGACGATTGAAGGCATCATCGAGGAAATTCTTCCCGATGGACGCTTCGCCGTCCGGCTCGACAACGAACACAAGTTCATTGCTTATACGGCCGGCAAGATGCGCAAATTTCGGATCCGCTAGGTGGTCGGCGACCGGTGCATCTCGAAATGACGCCCTACGATCTCACCAAGGGTCGGATCGTCTTTCGTGAGCGTACGCCCGGCGAAGCGGCGCAACAATTTCAGAAAATAGATAAGCGCGGCCAGAGCCGCGGATCGAGGACAAAATGCATAATTCAAACGCGGGCGGCTACAGCTTCCCCATGACCGAAATTTTCACCGACGACCACTCGGACCGACGAACCTCTGCGCACCAAAATGGCCATGGCCAGTTGGCAACGGAAGATCTTCGCCTTCTCGTCGCCGCAATGGTCGATTGAGTGCGCTAGAAAACGAAAAGGTACATATAATGCAAGGTTATAAAGAGCCGAGTTTTCAGGACCGTATGGCTGTCGCACAAAGTGCGAAAACCAAGGCGCTCATGCAAATGAACAGCAGGGCTCCTGTTGATCCCGCTGAACGAGATCGCCGCATCGCGGACCGGGCCGCCAAGGATGAAGCGCAGCAGATCAAACGCGCCGCTGCCCAAGAGGCGAAAAAAGTCGCTCAGGCCACCAAGGAGCTGGCTAAACGTGAAGAGCCTCGTCTGGCGGCGGAGATGGCACTTGCCGAGCCGCCGCGGGTCCTTGATGAAGCTGAACTGAAATCAGCCCGAGATGCGCGGTACGCGGCACGCAAGGCGCGCAAGACGCGACGATCCTGAAGATTATCCCTTCGCGGCGATCATCGCTGGATGATGACTGCGGCCCCTGTCATTTCTCTCCCCTTGCCAAGTCCGTCAACCGCGCTTTCGTGTCGAGAGCCGGGAATACAAGGATTCCAGATGACTGATATTCCCAGCCTTGTCGCAACGAACCTCATTGAAGCGCACGAGGCTTCGGACGTTTCCGCGATCAATGGAATTGTCAGCCTCGCCAACATCTTGCGCAAGCGCGGCCTCCTGACCGACGCTGAGGCATCGGCCATGTACGAAAGCATGAGCTTGCCCCTCGGGTTACCCAAATATGCCGAAAACCCCGATGTCCAGGACCTTCAGGCAAATCTTGACCGTTTGTTTGCGGTGGTCATGGAGCCTTGATAACCGGGGCGGGGCAGGCGCGTTCGAGCCAAGGCGACGCTCATGCTCCGGCGCTATGGGCTCGGGCAGGCTCTCAGCGGTCCGGCGCAGCGAGCCGCAGGGTCGTTAGGGTCGTTGATCAAACGGTCTCCAGAGCCTTGGTTTCGCGCCCATTTGGAACCTTGGGTGTCTGCGTCGCGTTGCGATCGATCTGATTGTTACCGATGTTCGCATGCCCGGTGTCATCGACGGCATGGAACTTGCGCGCCGCTCCAAGATGTTAGATCCGTCGCGCTGCGTTGTCGTTTGCTCCGGGCACCTGCAAGCTGAGGAATCTGACCCGCAGATGCTTTTATGGCAAAACCTTATGCCACCGCGGCGCTTCTCTAAATCGTGGAGCGGTTCATGGGGAAGAGTGTACAGCAGCGCACGATCTGAATACTCGGATCGCGACGCCGCGCGCTCATTTTCTCCATATCTGGCGGCACGCGACCAGTGCGGCGTCAGGCCGCTTTGCGCGCGAGCTTCCATTATCAACGCCGCCTGGTGGCGATGACAAAATTCTTTCAATCAACGGCTACCGTCCAGCATGGCGCCTCGCAAGGCTCCACACGATAGGGATGGTTCATCCTATTTTAACGGCGAAGATCGCGTCGCCTGTCATCGCAAGCTCGATCAGGCGAGATAGGCCATCCCGGCAGCGGCGCGCGCATCGCGTGCGGCTTCGGCGACGCGTTCGCGGCTGTCACGCGCGCTCTCGGTTTGAACCGCGCGCAGCGCCATCTCGCTCCATGCGATCGCCGCGCGAAGATTGCGGTCCCGGACCTGTGTCAGCCTGGACGCGGTGGCATCGGCCGTACATTTATCGGCCTGTGCTTGGTAGAAGTCACTTGTCGCAGACATTGCAGATTCCTCTCAAATTAATTGATCATTTCATAAATCAGGATTTCCGGCGCGCGCGCCGCGAGAACGTCTAATGCGGGTCGCCGAGGCCAAGCGGCATAGAATTGTCGCCCAGCGGCAGGCACGGGACAGAGAGCGTTGACCACGCTTCGGCGCCATCCGCTGCGGAACGGGTGCGGCAGCGCTGCAACCGTTCGGCTTATCGGGATCAGCCATCGGCCATATCGTGGGCATGGCTCGAAAACGGTCGTCTGCTTACACTCCTGAATGAGAGCGCAAACCTTGCCAATCATCAGGCGTGCTGGAGATTGACCGCCGAGATCTTGCCATCGCGGCCGGTTTCCAGCTCATAAGAAATGCGCTCGTCCTTGTTGAGCGCCGCCATTCCGGCGCGCTCGACGGCGGTGGCATGGACGAAGCTGTCGCCCGAGCCATTCTGGTTGGTGATGAAGCCATAGCCCTTGTCGGTATTGAAGAATTTGACGGTGCCGATCGGCATGAGATGTTTCCTTTCACACGAAAACAGGAATTCCACCGGTAGATGCACCGGCGAAGCTGGAAGCGAGAGAAAGGAAGTATCGCCCCGAGGGGGTATCAAAATTCCGTCGCAGGCGACGTTAGCGAATTCCTCCTGGGCCAAGGCATGAAGAAAGTCAAGAATTCCGGGTTTTCGCCGCGCCCTTTGCTGAAGTGGAATTCAGCAAATGATAGGACGGGCGGCCAATCGAGCGTTTCTGCAAAGCGGCGACCCGGGAGTCATGGCTGGAGCGCTGGCAAAGCGGCACCGTTGCCTTTTCGAGAGACGCTTCTGAACACCTCCTGACGATGCAATTCACCATCGCAAGCATGCGTTTGCGGGACGTGACGAAGGCACGATCACCCTCCACAGCCTGATCGACGATGTCGGTTGCCACATCACTGTCTCCGACAATGGCGTCGGTCTGGTCGATGGCGTGTCATGGCCGAAGCCGGGAAAACTTGGTGCGATCATAGTGCCGTCGCTCAAACAAAATGCTTCGGCTCGGGTCATGGTCAATTCCAAGCTTGGTGAGGGCTTGAGCGTGACCATATCCTTCGCAAAGGCAGACGCTGCTCCCGCCAATTAGCCAATTCGGTCGATCCTTGCCGTCCGCTTCCGCGGTTTTGCAACTGATAACGGATCGACCGCTTTCGGCCATTTACCGCCTTCAGCACTTAATCGGGCGCGCCACTCCTAAGGCGGGCTTCGCGAGCATCAACGAGGCAGTGACCTTGGCGCTGGCAACCATGCCCGGGTTCCCTCGACGGCCCAGTCCAGCGGGGCGTCGCCAAGATGTGGCACCGGTGCCAAGGCATAGAAGCTGCTGTGGCCGGGCGGGGCGAGCGACGCGTCGCTGGCGCTGGGGTGATGGAGGTAGAGCGCGAAATCCTCCGCCAGCACACCCGTGGTGTAGATGTCGTCGCGCAGTCCCCGATAACGGGGGCCGAACAGGATCATGTGATGGGGAATATCGGGGAACAGGCGCGGCACCCAAGATGAAGCACGAACAGGCTCGGCGACCATTTCTTCCGGGCCAGCCGCCGCGCACTCCGCGCGGGCCTGCCTGAAAGGACATATTGCAGCTTCGGCCACGGCGTGATGCTGTGCCGAGATGCAAGTCTCGTTTCGCGTTTCGCCGCTGGCGCGCCGCCTTGGCTGGGCAGGTTTGTTGCCGCAGATCGCCGGCGTCGCCATGATCGCGTCGCACAATCCTGCCTTCTATTTTGCCGGGCTGTGCGTCACGGTTTGCTATGCCGCGCTGATACTGACCTTTCTCGGCGGCGTGTGGTGGGGCCTGTCCCTGACCCGCCCAAATATGTCGCGTATGGCGCCGGTCGCAGCGGTCGTACCAAGCCTCGTCGCGCTTGGTTCTTTCATTCCCTCGATGGTTGGTCTTGCCTGGCCGCGCCCGTCACTGGTCCTGCTCGCTATCGGATTGCTCGCATCGCCTCTGGTCGATCGGGTTCTGTTGGCCGGCGAACCCGAGGCCGCGCCATGGCTGGCACTGCGGCAACGACTGTCAATCGGCCTTGGTTTGCTGACTCTCGCTGCCGCCTGTCTCTAGAACGGCACGCCGTTCGGGCTTCCTCCCTCAACCCGCAATCGCCTGTCCCAGCGCAGAGCCGCTCTGCCAAGCATATTCAACGAAGCCATGCGCAAGCCAGTCGCCGCAGGCACCCAGCCGGATAGTGTCGTTCCATAGCAATTCAGGGTCGCGACCGGAGGGTTGGCTGAAGAGCCAGCGGTGCGCATCGGCATGGAGTGGCTCGGGCATCGCGGTGCCGCCTGCTTCGCCGAGCGCGCTGAGCAGGAGATTGCACACGCGCGCCGGATCGCACGTCAGATGCTGCTCTGACCAAGCCCAGCCTGCCTGGACCACCCATGTTTCGCCGGGCTCGCGCGCTGGCTTGGCGCTGTTGCGCACCGCATAGCTGATGGGCTCCACGCCGCGAATGAAATCGGGCAACGCATCGATGGGTTTTGCGAACAGATACATTGCGCTCCAGCTGGGATGCGACCGGACCGTCATGGCGGCGCGGGCCATGTCGAAATCGTGAAGCGACAGCAGTGGCGCGGCCTGTTCGGCGGGTATGGCGACGACCATTGCATCATAGGGCCCGTGGCGAACTGCCTCGATATGCACCCACCAGTCTTGTCCATGGCGGGTGAGCGCGCTGGCGGGCGACGACCACCAGACATCGTGGGTTTTTGCCTGCGCTCTCAACGGCGCGTTCATCGATGGTGTGCCGACCCACGCGTGCGCGCAGGCGGTCGGCCAAGGCGCGGCCAGCCCTTGCGCGTGCCAATGATCGACGAGCGATTGGAACTCTTGCGAGCGCGCTGTGAAATGCGTCGCGCCATGATCGAATGCCATATCGCCACGCGTCGTCGTCGCCCGGCGGGTGGACATCCGCCCGCCCGCGCCGCGCGCCTTATCGAAAAGCGTGACGCGATGGCCCGCGTCGCGCAACCGGTCGGCGCAAGCAAGTCCGGCGATCCCAGCGCCGATAATCGCGACCCGCATCAGTAACCCATGAGCGCGAGCAGTTCGCGGCGGCTGCCCGGATCGTCAAGAAAACACCCCAGTAACCGGCTCGTCACCATGCCCACGCCCGGGGTCCGCACGCCGCGCCCGGTCATGCAGCCATGCTGCGCTTCAATGACCACGGCGACACCGTGGGGCTGCAGATTGTCCCATATGCAACTGGCCACCTCGGCGGTCAGCCGTTCCTGGATCTGCAACCGCCGCGTATAAGCTTCGAGCACGCGCGCGAGCTTGGAAATTCCGACGACGCGGTCTTTCGGCAGATAGGCGATCGATGCTTTACCGGTGATCGGAGCGAGATGATGCTCGCAGTGTGAGTGGAAAGGGATGTCCTTCAGCAGGACAATCTCGTCATAACCGCCGACCTCTGAAAACGTTCGCGCAAGATGCGCGGCAGGATCTTCGCGATATCCGCTGCAATATTCTCGCCACGCGCGGGCCACGCGCTCCGGGGTGCCCGCCAGACCTTCGCGGTCCGGGTCATCGCCGGCCCAGCGGAGGATCGCCTTGACGGCTTCGATGACCTGCGACGGCACCTGTTCGCCAAGATACTCGCCGGGTGCGAAACTGTCGTGGGGGACAAAATTCATTGAGCAAAACCTCTGGCGGAACGCGGGCGCGTCGTTACTTGAGGATGGGACTTGCATGAGCGCGACCACATGGCACAACATGTCCATTGGGGCATGTGGCCTCGGGCTTGGTGCAAGGTTTGGTTCCCGGATGTCTCTCAAGGCGATGATCGCAACGAGCCCGATTGCGGCGGTGATCAGCGATCCGAGGCTTCCCGACAATCCGATCGTCGAATGCAACGATGCCTTCGTCGCCCTGACCGGCTACGGCGCCGACGAAATCATCGGACACAATTGCCGTTTCCTGACCGGCCCCGGCACGGAAGACGAACTTAGCGAGACGCTGCGCGCCGCGATCCGTGATCGGCGTCCTGCGCTCGTCGAAATCCTCAATTACAAGAAGGATGGATCGCCCTTCCGCAATGCCGTGCTGGTCGCGCCGATCTTCGGGAGCGACGGGAGCCTCGAGTATTTTCTCGGTTCCCAGATGGAAGTGGGCGATGATGCGGCACGCTTCTCCGAGCGGCGAGCCCTCGCGCTCCAGGCGGTCGAGCGCCTCTCTCAGCGGCAGTACGAAGTCCTGCTGCTGATGGCGGCTGGTAATCTCAACAAGCAGATCAGCTTCGAGCTGGGTTTGTCCGAGCGGACCGTCAAAATGCATCGGGCCGCCCTGTTGCGCTCGCTCGGGGTCGAGACGACCGCCGATGCCATTCGGCTCGCCGTGGAAGCTGGATTCTAGGGTCAGGACCTATTAATTGCACGTTCGAGGCGTCGAAATGGCGAAGATATCGGGTTCGGGCGGATGCAGCGGGTAGCATCGCTACCCGCAAGGCCGCCCGGGCCCGAGATCGAAGCCATTTCGGCGTCCCTTCGGGATTTGACCGATTTTGTCCATTGCGTCGTCGGCAAGTCTTGAAATATCGACATAGTCCTGCGCCTTGCCTCCTCGCACTGAACAAAATCGCTTCAAACCTCGAACGCGCAATTAATAGGTCCTGACCCTAGCAGGTCGATCGCAAGTCAGATCGCGCTTGCTGCACCTTAGGTCATCTATCTCCGACCCCTTGCGGCGTGGCAGCGCTGCCGGCGTCGCGCGGCATGCGACGGGGCCAGATGGCAAAGGGTAAGTGGCGTGATGGACAAGCGAGCTTGCGTATTGGGCGCGAGTGGCGGCATCGGCGGGGCCATCGTCGAGGCGCTGGCGACATCAGGCGACTTTGCCAGAATCTACGCCGGGTCGCGGCGTGAGGTCGCGCCGCGCCGGTCGCATGTCGATCGCTTCGAGTTTGACTTCGCCGATGAGGCGACGCTGGCGGTTGCGGCGGATCGCATAGCGGACGAAGGGCCGCTCGATCTCATCGTGGTCGCAACTGGCTTACTGCACCGCGCCACGAGCATCCGACCAGAGAAAAGCTATCGTGAGCTGGATGCCGCCCCGATGGCGGAGGTTTTTGCGATTAACACGATTGGTCCAGCGATTGCTGCGAAACATCTCCTGCCGCTGCTGCATCCGGGACGTCGATCGGTGATCGCATTTCTATCGGCGCGCGTCGGATCGATCGGCGACAACCGCCTCGGCGGCTGGCACAGCTATCGGGCGTCGAAGGCGGCGCTCAATGCCCTCGTTCGCTGCTATTCGATCGAGATGCGCGCGCGCAACCCGCACGCCATCGCGGTCGCACTCCATCCGGGGACGGTCGACACAGGGCTCTCCATGCCCTTCCGGCGCAATGTCCCCCCCGAACAGCTCTTTTCGACCGAACAGAGCGCCGCGCATCTTCTCGATGTGGTCGAAGGGCTGACACCGGCTCATAGCGGTGGCTTCTTCGCTTGGAACGGCGATCCTATCATCTATTGAAGCGCCTGGCGGCGGGCCGGCCAACCGCGCCCGAATATGGGCTCGCCGCGGCACCATTGCGCCCACCGGTCATTGTAAATTTCGTGCCGGCGCGGGGGGGGAGTTGGCATTTTTCAGCCACGCACCGATTCCCAGGCTGTCAAAGCTCGGGCGCGCGCTTCCCGATGACCGATCAGGGGCTCGGGATACCCAACAGGCCGGACTCCCTGATCATGAGCAGCGAGGATCTGGGTATCGGATAAATGGGCGAGTTCTGGAACGAATTGGCGGACATAGTCGGTCATCGCAAATTTTTCGCACTGCAGCGTCGGTGACATGATCCGGGAAAATACTGGAGCGTCGACACCTGTTCCGGCAACATATTGCCAGTTCATCGTGTTCGACCCGAGATCGGCGTCGAGGAGCGTGTCCCAGAACCAGCGTTCGCCCCGGCGCCAGTCGATCAGCAGATGCTTGACCAGAAACGAGGCGGCGACCATCCGCAGCCGGTTGTGCATCCAGCCTGTCTGCCAAAGCTCGCGCATCCCGGCATCGACGATCGGATAGCCGGTGAGGCCGCGCGTCCAAGCCATAAAATCGGATTCGGCTTCGGCATCATCACGCCATTCAAAACGGTCGAAGATGCTTCGGCCGTTGCGGTCCGCATAGTTTCGGAACTGGTCGACAAGATTGATACCATGTTCGCGCCAGCCCAGCTCGGATCGAAAGCTTTCGGCGCCGGCGTCAGCACGGTCCGCGAGAGCATTCCACAATGCGCGCGGCGTAATCTCGCCGAAATGAAGATGCGGCGACAGCCGCGACGTCGCTGGACGCGCAGGAAAATCACGGTCGGCCTTGTAGCGTCCGGCCTGCGGCAGCCATTGGCGCGCCCTGCGCCATGCCCCCTTTTCGCCCGGTTCCCAACTACCGAATCCAGCGGCCCAGTTCGGCCGCGTCGGTCTCAGATTCCATTCATCGAGGGAATCGGATGTCGGCATCTTCTCGGGCGAAGGAATGTGATCCGGTGGTGGAAGCGGAGGGGCGGGGGGCATATGTTCGAGCAGTTTCCGATACCATGGCGTGAACACCCGATATCGTTCGCCCTGCGCGTTGGTTACGCTGTCAGGAGCGGTGAGGTAGTTGCCGTCGTGCAGCACAAGATCGATGTCGCCCGCGAGACGCGTCTCGATGTCTTTGTGCCAGGGTTCGTAATGCCGCGTTGCATATATTCGTCGGCAACCGGTTTCTTCGGCAACGCGCTGAAGCTGCTCGACCGTCAGGCCGCGACGCAGGGTCAGGGCGCTTCCTCGCTTTCGCAGGCTGAGATCGAGCGCGGCAAGACTGTGATGGAGCCACCATCGCTGAGCCGCACCCATCGGCCGCAGCTGCGGCGTCTGATCGTCAAGAATGTAGATCGGGATGACCGGCCCCTCAGCGATCGCCGCGTGAAGGGCCGGATGATCGCTTACGCGCAAATCATTGCGCAGCCAGAGGAGCGTCGGGGGCATGTGGCGTTTTTTTGCTTCCTGCGGAATAGCGGATTTGTTCTCGCGGCCGCGAGATGCAGAACCGCTTGCCGTTATTACCCAGACATGTCGTCCGCATCGGCGCGTGCCAACATGCACTTTGGGGCATCGCGCCTGGATGGTCGGTATCGGGGGCAGCATTAGATTGCTGCCGGGATTGGCGGCGCCGCGTCGCCCCGTGGAGCCTGACGTGCACCTTTGGGCAGGCTGACAGGGGAAACCGACTCCGCCAAAACTTGCGGATGATCGCGACAGGTTTTCCGATGGCAATCGACGCCGCCTTTCGATGACCATCCTTGTTCCCATTCTGGGCGATCAGCTCTCCCTCGACATCGCGTCGCTGCGCGATGTGGCGGCTGCGGATGTCGTCATCCTGATGATGGAGGTCGAAGAGGAAGCGACCTACGTTCGGCATCACAAGCGGAAAATCGCACTCGTCCTGTCCGCAATGCGCCACTTTGCCGACACGCTGCGCGCGGCGGGCTGGACCGTCGATTATGTGAATCTCGACGCCCCCGGCAACAGCGGATGCTTCACGGGCGAAATCGCCCGCGCGGTGGAGCGCCACCGCCCCCGGCAGATTCGCATCGTCGAGCCCGGAGAGTGGCGGGTCAGAAAGTTCATCGAGTCCTGGAGCGAACGCTTTTCCATTCCCGTCGAGATTCTCGATGACGACCGGTTCCTATGCAGCATCCTGGAGTTCCAAACCTGGGCCCAGTCACGCGGTGACCTCGTGATGGAATTTTTTTACCGCGAAATGCGTCGCAAGACCGGATTGCTGATGACCAGCGATGGCAAGCCGCAGGGCGGCGTCTGGAATCTCGACAAGGAAAACCGGCAACGCCCTATCCCCGGAAAAACCTATCCCAAACCGGTTCAGTTTGCGCCCGACGCGATCACGTCCGAGGTCCTTGAACTGATAGCCACCCGCTATCCTGGGCATTTCGGAAATCTCGAAGGTTTCGCTTTCCCGGTGACCGCACAGGACGCAAAGCGGGCGCTCGCGCATTTCATACGAACGGCGCTGCCGGATTTTGGCGCCTTTCAAGATGCGATGGTGACCGGCGAGGACTGGCTCTATCATAGCTGGCTAAGCCCGGCGCTGAATCTCGGACTTTTGACGCCGATCGAGGTCGTTCAGGCGGCGGCCCGGGCGTTCGAGTCGGGCGAAGTTCCGCTCAATGCAGCCGAAGGGTTCATTCGTCAGATCATCGGCTGGCGCGAATATGTTCGCGGTTATTATTGGCTGGAGATGCCCGAAGTTGCCGATGCAAACTATCTTATGGCGACGCGGTCCTTGCCCGATTTCTACTGGACCGGCGAAACCGACATGCTGTGCGTTGCAGAAGCGGTCCGCAATACGCGCGACAATGGTTATGCTCACCATATCCAAAGACTCATGGTTCTGGGAAACTTCGCGATGCTTGCCGGGGTGAGGCCGCAGGATATCGCCGACTGGTTCCTGGTCGTATATGCGGATGCCTACGAATGGGTCGAACTGCCCAATGTTATCGGCATGAGCCAATATGCCGATGGGGGCAGGCTCGCGACAAAGCCCTATGCGGGCGGCGGCAGCTATATCAACCGGATGTCGGACCACTGCCGAACCTGCCGCTACGATGTGAAGCAAAAATTCGGAGCGGCGGCCTGCCCATTCAATGCTCTATACTGGGATTTTGTGGCCCGCCATGAACAGCGTTTCCGCCGCAATCGCCGGATGGCGAACATCTATGCGACCTGGGACCGCATGGTGCCGGATGTTCGCGCTGACTATCGTCGGAGCGCTGAGCGTTTTCTTGCAGGGCTGGTACCGGCTCCTGCCAATTGGGTCCGATAAGCGTGTCATTCTCGTCGCTGTCTGGTGCTGCTGCTCGATAAGCAATGATCGCTACCAGTCTTTGCGTCGATCGCCCTGGGCTTCTCGTCTGCTAGTCATCGAGCAGGCGCGCCGGCTCACCAAGTGGGGACGTGATCGTCTGCTTCGCAGGATTTATGCTCAGAAGCGGACTGTCTTAAACCGGCCGGATCGCGACGACGAGCCGCCAGACGGCAACGTGCCTAGTCGACCTATGCCGACCTTCCCCAACCCGTATTAATCATGCTCATAGCGTTGGAGCGCGATCGCGCGGTCGTAGGGGGTCAGCTCGTCGATGCGGCGCTGTTCGACCTTCTCCAGCCAGTTGGCATCGGCGAGGAGGACGCGGCCGAGCGCGACAAGGTCGAATTCGCCGCGCTCGAACATCGCGACCAAATCCTCCAACCGGCCAAGCATCGGCGAGGAGATGCCCTCGACAAAATCCTGCATCAGGTCGCGGTCCATACCGACCGAGCCGACGGTGATCACGGGCTTACCCGTGACCTCCTTGATCCATCCGCCGAAGTTCTTGGGATCGCCCGCATATTCGGGTTCCCAGAAGCGGCGCTGTGAAGCGTGGAAAATATCCACCCCTGCGCGGACCAGCGGATCGAGCCAGCGGTGCATTTCGTCGGGATCGCGCGCCAATTTCACGTCATAGTCATAGGTTTTCCATTGCGAGACGCGGAAGATGATGGCGAAATCTTCGCCGACTGCGGCACGGCACGCGGCGACCACCTCTGCGGCGAAAGTCGCGCGGTCGGCGATGTCAGGGCCACCGTAACGATCGCTGCGCAGGTTGGTCCGGTCCCAGAAGAACTGGTCGAAGATATAGCCGTGCGCGCCGTGGAGCTCGATTGCGTCGCAGCCGATGCGTTTCGCCTCGCGGGCGGATTGAGCAAAGGCGGCGGCGGTATCGGTGATGTCGCGATCGGTCATAGCGCGGCCGCCCGGCACGTCGGGGCCGGCAAAACCCGATGGGCTGACCAGCGGGGCGTGCGGCGAGTCAGGATAATTGAAGTCTGCGCAGCCGCCGACGTGCCACAATTGCGGGACAAACATGCCGCCTTCGGCATGGACGGCGCCGACCGCGGCCCGCCAGCCGGCGAGCGGTTCCTCGCCCGCGAAAAGCGGCACCGTGTCTGCGGCCACCGTATGGTCGATGGCAACGCCCGTCCCTTCGGTAATGATTGTGCCGATTCCGGCGGCAGCACGGCGGCGGTAATATTCGGCGCCGTCATCGGTCAGCACGCCGCCGGGGGCGAAATAGCGCGACATCGGGGCCATGCAGAAACGGTTCGGCGCCTTGAGCGACTTGCAAGTGAAGGGCGCGTGAAGCGGGGCGAGCAGGGAGGCCAGATCGTTGAGCGGCGCGGTAGTCATCGGCTAAGCTTCCTCACAAATGCAAGCAACGCCTCGTTATAGGCCGAGGGGTTTTCCAGTTGCGGCGAATGGCCGGTGTCCATCGTGAGCAGCGTGCCGTTCGCGGCGCAATTTGCGGCAAAACCGGCGATTGCCGGATCGGCGATGCTATCCTTTGCGCCGCCGATCGACAGCACAGGGAAGGCGAAGGATCCCAGCAAGTCGCGCTGGTCGAGCGTCGCCAGCCCGGCGAGCGTGTCGCTTGCGCGCGGGCCGGTGGCGAGGAAACCGCGCTCGACCCAGCCGATCATCGCGTCGCTCGCGCCTTCGCCCGACGCGCCCTCGGCAAGCGCGCGGAAAAAGCCAGGGCGGTCGGCGGTGATTGCGGCGCCGATGCCGAGCACGTCTTCGGGCAAGCCGCCGTGCGGAAAACCGTCGCCCTGCACATAGCGCGGC
This sequence comes from uncultured Sphingopyxis sp., assembly GCA_964426485.1. GTDB lineage: Bacteria > Pseudomonadota > Alphaproteobacteria > Sphingomonadales > Sphingomonadaceae > Sphingopyxis. The sequence goes on along the minus strand of CAYRQX010000007.1, from coordinate 91,592 downwards.
GATGCGCCGCAAGTGAGGATCAGGCCCGCAACGCGATCGCCCAGCAGTTCGGCCGCGGCGACCGCGACGGCGCCGCCTAGCGACCAGCCGTTGAGGACAATGCGTGATGCGCCGCAGCGCTCGACGATCGCTGCGACGTCGCGCGCGATGGCATCGATCGACATATCCGAAAAGTCGCGGTCGGAGCGACCACAACCGCGATGATCGACGACGATGGCACCATGACCCTTGGCCAGCAACGCTTCGACCGCCGAGGCCCAATAGTCGCCCGACATGCCCCAGCCATGGATCAGCACGACCGGCAATTCGGGCGCCCGGTGATGCTCGTAATAGATGCGGCCGCCGTCGTCGGTGTCGAGATAGGCCATAAAATCTCCTATTCGGGGGCGGAGAGGGTGACGCCGGGCAGCGGGCTGAAGTGATACATCTTCACCTTGCGGTGCGCGATTTTCCACACGCCGTCCCGCCGCTCGAATGTGTCGAAATAGCTTGCGCTTACCGTCTGCGCCTGTTCGTCGGCGGTGGTGCCGATGCAATCGACATCGCACACGCCGGTCGCGCGGTCGTCGCTGTCGAAGGTGATGACAAGATTGGTGGTGAAGTGGCTCGATGCGAGCCATGCGGGCCAGAGAATATCCTTGGTGACATGCGCGATACCGTCGCTGGCTTCGAACTTGCCAAAGGGCGGGCCGATGTCCCACACCGCGTCGGGCCACCAGATCGCGCTGAAGCGGTCCCAGTCGCGCTTGTCAAAGCCGTGGCAATAGTCGCTGACCAGCTCGTGCATCGCAAAGCGGCTTTCGACGCGGTCGAGGCGCTGCGCGAGGTCGGTGGCTTCGGTCATATCGGGCTCCTTGCGTGGCGGCGCATCAGTCGAGGTAGGCGGCAAATTTCTTGCGCGCCGCGGCAAGCCGCGTCGGCACATGATAGCTCGGGAAAGGGCCGTCGAACGGCACGACGTCGCGCAAGATATCCTTGGCGACGCCGACCTTGTGGACTTCGGTCGGACCGTCGACGATTCCCATCTCGGGCACATATTGCCACATATCCATCAGCGGGGTTTCGTTCGACATGCCGAGCGAGCCGTGAAGATGAAGCGCGCGATAGACGACGTCCTTCAGCACCCCGGGCATCGCCGCCTTGATCGCGCTGATTTCACGGCGCACTGGCCGGGTGTAGCTTTTGTCGCGGTCGAGCAGCCAAGCCGCGTAGAGCACGTGCAGCCGAAACTGCAGGATCTGGGTGTAGCTGTCGGCGATCTTTTCCTGGACCATCTGCTTGTCGGCCAGCCGCTCGCCCTTGGTGGTGCGGCTGACGACGCGCTCGGTCATATAGTCCATCGCCTTGTTGAGCATACCGACGGTGCGCATCGCGTGGTGGATGCGGCCGCCGCCGAGGCGCGATTGGGCCACTTTGAAGCCTTCGCCGACCGGGCCGAGGCGGCTTGCTTCGGGAACGCGGCAATTGGCGAAGCGCAGATAGCCGTGGACGCCGCTGCCGATCTCGTCCTTCGGTCCGACCGCGGTGTTACGCACGATCTCCAGCCCCGGCGTTCCTTGCGGGACGATCAGCATGGTCGAGCCCTGATGCACCGGAACGTCGGGGTCGGTGATGACCATGACGATCAGGAATTCGGCGATGCAGGCATGGCTGGCGAACCATTTTTCGCCGTCGATGACCCATTCATCGCCGTCGAGGCGCGCCCGACAGGTGAATTCGGCGGGGTCCGCCCCGGCCTGCGGCTCGGTCATCGAATAGCAGGAGACGATCTCGCCATCGAGCAGCGGCTGAAGATATTTCGATTTCTGCTCGTCGGTGCCGAAGCGCGCGAGGATTTCGGCGTTGCCGGTATCGGGCGCTTGGGTGCCGAACACCGTCGGGGCAAAGCGGCTGCGGCCGAGGATTTCGTTCATCAACCCCAATTTGAGCTGGCCGAAGCCGTTGCCGCCAAGCTCGGGACCGAGATGGCATGCCCAGAGGCCGCGTTTCTTCACCTCTTTCTTGAGCGGCGCCATGGCGCGTGCGGCGGGCGAACGCGGATCGACATGCGCTGCGGGATCGCGAAAGACCAGATCGAGCGGTTCGATCTCTTCGGCGACGAAGCCGCGCATCCATTCAAGCTGCTGTTCGAAATCGGGGTCGGTCGAAAAATCCCAGGCCATCAGCGGTTCTTTCTTGCGGTCGCGCCCACGATCATTGTCCCGCGTACCATGCGCCATCGACCCATAGTTCGGCGCCCGACACATATTTGGCTTCGTCAGAGGCGAGGTAGAGGCTGGCGTAGGCGATATCCATCGGATCGCCGACGATTCCCATCGGGATCGACGCCTTGATCGCGGCGTCCTGTTCAGGCGTGATGTCGCCGAGGATCGGCGTCTTGATCTGGCCGGGGAAGATGGTGTTGACCCGGATTCCCTGCTTGGCGAATTCGAGCGCGCCGGCCTTGCCCATCACGCGCACCGCCGCCTTTGAGGCATGATAGGAAATCGCACCCGGACTGCCGATGAGGCCGTAGAGCGAGCTGACGTTGACGATCGACGCGTTGCCCGAAGCGAGCAGGGCAGGGGCGGCTGCCTTCATGCCGAGGAACACGCCGGTCTGGTTGATCGCGATCATGCGGTCCCAGCCTTGCCGGGTTTCGTCAACAATGCCGCCGGGGTGGAAAATGCCGGCGTTGTTGACAAGCGTCGTGAGCTTGCCGAAGCGTGCGACCGCATCGGCAACCGCAGCGTCCCAGCTACCCGCATCGGAAACATCGAGATGAATGAAGGCCGCTTTGCCGCCTTCGCTTTCGATCGCGGCGACGACGGCATGGCCTTTTTCCGCCTGCAAATCGCCGATCAGTACTGCGGCGCCCTCACGGGCATAAAGGATTGCCTGCGCCTCGCCCAGACCGCTTGCGCCGCCCGAGATCAAGGCCGACTTGCCGGCCAGCCGGTTCGCCATATTTCACTCTCCCATTCGATATTTATCGTTGGAAAATCTTCTGGCACACTTACTAGATGAGAACAAGCAAGAATATCGCAGCGGGCCATTGAGGCCATAAATATTAGGGAAAATCAATTATATATGTAGATATCCATAAAATTTTGAGATGCAAAAACAAAATTTGCTTGTCGACAACAAGCAAGTGATGCATGCTTTGATCGGAGCGTGACTCACGAGAACCGCACAAGCGGCCGCGAGCGACCAATGCGCCCGTCGATGGGAGAGGAATGATCATGATCGATCGCGTGAAATCCGTGCGCCTTCTGGCCACCGCAGCAGTCATTTTATGTCCGGCCTCGGTCGCCAGCGCGCAGGAAGCCGCCAGCGAGACACGGGCGTCATCGTCCGGCGGTCTCGAAGAAATCGTCGTCACCGCGCGCAAGCGTGAAGAGAGCATGCAGGACGTGCCCGCGTCGATCAGCGCGCTGTCGGCGGGCGAGCTCGACCGGCGTTTCGATTCCGACGTGCGCGACTTTGCCGACTCGTCACCCAACATTGTCATCGACGATACGCAGCAGGGACCGGGCGGCGTTGCGGCGGTCTATATCCGCGGTATCGGCGTCGCCGACGTCGAAAAATCGGTCGATCCCGCGGTCGGCGTGGTGTTCGATGATATTTATATCGGTCAAAGCTCGGGAAGCCTGCTGAAAGCGATCGACATCGACCGCGTCGAGGTGTTGCGCGGGCCGCAGGGCACGCTGTTCGGGCGCAATGCCACCGGCGGCGTCATCAACCTCGCCCGCTCGCGCCCGACCTACGATCTCACCGGCAAGGCGCGGCTGACTTATGGCCGGTTCGACACCTGGAAGATCGAAGGCGTCGCCAGCACGGGGCTGACCGACAATCTCGCGGTCAAGGTCAGCGGCGCATATGAGAAGTCCGACGGCTATATCTTCAACAGCTTCCAGAACCAGGACGGGCAACGGTCTAAATTCTACGCCATCTCTGGGGCACTACTGTTCGAGCCGACCGACAATCTCGACATCCAGCTGAGCTACGATCATCAAAAGACCAAGCAGGATCCGCCGCAGCTGCTGGCCGTCAACCGGCCGACCGATCTGTTCTGCGCGGCGTACGCCCAATGCTCGCCTTCACCGGGCGAGCCGACGTCGGGTGATCGTTATGTCAGCGTTTCAGACGGCAGGCTGGAGCGCAATGCGACGTTCAAGCTCGACATGGCGATTGCCAAGGCGACTTACGACGTCGGATCAGACATGCAGGTCGATTATATTTTCGGCTGGCTGAAAACCGACGAGGAAATCAATCAGGATTTCGACGCCGGCCCCCAGACGCTGTATCATACCGACCGGCCGGCACGCTGGCGCCAGACGACCAATGAGCTGCGGCTGACCAAGGGCGGCAGCGGTCCGCTGACCTTCGTTCTCGGCGCCTATCTGTGGGATTCGCGCTATACGATCAATCTCAAGAACTACATCGGTTTTGCGGGGCCGCCGCTTCTGACCAGCGCGCAGGACGTCACGCAAACGAACAAGTCGTGGGCGATTTATGGCGAGGGCGATTACGAGCTGTTCGACAAGCTGACGCTGACCGTCGGCGCGCGTTACACGAAGGACAAGAAGTCCAGCATCGTCAACGACCTGCCGGTGTTCATCTATGGCACCACGGTCGAGGCCAACCCGATCGCCACCGTTCCCGGCGCGATCGTCATGGCCAGTCCGGTGAAGGAAAGCTGGAAGAAATTCACCCCGCGCGTTTCGCTGCGTTACGAGCTGTCCGATGAAGCGATGGTCTATGCCTTATGGTCGCGCGGCTACCGCGGTGGCGGCTTTAACGGGCGTCCGGCGACGCTCGGCGCGGCGACGATTCCTTATGATCCGGAAACGCTCGACAATTACGAAGCGGGTTTCAAGACCGAGTTCGCGGGCGGGCGCGTCCGCCTGAACGGTGCGGCGTTCCTGATGAAATATAAGGACATGCAGCAGGATCTGGACGTTCCGGCGCCGGGCACATCGACGGGACGCGAGAACCGCACGATCAATGCATCGTCGGCGGAGTTCAAGGGGGTCGAGCTCGACCTGACCGCGCGCCTGTTCGACGGCTTCACGCTCAGCGGCAATCTGGGCTATCTCGATGCGAAATATAAGGATTTCTTTGGCGACATCTACAGCACCGGCACCCCCGTCGATGCGTCGTTCCTGAAAATCCGCCGCGCCCCGAAATGGACTTGGAGTCTGGGCGGTATTTATGAAGCCGACATCGGCAGCAACGCATCGGCGTGGATTGCGGGCGACGTCCATTATATCGGCGGGCACGAGATTACCTTCCTCAATAACCCGAACCTGCGCAACAACGGCCAATATCTGGTCGATGCGTCGATCAACGCGCGGTTCAACAAGACGACGGTCAGCCTGTTTGGCAAGAATCTGGCCAACGAAAAGGGCTGGACGATCGGCTATGACGTGCAGGGGGTGTGGAGCTATGCCGCGCCGCGCCCGCGGCGGACGTGGGGCGTCGCTGTCACCCAAGCCTTTTGAGCAGCGCCGGGCATGACGACATCGACGAAACCTGAACCACGACGATGGGTGGTCACCGGAGCATCGCGAGGGCTGGGCCTCGCGATCGCCCGGCTGGCCGCCAGCAAGGGCGATCGTGTCGCCCTGATCGCGCGCGGCGCGGACATCGATGCGCAGGCGAAAGCGATTGGCGAGGGCGCCATTGGCCTGGTCGCGGACGTGACCGATCCGGCGTCGGTCACCCACGCATGCAGTGAGGTCTCCCGGCAATGGGGCGGCATCGATGTCTTGATCAACAACGCGGGCCTTCATCGCGGCGGGCTGCTCGGCTCGCTCTCGCAAAGCGATTGGCAGGCGGTACTCGATACCAACCTGTCGGGCCCTCTCAACTTCATGCGCGCCGCCTTGCCGCATCTTGGCGAGGGGGGATCGATCGTGAATATCGGTGCGGTCGTCGGGCTGCGCGGCTTTGCGGGGGACGCCGCTTATGGCGCGTCAAAGGCCGGGCTGGCCGGGCTGACGCAAGTGCTGGCGGTCGAACTGGCGCGGCGGGGTATCCGGGTTAACCTTGTAATCCCGGGCATGATTTCGACCGAAATGACCGCTGGGATACCGGCGCGTGCCAAGGCCAAGCTGGTGGCCAGCATTCCGCTTGGCCGCGAAGGCACAGCCGAGGAACTGGCCGATGTCGTCTGGTGGGTGGCGGGATCGCCTTATATGACCGGTTCGATCATCTCGAACGACGGCGGGCTGCTGTGCAGATTGTGAGCGATCCGGCCGAGCGGTTCGCCCGCTGGCTGGACCGTGAAGCCGGGATTGCTGAAGCGCGGATCGTGCGCCCGCTGACCGGCGGCAACGCCAATGTCACCAGCCTCGTCGAAACGGCGCGCGGTCCCATGGTCCTTCGGCATCCGCCCGCCGACACCGTGTCCGACCTTGCCGGTGCAGGCATCGCGCGCGAATTTCGCTTCATCTCGGCGATCGCGGGCAAAGCGCCGGTCGCCGAACCCATCCTGTTCTGCGACGATCTGGACGTACTCGGCGCGCCGTTTTCGCTGACCCGCTTTGTCAGCGGGATGGCGATCACTGACACGTTGCCACCCGACTATCCGAACGACATCGATACGCTGGATGCCGTCGGTCATGCGCTGATCGATGCGCTCGCCAGCGTCCATGCGATCACGCCGGTTCCCGCCGAGCTGGGCGACGTCGAGAAGGCGCGGACATTTGTCGTGCGTCAGATCGAGCGCTGGCGCGCGGTGCGATCGGCGCACGCCGTCCGCGATCTGCCGCTCATTGAAACGCTCGGCGCGTGGCTAGCGGCGAACGCGCCGCCGCCCGAAGCGGTGCGGATCGTCCACTGCGATTATCACCTCGACAATGTGCTGATGGATCCTGCGTTGCCGGAAGTCAGGGCGATCCTCGATTGGGAAATGGCGACGCTGGCCGATCCGATGGTCGATGTCGGGCTGGTCACCGCGATGTGGAACCGCGATGAAAGCCTGCCGCTCGGTTTCGCATTTGTCCAGCGCGTGTCGAATGTCGCCGGGGCAGTCGAGGGCCGCCATCTCGCGCAGCGCTGGTCGCGCGCTACGGGGCTGTCGATCGGTCATCTGGGATATTTTCAGGCCTTCGCGCTCTGGCGCCTCGCCGCGATCGTCGAGGGCGCCTATGTGCTGTTTCGCGAAGGGCAGGTCGATGGCGCCTATGAGCGCGGGCTCGAGCAGAACGTTCCCGCGTTGCTCGACGCGGCGCGGCGGATCGCGGCGGGCGAGGGGATGGCGTGATGGACGCCACCATGATGCACGAGCCGCTGGGCACCGCGACGATTTTTGCACACGGCGAGCATATCCACGCGACCAGCCGCATCGGGCTGTTCGACGGCGAGCAGGTGGCGTGGCGCAGCTATGCCGCAACCGCCGAACGCGCCCGCCGTCTGGCCGCGGCGTTGCGGGCCGTCGGCGTCGTGGCGAACACCCGTGTCGCGACGCTCAGCTGGAATGATTTTGCGCATTTCGAGGCCTATCTGGCGGTGCCGGCGATGGGCGCGGTGCTCCACACGCTCAACCTTCGGCTGCACCCCGACCAGCTTCGTTACATTATGGCGGACGCCGAAGACGGCATTTTGATTGCCGATGGTGCGTTGCTGGCCGCGCTGTTGCCGCAGATCAATTCGCTGGACGGGCTGGTGCAGGTCATTGTCACCGGGGACACCGAGGGCCTTGCCGGGCTTGAGAAGCCCTGGGCCGCTTATGAAGCGTTTGTGGCGGGTCATGCGCCGCTCGCCGATTTTCCGGAAGTGGACGAGACCGACGCCGCGGCGACCTGTTACACTTCAGGGACGACGGGCGATCCGAAGGGGGTGGTCTATTCGCACCGCACGATATTCCTCCACAGCCTCGCTTCGATGGCCGCCAACGCGTTTGCGCTCAGCGACCGCGACACGATCCTGCTACTGCCGCCGATGTTTCATGCCAACGCCTGGGGGCTGCCCTATTCGGGGTGGCTCGCGGGCGCCGATTTCGTGCTGCCGGGGCCGCATTTGCAGCCCGAAGCGATCCGGCGGATGATCCGTATCACCGCGCCGACGTTTACCGCCACCGTGCCGACCATCCTCAACCACCTGCTGCACGCCGATGCCGCCGACCCGGTCGATATGGCCAGTTTCCGCGTTATCGTGGCGGGCGGATCGGCGGTTTCGGAAGGGCTGATCGCTGACGTCGAGCGCCGCTGGGCCATACCGCTGATCCAGGGCTGGGGCATGACGGAAACGAGCCCTTTGTGCGTCCTCTCGCATCCTCCCGCCGACGTCGCGTCGGATGAGGCGCGCCGTTTGCGCGCAAAAAGCGGGCGTCCGGTTGCCGGCGTCCGGGTGCGGCTGGTTGACGATCAGGACAAGCCGGTTGTCGAGGACGGCAAGAGCGTCGGGCGCCTGCAACTGCGCGGGGCGTGGATCGCGCGCGGCTATCACCGCGGCGCCGGGGCCGACGTGTTGACCGACGACGGTTGGCTCGACACCGGCGATGCCGGGACAATCGACGCGCGCGGTTATGTCCAGGTGACCGACCGGCTGAAGGATCTCATCAAATCGGGCGGCGAATGGATTCCCTCGGCCGAGCTGGAAAACCATGTCGCGAGCCTGCCCGGCGTCGACCTCGCCGCCGTGATCGGCATCGCGGATCCGCGCTGGGAGGAACGGCCGCTGGCCATCGTCACCACGCTCGACGGCACGCGGCCCGATTTTGCAGGCCTGCGATCGGCATTGCAGGGCCGGGTCGCGCGCTTCTGGATTCCCGAATATTGGGCGCATGCCGACACGCTGCCATTGACCAGCGTCGGCAAGATTGACAAGCAGGCGCTGCGCGCGGCCGTCGCGACGGGCAAAACGGCTTTTGAAAGGATTGATGAATCTTCATGAACGCGCCGTCGTCGATGAAAGGCAAGGCCTCGCTCCGCGAGGTGACGGAGGTCCATCCTGCGCCCGCCAAGGTGCGCGCAAAGCCGCGCGCCGTTCGCCGTACGCAGGCAGAACGCACCGCGCTGTCCGACGCCCGGATGTTCGACGCGGCGATGCAATTGATCGTCGAACAGGGGACGCACGCGACGACGCTCAAGGAAGTGGGCGAGCGGGCCGGTTATTCGCGCGGCCTGGCGTCGAGCCGCTTCGGATCGAAGGATGCGTTGTTTGGCCAGCTGGTGCTGCACTTCAACACCAGCTGGACGCGCGAACTGGCGAACAAGGTCGGCACCCGCGGCGGCGCGCAGGCCTGCCTTGCCGCCTTGCGCGCGGTCGAGGGATTTCTGTCGAGCCACTCGGGTTATATGCAGGCCATGTACATCCTGTGGTTTGAATCGATCAGTTCGCACAATGATGTGCGCGACCATCTTGCCGCCTATCACGAAATCTATCGCCGCGACGTCGCGCATTGGGTCGAGGAAGGTATCACCAGCGGCGAAATCGACGCGTCGGTCGACGCCGAATGCTATGCGTTCGGCTTTTGCAGTTTCATCTTCGGGACGATCTACCAATGGCTTGTCGCGTCCGATAGCGTCGACCTGCCCAAACAGTTCGAAGCCTTTCGCCGTTCGACTGCGAAAGCCTTTGGAATCACAGATTGATTCTCTCGCCTACGTCAAAATAAATTTATAAAATCAACGCGTTGGATGATAATCTTTGCACTTGATTTTTCACTTGCTAGACGCTAGCAAATAAATGGCGAAATGCCGGTGACGGCATCCGGAAATGTGGGAGAGTTGGCATGGCACGGGCTGTCGATCCGTCGCGGTCGCGGCGTATTTGGGGTCATCTGGCTACCATGTCGGCGCCTATGCATGTCGCCGGAAGCCGGTCTTTCTCTGCGATTGCTGGGAAGCTGCGCGGATGACGCGCGCGGATCGCATCGACGGGGGTTTGATGCGGCCGGTGCTTGACGGCGTGCGCGTAATCGAACTGGCCGGGATCGGCCCGGCGCCCTTTTGCGGGATGATGCTTGCCGACCATGGCGCAGAGGTGATTCGCATCGATCGTCCCGGCGGCAGCGATCCGCTGGCGCAAGATCAGGGCCGTGATGTCCTGTTGCGCTCACGGCGATCGATCACGCTCGACCTGAAGCGCCCCGAAGCGGTCGAGATCGTCGCGCGGCTCACCGACACCGCCGATGGCCTGATCGAAGGGTTTCGGCCCGGTGTGGCCGAACGGCTGGGCTTGGGTCCCGACATACTGATGCAGCGCAATCCGGCGCTGGTATATGGGCGGATGACCGGCTGGGGACAGGATGGTCCCTTGTCCGACCAGGCGGGGCATGACCTCAATTATATCTCGCTCAACGGCTGTCTTGGCGCGCTGGGTTCGGAGGATGAACCGCCACCGCCGCCGCTGAACCTGATCGGCGATTATGGCGGCGGGGGAATGATGCTGGCGTTCGGGTTCGTCGCGGCGCTACTGGCGGCGCGGCAGAACGGCGCGGGACGGGTGATCGATTGCAGCATGGCCGAGGGGTCGGCGGCGTTGATGGCGGGCATGTGGTCGCTCACCCACAATGGCATGTGGGATAAGGGACGCGGCCAAAATTTGCTCGACGGCGGGGCGCCCTTCTACGCCTGCTACACCTGCTCGGATGGGGTCTTCGTCGCGATCGGCGCGATTGAGGGGCAATTTTACGCGCGGCTGATCGACGCGCTGGGGCTGACTAAAGATCCCCTGTTTACCGCCCAGCATGACCAGTCGAAATGGCCCGCGATGAAGACACGGCTGGCCAACATTTTCGCATCGGCGCCGCGGACGAGCTGGACCGAACGATTGCAGCATCGCGACTGTTGCTACACCGAGGTGCTGACGATGGCCGAAGCGCCGTCGCACGCGCACAACCGCGCACGAGGCAGCTATCTTGAGGCCGACGGTCGGATTCAACCGCATTCGGCACCGCGCTTCGCGGATACCCAGGTTGTGGCGCCCCGGATGTGGCAGCGCGATTCCGATCGCACGGAAATTCTTACCGAAATCGGGGTGGCAGATCCCGATCGGATAGCGGCGGCATAAGACTTTAGTTGAAAATGACGGGCGCTAGCCAAGGCGCCGTAAGATATTGGAGAGAGTAATGACGACGACGAACGCCGATACACGCGTGGCCACTGCGAACCGCGAAGGCCAGCCCGGCCTCGACTATGACGCGATCGTCATCGGCGCCGGCTTTGCCGGGCTGGCGCTGATCCATTATCTGCGCGAGGCGGGTTTAAACGTCCGCGTGTTCGACCGCGCGTCGGACATCGGCGGCACGTGGACCTGGAACCGCTATCCGGGCGCAGCGACTGACAGCGAAAGCTATTATTACTGCCTGACCTTTTCGCCCGAGCTGCTTCAGGAATGGTCGTGGTCCAAACGCTATCCGGGCCGCGAAGAAACCCAGAATTATATGCGGTTCGTCGCCGACAAATTCGACATGTGGCCGCACATCCAGTTCAATACCGAAATTGTCGAGGCCGAATATCTGGAATCGCGCGGCTGCTGGCAGGTCACGACCGGCGATGGCGCTGTCTATAGCTGCAAATATTTCATCAGCGGAATGGGGATGATTTCGGAGCCGATGATCCCGAAGATTCCGGGGATGGACCGGTTCAAGGGACCGATCTTCCATTCCTCACGCTGGCCGCAGGAAGGGCTGGATTATGCGGGCAAGAAGGTCGGCATTATCGGCGCCGGTGCGACCACCGTCCAGATGCTGCCCGTGGTAGCGGAAACCGCGGGCAGCGTGACGGTGTTTCAGCGCACCCCCAACTATGTCCTGCCGGCGATGCAAAAGGACATGACCCCCGAGTGGGAGAGGGAGATCAAGGACAACTACCCGGCGATCGTGGCCAAGTGCCGCAATCATGTATTCGGCATGGCGTTCGACAGCCCGGTTGGGCGCAACGTCATGGACACGCCGCCGGAGGAACGGCAGCGTATCTTCGAGGAAAACTGGACCGGCAGTTTCCGCTGGGTGTTTGAAACCTTTGACGACCTGCTCGCCAGCCCCGAAGCCAACCGCATCGCGGGCGATTTCATCGCCGCCAAGATGCGCGAGCGCGTCAACGACCCCGCGCTGGCCGACCTGCTGACCCCCAGCTTCGATGACTATCCGCTGTTCGCGAAGCGCCCGCCGCTCGATCACGGTTATTTCGAGGCTTTCAATCGCGACAATGTCCATCTGGTCGACATCAAGAAGCGCGAACCACTGGTCGAGATCACCGAAACGGGCGTGCGGACCACGCTCAACGACTATGAATTCGACATCATCGTGCTGGCGACGGGCTTCAAGGCTTATACGGGTGCACTCGAAGCCTTTCCGATCCGCGGAGAGGGTGGCCAGACGCTGCGCGACAAGTGGCAGGTGCAATCCTCGTCGATCATGGGCGTGTGCGTTGCCGGTTTCCCGAATATGTTCGTGGTCACTGGTCCACAGGCGCCGTTCGCCAACCTGCCGACGTCGATCGAGCAGAATGCGATCTGGATCTCGCGCTGCATCGCTAAGATGGAACGCGAAGGGATGGATGTGTTCGAACCGCGCGCGGAGGCTGAGCGCGAGTGGACTGCCGCGACCGCCAATATTCACGGCCAGACGTTGATGGCCGAAGGCGACAAGGTCAATTCATGGATGATGGGCGCCAACCGCGACGACAAGGGCGCGCGCGTGCTAATCTATTTCGGCGGCGCTAACGTCTATTATGACGCGCTGGACCAATCAGCGGCGGAAGGATTTCCGGAGCTCGAGTTCAAAAAGCGCACTTAAGGGGCGAGGTCGAACGCCGTGGTGAGGGGACGGCAGTCTTCGAGCTTCCGTTTATTATGCCGAGCGCATCAACGATTATTGCGAAATTCGGCAGCAGGCACCGATCGACGCCAAGGAAAAATGGGATCCGGACTTTGCGAAGCGCAAGATCATCCAGCAGGATCTTCGCGGGCGCTGGCCGGGCCAATCGATCAATATGGGCGGGGAGACGTCGATCGACATCGCCCGCGAAAGCTCGACAAGGCCTATGGGCTGGCGGCTTCGTGATGCGAGTGGCATTCCGCTCGAGCCGATGATGTTCATCGGCGATGCGATCTTCCCTGGCGACCATGATTATCCCGCAAAGACGCTCGGACTCGATACGATTTGCGGGCGCGATCCGCGAGAAACGCTGGCCGCTATCGCGTCAGTCGTTGCCTGCCTGAAATAACTGGACTTTCGGCACGACGTGGGTGGGCGGCGGAACCAAATCGCCGCCAAATCGTTCCATTTCTGGAAGCACCGTGGCGCTTTGCCGTGGGTCCCAAGATGATCAGCAAATTTGGGTGAGGCCTTCTGCCGCTTCATTTTGGAAGGTAAAACCTGTGTACGAAGCTCCCGATCGCACGTCGTTCGATGAAGGCCTCGAGGCTTGCCAATCGCTCCGTCCCGCCGTCGCGCCGACTATTCGGCTTGCGTTGATCGGCGGTTTCCATCCGCGGCGCTGCGGCATTGCGACTTTTACCGCCGATATACATGCATCGCTTGAGGCGGCGGCGCCGGAGATCGCCGTCGATGTCTATGCGATGGCACCCGCGTCGGTACCGACGATATTCGACCCCATAGTCCGCGCCGCGATCACCGAAGGCGATGCCGAGAGCTTTATCGAGGCAGCGGAGGCGATCGAGGCGAGCTGCGCCGATGTTGTCTGGCTGCAGCACGAGTTCGGCCTCTTCGGCGGGCTCGCGGGCGACATGGTGCTCGAACTCGTGGACCGGATTTCGGCACCGCTGATCGTCACGCTTCATACGGTGCTTGCCGAACCCGACGCCGATCAGCGCCGCGTTATGGAGCGGTTGATCGCGCGGGCGACCAAGCTCGTCGTCATGTCCGAACGGTCGCGCCACCTGCTGCGCAGCGTCTATCATGCCAATGACGATCAGATCGCATTGATCGCGCATGGCGTCCCCGATCGCCCCTTCGGCCGCGCGTCGCAATTCAAGCCGCAGTTCGGATTCGCGGGCAAACAGGTCGCGCTGACCTTTGGGCTCTTGTCGCCGGGCAAGGGGATCGAGGCGGTCATCGAGGCGTTGCCGGCGATCATCGAAGATCATCCCGACTTCCTCTATTGTATCGCGGGTGCCACGCACCCCAATTTGCTGGCGCATGAAGGCGAAGCGTATCGCGACCGGCTCCAGGCGCTAGCGGTCTCGCTCGGGGTCGATGCGCATGTCCGCTGGATCAATGCGTTCATGGACACGGACGATCTGCTCGATCTACTCGAGGCGGCCGACATCTATGTGACGCCTTACACCGGTGCGCAGCAATCGACGTCGGGCACGCTCTCCTATGCAATGGCGCTGGGCAAGGCCGTTATCTCGACGCCCTATGTCCATGCGGTCGAACTGCTCGCTGACGATCATGGTGTGCTGGTTCCCTTCAATGACGACGAAGCGATTGCGAACGAGATCCGGTATCTGCTCGGCGATTCCGACCGGATGCTGACACTGCAGCGCCGCGCCTATGACCGCGGCCGCCACATGATCTGGCCTGTGTTCGCCGAGCGAAGCTGCGCACTGATCGGAGAGAGCCGCGTCGTGCCAAAAGCTGCGCCCATTCCCGACCGGATAGGCATTGCAGGCTTCCTGCGCATCTGCGATGACACCGGCATCCTGCAGCACAGCATTCATATGATCCCCGATCGGGCGCACGGCTATTGCGTCGACGACAATGCGCGCGCGCTGATGCTGATGCACCGGCTTGACGAAGACGCGCTGGGCAGGTGCGGGCAGCTTACCTCGGTCTTTGCGGCGTTCGTGCAGCATGCCTGGAACCCGGACCGCGGCGAATTTCGCAATTTCATGGGCTTCGGACGCAACTGGCTCGAGGAGGTGGGGTCCGAGGATAGCTGCGGGCGAACCCTCTGGGCACTCGGCGCGACGGCGCGCGAGGCGCGCGATCCCGGTCTGCGGCAGTGGGCGCAGGAACTGTTCGAGCGTACCGCCGCATCCGCGCTGGATTTCAGGTCGCCGCGTGCGATCGCCTTTGCGATGCTCGGCGCCGACTTCGTTCTTGCGGCGTATCCCGAGCATGATCTGGCAAACCGGATCTCACGCTTCGGCGCCGACCGGCTGATCGCGCTCCATCAAGCTGCGTTGCGGCCGGACTGGCAATGGTTCGAGCCGGTGCTTGCCTACGACAATTGCCGCCTGCCCGAGGCGATGCTGCGCGCGGGCGTGCGGCTGGAGCGCGCGGACGTCATCGCGTGCGGCGTCGATACGCTGCGGTGGATCAACGACGTCCAGATTTCGCCGCAAGGTCATTATCGCCCCGTCGGGTCCGACAGCTTCGGCCATGCCTATGAACGGCCGCGGCCGTTCGACCAGCAGCCGCTCGAAATCTGGGCGGCGATCGACGCGGCTTCGGCGGCATTTGATGTCACCGGCGACGATATCTGGCTGACACATGCGCGGCGCGCTTATGACTGGTTTTCCGGGGGCAATGATCGCGGTGTGATCGTCGGCGATGCACTCACGGGCACCAGCAAGGACGGCATCAACCCGCGCGGGCTGAATCTCAATGAGGGTGCGGAGTCGGTTCTCGCCTATCAGCATGCGACCTATGCCATTCGGGATTTCATCCGGAAGGCCGGCTGAAAGGAAGATCACTTGCATCTAGTCCAGCACGAACTGCGGCTCCACGCCGACCCGACGCGCGTCGTTGTGCGGCCCTTCCATCTGGCCTGGCAGGCGTCGGGCCCCGATCTCGATCGCGTGCAGCGGCTCGCGCGCGAGATCGTTGCCCTTAATCCGCGGGCGGTGCGCGCGGAACTTGGCGTCGTGCTGCGCGATTTCGCGGATCGGCACTGGCAGATCGAGAAGGTGTTCGAGGATCGTTTTAGCGAGATAGAACCCAGGCTCGGGCTCGAAGGCCTGGCGCTAAAACGTGAAACCCGGCTGCTGATCGGCGCCTATTTCTGTCACGAATATAGCTATGCCGCGGCGGCCCTGATGAACCCCAGCGTCGTGCGGCATCCCGATAAGAGCGGGCTGCAAGAAGGCAGCATCCGCATCCTTCTGTCGCTGCGCGCTGTCGGCGAAGGGCATATTTCGACGATCGCCTTTCGCGAAGGCATCATCACCCGTGAGCGCGAACTGACCTTGCTGCCGCAACCGGGCTTCGCCACCGCAGCGATGCTGGGCCCGCACCGCGACGACAAGCCCGATGACGTCGTCTCGCTCTATCGCCAAAAGGACAGCACGCTCTCGGGCACGGTCATTTTCCCGATCACCGAGGCGCAGCGTAACGGGCTCGAGGACCTCCGACTGCTCGAGTTCGAGCGTGACAGCGGCAAGAGCGAGTGGATCGGCACCTACACGGCCTACAGTGGCCGCGATATCCAGTCCGAATTGCTGCGCACGCGCGATTTCCGGGATTTCACGCTGACCCCGATCAAGGGCGGGGCAGGGCGCAACAAGGGCATGGCGCTGTTCCCGCGCAAGATCGACGGGCAATTCTGCATGATCGGCCGGCAGGATGGCAAGAATCTCTATCTGCTGCGATCGGATACGATCGATCATTGGGAGGGCGGCGAGTTGCTGCTCGAGCCGCGATTCCCTTGGGAACTCATCCAGATCGGCAATTGCGGCGCGCCGATCGAACTCGACGAGGGCTGGCTCGTGTTGACCCATGGCGTCGGTGCGATGCGCAAATATGCGATTGGCGCCGTGCTGCTCGACAAGGAGGATCCGTCGAAAGTAATCGGCCGAACCCCCGATCCGATCCTTTCCGCCGCCGACGAGGACCGTGAGGGCTATGTCCCCAACGTCGTTTATACATGCGGGGCCATCTGTGTCGGCAAGGATATTTTCCTGCCCTATGGGGTGGCCGACAGCTCGGTCTGCTTTGCGTTCGTCGCGGTCGCCGACATCCTCGCGGCGATGGATTATCCCGCACGGATTGCCGGTTGAAGCCGAAGCCGCGTTCGCAGGATGAGAGGCCCGCGCTCGATGTGCTGATTGTCGGTGCCGGGCCGGCCGGGCTGACTGCGGGCATGTATCTTGCGCGCTACCGGCGGCGGGTGCGGATCGTCCATGACGGCAGTTCGCGCGCTCTCTGGGTTCCGCGTTCGCGCAATATTCCGGGTTTTCCCGAAGGCATCGTGGGCGCAGATCTCATCGCGCGCATGAGTGAGCATACCATGCGTTACGGCGCCGAAATTGCCGAGGGCAGAGTGATCGAAATTGCATCGAGAGAAAATGACGAGGGCTTTGTCGTGCGCTTCGAGGACGGTGTGACCGTCTATGCCCGCGGCCTGATACTCGCGACTGGCGTCGACACGAATTTGGCGAAGCTCGACGTCGGCGATCACAACATGGCGGTTCAGACCGGCGTCCTGCGCTATTGCCCGATCTGCGACGGGTTTGAACACAGTGAAGAGCGGATCGCGGTCCTCGGCTCCGACCTCCATGGCGCGGCCGAGGCGATGTTTCTGCGGCAATATTCGAGCAACGTCACGCTGATCCCGAAATGGCAGATTGCGTTGACCGATGCGCAGCGCAGCGAACTTGCGGCGAGCGGCGTAGACGTCCTCGAAGGCCGGGTGCTGCGCCTTGAAGCCGCCGAGGATGCGATGTTCGTCGTGGTCGAGGGCGAAGCCGCGCCGCGCCGCTTCGATACGCTCTACCCGGCGTTCGGATCGACGCCGCGCAGTGTGCTTGCCGCAACGCTCGGGCTACTGACCGATCCGAACGGCTGCCTCCCCTTCACGGCTTTTTCGGATGGTCTTCTTCCCGGCGTCTACGCTGCCGGCGATGTCGTGGCGGGGCTCGACCAGATCAGCGTCGCCATCGGACAGGGGGCGATGGCGGCGACGCGTCTTCACAACTGGCTGCGCGAGCAGGACGGGCATGTGATGACCGCCCAGAAATAGGATGGAATGCGGGACGCTGCGAAACCTGAAGCCGAGCGGGGGGGGTACCTGCCCAAATCCAAGGAACCAACCATGGCCAGGAAGCCCGCGCCGTGCCCTGCGACCGACCACGAGCGCATCCCGGCGACGGATGTTCTCCGGTAGAGGTTTCCAAGCCGCCGATGTCATGAGAGTCCAGGAAACTGGCCATTGAGCATAGCTATGCCGGACGCACCGAAAATAACCAGCGCAAGGAGCGTCGCCCCGATCGTCAACCGTGAACGGTCGTCATGGGTGACGGCGGAAATGGCTACGGCGGACGTTTTCATTGCAAGATCCTTGGAAGGGGGCGGGAACAGCCTAATCGCCGGTCATGGCCGCAGGCGTAATAAGGACAACTACGGATAGGGCGGTTCCTGGCCCCGGTTCATAAGAGCCTCGATGCATCCGGCAATTGGCCGCACCGCGTCGAAAGGACGATGATGAAAACCGAAAGCTGGAGCAGCGACCTCACGACCCGGACCGGTTTCAAATTCCATGTCCGCCCGGTCGGCGCGCAAGACGAGCCCGCGCTCGCGGAGATGTTTGCGCATGTGACGCGCGACGATCTGCGATTTCGCTTTCTGACCGGGATCAATGTTGTCGGCCATGAGCGGCTGATTGCGCTGATCGATGTCGACCATCGCCAAAAGGAGAGTTTCCTGGCGATCTCCAATGACGGCAAGACGGTGATCGCGACCGCGATGCTGGCCTGCGACGACGCGATGGAAACGGGCGAGGTCGCGATCAGCATCCGCTCGGATTTCAAGGGTCGCGGAATAAGCTGGGAATTGCTCGAGCATGTCGCGCGCTTTGCAGAGTCGCTCGGTGTCAAGACACTCCAGTCGATTGAGAGCCACGACAATCATGCCGCGATCGAGCTTGAACGCGACATGGGCTTCACCGCGCGCACCTATCCGGGCGATGCCACGCTGATGCTCGTTGAACGCAAGCTGCCACTGCCGGTCGAGGCGTAAGCGACGTCTGGTGATCGAGCCAGCACCCACCCGCCCGGCACATTGCTGAGAAAATGGATATGCGCGTGACCCCGGATGACCAAGTCAGCGAGGACCAGATTGCACGGTTGATTCCGGGGTTTTACGCGCGGGTTCGCGGTGATGCGCTGATCGGCCCGGTGTTCGACAACGCGATCGGTGACTGGGAGCATCATCTCGAAAAGCTCGTCGACTTCTGGTCGTCGGTCATGCTGACCAGCGGTCGCTACAAGGGCAATCCGGTGGCAGCGCATTTGAAGCATCTGCCGACGATCACCCCGCCGATGTTCGATCGCTGGCTGATGCTCTGGACCGATGTGACGGGGGAAATGCTCCCTGCCGCGGCCGCCGCAACGCTTCAGCAAAAAGCCGCGCGCATCGCGGCCAGCCTGCAGCTCGCATTATATTTCCGCCTTCCGCCGACGTCCGGGACCACCCCGAGACCGGTTACCACGCTGTCCTGAAAGGACCCACGATGACCAACACGATCCTCATCCCCGACAGGCAAGCCCTCGCCGACGAACGCGAAGCCCATCCTGCGGTGCATCACGAGCCAAAGGGCTTCTCCGATCGTTTCGCGCTCGGCTTTACCAAGCTTCTTCGCTTCAGCGCCGATACGTTTTTCGCCAAACGCTACGGGCATCGCGCCATCGTTCTCGAGACGGTCGCAGCAGTGCCCGGCATGGTTGGCGCGATGATTACCCATCTCAACTGCCTGCGCTGGATGCGCGATGACGAGGGCTGGATCCGGACGTTGATGGAGGAGGCCGAAAACGAGCGAATGCACCTGATGACCTTCATCGAGATCGCCAAACCGACCTGGTTCGAGCGGATGATGATTCTGGGCGTCCAGGGGGTGTTCCTCGTCGGCTTCTCGATTCTATATCTTCTCTCGCCGCGCACCGCGCATCGCGTCGTGGGTTACTTCGAGGAAGAAGCCGTGACGAGCTACACGCTGTATCTCCAGGAAATCGACGAAGGCCGCTCGCCGAACGTGCCTGCCCCGGCGATCGCCAAACATTATTGGAAAATGGCCGACGATGCGAGGCTGCGTGATGTCGTCCTGCTGGTCCGCGCCGACGAAGCTCATCATCGCGACGTCAACCACGGCTTTGCCAGCAAGCTGAACGGCGAACCCATCGATCATTCGCTGGCTGCCGCCTATCCGGAACACGCTACCGAGATCCGCCTGACCGCCTGACAAGGTGCCCCGCCGCACAGTTCGAGGCGGCGATGCGGGACAGCCGCCTGTTGTCGGCGACGCTTGCGGCAATCACTCAGGCTTTCAGTGCGCTGAAAGCGGGTCACGACAAGGCGAGCGCGCTCAGGCACAGTGTCGTCGCCTGACCCAAGACGAAGGGCGGCGGGCAACAACCGCCGCCGCCTCCCGAACGAAATTCGATTGGAGAATGATATGGCGACCCGAGCAGATTTTACCGTCTACAAACCGACACGCCCCCGCTCGCTTGTTTGCGCAGACGACGTCCGCGGCAAGGCGGTCCTGGACCGAGACGGAGACAAGCTCGGCGTCGTCGACAAGCTCATCTTCGATGAGCGGACCGGCCATATAGCCTATGTGATCCTCTCGACCGGCGGCTTCCTCGGCCTCGGCCAAAGTTATCATCCCATACCCTGGTCGGTTTTTCTTCATGATGAGAAGCATGAAGGCTTCTCGGTCAGGATAGATAAGCACATCCTCGAAGGCGCACCCAGCTATCGTCCTGATTCTGCGCCGCACTTTGATGACGCCTATGGCCAGCGCGTGACCGACTACTACCAGCTTTCTTCCACCGCTATTGGCTGAATCCGATATTGCGGAAAGCCGGATTTTCAGAAGGCCGAAGCTCCCAGCCCAACCCCCTGCATTCGAAATCCAAAATCAAACACGCCGGTCATATTGATCCTCTCGCTGCCCACGGATCGATCGTCGTTGCAGGTTGATCCCCGGCGTCCGCAAGCTTGAGCAGCCGCGCGAACGCATCATTTTGCGACAGAAACACCTGGCCGGCCAAATTGGCCAACAGATGAGAGTGTTTGAGCGCATCCATCACCGGACCCTTCACCTCCGAGAGATGAAGCGTCACGCCGGCATCGCTGAGCCGGTGGTTGATTGCCTCAATGCTCTCGAGCGCCGAAGCGTCGATGGCATTGACCGCCGAGCACATAAGGACAAGGTGCCGGACCTGCGGATGATCGGCCACCTGCTCCAGCACGAACTCCTCGAGCCAGCGTGCGTTGAGATAAGTGAGGCTTTCGTCGATGCGGATCGTCACGATGCGCGGATCCGTGAGCACCTTGTGCCGCTTCACATTCCTGAAATGCTCGGTTGCCGGAACGCGGCCGACGATCGCGGCGTGCGGGCGCGACGCGCGCCATAGATAGAGCGCGAGGCTCAGCCCAACGCCCGCGATGACGCCGGGCTCGACCCCTGCCAGCAGCGTGATTCCGATCGTCGCCGCCATCGCCGCGAAGTCGGGCCGCGAATAGCGCCAGATGGCTCGCGGCGTTTTCAGATCGACCAAACTGAGCACGGCGACGATGATCGTAGCCGCCAGAGTGGCGATCGGAAGCGAGTGGAGCAGCGGGGTCAGGAACAGCGCCGCGATCAAGATGCCGACTGCGGTGAACGCGCCGGCGGCCGGCGTTTCGGCGCCGGCATCGAAATTGACCACCGAGCGGGCAAATCCTCCCGTGACCGGATAGCCGCCGGAGAAAGCTGCAGCGACATTGGCTGCGCCAAGACCGATTAGTTCCTGATCGGGATTGATCCGCTGACGCTTTTTGGCGGCAAGAGTCTGCGCGACCGAGACCGATTCCACGAAGCCGATGACGCTGATGAAAAGCGCGGGAATGGCCAAATGTTGCCACAGCGCTGCATCGAACAAGGGGATTGTAAAAGGCGGCAGGCTCTGCGGAATCGTGCCGACGACCTTCACCCCCTGGGCCTCTAGATCGAAAAGGATCACAGCGAGCGTCGACACCGCGACCGCTGCGATTGGCCCCGCCTTGGCAATCAGGTCGGCCGGACGGGCAGCGATGCCCCAGCGCATCAGAAGCGGCTTAAGGCCTTTCCTGATCCAGAAGAGGAAAGCGGTGGCCGAGACGCCGATGATCAGGGTCGGAAAGTTTATATCCGTCACATGGCTCGCGAGTGTCTGCAGAAGCTCGGGCAGCGCCTCGCCGCTGGCTTGGACTCCCATTATCGATTTTAGCTGGCTGGTCGCGATAATGATGCCGCTCGCTGTGATGAAGCCCGAAACGACGGGATGAGACAGAAGATTGCCGAGAAAGCCGAGGCGGAGCACGCCCATGACGAGCAGGATCAGACCCGACAATAAGGCCAGGATGAGCGCGGCGGCGATGAACGCGGCGCTGCCCGGCGTCGCCACACTGCTCGCCGCCGCCAGCGTCATCAGCGATACGACCGCTACCGGTCCGACCGCCAAGGCCCTGCTGGTGCCGAACAGCGCATAGGCGATGATTGGCAATATGGAGGCATAAAGCCCGATTTCGGGCGGCAGACCGGCGAGCATCGCATAGGCCAGACTTTGCGGGATCAGCATGATCGTGACGATTGCCGCCGCGATCAGATCGTTGGTCAGCGTGCTTCGATCATAGGCTCGCCCCCAGTCGAGGACGGGGAAGTATCGCGCCAGCAGGGTCACGTCATGCTGCCACACTCAAGGGGTGTGATCGACCATGCCGACGGTGGTTGGCGGATCAGACATTATGTTTCTCCAAATTGGATTGCTTTGCCGGGACGACAGGCAGCAAGCGGTGCAGGGAAGGCGATCGCCAAGCGGCGCGGTGCGCCATCGGGCGCGAGGCCGGTCGCGCGTGCCGCAAGTCCGCTCACGCCGGCGATCCGGCCTAGCCCGAGCAGCATGATCGCTGCCGCGAGGCCGATCATCACGCCGCCGATCAGACCTTGGACGGGCAGTGCGTTGGTGAGCAATTGATCCATCACAACACGTTCAGCGGGATTTTCAGGAAGCGCGTTCCGTTGGATTCGGGGTCGGGCAGATGTCCGCCGCGGATATTGACCTGGATCGAGGGCAGGATGAGCCTGGGCATCGACAGCGTCGCATCGCGCGCGTCGCGCATCTCGACGAAATCATCTTCGCTGACGCCTTCATGGACATGCACATTGCTGGTGCGCTGCGCCCCCACGGTCGTTTCCCAAGCGAAGCTGTCCCGGCCCGCGGCCTTGTAATCATGACAGTGAAAAAGGCGGGTGTGCTCCGGGAGCGCCATCAAGCGGCGGATCGACCGGAAAAGCTGCCGCGAATCGCCGCCGGGAAAATCGGCGCGTGCGGTGCCATAATCGGGCATGAACAGCGTATCGCCGGTGAACACGGCATCGCCGATGACATAGGCCAGGTCGGCGGGTGTGTGGCCCGGAACGTGCAGCACCGCGGCGTCAATGGAGCCAATCTTGAAGCGATCGCCGTCTTCGAACAGATGGTCGAATTCAGAGCCATCGCGCGCGAACTCGGGGCCTTCATTGAAAATCTTGCCGAAGACATTCTGCACATGAATAATCTCGCGCCCTATTGCGAGAACGCCGCCGACCTTCCCTTTCAGATAGGGGGCGGCAGACAGATGGTCTGCATGGGCGTGAGTTTCGAGCAACCATGTAATCGAAAGATTTTCGGCAGCGACATAAGTGATAATGGCATCGGCCGACGCGACCGAGGTGCGTCCTGCAGCAGCGTCGAAGTCGAGAACGCTGTCGATGATCGCGGCCTCGCGCGTGGCGGGGTCATGAACGACGTAGCTCACGGTGTTGGTGGGCTCGTCGAAAAAGCTCTTTACCACCGGCGCTGTGCTCGCACCCGAATGCACGGCCTCGATTGTCGCGACTGCGGTATCAAAGTGGTGGTTAAACATGATGAGCTCCGGTTTCGATACTTGGCGCGGTTCCCATATGATCACGCAAGTCATGTCGGCGATCTTCGGACGAACTTTGGGGGGCGGGGCATTCAATGGGCATCTTCGCGGCGTGCCAAAGCGATGCCTCGGCTTATCTATCGAAACGAAACGAGCCACTATACGTAGTACCACCGACCCGAGCATGCGCCAGCCGACGACAGTGCATGCATCGGACATAGGTATAATCCTCTAGTGCGCCGTAGCAGGGTTCCGCGCTAGGTGCCGATGCGGGATTTCGCGAAAAGGAAACGCCGGATGTGAGCAAGCAGCCGGGAGCCATGACCTTTGCCTCGGCCTTGGCTGCCAGGGCCAAGGATGCCGTTTCGCAGAGCTTTCGACGATATGTGATCAAGACCGTCTGGCCATAGCCGGTTCCGGCTGCGCGTCACTTTGCGACGCAGCGACTCAGTTTTGCACGTTCAACAAGAGGTGGTCATGATCCAAAAACCGGCCGAACAGCGCTATGCGTCGCTTTCCATCATCCTGCATTGGGTCATGGCGGCGCTGATCGTAGGCGTTTACGCCTGCATTCTCCTGCGTGAATCCTATCCACAAGGTAGCGATATTCGCGAGGGGTTGAAGACCTGGCATTTCATGCTCGGGCTGTCGGTCCTGGCGCTGGTGATCGTACGGATATTCGCGCGCCTCCTTGGTAAGGCGCCGAAGATCGCGCCCGAGCCACCCGCTTGGCAGAGCTGGCTGGCCAATTCGACGCACTTGCTGCTTTATTCCTTCATGCTGGCGATGCCAGTCGCCGGATGGCTGATCCTCAGCGCGTCGGGCAAGACCATTCCCTTTTTCGGGTTCGAACTCCCGCCGCTGGTCGCTCAGAGCAAGATGTATGCCGGGCAGGTGAAAGATCTGCACGAGACCGTCGGGACAGTCGGCTATTTTCTGATTGGCTTGCACAGCTTGGCGGCGCTTTTCCATCACTATATCGCCAAGGACAATGTTTTGCGGCGCATGATGCCCGGTCGCCCGTGATGCCGTCGACCAGATTGCATGGACCGGCGCCGACGCCCGATTTTCTCCGACTGCCCCGACGATGATCAGCGCGATCCGATTGCCCGATCCTGCGCGGAGTCTCCCGACTCCATGGCAAGCGACATGACGGCGATTGCCCAAGCCGCATTTAAAGGGCTGACGGCAGACGCTGCGGCCGCGCGCCTGACCGCCGAGGGGCCGAACGAACTTCCCGCCGCGGGTTCGCGATCGCTCCTTCGTGTCGCATTCGATGTTGTGCGCGAACCGATGCTCGCCCTTTTGCTCGCAGGCGGGCTCGCTTATCTGCTGCTCGGCAATCTAACCGAAGCGCTGGTCCTGCTCGGCTTTGCAACATTCTCGGTTCTTGTCACCGTTGTGCAGGAAGCGCGGACCGAGCATGTGCTCGAAGCCTTGCGCGATCTGTCCGCGCCGCGCGCCCTGGTCCTTCGCGACGGCGCGCAGGTCCGTATTGCCGGGCACGACGTGGTCCGCGACGATCTCCTCATCCTGGAGCAGGGCGACCGGGTCGCAGCCGATGCGCTGCTTGTGGCTGCCAGCGACCTCCAGACCGACGAGTCGCTTCTGACCGGCGAGTCCATGCCGGTAGGAAAGGCGGTAGCCGCCAATGGCGCGGCGGAGGTGGCGCATCGTCCTGGTGGTGAGGGCCAGCCCTATGTCTATTCGGGCTCCCTGGTGGCGCGAGGCAGCGGCCTTGCCCGGGTCCTCGCAACCGGCCCACGCAGCGAGATCGGCCAGATCGGCCAGTCGCTTGCGGCCCTCGACATCGAAGCGCCGCGCTTGCGGACCGAAACGACCCGCATCGTAACCTGGTGCGCAATCGGCGGCGCCGCCGTCGCGCTGCTCGTGGTCCTGCTCTATGGCCTGCTACGCGGCGGATGGATCGATGCCGCCCTGGCCGGGATCGCGATCGGCATGGCGCTGCTGCCCGAAGAATTTCCGGTCGTCCTGACCGTATTTCTCGCCATGGGCGCGTGGCGAATTGGCAAGGTGGGCGTGCTGACGCGGCGTGCCTCCGCCATCGAAACGCTCGGTTCGGCAACGATCCTGTGCACCGACAAGACGGGCACGCTGACCGAGAACCGCATGACAGTGGCCATGCTCTGGCTGCCGACGGGTATGACGGCCGAGGTTGGCCCGGACGCGCCGGCGTCTGGCGCGTTCGACGCGCTCCTCGAGACCGCCGCGCTCGCGAGCGCGATCACGCCTGCCGATCCCATGGAGGTTGCGCTGCATGCTGCCCGTAACGCTTTCACCGAGGGGAAGGGCTCCGACCGCAAGCTCGCCCATAGCTATGCGCTGCGTCCCGACCTGCTCGCCATGTCCAATGTCTGGGACAGCAGCGAGGGTCTGACGATTGCCGCCAAGGGCGCGCCCGAAGCGATTGCGAAGCTATGCCACTTGGCGCCCGCCGCCGCTGGCGCGCTGATGGCGGCCGTCGATGCGATGGCCTCGCGCGGGATCCGCGTCCTCGCGGTCGCGACCGCGACGGCTCCCGATCGCCGTTGGAAGCCGTCCCAGTCCGATTATCGCTACACGCTGAGCGGGTTGGTGGGGTTCGCCGATCCGCTGCGTCTGGGTGTGGCCACCGCCGTCGCCGAATGCCGTAGCGCGGGAATCCGCGTCGTCATGATTACGGGCGATTATGCGGCCACCGCGCAGTCGATTGCCTCACAAGCGGGCATTGCAAAGGGCGATGTCCTGACCGGCACCGACCTGGGCAAGCTGGACGACACGGAACTGCGCGAGCGGCTCAAGACGGTGACGATCTTTGCGCGGATCATGCCCGAGCAGAAGCTGCGGATCGTCGAGGCTTTCAAGGCCGATGGCGAGGTCGTCGCGATGACGGGCGACGGTGTGAACGATGCGCCATCGCTGAAGGCGGCGCATATCGGCGTCGCGATGGGGAAGCGCGGCACCGATGTGGCCCGCGAAGCGGCCGCCATCGTCCTGCTCGACGATGATTTCGGGTCGATCGTGCATTCGGTCCGGCTCGGTCGGCGAATCTACGACAATATCCGCAAAGCCATGGCCTTTATCTTCGCGGTGCATGTGCCGATCGCCGGACTGGCGCTGCTGCCCCTGTTCTTCGGATATCCGCTGTTGTTCGGGCCGATCCATATCGCCTTGCTCGAGATGGTGATCGATCCCGTTTGCGCGCTCGTCTTCGAGGCTGAGCGTGACGAGGCGGACATCATGGATCGTCCGGCGCGTGACCCGAAGGAGCCCCTATTTTCCTTTGCCATGGTCGTATGGAGCGTCTTTCAGGGCGGCGTGGCCTTCGCGATGCTGGCCGCCGTCTATTTCGTCGAAATATGGAACGGCATGGCCGAGCCGGAGCTTCGCGCTCTGATCTTCTTCGCGCTGGTGTCCGAGATTGTCGCGCTGATCCTGGTCAACCGCTCTTTCGGCACATCTCTTGGCGATGCGCTTATGCGCCGCAATGCGGCGCTTCGCTATGTCGTCGTCGCCGTTCTGGCCGTTACCGGGCTGATCCTGTTCATCCCTGCGGCGCAGGACTTGCTGGAGTTCGGGTCGATCGCATGGAGCGACATGGCACTGGCGGCCGGTCTGGGAGTCATTCTTCTGCTCGGGCTCGAGGTCTGCAAGCCGGTCGTTGGCCGCATCCTGAAGCGTCCGCGGCTGGCAACCGCTGCGATACGGCGGACAAAGAAATGACGGGCCCTGACAACAGGGCCGCTACGTTGGAGCCTGGCTTCTTACTTCTCTTCCTCGCGGCGGCCACCCTTGCCTTTGCCTTAGTGAACAGGCCGTTGATCGGGGCGATATTGGGGGGCGTGATTGCCGCGATCCTGTTCGCGCCTTTGAACGACGGGATGCTCGAGATCATGCCATGGCGCAGAAATTTCGCCGCGACCTTCACGCTGCTCATCATCTTCGCCATGGCCAAAATTATGGCGCACGGCCCGGCGGCCGCGCGAAGGGATCCTCGCGCAGCGATTTTCCGGCGGTTTCGGGCATGAAGCGAAGGGCGACCAGCCCGACAATGCACGCAAGCATCATATAATAGGCCGGCATCAGCGGGTCGCCGGTCAGGCTGATCAGTCCGCTGCCGATCATCGGCGCAGTGCCCCCAAAAATCGACGTCGAGATATTATAGGCGATGGCGAAACCCGCGAAGCGCACCGCGGTGGGGAACATGGCGGGAAAGGTCGCCGAGATCGTCGCGAGCTGCGGGACATAGAGGAGGCCAAGCAACAGGAAGCCCGCGACGGCACCCGCAAAGCCGGTGCCAATCAGCATATAGAGCGGGACGACGAAAACGAGCAGGCCGATCAGCGACCAGCGCCACATCGGTCGCCGCCCGATCCGGTCGGACAAGGCGCCGGCGAACGGCAGAAAGATCATCATGAACACCATTCCGATGATCGGTACGACGAGTGCCTGTTCGTTCGACAGGCCGATGCGCCGCTGCAGATAGGTCGGCATATAGCTGAGCAGTGAGTAATTGACGACGTTGAGTGCGATAACCAGCCCGCCAACGACCAGCAGCGGTCGCCAATATTCACGCATCATCGCGGCAAGGCCCGGCGGTTTGCGCCGGTCGGCCGATGCCATTTCCTCGCGGAAGACCGGGGTATCCTCGAGCTTCGAGCGCAGATACATGCCGACCAGGCCGACCGGTCCGGCGATCAGGAAGGGGATGCGCCAGCCCCATTCGTGCATCGCTTCGTCGCCAAGATGCAGCGAATAGCCGAGCATCAGCGCGGCGCCGAAGGAAAAGCCCGCGAGCGTCCCGAATTCGAGGAAACTGCCATAAAAACCGCGGCGGTCGTCGGGGGCATATTCAGCCATGAAGGTTGCTGCGCCGCCATATTCGCCGCCGGTCGAAAAGCCTTGCAACATGCGCAGGATGATCAGGATCGTCGGCGCCCAGAAACCGATGCTGTCGTAAGACGGGATCAGCCCCACCGCAAATGTTGCCGCCGCCATTAGCAGGATGGTCATCGCCAGCACCGACTTGCGCCCGATACGGTCGCCGAGCGGCCCCCAGAACAGCCCGCCGAGCGGCCGGATGAGGAAGGAAATGGCAAAGGTCGCGAGCGCGAACAGCACCGCTTCCTCGGTATCGCCGGGAAAGAGCGCGGCGGAGATATAGGTGACGCCATAGGCATAGATGCCATAGTCGAACCACTCGACCGCGTTGCCGAGCGCCGACGCGCCGACCGCGCGGTTCAGCGGCGAGGGTTCGCGAAAGGGGGGCGGATGCCCCGGGGCGTGGGCGGTTAGGGGCTTTTCCATGGGTCACCTGCTTGCGGATGGGAATCGGGAATGGCTGGAGAGTCGGGGCCGGCGGGGTCGAGCAGCGCCGCGACCGGTGTCGTGCGCGGCAGGATCTGGAAATCCTGCTGCGCCGCGCCGGGCACCGGACCGCTGATCGCGAGGCGCCAGAGCCCGAAGGCGAGCATCATCCCCGCGGCGAGCGCGATGAAGAGGAAGAGCCCCCCCGCACCCGCCAGCGTCATCGCCGACGCGGCGCCAAGCGGGCCGAGCGCGGCGCCGGTCGAATAGAGAAGGACCAGCTGGCCGCTCGCGGTGACGCGCTCCGACGGCAATAGCCGGTCGTTCACGAAGGCGACGCAGAGGGGATAGAGCGCGAAGCTGAGCCCGCCGAACAGCGCGCCGAGGGCGAGCAGCAGGGTGCCGGTCGGGGCCATGGCAAGCGCGATGCTGACCGCCAGCGTCGCGGCGAAGCAGGCGATGATGACGCGCCGCCGGTCGTAGCGGTCCGACAGGCGACCGAGCGGCCATTGCAGCGCCACGCCGCCGAGGATGACCGTCATCATGAAGGTCGCGGTGTCGCCGAGGCTGAGGCCGATCCGGCGCGCGTAGATGGCGGCAAGGCCGTAGAAGGCGCCGAGCAGCAGCCCGGTGATCCCGGCGCCCGCTACGCCGAGCGGCGAGGCTTCGTACAGGCGCCGGAGCGGCAGCGAGGCCGCTTCCTCGAGTGACGGCGCCGCGGCGCGCGTCAGGCAAACGGGGATGATCGCGAGCGAAATCAGGATCGAGGCAAGCTCGAACGGGATCTGCGGCGCGCTGCTGCCCGAACGCAGCAGCAGCTGTCCGAGCGCCTGCCCCGAATAGAGCGCGACCATATACCAGGCGAGCACCGTGCCGCGCGTGTTCGCCTCGGCACGGTCGTTTAGCCAGCTTTCGACGCAGATGAACACGCCCGCGACGCACAACCCGTCGACGAAACGCAGCACCGCCCAGAGCAGAGGGTGCTGTAGCAGCGCATAGGTGAGCGTGCTCGCCGACAGCAGCGCGACGAAGGCGGCGAAGGCGCGGATATGACCGACGCGGCGTACGACCTCTCCGGCCCGCAAGGCCCCCAGTACGAGCCCGGCGAAATAGGTGGTCGCGACGGCACCGATCACCATCGTCCCGCTGCCCGCGCGTTCGAGCCGGAGTCCGATCAGCGTCGACAGGAAACCGCTGCCCGCCATCATCACGAAAATCGCGATCAGCAGGCTCCGCACGGGCAGGATCATTGCGAACATCGGCCGCGCTGGCCGCCGCGTCATGCGGCGCGCCGACCCTCCGCGCTCGCGTCGATGTCCTCGATCAGCGTCTTGTGCAGCACGCGCACCGCCGCATCGAAATCGCGGCTTTCGACAATGAACTGGACGTCGACATTGCGGATCTGGTGCTGCATCGCGATCATCACGATGCCCGCCTCGTCGAGCGCGCGCAGCGCGTCGGGGACGAGGCCGGGGCGCGAGATGTCGCTGCCGATCGCCGACACCATCGCCACCGGCTGCGCGGAGATCGCCGCTTCGGGATAGTCTTTCTGCAAGTCGGCGATCAGCTTTTTTACCGCGTCGGCGCTCGCCGACAGATAATGGGTGATCGTGTTGGCGTTCGACGATTTGCTGACGATCCACAGCCGGTGGCGGGTCAGTGCGTCGAGGATCGCGGCGTCATAGCCCTTCACTCCGACCATATCCTGTTCAAAGAATTGCAATGCCTGCAACTGGCGGATGCCGGTGACGATCTCGACCCGTGGGACGTCGGAGACATAGTCGCCGGTGACGAGGGTTCCGCTGTCCTCGCGGTCGAAGGTATTGCGCACGCGCAGCGGGATGTCGGTCTGGCGCAGGCCGCGTCCGGCGCCGGGGTGGATCGCCTCCATCCCCAGATTCGCGAGCTGGTCGGCGACATCGTAATTGGTGCGGCCGATCTTGCGCGCTTTGCCTTCGCCGACCAGCTTGGGGTCGGCGCTCGACAGGTGGAATTCCTTGTGGATGATCGCCTCGCGCGCGCCAGTCAGGACGGCGAGGCGCGAAAAGGTCATTTCGGTATAGCCGCGCGCATAGCGCCGCACCATGCCGCCCTCGCAACCGGCATAGCCGGTGACGATCGGCATCGTCGTGGCGAGGTCGATCGCGGCGAAAGCTTCCTTGATCCGTTCATCGAGGCTGCTGAGTTCGTCCTGGTCCCACAAGGTCAGGTCGACGAAGCGCGCGTTGACGTCGCGGTCGCGCAGCAGCAGCGCGGTGCTGTGGGCGCTATGCGCTTCGCCGATCCCGGCGAGCAGCTCGCGCACCGTCATCAGCTGTTCCTTGACGCAGAAGCGGCCGTGCGCGCGCAGGCGGGCCAGATCGTCGAGGCACGCCGCGACCGTGGCGATGCGCATGTCGACGAAGGCGTCGGCTTCGGCACGGCTTTCGGGCCGCGCGAACATCGCCGCGTTGCGTGTCTTCATCGCACGGCGGACGTCTTCCATCGCCTCGCGCCAGCCGTCGGCATCGTCGTCGGCGACGAAGCGGCCATAGACGCCCGGCGCGCCGCTCTTCTTGTTCTCGAGCAACAGGTCGGTCATCCCGGCATAGGCCGAGACGACGAAGATGCGGTTGTAGAGGTCGGCGCCCGTGCGGCCCGCGATCAGCACATTGTCGAACAGGGTCGCGGTCGCGGCCATTGACGTGCCGCCGATTTTCTCGACGCTATGTCCGGTCATGCCGGCACCGTCTCGGCGAGCGGGCCGCGTTCGATCGTCAGCGGTTCGGGTTCGCCGCGACGCGCGAGGAACCAGGGGCGGGGCTTGAGGGCGCCGAACGGCTTTTCCAGCCGATTGCTCACCGCATTATAGACGAGGAACGCATTGGCGCGCGGGAAGGGGGTGATGTTGCCGTTCGACCCGTGCATCAGGTTGCAGTCGAAAAGGATCACCGTTCCGGGCTTGCCCGTTGGCGCCACGATGCCATGTTTGTGCGCCAATTCGGCCAGGCTGTCCTCGTCGGGGACGCCATATTCCTGTTTCTTGAGCGAGCTC
This sequence comes from uncultured Sphingopyxis sp., assembly GCA_964426485.1. Lineage (GTDB taxonomy): Bacteria > Pseudomonadota > Alphaproteobacteria > Sphingomonadales > Sphingomonadaceae > Sphingopyxis. The sequence continues at coordinate 59,487 of CAYRQX010000007.1, read as the reverse complement.
AGATAATGGTCGTCGGGGGTTTCACCGACGCACGTCAGATAGGTGCGGTGCGACCCCGGAATCAGCATCAGCGGCCCGTTGTGCGGCGTGTTGTCGGCAAGCAGCACCGACATCGACAGCGCGCGCATCCGCGGCATGCCGTCCTCGACGTGCCAGGTCTCGAAATCGCTGTGCCAATAGAACTCCTTGCCCGTGAAGCCGGGTTTGTAGTTCAGGCGCGACTGGTGGATGTAAATCTCGTCCCCGAGCAGGAAACGCGCGACGTCGGCGAGCCGCGCGTCGGCGGCGAGCCGTGCCATCACCGGGCTTTGCGCATGGATCTCGAAGATCGAGCGGATCTCCTTGCCTTGCGGCTCGGTGACGATCGTGTCGTCGTCGAGCGCCGCCGGATCGGCGAGCAGCTGGCCCGCGGCCTTTTGCAGGTAAGCGACTTCCTCGGCCGAGAAGATGTCCTCGAGAACGATATAGCCGTCACGGTCGAACTGCGCGGCCTGGCGCGCGCTGATCGGCGCGTCATTGCTCCATTCGTTATGGACGACGCGGTCGTGCCGGGGCCGCATCTCGGCCTCGGCGGCGTGGCGTGAGGGGTAGAGGTCTTGCATCGGACGTCTCCCTTTCTGTTTATGGTTGTCAGTCGGCGGCGACGAGATCGGCGTCGGCGGGGTAGGCGCCCGTGGCGTCGTGCACTTCCTTGCCGGTGACCGGCGGGTTGAAGGCACAGGCCGTCAAAATGTCGGTTTCGGGGCGCACGATATGGCGGTCATGGTCGTTGAGCGCGTACATCACGCCGGGTTCGAGCCGATGAATCTCGCCCGTCCCGAGGTCTTCGATGGTGCCCGTGCCCTTCAGCACGAACACCGACTCCAGATGGTTCTGATAGTGCATCTTGAGCTCGGTGCCCGCGAACATGGTGGTGACATGGAAGGAAAAGCCCATGCCATCGTCCTTGAGCAGCATGCGGGCGCTGGCCCATCCGTCGGAGCGGACGTTGCGGTCGGATTTGCGGATGGCGTTAAGGTTGCGAACGATCATGTGAATATCTCCTGCATCATTCGGCGGCGACGGCGTAATTGTCGGCCATCGCCTCGCGGATCTTGGTTTCGAGGATGTCGAGGCCGGTCGCGAGCGTCGCGTCATCGATGATCAGCGGTGCAAGCACCTTGATCACCTCGTCGTGCGCGCCGCTCGTCTCGATGATGAGCCCCGCGTCGAAGCAGGCGGCGGTCACGGTGCCGGCAAGCTCGCCCGATCCGACATTGACGCCGCGCATCATGCCGCGGCCGCGCATTTCGAATCCATGCTCGGCAGCGATGCGGCCCAGTCGCATCGCGAGCAGCTCGCCGCGCCGTTCGACGTCGCGCTGGAAATCGCCGGTGCTCCAGAAATGGCGGAGCGCGGCGGTCGCGGTGACAAAGGCATGGTTGTTCCCGCGGAAGGTGCCATTATGCTCACCCGGCGACCATTGATCGAGTTCGGGGCGAAACAGCGTCAGCGCAAAGGGCAGCCCCATGCCCGACAGCGATTTCGCCATCGTGACGATGTCGGGGGTGAAGCCCATGCCTTCGAAGCTGAAAAAGCCGCCGGTGCGACCGCAGCCGGCCTGAATGTCGTCGACGATCAGCAGCGCGCCGTGCGCCTTGGCGATCGCGGCGATGCGGCGCAGCCATTCGGGCGACGCGGCATTGAGCCCGCCTTCGCCCTGCACGGTCTCGACCAAGATCGCAGCGGGCGCATCGAGCCCGCTCGACGGATCCGCAAGCCGCTGTTCGAGCAGGTCGGCGGTGTCGACCTCGGGGCCATAATAATCATAATAAGGTTCGTGCGCGACATGGCTGAGCGGCACCCCGGCGCCGCCGCGTTTTGCAGCATTGCCCGTGCACGCGAGCGCGCCAAGCGTCATGCCGTGAAAGCCGTTGGTAAAGGCGATGACCATCTCGCGCCCGGTGATCTTGCGCGCCAGCTTGATCGCCGCCTCGACCGCGTTGGTGCCGGTCGGCCCGGTAAACATCATGCGATAATCGAGCCCGCGCGGGGTCAGGACCACCTCTTCGAACGCGCGCAGGAAATCTTCCTTGGCGTCGGTGTGCAGGTCGAGCCCGTGCGTGATGCCGTCGGCGGCGATATAATCGAGCAGCGCCTGTTTCAGCAGCGGATGGTTATGGCCATAATTCAGCGTCGAGCAGCCCGACAGGAAGTCGAGGTAACGCCCGCCCTGATCATCGTGCATCCACACGCCCTCGGCCTTGCCGAACTGACGCGGCATCGATCGCGCATAGCTGCGCACCCCGGATTCGCGTCGCTCATAGATTTTTCGGTCCGGAATCGCGCCGGACGGTTTCGGTGACATGGTCATTATTTTACCCCTGGGCTTTCTGAATCTTGCGAAAGGTCAATGGCCCGATGCGGGCCTGATATTCGGTTGGATAGGCGCCGGCGAAATGCGCCTCGCGCTCGAACAATGCGGTGCGCTCAAGCTCGGCATCCCAGTCGCGCGCGAGGCCGCGAAAGAGCGCCCATGACGCCTGGTTGTCGTCGGTGATCGTTGTGATCAGATGCGTGACGTCGTGCTGCGCCGAACGGGTGAGCAGCGACTTTATCATCCGATTGGCCAGCCCTTTGCCGCGTCCTTCGGTCGCGACGGCAACCTGCCAGACGAAGAAAGCGCGGGGGTCCGACGCGGGGCGATGCCCCGATACCCAGCCGACAATCCGGTCACCGAGTTCAGCGACGACGCACTGGTCGGCAAAATGCGTACATTGGATGAGGTTGCAGTATGCCGAATTGCGATCGAGCGGCGGGCAGCGCGAGATGAGGGCGGTCACAGCCGGACCATCGGTGCTGACGGGCGGGCGGAAGCGCAGCGCGGCCTGCGACGCAGGTTCGGCATTCAAATCGATTGGCGAGGGCAGGGACGCATCGTCCTTTTGCCGATATAAGATAGTTCGTCTCCTGAAATAAACTGCAGATCCAGCTATGCGGGACTCGAGCAGAATGTGGCGTAAATATAGGGCTGTTGGCGATGCAATCAACCCCCGCACTGTCGATATGATTCAATATACGAAATATATCGATGGTGGCCGGTGCAGAAGATTGGCGTTGGTGCAAGCGCGTGGCCCCGCTAACAGGGGAGAATGGAAGTCACGATTGCCAACGCCACCTTGAAGGCTCTGCGCCGCATTCTGCGTGCGACCGACGGCGGCAACCGCAAGCTGGCGGCCGCGACCGGCCTCACGCCCTCGCAGCTGCTCGTCCTTCGCGAAGTCGAGGCGCGCGACGAGGTTACCCCGGGTTCGATCGCCCAGCGACTGCAGTTCAGCCACGCGACGATAACAGCCATTACCGATCGTCTCGTCGATCTGGGGCTGGTCACGCGGACGCGCGGCGAGCGCGACAAGCGACAGATCCTGCTGAACGCGACCGAAGAAGGGCGCAAGCGGCTCGCAGATGCGCCGGACTTGCTGCAGGAAATTTTCGCCGAGCGTTTCGCCGCCCTTCCAACATGGGAACAGGCGATGATCTTGGCCGGCACCGAGCGGCTCGCGGTCATCCTGGGTGCGGGCGACATCGATGCCGCACCCCTCCTCGATACGGGAATAATCGACCGGTCGGGCGTCCGCGACGCGCAATAGAGGGGCGTTGGCCCCGCACTATGGCCGGCCTTACGAACGTGCAGGCTGGGTTTTCAGTCCGTCATTCGGCGCCGAGAACCGCGGAACTACGCGCGTCGGCCCAAGATCAAAAAAAGGAGGGCCCCAAGGGACCCTCCTTTGTCTTGTTTGTCTTTCAGTCGTCCCGCATCACTTCATCTTGAAGCGAACGCCGACGCGGAATGCGCGGCCGAGCAGGTCCGAATAGGTGCTGTTCGCGGCGAGGCCGGTTTCGGGCAGCAGGATCGGATCGTCGTTGAGCAGGTTGCTCACGTTGAAGAAGAACTCTCCCGTCGCGTCGCCGCCCGCGGAGAATTTCTGCGTCAGGTTGAGATCGACGTAGAAGGCACCCTTGATGCGGTTGCTTTCATAGGTCGGCGCGTTGACCGTCGAGGTGGGGCAGCCCGTCTGGCATTCGATGCCATTGGCGACATATTTGCCCGCGCTGACGCCGCGGCCGACCGCGGTGATGCTGAAATCGTCGGCATCGTAAGACACGCTGGCGCGATAGATCCATTTCGGTGTGCTCGACTGGCCGCCGTTCACCCCGGTCGAATCCACCACCACCGTGCCCGGAACGCCGCTGTCGAAGCGGTTCTCCAGATAGCGGGTGGCGAGGCCGCGAAGCGTGAATGCGCCAGCGTTGCCAACCGGCAGGCGATAGGATGCGTCGATGTCGATGCCGCGAACCTTCTGGCTCGCCGCGTTGAACGGCTGCGTCTCGATGATCAGATACGGCCGCGCCGGGTCCTGCGTGCGTGCCGGATCGGTGGTGATCGCGTCGCAGAACGCCTGCTCGCCCAGGAAGCACAGATTGACGATCTGCTGCGCGCTGAACGAGCTGATGCCGCTATTCACTTCGATGTCGAAATAGTCGACCGCGAGGTTGAAGCCGGGAAGGAAGGTGGGCGTGAAAACTGCGCCGACATTCCACTGATCGGACTTTTCGGGCACCAGATTCGTGTTGCCGGTGGCGAACCCGGAATAGCCATAGGTCGATTGCACCGCCAGACCCGGCGGAACGAAGGACGGGCTGGTGCCGGCCGCGAAGCCGGGGTTGCTGACCGAATCGCTGTTCGCCGTACCCGCCTGGAACAGCTCGTTCAGGTTGGGCGCGCGGATGTCACGCGAGCGGGTGACGCGCAGGCGGATATCGTCGATCGGTTGCCAGGTCGCGCCCGCCTTCCAGGTCGTGACATAGCCGGCGGTCGAATAATCGGTCGCGCGCACCGCGCCGTTGAATTCAAGGCCGAAGCCGAGCGGCACCACGGTTTCGAAATAGGCTTCCTTGACGTCATACGAACCGAAGCTGGGCAGGTAATTGCCCACCGACCAACGATTGGTCGCGCCTGTGACATTGCCGTTGGTGATGATCGGGACCGGCTGGAATTCGTCGGGAACGAATCCCTTGACCTCTTCCTTGCGATATTCGGCGCCGATCGCGATGCTGACATCGCCGGCCCAGGTCGCGAACGGCGTCGCCGAGAAGTTCGCGCCGATCACTGTCTGTTCGATCACCTGGTCGCGATACGGATCGCCCAGCACATAGTCGATCGCCGCCGGATCGGCGACACCCAGGCCGAGGCGGTTGAGCGGGACGCACGCGGCGTCATTGTTGTTCGGGTTGGTGTCGACGTTGATCAGACACTGAATCGAGCCGGCGGGAAAGCCGCTGCCGGCGGGTGCGAAGGCGGCGTCGCGCGCCGCGTTGATGCGCGCGATATTCTGGATATCGCGCAGCTGCTCCCGCAATTCGGCGCGGCTATATTGACCGAAGATATCCCAGCGCGCGGTGTTGCCGAACGCGTCGAATTCGCCCTGCGCGCCGACCAGATAACGCTGAACCTTGCGCTTGTTGTCGATCCCGCGGCCGGGCAGATCGGCTGATGTCGTGGCAATGGTGACGCTGGTGATGCCTTGCAGCCGGTCGGCGCCCAGCGCGTTGAGCAGGAAGGCGTTGCAGGTGACCGGCACTGGCGTCTGGGTGCAGCCCGTGGCGTTGAGCACAATGCCGGTCTGCAGGTTCGGTCCGGCATTGAACCGGACCTTCTGCTGGTTATACGCCGCTTCGGCGAACAGTTCGATGCCGTCGGTCACCTCAAAGCTGACGCGGCCGAACAGGCCGTAGCGGTCATCTTCGGGGTCGAGGCCGATATTGCGGCCCGAATCATTGACCTGCCACGACCCGCCCTGGGTCAGCGTCGGAGCCGCGGCGCCCGTCGGTGACGGAAAGGTCAACGGACCATAGATGAACTGGTTGATCGCACCGCCGTTGGTGAAATAGATCCCGCGCAGCCGGTTCGCCTGGCCGCCTGCCGACCCGGTAATCAGGCTGCCGGGCGCCGAGTTGGCCGCGCCGACCTGGCGGCGGATCAGATACTGCGGACCGCCGCTGGTCGGGGTATAGGCCGGATCCTGGATGCGGACAAAGCCGGTTGCGTTCCAGTCGCGATCGACTTGGAAGATGCCGTCGCGATGCGCGATCTCGCCGCTCAGCAGAATATGGCCGCGCCCGCCGGCAAATGCCTTGCCGGCTGCGATGCTGGCCGAATAATTGAAGCCGTCGCCTTCCTGGGTGATGCCGCTGTCGGCCTCGACCTTCAGCCCCTCATATTTGTTGTTGAGCGCGAAGTTGACGACGCCCGCGACGGCGTCCGAGCCATAGGCGGCGGAAGCGCCGCCGGTCACGACCTCGACGCTCGAGATCAGCGCCTGCGGAATGGTGTTGATATCGACCAGTCCGGTGATCGTCGAACCCACCGAGCGGCGGCCGTTGACCAGAATCAGCGTGCGTTCGGCACCCAGATTCCTGAGGTTGAGCGCGTTGATGCCGGCCTGACCGCTCGAAATGTTGAGGCGCGAGTTGGACGGACGGGTCGAGCCGGCAAGCGACGGCAGCGTGTTGACGAAATCGGCGATGTTGTTCGATGGCGAGCCGTTGTCGATCTCGGTTTCGCTCAGCACCGTCAGCGGGGTCGGGGCCTGGAAGCCGTCGCGCGCGACGCGCGAACCGGTGACGATGATCTGGTCTGCTAAACCGGCCTCGCTGGTGTCGGCGGGCGCCGCCGTTTCCTGCGCCAGTGCCGGCGCCCCATGAACCAGCGCCAGTGCGGTCATCGCCGCGCCCAAACGGCCATTGCGGCCCAGCGGTCGACGAACTCGTTCAAAATCACGCATATCAGCAGTCCCCTTAATTGCCCGAAGGGCCAAGCCGCACGCCGCCCGAGGCGTGCCCCGGCGTCGTGCCGGGTTGGCTGCCCAATTTGTCCCACCTGACCATTTGGCGGATGCTTGGCCCGCCATTTTATGTTTTTGATATTCGTTATGCCCGTCCCGCCATCGTCGCAGCCAAGGCACGTCGACGGCCGGTTTCGTGACAACGAGGTTACAGGGTGGTTGCGGGGGGTCAACAGCTTGGCCGCTACCCTGGCGATATGGACATATAGCCCGAAGATATGGCGTGGCGGAATAGCTTGCAGTTATAGGGCGCGGCCCGCTTGCTATGGCCTCGCCGCGCTTTGCTGCGATAGGGTCGGCGCTCGTCATTTTCATATCTGATCGGGGAGGGCCTGTTGATCCAGCGCCGCGCGTTTCTGTTGGCTTCGGTTGCGCTTGCCGCGATGCCGGGAAGCCTTTTCGCAAAACCCAGGGTCAAGGGCGCCGCGCAAAACATCAGGCTTTCCGGCGCGCGGGCGCCGGTCGAGGTCGTCGAGGACGAGCTCGGCGTGCCGCACGTCCGCGCCGCTTCGCTGCACGATGCCTTTTTCGGACAGGGGTATCTCGTCGCGCGCGATCGGCTGTTCCAGATCGACATCGACCACCGCCGCGACATGGGGCGATTGGCCGAAGCGTTCGGACCGCAGTTCGTCGCCGCCGACCGGGCGGCGCGCCTCTTCCACTATCGCGGCGACATCGCCGCCGAACTCGCGGCGCTGCCGGCGGACGTGCTGGAATGTGCAGAGGGTTATGTCGCCGGGGTCAACGCCCGGATCGATGAACTGGCGGCGGACCCGTCGGCATTGCCGCTCGAATATGGCATATTGGGGATCAGTCCGCTGCGCTGGGAGGTCGCCGATCTGGTGCGGGGGCGCGGGATTGGCATGGGCGACGCCGATGACGAGGTGCGCCGCGCCCAGCTTCAGGCGCGCGGGCTGCTCGATGCCGACCAGTTGATGATCCCGCTGCGCCCCGCCTGGTCCTTTACGGTCCCCGAAGGGCTCGATTGCGCGGCGGTCAGCGACGCCGATCTCGGCGTCCTCGATCCGGCGAACCGGCCGATCGATTTCGACACGGTTCAGGAGGCGCGGCTCGACCCCGAAGCGCGTTGGACCGACCGTTTCGCACTGGGCAGCAACGCGTGGACCATCGCGCCGTCGCGCAGTGCGACGGGCCGGCCGATCCTCGCCAATGATCCGCATCTCGGCATCGGCCGCGCCAGCCCGCGGCATATGTGCCACCTGACCGCGCCGGGGCTCGACGTCATCGGCGCGGGCGCGCCGGGGCTGCCCGGCATCATGCAGGGGCACACCGATCGCTTCGCCTTCGGCCGCACCAATTTCCACATCGACCAGACCGACCTGTTCATCCTGCGCACCAAAGAGGGCGACCCCGGCCGCTATTGGCACAAGGGCGAGTGGAAGGCGTTCGAGACGTTCGAAGACGAGATACCGGTCAAGGGGGCGCCGAGCGAGCGTGTGACCTTGCGCTATGCCGCAGGCCGCCCGATCGTGTCGGAGGATGCCGCGCGCAGCCGTGCGGTCGCCTTCGCCACGGTCAGCATGCTGCCGGGCGCGAACATGCGTTTTGCGATCATCGCGATCAACCTGTCAAAGGACTGGGCCTCGCTGCAGCAGGCGTTCAAGCTGCACGTTTCACCGACGAACCTCCATTATGCCGACATCGATGGAAACACCGGCTGGCAGACGATCGGTTTCACCCCGCGCCGGCCAAAGCATGACGGGCTGTTTCCGGCGCCCGGCGACGGCGATTTCGACTGGACGGGCATCTTGCCGGTCGAGGATATGCCCCACGTCTATAACCCGCGCGAAGGCTGGTTCGCGTCGGCCAACCAGATGAACCTGCCCGCCGACTATCCCTATCGCGAGCGGATCATCAGCTTCAGCTGGAGCGACCCGTTCCGCTACAACCGCATCGCCGAGGTGCTGCGCGCCCAGCCGAAGCACCGGATCGCGGACAGCATCGCACTTCAGCACGATGTCCAGTCGCTCCCCGCGCGCGCGCTGTTGAAACTGCTTCCCGCAAAACCCTCGGCCGAGGCTGCCCCGGCCGCCGCGCTGCTCCGGCGCTGGGATTGCGGGATCGAGGCGGACAGCGCCGCCGCGCTGCTTTATGAAATGGTGATGCCCGCGCTATCGACGGACTTTTACGACCGCATCATGCCCACGGCCGCACGCGACTTGATCCCGTCGGTGAATTTGTCCGAAATGCTGCGTATCCTCGCGTCGCCCGACAAGCGGCTGGGCGACGATCCGGCGGCGGCGCGCGACGCGATCATCGACCGCGCGCTGGCGGCGGGATGGAAAAAGGCCGTCGAACTGGGCGGCTCCGATCCGGCAGGCTGGAAGTGGGGCGACCTGCACCGCGTGACGATCGCGCATTCGCTGGCGTCGAACCCGGCGATCGCCGCCGCTTTTCCCCGGATCGAGGGCGGCCGCTCGGGCGGCGACGGGACGACGCCGATGGCGCGCGGCTTCAACCCCAAGCGCGGTTTCAACGTGTCGCACGGCGCGAGCTATTTGTTCGTCGCCGACGTCGGTGCGTGGGACAACAGCCGCTTCCTGCTGCTGCCGGGCCAGTCGGCCGATCCGCGTTCGCCGCGTTATCGCGATTTCTATCCGCTATGGCTGGCGGGCGCGATGCAGCCGCTCTGGTTCAGCAAGGCGGCGGTTGACCGGCATGCTGTCGGGCAGACGATCCTGACGGCTGGATGACCCAAGCCACCACCAAATCCGTTCGCATCGAGCGAAGTCAAGATGCCCCTCAGCCTTGCGCTACCCCGACGGGTGTCTCGACTTCGCTCGACACGAGCCGAAAAAATGTCGGAGCCTAGAGCGCCTCGGCAATTGCGACCAACGCGCGGTCGACCGCGGCGGTCGCCTGACTGTCCGTTCCCTCGGGCATGTCGTTCGCCAGCGCGGAGAAGATCAGCGTCTTGCCGGTGCGCGTCGTGAGGTAACCCGACAGCGCGCGCGATGCGTTAAGCGATCCGGTCTTGGCGAAGAGTTTGCCCTCGAGCAGCGTGCCCTTGAAACGGCTGGCCAACGTGCCGTCGCGCCCGGCGATCGGCAGCGTTTCGCGCCACGCCATGCTCCACGGCTGGCGCGCGATCCAGCTGAGCAGGCCCACGGCGGCGCGCGGGCTGATGCGGTTATAGCTCGACATGCCCGACCCGTCGGCAAAGTGATAGCCGGTCGCGGGCAGCCCCGCCTGTGCCATGACCTTGTGCATCACCGCCTGCCCATCGGCGATCGAGCCGCTGCCCGCCTGACGCGCGACGCGGCGCAGCATCAGTTCGGTGTGGAGATTCTGGCTCTCCTTGTTGATCCGCACCATATTTTCGGCGAGCGACGGCGCGGGCAATTCGGCGAGCATGACGGGCTCGGTCGGCAGGAGCGCGGCCGCACCCTTGCGCTTCGCGGGATTGTCGGCGGCGGTCAGCGTCCGGTGGCGGACCGCGATGGTGCCGTCGACGCGCACCCCGCTTGCGCGCAGCAACTCGCCAAGGCGCCACGCGGCATAATGCGCGGGATCGTCGATGCCATAACGCAGCGTCAGCGGCGCGGCGTCGGCGCCGACCGTGCCGGTCAGGCGCAGAACGCGGCTGTTCGGCATCCGGAACGCCTCGATCGCCTCGTCCTTGCCGCCGATGGTCGTGACGTGATTTTCGATGGTGTAATAGCCGGGCGCCTCGACGCCCGGCGCGGCGCCGACCGCGCCCGGTGCCAGCTTCACGACCAGCTCATTGTCATCAAGCGTCAGCGCCGACGTGCCGGTGCCGTAACGCGACTGGATATTGTTCCAGCTCATCCCCGGACCCCAGCGTTCGTCGGGGAACCAGCTGTCGTCGCCGACGACGTTGCGGACGTGGCGCGTTTTCGCCGCAACCGCGTCGGCGAGCGTTTGCAAGCAAACGTTCTTGCAATCGGCGGCGCTCGACAGCAGCGCGTCGCCGCGCCCGTGCAGCACCACATCGACCGCGCCGTCAGCGCCCGTTTCGAGCCGTACGCCGGTGCCTTTTGCGGTCCGCTGGAGCAAAGGCAGCTCGGCATAGGCGATGGCGGTGGTGAACATCTTGGTGTTCGATGCCGGGATGAAGCGTTGGTCGGGGGCGATCGATACCAGCACTTCGCCGTCGAGCGTCGTGACGAGCATGCCGAAGCGCGAACCCGCAGGCCCTTCGGCCAGTTTCTGTTCGACCGTCGCCAGCAGCGAGGCGGGCGCGGGGCTCGTCTGCGCGTTCGCCGCGGTCAGCGACAGGGATAGCGCAAGCGCGGAGGCGAGGGCGAAGCGTCCGATCGATGTCGTCATATTATATCCGTTCGTCCCAGGCTGTGATGACCTGCTCGCCCACCGCGGGGCGCAGGGTCGAGATGCCGCTGTCGGCGTGGCGGGTCGGGTGGACCCGGTTGGTGAGCAGGGTCCAGGCAAGACCGCGCTCGAAATCGATCCAGAGGCCCGTGCCAGTGAAGCCGGTATGCCCGATCGTATCGGCCGAACAGGCGTCGCCGCCATGCCAGCCGGTGAAGGCGCGCTCCCACCCCGCCGTGCGGTGGCGTTCGTCGGCGGTGCGCACCTCGGCCAGCATCGCGGGCGACAGCATCGACCCGTCGAGCATCGCGCGCGCAAAGCCCAGCACGCCGTCGACGGTGCCGAACAGCCCCGCATGGCCCGGTGCGCCGCCGAGCACGAAGGCATTTTCGTCGTGCACCTCGCCCCGCATCACGCGCCCGCGCCAGCGGCAATCCTCGGTCGCAACCGCCGGGCCGGGCGGCGGGCCAAAGCCGAGGCCCGCGCCGAGCGGCCAGTCCGACAGCGGCGCGCCGGTCAGGCGCTCGATCGCGATGCCGAGCAGGATGAAATTAATGTCCGAGTAAACGGGTGGCCCCTGCCGCCATTCGCGTTGCAGCACAAAGGCGCGCAGCCGCGCCGGATCGTCGCCATAGGTATAGATGGGTTCGACCGCGGGCAGGAAGCTGCGGTGCATCAGGCAGTCACGGAAGGTCAACCGGCGTTCGGCGGCGCCCGCGACGTCATATTGGCGGAGATCGGGGATCGCGTCGGTCAGCGGCCGGTCGAGGTCGAGCCGCCCCGCTTCGGCAAGCGTCAGGATCATTGTGGTGGTCGCGATCACCTTGCTCAGCGAGGCAAGGTCGAACCAGTGGTCGCGGGTCAGGGTCTCGCGTTCGGGGACGAGCGCGGCCATTCCGGCGAAGCGCACCGCGCTCGCGCCACCGGCGCTCACCACGCCGAGCGTCGCGCCGGGGATGCGGCCGCTCTGGGCCGCTTCCAGCGCGGGCGCGAAACCTCGCTCGCAGACCGACTCGATCGTCATGGCGCCGCGCGTGCCCGGACGCGCACGATGATGGGCAGCAGGAAGATCGCGGCAAAGCTCAGCGCGCCTGAGAGCAGGAAGAAGCCGTCATAGCCGATCTCGGTCTGCATCGAGCCTGATGCGCCCGCGAGCAGGCGCGGCAACAGGAAGGCGAAGCCCGACAGCAGCGCATATTGGGCACCGGGATATTTCGGGCTCACCAGCATCGAAAGATAGACGACGAAGACCGCGCCGGCATAGCCATTGCCGAACTGGTCGACCGCCACCGACGTGTAGAGGACAAAGGCCGATGGCGCGCTGTGCCACAGCCACACATAGATCCAGTTGCCCGCCGCCGCCGTTACCGCGCCGATCCCGAGCGTCCAGCCGAGCGACATCCGCGTCGACAAAAAGCCGCCGAGCGCGACCCCGAGCATGCTTGCCGACAGTGCGACCACACCGTCGGCGACGCCGATCTGGTGCAGGCTGTATCCCCTGTCGTTCCACAAAGGGTGCGAGAGGGTCAGCGTGAGCACGTCGCCCATGCGATAGAGCGAGACGAAGGCGAGCACCGCGAGCACCGGCGTGCCGTAGCGCCAGAACAGCTCGACATAGGGGGCGGCGAAGGTCGACACGCTCGAAAGCGCCTCGGCGGGCAGGCGGCGGATGCGCGGCAGCGCGAGCGCCAGCGCCACGAAGGGGAGAAGCGCAATGGCGAGGACGATCGGCGTGACATTGGTCTTCGCCGACAGGCCCGCGCCTTGCGCCGCCGATAGCAGCGCCCAGCCGAGCAGCGCGGTGACGAGCGCGGCGGCGGCTATCGCGACCAGACTGGTGATGATTCCCGTGACCAGCGCCCGCGTCCGGCCCGCGCTGGCTTCGCGTTCGGGGCGCATCGCCGCGAGGATGGGGAAGGGCAGGAAGGCGGCGACGGCGATGACCAGATAGGCCCAGGTCCAGTCGGCCCACGCCGCGACGAGGATCGCGCCGCTGCCCGCGGCGACCATCGCGCTGCGATAGCCCCACAGATTCGCCGCGACGATCGGTGCCTGTTCGGTCTGCGTCGGCGCGAGTTCGATGCGCCAGCCGTCGGCGGCGACCTCGAGCGTCGTCGTCCAGAAGGCGAGCAGGACCGCGAACAAGGCGGTGAGCGGCAGGCTCTTGTCGCTCGACGTGAACGCCATTGCGACCATCGACAGGAAAATGCCGAGCTGCGACAACATGATCCACCCGCGCCTGCGCCCCCAGAAGCGCGCAAAGCCGGGCACATCATATCGCTCGATCAAGGGCGCCCAAGCGAATTTGAACGTCGGCAGCAATGCGATCCACGCGAAAAAGCCGATGATCACGATGTCGACGCCATGCCGCGACAGGCGCAAGGTCAGCACCGCGTTGAACATGTAAAAGGGCAGGCCGGCCGAAAAGCCGAGCAGCAGGTAAAGACCGAGCAGGCGCCGTGCCGAGGGCCTGGCGGGCAGGTCGCCCGCCAATACACCTGCGACGGCCTCGGCGGTTGCAGCCGTCACGCCCCGTTCTCCGGCTCGATCTTGTACTTCGGTTCGATCGCCTTTTCCCAGCGCGCGACGACCGTTGTCACCGTCAAATTGGCGCTCGCGCTCGCCACGGTGCGCGTCATGTCGAGCAATCGGTCAAAGGGCAGGACAAAGCCGACGACCAGCGCCGTCTGCTCGGGCGAAACGCCGACTGCCGAGAGCACGGCAGCGAGCATGAACAGCGACGCCGACGGGATCGGCGCGGTGCCGAAGGCGGCAAGCGCGCCGGTGAGCAGGACGATCGCGAGCATCGGCAGGTCGGGTTCGACCCCGACCGCCTGCAAAGCGAAAATGCTGAGCAGCCCCACATACATGGCGGTCCCGTCCTTGCCGATGCTGGCGCCGATCGGCAGCACGGTCTTGGCGACGCCGGGCGCGATGCGCAGCTCCTCGAGCGCGATGCGCAGCGCGACGGGCAGGGTGGCGGCGGACGATGCGGTCGAAAAGGCGACGGCGAGCGCGTCGACGATCGTGCGATAAAAGCGCAGCACGGGCCGCCGCGCGACAAAGGCGATCAGCGGCACATGGACGAGCAATATCTGCAGGATCACGCCCGCCGCGACACCGACTGCCAGCCAGCCGATATTGGTGAACACCGCGACGCCATTGTCCGCGACCGCCTTGGCGATCAGCGCCAGCACGCCGAAGGGGGTGATTTCCATGACGATCCGCACCAGCTGGAACAGCACCTGACCCGCCGATTGCAGCAGATTTGCCATCGGCTGCCCCTGCTCGCCGGCAAGGATGACGCCAAAGCCGAACAGCATCGAAAAGAAGATGATCGCCAGCATGTCGCCCGCGACAAGCGCCTCGACGATATTGACGGGAACGATACCGACCAGCTGGTCGTGCAGCGATTTGGGCTCGCCGAGCGCGTGCGGGACCGCACTGCCCAGCGCGGCGCCTTGCCCCGGTTCGAGCAGCAGGCCGACGATGATGCCGATCGACACCGCGCAAAAAGTGGTCGCTGCGAACAGCCCGACCGTGCGCGCGCCGACCGACCCCAGCTTGCGGGGGTCGGCGAGTGCGGTGACGCCCGATGCGATGCTGATGAAGACGATGGGGACGACGAGCATCCGGATGAGGCGGACGAACAATTCGCCGATGAAGGCGATCGCGCCGGTCGCGGCAGGCCACAGGAGCCCCAGCAGCACGCCCACCACCATCGCGCCCAATACGCGTTGCCACAGCGGCACTGCGAACCAGCCGCGAAGAAACCCCGTCATCCGTCCCCCAGTTTTGACCGTATCAAATCCCGCCCCAGAAACCGGGCTGCGGCGGCGCCATGATGCCGTGCGCCGCGCTGACCCCGCCCGCGCGATCCTCTGCAAGCCAGAGCGGTCCGTCAAGGTCGACGAAGCCGCTTTGTGCCGCAATCGCCCAGGCGGGCGCGATCGACAGCGACGAACAGATCATGCAGCCCGTCATCACGCCGAGCCCGCGGATTCGCGCCGCCTCTGCCAGATCGAGCGCCGCGGTCAGCCCGCCGGTCTTGTCGAGCTTGATATTCACGACTGCATAGCCATCGGGCAGCTTATCGAGATCGGCCACGACATGCACTGCCTCATCGGCCGCAATCGGGATCGCCGAACGGAATCCCGCAAGGTCGCGGTCGGCATCGGCGGGCAGCGGTTGTTCGAGCAGATCGATACGCAAATCGGTCATCAGCCCCTGCAGGTCGCGCACCTCGTCGATGGTCCAGCTTTCATTGGGGTCGACGATCATTTTCGGCCTGGGCGCCGCGCTGCGGACGGCGTTGAGCTGGGCGGCGGGATCGCTGCGGTCGACCTTGATCTTCAGCAGCGGAGCGTCCGCGAGCGCTGCTGCGGCGGCCGCCATCCGCTCGGGGGCGTCGAGGCTGACCGTCATCGCGGTGACGATCGGACGCAGCGGCTGTTCGAGGCCGAACGCCGCCGCAAAACTGGTGCCCGCGCGTCGCAGTTCCAGATCCCACAGCGCGCAATCGACCGCATTGCGCGCGGCGCCGGCGGGCATCAATCGCATCAACTCGCGCCGCCCGGCGCCTTGCTCGATGGCCTCGCGCGCCGCCTCGATCGCGAGGATCGTGCTTTCGGCATTCTCGCCATAGCGGGGGTAGGGGACGCATTCGCCGCGCCCCACCACCCCGTCTTGTGCGATGGCGACGGTCACGACCTGCGCGGCGGTCTTGATCCCGCGCGATATGCGAAACGGCGTGTGCAGCGGCAAAATCTCGCCGGCGACGGTCAGCATGCGGGGCATCGCCGTTGTTCAGGCGATCGCGGCGAGGACGGGCGTATCGAGCAGCCGGTCGAGGATCGTCTCCACCCCAAAGCGATAGGGGTCGCTGGCCGGCAGCCCAAATTCGGCTTCGGTCGCGGCGCATAGCGCACGCGCCGCGTCCTCGGGCATTGCCGAGGTATTCAGCGCGATGCCCACGACCCGAACATCGGCGTTGGTCAGCCGCGCGACGCGCAGATTGGCATCCAGCGTTTCGGCGATGCCGGGCAGCGGATAATGCGGCAGGCCGCGCATATGCGGACGCATCGGGTCGTGGCAGAGCACGAGCGCATCGGGCTGCGCGCCGTGCAGCAGCCCCGTCGACACGCCCGCGAAGGAGGGGTGATAGAGCGAGCCCTGGCCTTCGATCAGATCCCAGCCATCGTCGGCGCGCGCGGGCGAAATCTGTTCGATCGCGCCCGAGATAAAGTCGGCGACCACGGCGTCGAGCGGAACGCCGTCGCCCGCGATCAAGATGCCCGTCTGCCCGGTGGCGCGGAAATCGGCGGCCAGCCCACGCTTGTCGAGCGCGCTCGCAAGGCACAGCGTCGTGTACATCTTGCCGACCGAGCAATCGGTGCCGACGGTCAGCAGCCTTTTGCCCGCGCGCTTCTTGCCATTGCCGATCGGAATGTCGGGGCGGGGGTCGCGCACGTCGTGGAGCTTGCGGCCGAGCCGCGCTGCGGCTTCAACGAGGCGCGGTTCGGCGTTCAGCCGATGGTGCAGACCCGATGCGATGTCTAGTCCGGCCGCCATCGCGGCGAGCGCGTCGACGATCAGATCCTCGCCCAGCTTACCGCCGGCATTGGCGATGCCCAGCACGAGCGTCCGCGCGCCGGTGGCGTGTGCGGCGGCAAAATCCATGCGCGGCAGGTCCAAAGTCAGCGGGCAATCGTCGTGACGAAATTCGCCGATACAGATGTCGGGCCGGAACACCGCAAGCCCGCGCGAGGTCTTGATGTCGGCGGGGTCGCTGCTGTGGCCGAGGTAGAGAAGATAGGGCGTTTCGATCATGGATGCGGGAAACCTGCGAGATGATGAGAAGCCGATATTATCCTCACCCGCCGCAACGCCCCAATATCTAGCGCCTCATATCCTATAGCTTGATGCTATAGACCTTCGATCACCGTCGCGAGCACGGTAAGGAATTCCGACGCGGTTCGCGATGGCGGGCGGTTCTGCAGATAGACCGCGTTAATGTCGAAAGTGATTGCGGGCTGCAGCGGCCGGCTCGCGAGGCCGGGAGGCAGCGCGGCATGCGCGGTGAAATTGTCGACGATCGCCATGCCGACGCCTGCGCCGACCAGTGCCGCCGCGACATAATAGGTGCGCGCCGACACCACCTCGTCCAGCTCGACCTCGAGCCGGCTAAGCTCGCTCGACAGCATGCGCCCGATCGGGCCGCCCTGAACCGGGCTGATGAATTTTTGCCCGCGCAGCTCGTCGAGGTGCAGGCGCGGCGGCGCGCCGGGCATGTCCTCCTCGCGATAGATGACGACCAGCTCGCCCTCGCCGATCACCTGATGCGCGACGGGCGCCGACAAGGGCACTTCGAAACTGATCGCGATGTCGGTTTCATGCTCGTACAATTTGCGCACCATTTCGTCGTGATGCAGCGTCTGGAGATCGAACATGATGTCCGCATGGTCACCCATGAAGCGCGACACCGCCTCGGGGATCGCACCAAGGCCCAGCGACGGCAGCGCGGAAATGCGGAGCAGTCCGCCGCGCCCGTGGCGCAAATTCTGGCACGCCTGGCGCAGCGAACGCACCCGGTCCTGAATATCCGACACTTCGGCGAACAGCGTGTGCGCGTCCTGCGTCGGGATCAGCCGCCCCTTCGACCGTTCGAACAGGGTCAGGCCGATCGAGCGTTCGGCATGGCGGAGCACCTTGGTCACCGACGGCTGCGACACATTGAGCGACCGCGCGGCGGCGCTGACGGTGCCGTGCAGGAAGACCGCGTGGAATATCTCGATCTGGCGCAGGTTCATCCGGTTGCGATCCCAAAGTTGCGACACAGGGGCGCAGGACTACCCCTTGTTTTGGCCGATTATTTGCCACGGTTTTGATCTCTATGCCATCGGGCTATAGGGGGTGCAACAACGCTGTCTGGACGGCGGACGCCCATTCAAGACATCCTCGTCGCTGATCAAAGCCCTATGGAAGGACTCCACCGATGCCCCAGCCGCTTGCCCCGCTTTCGGTTCGTCGGACGATCGGTTCGCTTTCGCTGGCCGCCGCGCTGCTCTGCGTGGCGGGGGCGTCGGCGACAACGGACGGGGCCGCCGATGTGATCATCCGGGGCGGCACCATCTATGACGGCGGCGAGGGCAAACCCTTTGTCGGCGATGTCGCGATCCGCGGCGACCGGATCGTCTATGTCGGCAAATCCGGCAGATATAAGGCGGGCAAGGTGATCGACGCCAAGGGCCTGATCGTCGCGCCCGGCTTCATCGATCCGCACACCCATGCCGACAGCTTCATACGCTCGCCGGACAAGGCGGTGCGCGTCAACGCGGCCTGGCTCAATCAGGGCGCGACCACCGTGATGATCGGGGTCGACGGGTCGGGCACGCCCGATGTGGCGGCGGATAGCGGCAAGCTGGCGGCGTCGGGAATCGGCACCAATATCGTGCCGTTCGTCGGTTTCGGTCCGGTTCGTCAGCGTGTCCTCGGCCAGGATGCGCGCGCGCCGAGCGCGGTGGAGCTCGACCGGATGAAGGCGCTGGTGGCGAAGGGCATGTGCGAAGGCGCCGTCGGCTTGTCGACCGGCCTTTTTTATGCGCCGCAAAGCTTCTCGACCACCGCCGAGGTCGTGGCGGTGGCGCGCGAGGCGGCGACCCGCGGCGGCGTCTACGACACCCATCAACGCGACGAATCGAGCTACAGCATCGGGCTGCTCGGTTCGGTGCAGGAAGCGATCGACATCGGTCGGCAGGCCGGAATGCCGGTTCATTTCGCGCATCTGAAGGCGCTCGGCGTTGACGTGAACGGACAGGCCGGCGCGGTGATCGCCGTGATCGATGCGGCGCGCAAGGCAGGGGTGGATGTGACCGCCGACCAATATCCCTGGCTGGCATCGGGATCGAGCCTCGACGCGTCGCTGCTGCCGCGTTGGGCGGTCGACGGTGGCGGCGCGGCGCTGCTGAAACGGCTGGACGATCCCGCGACGCTGGCGCGGATTCGCGGCGAGATGCAGGAAAATCTTCGTCGGCGCGGCGGCGCGAGCGCGCTGTTGCTCATCGCGCAGGGCTTTCCCTGGACCGGAAAGACGCTGGCGCAGGTCGCGGACGAGTGGAAGCTGGACAGCCGCGACGCGGCGCTGCGCATCATCCGGCAGAGCATCGAGGCCAGGGACCCGGATCGGGGCGGGGGCACTGCGGTCGCATCGTTCAATATGGCGCAGGCCGACGTCGACCTGCTGATGAAACAGCCGTGGATGGTGACATCGTCCGACGGATCGGACGGCCATCCGCGCATGTTCGCGACCTTCCCCGAAAAATATGTGCGCTATGTTCGCGAGCGTAAGGTCATCGACCTCAGGGCCTTCATCCGCCAGTCGACGGGGCGAACCGCCGACATCTACAAGCTCGACCGGCGCGGCTATCTGCGTCCCGGCTATTTCGCCGATATACTCGTCTTCGATCCCGACCGCTATGCGCCGCGCGCCGATTATGTGCGTCCGCGCGAACTCAGCGTCGGCGTCCGGAAATTGTTCGTCAACGGAGCGCTGGCGGTCGACGACGGGCGGACGACCGGCGTTGCCGCCGGCCGCGCGCTGCTGCGGGCCCGCCCGCCGGGATGTCCATAGCCGACATCCCCGTTTCGACCTGCTCGCTGCACGGCCGCGCCACCCCTGCGTCCCAGCCGGTCGGGCTTCGGCCTTGCGCTGCAGCCCGGCGCCCTTCAAAGATCGAGCCATTGAGAGAGGGGATGGCGTTGATGGATGCTCCTGTAACGGACCGCGGCGGAACGCGCCTGTTCGCTGGCGTGGAGCTTGGCGGCACCAAATCTATCGTCACGCTCGCCTCGGGTCCGGGCGACATCCGCGACCAGCGAACGATTGCGACCACCGTGCCATGGGAAACGCTGCCCGCGATCAAGGCGGTGCTCGACAAGTGGTCAGAATCCTATGGCTTCTGCGGTCTCGGCATCGCGTCCTTCGGGCCGATCCGGCTCGATCCCGGCAAGGCCGATTACGGCTTGATCGGCGCGACGAACAAAGCCGATTGGGAAGGCGCCGACCTGCTCGGGCCATTGCAATCGGCCTTTGACGTTCCGATCGGGTTCGACACCGACGTCAATGG
Source organism: uncultured Sphingopyxis sp. (assembly GCA_964426485.1). Taxonomy (GTDB): domain Bacteria; phylum Pseudomonadota; class Alphaproteobacteria; order Sphingomonadales; family Sphingomonadaceae; genus Sphingopyxis. The sequence continues at coordinate 39,167 of CAYRQX010000007.1, read as the reverse complement.
CGCCGCGCTCGCGGAAATCCGGTGGGGCAGCGGCCGCGGTCTCGACGATTTCGCTTATGTCACCGTCGGCACCGGGGTCGGGGTCGGGCTGATCGTCCATGGCCAGCCGACGCGCGGTTTCAGCCACAGCGAGATCGGTCATGTCCTGGTGCCGCGCCTCGCGGGCGATGGCATGGCCAGCGTCTGCCGTTTTCACGACGACTGCGTTGAGGGGCTCGCCTCGGGCACGGCATTGAATGCGCGGCTGGGTGGCCGCGCGCTGGCGGATGTGGCGCCCGACGACCCCCGATCGTCCATACGCTGGCAACGATGGTGCATGGCCTCGCCTGCACGACCGGCCCGATGCGCGTCGCGATGGGCGGCGGTGTGCTCGCGGGCCAGCCGCAACTGCTGCCGCGGATCAACGCCAAGCTCGAAACGAGCCTTTCGGGCTATATGCAAATCCCGGGCAGCGGCGCCTATGTCATCGCGCCCGAACTCGGCACGATGGCGGGGCCGCTCGGCGCGATCGCGCTGGCGATGGACGCGGTCGGGGGCCACGCATGACGAGGTTGGACAGCGCCCGGCTTTCGCTGCACAAAGCTAGGAGGAAACGCCTGACCGCCGCCGCCGCGCTGTTCGCGCTCCTGCCGATCCAGTCCTTTGCCGAGCAGCCAGCCCCCGACCCGCTCGCCTTCGTTGACCCGATGATCGGCACCGGCCCCGAAGGCCACACCTTCCCCGGCGCGACCGCGCCCTTCGGCATGGTCCAGCTGTCGCCCGACACCGACGCGACCTGCCAGATCCGCGACTGCTACGATCATGCGGCGGGATACAGTTATAACGACGCGACGATTCAGGGGTTCAGCCACACGCATTTCTCGGGCGCCGGCCATTCGGACCTCGGAGATATCCTCGTCATGCCGCAGGTGGGCGGCGTCAAGCTCGACCCGGGCGACCCGAAACAGCCCGGTTCGGGCTATCGCCAGCGTTTCAGCCACGACACCGAAAAAGCCAGCCCCGGCTATTATGCGGTGACGCTCGCCGACAGCGGTATCCGCGCCGAACTCACCGCGGGCACGCGCGTCGGCGTCCACCGCTACAGCTTTCCGGCGGGCAAGGACGCGCACCTGCTGCTCGACCTCCGCTCGTCGCTCTATGATTATCCGGGCAAAATCCTCTGGTCGGGGCTTCACCTCCGCCCCGACGGCACGCTCACCGGTTTTCGCGAGACGCGCGGCTGGGCGCCGGGGCGAAAGCTCTATTTTGCGATGCGCTTCTCGGCGCCGCTCAAGTCCCACGCCTTCCTCGATCGCGACGACAAGGTCGCGTACAAAGGTTTCCAGGCACCGGGCCGCGGCAGCGACGCGCTCGCCGAAAAGCTCGGCAAGGCGCTCGAGGCGCGGCTCGATTTCGGCGCGCTGACTGCTCCGCTCGAAGTGCGCGTTGCGTTGTCGGGCGTCGATGAGGCCGGCGCCGTCGCCAATCTCGATGCCGAAAGCGCCGGTTTCGACGCCGTTCGCGCGCGCACGACAAGCAAATGGCGCAAGGCGCTGGGCGCACTCGAAATCGAAGCGCCCGCGCCGATGCGCACCAATCTCTACACGGCGCTCTACCACAGCCTGCTCGCGCCGAGCGTGTGGAGCGACGTCGACGGGCGCTATCGCGGCCCCGACGATCAGGTCCACACCGCGAAGGATTTCACCTTCCGTTCGACCTTTTCGCTGTGGGACACCTTTCGCGCGCAGCATCCTTTGCTGACGCTCGTCCAGCCCGGCCAAACCAACACCGACATCGTCAAATCGCTCGTCGCGAGCCGCAAACACAGCCCGCATGGCATCCTGCCCGTCTGGCAATTCCACGGCCGCGAAACCTGGACGATGATCGGCTATCACGCGGTCCCCGTCATCGCCGACGCCTATATGAAGGGCGTGGGCGATTTCGACGCGAACGAAGCATTGGACGCGATGGTCGCGAGCGCCGAATACGCCCCCTATGGCGGGCTCGGCGACTATATGAAGCTCGGCTATGTCGCGATCGACCGTGAGCCCGAAGCGGCGTCTAAGACGGTCGAATATGCCTATGACGACTGGACGATCGCACGGATGGCGGAAAAGATGGGCCGCAAGGACATCGCCGACCGCTTCTACAAACGTGCGGGTTACTGGCGAAACAGCTTCGATGCCAAGACCGGCTGGCTGCGCGCGCGCAAGGCCGATGGCAGCTTCCGCACCCCGTTCGATCCGACCGCGATCAACTATGGTTCGGATTATACCGAGGGTAACGCCTGGCAATATAGCTGGTTCGTGCCGCAGGACCAGGCCGCGCTCTTCCGCATCCTCGGCGGCGATGCAAAGACGATCGCGAAACTCGACGCGATGTTCGATTATGACATCTCGAAACTCGACTATAGCCATGCCGAGGATATCGCCGGGCTGATCGGCCAATATATCCACGGCAACGAGCCGAGCCACCATGTCGCCTATCTCTACGCTTTTGCCGGCGCACCCTGGCGGACGCAGGAACGGCTGAAGCAGATTGTCGACAGCCAGTATAAGCCGACCCCCGACGGGCTGTCGGGTAACGACGACCTCGGCCAGATGTCGGCGTGGCTCGTCTTCACCGGGCTCGGTTTTTATCCTGTCGCGCCGGGGTCGAACCAATATGTCATCGGGCGCCCCTTCGTCGACCGCGCGGTGCTGAACCTGCCCGGCGGCAAGCGTTTCGTCGTCGAAACGGCGGGCCTGTCGGATGCCAACCCCTATGTCGGCAAGGTCGAACTCAACGGCCGGCCGCTGACGCGCAGCTGGATTTCGGACGCCGAAATTCGCGCCGGCGGCACGCTGCGCTTCACGATGCAGGCGACACCCGATACCGGATGGGGCAGGGCGCCCGGCGCGCGGCCCTATTCGCATTCTACCGATGGCGCGCGCTGATCCGCTATTTTCGCGCCGGGCCTTGATTCCCTATACCTTTCCCGGGCACGTTGACCGCTCAACGACCGGGTAGGGGACGAACCATGGCCGCAGACACCGCCCATGCCGCCGAAGCCGCCGCGCACGGGTTCGACCTGTTGCCGATCGTCATCCTGCTTGGCGCCGCCGTCGTCGCGGTGCCGCTGTTCAAGCGGCTCGGGCTCGGCTCGGTGCTCGGCTATCTCGCCGCGGGACTTGCGATCGGTCCCTTCGGCTTGGCGCTTTTCTCGGACGCGCAGACGATCCTGCACATCGCCGAACTCGGCGTCGTCATGTTCCTTTTCATCATCGGGCTGGAGATGCAGCCGTCGCGCCTGTGGGCGATGCGCGGCGAAATTTTCGGGCTCGGCGCGGCGCAGGTCGGCGGCGCGATCGCGCTGCTCATCTGCGTCGGGCTCGCGCTCGGCTATCCGGTGGCGGCGAGTTTCGTCGCGGGAACGGGGTTCGTGCTCACCTCGACCGCGATCGTCATGCAGATGCTCGACGAACGGCGCGCGATGGGGCTGCCCAAGGGGCGGCGGATCATCGCAATCCTTCTGCTCGAGGATCTGGCGATCGTGCCCTTGCTCGCGCTCACCGCCTTCCTCGCGCCAGGGGGCGAGGCGGTGTCGATGACCGACCGGCTGATCGCCGTCGCGATCGGTCTCGGCGCGATCACTGGACTGGTCCTTGCGGGCCGATACCTGCTGGACCCGATGTTCCGCCTCCTCGGCCGCGCCAAGGCGCGCGAAGTGATGACCGCGGCGGCGCTGCTCGTCGTCCTCGGCGCCGCGCTCGCAATGCAGACGGCGGGGCTGTCGATGGCGATGGGCGCCTTCCTCGCCGGGGTGCTCCTCTCCGAATCCTCTTTCCGCCACCAGCTCGAGGCCGACGTCGAGCCGTTCCGCGGCGTCCTGCTCGGCCTCTTCTTTCTCGGCGTCGGCATGGCGCTCGACCTCGATATCGTCGCCGCCAATCTGGGGCTGATCGCAATCTCGGTCACCGCCTACATGACGCTCAAGATGATCGTCATCTATGCCGTCGCGCGGCTGTTCAGAAGCAGCAATGCGGAAGCGGTCGAGCGCGCGGTGCTGATGGCGCAGGGCGGCGAATTCGCCTTTGTGCTTTATGCTGCGGCGGCGAGCGTCGGGATCATCGATGCGACGAGCAACGCGATCCTGACCGCGATCATCATCGTGTCGATGGTGTTGACCCCGATCATGATCATCCTCCACGATCGCTTCATGCCGCGCGCCGAGGATAAAGCCGACGATCTCGACGTTGCGGACAATCTCGACGCCAGCGTGTTGATGATCGGTTTCGGCCGCTTCGGCCAGATCGTCAGCCAGCCGCTTTTCGCCAATGGTTGCACCATATCGCTGATCGACACCGACACGATCGCGATCCGCGAGTCGATGGCCTTCGGTTTCAAGATTTACTACGGCGACGGCACGCGGCTCGACATTCTGCATGCCGCCGGTGCGCAGGATGCGCGAATGATCATCGTCGCGACCGACGACCGCGAAACGACGCTCAGGATCGTCGAACTGGTGAAGGCGGAATTTCCGCACACCCCGCTGCTCGCCCGCGCCTTCGACCGCGAACATGCGATCGAGCTGGTGAATGCCCACGCCGATTATCAGGTGCGCGAGACGTTCGAATCGGCGCTGGTCATGGCGGAAGAAGCGTTGCGGCGCCTCGACGTCGATGCGGAGGCGATCAGCGACATCATGGACGAAACGCGGCGGCGCGATCAGGAACGGTTCGACATCGACATCTGCAACGGCGTCTACGCCAGTCGCCATCTGATTCAGGGCAATGTGCCGGTAGAGGATCGCGACCGATATATCGTCAAGCCCAGCGACGGACGCTGAGCGAACCTTTATCCCCCGCCCGCCGCGCTTGGCAGCCGCGACGGGGGATGAGGTTTGGTGCGCACAAGAAGAACATTAAGAGAACAAAACTCGTTCGTCAACCTGTTTATCGCGGTTTTTCAGCAAGCCTTCCCGTCCGGTTGACGCGAACGTCAATCGGGACCAATGCATAGCAAACGAAGGAAAGGGAGTATGATGGCGGAGCAACCGAAGTTCGACCTCACGGGACGCGTGGCGCTGGTGACGGGGGCGTCCTCGGGCCTCGGCGCAGGCTTTGCCAGGGCGCTGGCGGCCGCCGGGGCAAAGGTCGTGCTCGCCGCGCGCCGCGCCGACAAGCTGGCCGAACAGGTCGCGGCGATCGAGGCGGCGGGCGGGCAGGCGATCGCCGTCAGCATGGACGTCACCGACGAGGCATCGACCGTCGCCGCCTATGACGCGGCCGAGGCGGCATTCGGCACCGTCGACACGATCGTCGCCAACGCCGGGGTCGCGACCGAGAAAATGGCGATGGGCCTGACGGCGGACGACGTCGATTTCCTGCTCGCGGCAAATGTCCGCGGCGTCTTCCTGACCGCAACCGAGGGCGCCCGGCGCCTCGACAAGGCGGGCAGCCGCGACAAACAGCATGGCCGCATCGTCCTCATCGGTTCGATCACCGCCGAAAAGATCTTTCCCGCGACCTCGGTCTATGGCGCGACAAAGGCGGCGGTGCGCCATCTGGGGAAGGCGCTGGCGCGCGAATGGGCGCGGCGCGGGATCAGCGTCAATGTGATCCAGCCCGGCTATTTCGAATCCGAAATGACCGCCGAGTTGTTCGACAGCGACACCGGCGCAGCGATGGTGAAGAGCTTTCCGCGCCAGCGCATGCGTCCCGCCACCGACCTGCACGCGCCGTTGCTGCTGCTCTGCTCCGACGCGGCGCTCGGCATCACCGGCAGCGTGATTACGGTCGACGACGGACAGACCTTGTGAGCGCGTTGCTGATCGAGGCGCGCGGCGCGGTCGAGATCGCGACGCTCAACCGGCCCGATCGGCTCAATGCGCTGAACGAAGCGCTGGTCGACGAACTCAACCTCTATTTCGGTGGGCTGACGGAACGCCCCGAGATCCGCGTCGTGATCCTGCGCGGCGCGGGGCGCGGCTTTTGCGCCGGGCTCGACATTCAGGAAGACCGTTCGAGCGACGAAACGCCGGTGCTCCGCACGCTCCGCACCCAGACACGCATCGGCAATATCTATCGCAAGATGCGCGCCTGTCCGCAGCCGGTCATCGCGCTCGGCCATGGCGCGGCATGCGGCGGCGGGCTGTCGCTGCTGCTCGCATCCGATGTGCGTTATGCCGCGCCGTCCTTCCGGGCCAACGCCGCCTATATCCGCATCGGCCTCGGCGGCTGCGATATGGCGTCTAGCTATTTCCTCCCGCGCCTCGTCGGCGCCAGCCTTGCCTCCGAAATGATCCTGACCGGCCGCTTCATCGAAGCCGAACGTGCGCTGCGTGCGGGGCTGGTCAGCGAGATCGTTGCGGAAGGGGCGTTGCTGGACCGCGGCCTCGCGCTCGCCGACGAGATGCTCGCGACCTCGCCCTATGGCTTGCGCCTTTCGAAACAGGCGCTCAACCTCAACATCGACGCCCCGAGTCTGGAGGCCGCGATGGCGATCGAGGATCGCCAGCAGGTGATCCTTTCGGCGACCGAAGATCATCGCGAAGCGCTTGCCGCCTTCCTCGAAAAACGGCCGCCAGAATTTCGTGAGCGATAATTTCCGGCCGCCCACCGCCCCCATTGACTCGCGAATATATTGACATAGTAAGTGTCATATCCCGAGGGGGTGGGAGTGATGGCAGTGCGCAGGAGGACCACTAAATGCGGGGTCGCTTAGGCGGGTCCCGGCGTACTGCCATCATCGCAATCGGCGCCCTGCTCGCGGTAGCGCCGGCGCAGGCGCAGCGCGCACCATCCGCCCCAAAGCATCCCAATATCGTGATCCTGCTCGCCGACGACTGGGGCTTTTCGGACGTCGGTTCGTTCGGTTCCGAAATCGCGACGCCGCATATCGACGCGCTTGCGCAGGCGGGCATGCGCTTCTCGAACTTCCATGTCGCGGCGTCCTGCTCGCCGACGCGCGCGATGCTCCAGACGGGGGTGATGAATCATCGTAACGGTCTCGGCAACATGCCCGAGACGATCCCCGACCAGCATCGCGGCAAGCCTGGATATGACACGGTGATGAACCTGCGCGTCGTGACGATCGCGCAATTGCTCAAGGCGGCGGGTTACCGCACCTATCTCACCGGCAAATGGCACCTCGGCAGCGATGCGAAGCGCCTGCCGCACGCGCGCGGCTACGACCGCGCCTACAGCCTCGCCGACGCCGGCGCCGACAATTTCGAACAGCGCCCGATCGAGGGCATGTACGACACTGCTGCCTGGACCGAAAATGGCAAGCCCGCGACCTTGCCCAAGGACTATTATAGCTCGCATTTCGTCGTGCAGCGGATGATCGATTATATCGAGGCGGACCGCAAAAGCGGCAAACCCTTTCTCGCCTCGATCAACTTCCTCGCCAACCATATCCCGGTGCAGGCACCCGACAGCGACATCGCGCGCTATTCGGCGATGTACCAGGACGGCTGGACCGCGCTCCGCGCCGCGCGGGCAAATCGTGCGGCGATGCTGGGCGTCATGCCCGCGGGCGCGCCGATCGTGACGATGGCGACGACGCCCGACTGGAGCAAACTCGACGCCGAAGAGCGCGCGGCGGCTGTCCGGGTGATGCAGGCTTATGGCGGCATGGCGACCGCGATGGACCGCGAGGTCGGCCGCCTCGTCGCGCACCTCAAGGCCGCGGGCGATTACGACAATACGATCTTCGTCTTCCTGTCCGACAATGGCGCCGAGCCGACCAATCCGTTTCACAGCCTGCGCAACCGGCTGTTCCTCGGCATGCAATATGACCTCGCAACCGCGAATATCGGTCGGCGCGGCAGTTTCGCCGCGATCGGTCCGGGCTGGGCGAGCGCCGCTTCATCGCCCTTGTCGGGGTATAAATTCACCGCCGCCGAAGGCGGGCTCCGCGTGCCGCTCATCATCGCCTGGCCGGGCCATGCGGCCATCCGCGCGGGGGGTATCAACGACGGGCTTGCGCATGTCACCGACATCCTGCCGACGCTGACCGAACTGGCCGGCGTGCCCGGCCACGGCGGAAGCTGGCAAGGCAAGCCGGTCGAACCCGTTACCGGGCGCAGCCTCGTGCCCGTTCTGACAGGTGGCGGCGGCAGCGTCCATGGCGACGCGCCGCTGGGTTATGAACTGTCGGGCAATGCGGCGCTGTTCCGCGGCGACTACAAGCTGGTGCGCAACCTCGCGCCGACCGGCGACGGCCAATGGCGGCTCTATAATCTGAAAACCGACCCCGGCGAAACGCGCGACCTTGCCGCTGTCCAGCCCGACCGCTTCGCCGCGATGACCGCCGACTACCGCGCCTATGCAAAGGCGAATGGCGTGCTCGACATGCCCGCGGGCTACACCGCCGACGAACAGATCAACGCCTATGCCTTCGAGCATCAGGGCAAGCCGCGCCTCATCCGCCTCGGCCTGTGGGTCGGCGGGATCGTCGTGTTGCTGGCCGGGATCGTCTGGGGCCTGCGCCGTCGGCGCCGCGCCGCCTAGCCGTCAATCTTCTTCGACGATCGTTGTCATCACGGCTTCGACCATCTGCCCCATCACCGTTCCCGCCTCTTCGGCCGACAGGCTCTGGTCGTGGCGCAGCGTGCGCCAGTTGTGGAAGGACAGGGCGGCGCACAATGCCTCGACACCGATCCGGTCGGCGCGGACCGGGCCGGGCAGCAGGCAGAGGATCAACTCGCGCTCGAACATGACGACGCGGCTATATTGCCCCATCAGGAAGGGCGACTGGTACCGCTTGATGTTGGCGGCGAGGCGGAAAGGCAAAGTCGTCTCGAACAGCCGGACGCGCCGGCGAACGAGCTCGCGGATATTCGCGCGCCACGGCTGGTCGGGATAGGGCGCCATGACGATCGGCGCGACGCGTTCGGTGATCGTCGCCGTGATCTCGGCATAAAGCGCATCCATATCGTCGAAATGGCGAAACACCGTGCGCAGGCCGATGCCCGCCTCCTCGGCAACGCGCGCCGCGCTCGGCGACAGGTCGCCCGCGACGATCAATTCCATCATCGCCTCGACAATGCGCTTGTGGCTGGACCGCCCGCGTTCGCGGCGGCCGTCGACCCGCTCGGGCTCGGTGCGCGGCGCTAGTTTCTTCACCCCTGTCGTCATCGCGTCCCTGCTGGCCCGACTTCGCGCCGGGGTCAAACAATCTTGCATATCGACGAATATAGTGACACATATAGTGTCAATAGTTTTCGCAGCAAGCCGAAAGCGCGGGACAGGGGCCGAAGATGAAGAAAATATGGGTTGCCCTGTGCGGTCTGGCGGTCGTCGGAGCGGGTGGATATTGGGCGTTCGAGGCGAATAAATACCGGCTTCCGGGCATCGTCCAGGACTGGAAGGACCCCGTGCAACCGAACCGCGCGGTCGCCTGGCAGCAAGGTCCGGCGAAGGTCGCCGCCAGTCCGCTCGGTCGCAAGCGCCCGCCGAACATCATCCTGATCGTCGCCGACGATCTCGGCTTTAACGACATCAGCCTGAACAGCGGCGGCGTCGCAGGCGGGATCGTCAAGACGCCGCATATCGACGCCATCGCGCGCGAAGGGGTCAACTTCACCACCGCCTATGCCGCCAATGCCACCTGTTCGCCCTCGCGCGCCGCGATGATGACGGGGCGCTACCCGACGCGCTTCGGCTTCGAATATACTGCGGTTCCGACCGCGTTTGCCGAAAGCGTGTCGCACGGCGAAGGGGTGGGGCCGCACAAGGCGATCTTCCATAAGGAGCTGATCACGCCGGGCATCCCTGACTATCCCGACATGGGGGTGCCGGCCAAGGAAGTGACAATTGCCGAGGCGGTGAAGGCCGCGGGCTATCACACGCTGCACATCGGCAAATGGCATCTGGGCGAGGCGCCGGACCTCCAGCCGCAGGCACAGGGTTTCGACGAAAGCCTTGCCGTGCTCGGCGGCGCGGCGATGTTCCTGCCCGAGGATGATCCCGATGCGGTGAATGCGAAGCTGCCGTGGGACCGCATCGACCATTTCATCTGGGCCAATTTGCGCCACGCGGTGACGTTCAACGGCAGCAAGCGTTTCCATCCGAAGGGCCATATGACCGACTATTTCGCCGATGAGGCGATTGCGGCGATCGAGGCGAACCGGAACCGGCCTTTCTTCCTGTATCTGGCGTTCAACGCCCCGCACACACCGCTGCAGGCGACGAAAGCCGATTATGCCCGGCTGGCGCAGATCAAGGATCACAAGACGCGTGTCTATGGCGCGATGATCGCACAGCTCGACCGGCGCATCGGCGACGTGATGGCCAAGCTGGAAGAGACGGGGATCGACGACAACACCCTCGTCATCTTCACCAGCGACAATGGCGGCGCCTGGTACGCGGGCATCGACGATCTCAACGCGCCCTATCGCGGATGGAAAGCGACCTTCTTCGAAGGCGGCATCCGCACGCCCTTCTTCATGCGCTGGCCCGGACGTCTCGCGCCGGGGTCGACGCGCGCCGACGCGACCGGGCATATCGACCTGTTCTCGACCATCGCCGCCGCGGCGGGGGCGAAGATACCGGCCGACCGGACCATCGACAGCGAGGATATCCTCGCCGGCCCCGCCGAACGCGCGGCGCTTTATTGGCGCTCGGGCGATTATCGCGCCGTGCGCGCGGGCGACTGGAAGCTGCAGGTGACGAAGCGGCCCGAAAAGACTCGCCTCTATAATCTCGCGGTCGATCCGACCGAACGGCAAGACCTGTCCGCGCGCGAACCGCAGCGCGTCGCCCAATTGCGCGCGATGCTCGATGCCCAGAACAAGGGCATGGCAAAACCGATCTGGCCGGGGCTGATCGAGGCGCCGGTGCGGATCGACGTGCCCCAGAATGCACCGTGGAAAGACGGGCAGGACTATATATATTGGACGAACTGACGCCGTCGCTCCGGCCTTTGCCTCGCACGGCCGGGGTGAACCGCTTGGTAAGGCTGCGATTTTGTGGCAGGGCGGAACCCCGACCCGCCTTGGAGCCGTCATGCGAAGCCTGCTGCTTTCCCTCGCCCTGCTGATGCCGCTCGCCCCGGCTGTCGGGCAGGATCAAGCCATCGATACCCACGTCCACCTCTGGAACGGCGAAGCCTCGATCAAGGAATATCAGGCGCAGCTGAAAGCCGCGAACCGATCGGTCGACGCCTTCGGTGCGATGTGGTTCGGCGGCCCCAATCAGGCGCTCGCCGGCAACCCCTCCGACATCGGCCAACGCAACGACGCGCTGATCGCGCTCGCGGCAAAGCACCCCGGGATGATCGCGATCGCGACCGTCCACCCCTATGACGGCGACGCCGCGCTCGCCGAGGTCGACCGTGTCGCTGCGCGCGGGGTGAAACTGCTCAAGATTCACCCCCATACGCAGAAATTCGACGCCGCCGACCCGCGTGTGCTGACGCTCGTCAAGCGCGCTGGCGAGGCGGGGCTGATTGTCGTGATGGACAACGCCAGCATCGTCCCCGGCGATAACGAGAAACTCTTCAACCTCGCGCTTGCGGCGCCGAAGACGAAGTTCATCTTCGGCCATATGGGCGGAATGAACTTCCGGTTCTGGAACATCCTCGCGCTCGCGCGCACCGCGGAAAATCTGTTCGCCGAAAATATCTATTTCGACATTTCGGCGAGCGTCATCCTCGCCGCGGATTCGCCGATCGAGGATGAATATGTCTGGACGATCCGCAACGTCGGGGTCGATCATGTGCTGCTCGCGTCGGACTTCCCGCAAATTTCGCTCCCAAAAACGCTCGAGGCGTTCGCGAAGCTCGATCTCACCGATGAAGAACGCGCCAAAATCCGCTCGGGCAACGCGCGAAGGCTGCTGGGGCTTTAAACGATCCCGAGCGCGAAAAGCAGCGACACGGCAAAGCTCGTGAGCGAGGCGAGCAGCACCGGCACACCCGCGCGCCACCCCATATCGAGCAGCAGGTCCATCCGCGTCCGCATCGCGGTCGCGGTGACCGCGAGCAGCAGCAGGGCCTTCGACGCGGTCAGCGCGCCGTCGCGCACGGCTTCGGGGATCGGCGCAAAACTGTTCAGCGTGACCATCGCAAAGAAAGCGACGATGAACCAGGGCAGGGCAAGGCGCCGCCAGATGCGCTGCTCGCTGCCGTCCTCGGGCTTCAGCAGCAGCCCGACGAGCGCGACCACGGGCGCGAGCAGTGCGACGCGCGCCAGCTTGACGATCGTCGCGCTCGCCCCCGCGGCATCGGAAAAGGCATAGCCGCCGCCGATCGCCTGCGCGACGTCATGGATCGACGCGCCGATCAGGAAACCCGCCTGCGCATCGCTCAGCCCGAACCGCGCGGCGAGCAAAGGATAGATCGTCATCGCGAGCGCGCTCGCGAGCGAGACGCCGACCAGCGTCAGCGCGAACTGCGCTTGCGGTAATCGCTGCCGCCCGATCACCCCGTAAAGCGCGAGCGCCGCGCTCGCGCCGCAGATCGCGGTCGCGCCGCCGGCGAGCAGCCCGGCATAGGGCGTCTGCCCCGACAATCGCGCGCCCAGAAATCCGGCGCCCATCGTCGATGTCATGATGACGATCAGCGCCGCGAACGGCACCGGGCCGAGAACCGCGATCTGCAGAAAGGTGACCTGCAGCCCCAGCACGACGATGCCGATGCGCAGGAAGGTGCGCGAGGCGAAATCGAGCCCGCGGTGCGTCGCCTCGTTCGCCGAGATGAAATTGAGCGCCAGCCCGACGAGCAGGCCGAGCAGGATGATCGGAAAACCATAATGGTCGGACAGCCATGCTGCGGCCGCCGCCGCCACCGCACAGGCAGCCAGGCCGGGGAACAGGCTGCCCTTCGGCGCCGTCCCGGCCATGGTCTGGGCAAGGTGCAATTCGCCGAACAGGTCGCCGCCGCTCGGCAGATTGTTCCAATGCGCGTGGCGCATCGATGTCAGATCGTTTCTGTCCAACGCTGTCATACAATCGCGCCATATCGTGAAGCGAGCGAAGGGCGCAAGCCCTCTCTTGCCGAAGCGCCGATGAAACGCCTAAGCAGACAACGATGGTCAGCAGAGGCCAGCAGGGGAGACGCCGAACCGTGAACGTCATTCGCATCGCCGCTACGGAACGCAAGCGCGCATGACCCGTGCGACGATCAAGGATGTGTCGCGCGTTGCGGGCGTGTCGATCAAGACCGTGTCGCGCGTGCTCAACAAGGAACGCTATGTCAGCGACGACATGCGGCAAAAGGTCGAGGAGGCGGTCGCGCGCCTCAATTATCACCCCAGCCAGGCGGCGCGCACCCTCGCGGGGAAACGCTCGTTCCAGATCGGACTGATCCACGACAATCCCAGTCCCTATTATATTTTCAACATGCAGGCCGGTGTCGGGCAACGGTGCCGCGAGGCCGACTTTCGCATGATCGTCCAGCCGTGCGACATCAACTCGCCCGGCCTTGTCGACGACATCGGTGCGCTGATCGATCAGGCGCAGCTCGACGGCATCATCATGACCCCGCCCGTGACCGACGTTGGCACCGCACTCGCTGAGCTCTTCAGCCGCAAGATTCCCGTCGTGCGCGTCCAGCCGGGCACCGATCTGACCGCGACTTCGGCGGTTTATATCGACAATGTGCAGGCGGCCGACGACATGACCGCCTATCTGATCTCGCTCGGCCATCGCCGCATCGGTTTCGTCACCGGACACGGCAATTATTTCGCCAGCGGACAGCGGCTGACCGGCTATCGGCAGGCTCTCCAGCGCGCGGGAATCGGCTTTGACGCAGCGTTGGTCTTTCCGGGGCAGTTCGATTTTCAGTCGGGGACCGCCGCGGCCGAGGCGCTGCTGGCGCTCGAAACGCCGCCAACCGCGATCTTCGCGAGCAGCGACGAAATGGCCGCGGGCGTGCTCGCCGCGGCGCACCGCATGGGCATTTCGGTGCCCGGACAGCTCTCGGTCGCGGGCTTCGACGATACCGACCTTGCGCAGGTCGTGTGGCCCGCGCTCACCACGATCCACCAGCCGATCCGCGACCTCGGCTACGCCGCCGCCGACCTGCTGCTCGAATTCGGCGAGACGATCGAACGACGCCAGTTGCCGCACGAACTGATCGTTCGAGGATCGACGGCCGCACCGAGAGGCTGAAATTCGACCGGGAGCTGTCCTCTCAATCATCGTCACCCCGGACTTGATCCGGGGTCCATGACTTCAGCGCCGTCCGTGGATCCCGGATCAAGTCCGGGATGACGAAGGAAGGATGGGGAGATGTCCGCCCTCCACCCCACTCCTGCCACCGAAAAAACGTCTGTCATTTCATTTATGACAACGCTATCTTATCCTCAGGCATAAGGATTCAGGGAGAGACATGTGGCGCAGATCGCCGATAAACGCCGCTGGCTCGTCGTGGGACTCGTCTTCGTCGCGATCGTCCTCAACTATGTCGACCGCCAGATCCTCGCCCTGCTGAAGCCGACGCTCCAGCTCGAATTCGACTGGAGCGACCGCGATTACAGCCACATGGCCTCGGCCTTCCAGTTCGCCGCGGCGCTCGCTTTCCTCGGTACCGGCTGGTTCATCGACAAGGTTGGGCTGCGCTGGGGCTTCGCGATCGGGGTCGGCGTGTGGAGCCTCGCGGGCATGGCGCACGCCTTTGCCTCGACTGTCTCGGGCTTTATCGCTTCGCGCGCCGTCCTCGGTGCTGCCGAATCGATCGGCACCCCCGCCGCGGTGAAAACCGCCGCGACCTATTTCAACGCGAAAGAGCGAAGTTTCGTTCTCGGCCTTGGCGGCATCGCGCCGAACGTCGGCGCGATCCTGACGCCTTTGCTCATCCCGCTGATGGCGCTGATGTGGGGCTGGCAGGCGACCTTCCTGATCGCGGGCGGCCTGGGTCTCGTCTGGGTCGTCGTCTGGCTGATGGTGCGTATCCCCGAACAGCCGAACGCCGCGCGCGATGCCGCAGCGCCAAAGATCGCGTGGAGCAGCCTGCTCCGCGATCGCCGCCAATGGGCGGTGATCCTCGGCAAGGCGCTGACCGATCAGGTCTGGTGGTTCCTGCTCTTCTTCATGCCCGACCTGTTCCACCGCCTGTTCGGGCTGACGCAGGGCACGCTCGGCCTGCCCGTCGCCTTCGTCTATTTCATGGCCGCGCTCGGCGGCATCACCGGCGGTTATCTGCCCTCCTATCTGATGGGGCGCCGCGGCTGGACCGTCAATGCGGCGCGCAAGACGACGATGCTCATCTATGCGCTGCTGATCCTGCCCGTGCCCTTGCTCGTCGGGGTCGACAGCGCGTGGGTCGCCGCGATGATCCTCGGCCTCGCACTCTTTGCGCACCAAGGCTTCTCGACCAACATCTTCGGCCTCACCACCGACGTCTTTCCCGCGCGCATCGTCGGTTCGGCGATCGGGATCGGGGCCTTTGCGGGCAATCTTTCGGGCATGGCGATGATCGAGTTCGCGGGCTGGTCGCTCGACACGGGCAGGGGCTATCTGCCGATGATGCTCGTCTGTGCCGGCACCTATCTCGCCGCGCTCGCCGCGATCCACCTCATCCTGCCGCGCATCGTCGCCGTCGACGAGGAGGAAGATGGCGAAGTACAGGTGCTGGCGCATTGAAATAGCTCACAACAAACCCGCTTCCCTCTCATCCGATTATGGAGTATATGACAGCGATGTCAGATTTTCTACCCGCTCCCGCCAATGTGACCCTCGCCGGTCATGAGGTTTCGCCCATCGCCTGGGGCATGTGGCGCTTCGCCGGTGTCGATGTGGCGACCGCCCGCGCGCGCATCGATGCGACGTTCGAGGCCGGGGTCACGCTGTTCGATACCGCCGACATCTACGGCTGCGACACGCCGGGCGGTTTTGGTTCGGCCGAGGCCTTGCTCGGCGACGTCTTTGCCGAGGCGCCCGGCCTTCGCGACAAGATGGTTCTCGCGACCAAGGGCGGCATCATCCTCGGCGTGCCCTATGACAGCAGTGCGCCCTATCTGACGTCGGCCATCGACATCTCGCTGAAACGCCTGCGCACCGACCATGTCGAGCTGTGGCAGATCCACCGTCCCGACCTGCTCACCCACCCGCAGGAAATCGCGCGCACGCTCGAGGAGGCGCACCGAGCGGGCAAGATCGGCGCGATCGGCGTCTCGAACTTCACGCCCGCGCAGACCGCGGCGCTCGCCAAATTCCTGCCCGTCCCGCTGGTCAGCCATCAGAGCGAATTTTCGCCGCTCCACCTTGCCCCGCTTTTCGACGGCATCCTCGACCAGTCGATGGCCGAGGGCATGCGCTTCCTCGCCTGGTCGCCGCTCGGCGGCGGCCGGCTCGGCGATCCGGCCGACGAGCGCACGCGCGCCGTCGCCGCGCTGCTCGATGCAAAGGCCGCCGAATATGGCGTCTCGCGCGCCGCGGCGACCTACAGCTGGGTGATGGCGCATCCCGCGCGTCCGATCCCGATCGTCGGCACCCAGAATGTCGACCGCATCAAGGAAATCCCGCAGGCCTTCGCCCCGCGCTGGACGCGCGCCGAATGGTATGCGGTGCTGCAAACATCGATGGGGGAGAATCTGCCATGACCGACCGCAGTTGCGAAGTCAGCTGGTTTTCGGCGCTCTGCGACGACGACTATGAATTTTTGGGCGTCCCCGACCCGATGCTCAAGTCGAGCTGGGAGCATTGCCGCGACATCGTGGTGCAGGCCGACACCCTGGGGTTCGACAATATCCTGCTCCCCTCGGGCTATGCGCTCGGCATCGACACCACCGCCTTCGCCGCCGCGATCGCGACGATCGTGAAGCGCATCCGTCTGCTGATGGCGGTGCGGATAGGCGAAAGCTGGCCGCCGCAGCTCGCTCGCCAGATCGCGACGATCGACCAGATCCTTGGCGGCCGCCTGACGGTCAACATCATCTCGTCCGACATGCCCGGCGAGACGATGGAGTCCGAACCGCGCTACCGCCGCACGGTCGAGGCGATGCATATCCTCAAGACGCTACTCAATGGTCAGGCGCTCGACCATGACGGCGAGTTCTGGAAGCTGAAGGTCGAACCCGCGCGCATCGGCACCGTGTCGGGCAAGGCGCCACCGCTTTATTTCGGCGGCCTCTCGCCCGCCGCGCGCGATGCTGCCGCGAAAGGCTGCGACGTCTTCCTGATGTGGCCCGACCGCGAAGAGGTCGTTCGCGACATCATCGCTGACATGACCGCGCGCGCCGCCGCCTATGGCCGCACGCTCAGATTCGGCTACCGTGCCCACATGATCGTGCGCGACACCGAGGCCGAAGCGCGCACCGCCGCCGACCGCCTGCTCTCGAAACTCGACGCCGCCAAGGGCGCCGAGATCAAGGCCAAGTCGCTCGATTCGCAAAGCTTTGGCGTCAACGCGCAGGTCGCCCTGCGCGAAGCCGCGTCCGACGACGGCTATGTCGAGGATAATCTGTGGACCGGCGTCGGCCGCGCCCGCTCGGGCTGCGGCGCCGCGATCGTCGGCGACCCCGATCAGGTGCTCGCGAAACTGAACCGCTATCAGGACATGGGGATCGAGGCGTTCATTCTCTCGGGCTATCCTCACGCCGCCGAAGCCGACCTCTTCGCGCGCCATGTGCTGCCGAAGATGAAGCACGGACCGCTGACACTCTAAATTTCGTGGACCCCGGACTTGATCCGGGGTCCACGAAGGCGAACGCCAGCCTCGAAGTTCTGGATCCCGGATCAAGTCCGGGATGACGACCATATGTGTGGATTGCCCCGCCCCCACGTTTGAGACGTAGGAGAGAAGGGGACGGGGCGAGCGCGCTTAAGCAGGGCGTTGGTTACCCGTTGATGAACAGAAAATGTTATCCCGCCCAAACGGCGGCATAAAGCATCGCCATCTCGTCGGCATCGGGCACCCGCGGATTATTCGCCGGCGATCCCGACGCCGCCGCCTGCGCGCACATCGTCGGCACCAGCGCATCCCAGCGTGCCGCGTCGATGCCCCATGCCGCCGGACCCGGCACCTCAAGCTCGCGGTTCAAGGCCGCCAACTCATCGAGCAACCGCGCCACTGCCGACTGGTCGCCCTCACGGTCGTCCGCAACCCCCATCGCCCGCGCGCAGTCGGCATAGCGATGCAGCGCCGCGGGCGCCGACCACGCCGTCACCGCGGGCAGCAGCATCGCGTTCGACAGCCCGTGCGGGACATGGAAATGCGCGCCGATCGGCCGGCTCATCCCGTGCACCAGCGCGACCGAGCTGTTCGAGAAGGCGATCCCCGCCTGCGTTGCGCCCAGCATCATCGCCTCGCGCGCCGCCGCATCCATCGGGTCGCTGCACACGCGCCGCAGATTGGGCGCGATCGCGCGCATCGCCAGCAACGCCATGTCGTCGCTGAACGGGTTGGCGCGCTTCGACACATAGGCCTCGATCGCGTGCGTCAGCGAATCGATCCCGGTATCGGCGGTCAGCCGCACCGGCTTGGTAAAGGTCAGCGCATAATCGACCAGCGCCGCGACGGGCAGGTAGGCCAGCCCCGGACACAGCATCTTTTCGTCGGTCGCCTCGTCGGTGATGATCGTGAAGCGCGTCGCCTCCGACCCTGTCCCCGCCGTCGTCGGGATCGCGATCACCGGCAGCCCCGGCGCGTCCTGCACATGCGGCGCCTTGTAATCGGCCATCGCGCCGCCGAATTTGCCGAGCAACGCAATCGCCTTCGCGCTGTCGAGCGGACTCCCGCCGCCGAAACCGACGACACAGTCATGATCGCCTTCGAGCAGAAACGCCACGCCAGCGTCGACCGACGCGACCGTCGGATCGGGCACGGTTTCGGCAAACACCCGCGCCGCGATTCCCTCCGCAGACAGCCCGTCAATCAGCTCGGCCACGCGCCCGCTGCTCACCAGCCAGTCGTCGGTCACGATCAACGGCCGCGCCAGCCCCAGCGTCGCCAGCACCTCGGGCAATTCCTTCGACGCCCCGCCGCCGATGCGCAGGATGCGGGGCAGGGCAATGCTCGCGATACTCAACTCACCATCTCCTCGCGGATCGAACTCCGCGCCAGCCAGAACAAAGCCGACGCCACCGCGCCGAACAGGATGAAGATCATCAGCGACCAGCGCACGCCCTCGGCCGATCCTAGCCCCATCGGGCCCGAGAGGAAATCGCTGACCGCACCGACGCCGAGCGGACCCAGCCCCAGCCCGATCAGGTTGATGATGAACAGCAACACCGCCGATGCGGTCGCGCGCGTCTGCGGCCGCACCAGCCCCTGAACCGCGGCGAAACCCGGCCCGTACCAGAGCGTGTTCAGTACCGGCGGAAAGGCGAACATGATCAACGCGAACACCGCCGAATCGGCCATCAGCCCCGCGATGTAGAAGGGAATGCCAAGGAAGGTAGAAACCGCCGGAATCGCGACATAAGCGCGCAGGTCGCGCGCGCCATATTTGTCGGCAAGCTGCCCGCCCAGCCACGTCCCGACCGCGCCGGTCAGTCCGAGCACGATGCCGAGCGCAACGCCCAGAAACCCCGTCAGCCCCAGCCCGAAATCGCCCGCGATGACGGTCAGCTCTTCGGCATGGTTGCGAAAAAAGAAGGGCGCGAGGAACGCCGCGGCGCCATAACCGATAAACGCCTTGATCGCCGCGGCAAAGGCGATCAGCCAGAAGGTGCGCTTGCCGCGGATCTCGGCCATCGCGGTCTTGAAATCGGGTCGCGACGCCTTCAGCGCGGCCAGATCCGCGTGCATCTGGTGCCGCCGCGGTTCCTTCAGCGTCGTCCACGCGACGATCGCCATCAGCACCCCCGGCGCGCCCGCGAACAGGAATGCCGTCCGCCACCCATAAGCATCGGCGATCAGCCCGCCCAGCGCGAGCCCGAGCAGCCCGCCGAGCGGAATTCCGAGCGAATAGAAGGCGAGGGCAGAGGCGCGTTTCTCCTTCGGCGTATAATCGGTGATCAGCGAATGCGCGGGCGGCGTGCACCCCGCCTCGCCGACCCCGACCCCGATCCGGCACGCGACGAGCTGAACGAAATTCTGCGCAAAACCGCACGCGACGGTGAAGACGCTCCACAGCCCCGCCGCGACCGCGATGATCCGCGGCCGGTCGCCCGTTTCGGCAAAGCGCGCGATCGGAATGCCGAGCACCGTGTAAAAAAGCGCAAAGGCGAGGCCGGTCATCACCCCCAGCTGCCAGTCGGCAAGGTGCAGCTCATTCTTGATCGGCTCGGCGAGGATCGAGACGATCTGCCGGTCGAGGAAATTCAGGATATAGATGATCAGAAGCACCGTCAGCGCGTAACGACGGTACGCCTTCGACACGGGTGATATGACGGGCGGGGCAAGGGCTTCGGTGATCATCTCATCCTCTCTCTATTCGTCACCCCGGACTTGATCCGGGGTCCCGCTTTATCCTCGACGGCAACAAGCGGAATGCCGGGTCAAGCCCGGCATGACGAGGCTATTTCTATTTATTCAGCGGCCAATTGACTCCCGCCGTCCACACGATATGACAACGCTGTCTGAAAGGAAAGTCGTTGCCCCAATTGCTCGTTCTTCAATCGGTCTGGGGCCTCGACAAATGCCCCGGCTTCGACATCGAAAACCGCCTCGACGAAGCGCTCGGCGAAGTCGTTGCCGCCGGTTTCGACGGCGTCGGCGTCAACCTCGCGCGCACCGTGCGAACCGACGGCGTCGCGCGTGTCATGAACCCGCTCGGCCTCGCATGGGAGGGGCAGGTGCTCGTCCATGACGCCGACCAGCTTAAGCACTGGATCGGCGAAGCCCACCGCCTCGGCGCGCACCATCTCAACGTCCAGATTGCCGGCCCGACCGCCGATTTTCGCGCCGCGCTCCGCCTGATCGACAGCTTGCTTGCCGTTGCGAAGGAAGCGCCGCTCCCAGTCTGGTTTGAAACCCACCGCGGTCGCCTTACCAACGACCTGCTCTTCACGCTGCAATTGCTCGCGGAACGCCCCGGCCTGCCGCTCACCGCCGACCTGTCGCACTATCCGGTCGCGGGCGAGATGGAACTGCCGCTCCGCGATGACCAGCTCGCGTCGATCGAGACGATCCTGCAGGGCAGCCACAATTTTCACGGCCGCGTCTCGACGACGCATCAGGTGCAGGTTGCGCTGGACGCGCCGCAGCACCAAGGCTGGCTCGACCAGCATGTCGCCTGGTGGCGCCGCGGCTTCGAGCTGTGGCTCGAACAGGCGCGCGCGGACGATGCGCTCACCTTCATGTGCGAACTCGGCCCGCCGCCCTATGCGATCACCGCGCCCGACGGCAAAGAGCTGACGAACCGCTGGGACGAGGCCCAGCGCATGCGCGATATCGTGCGCGGCCTGTGGCGCGAGGTTGCGGGAACATGACCCCGTGCCCCTGCGAAAGCAGGGGCCCATCACCGGACCTATCTTTTCTCCGCCGCCGGCTGCTTGGCGACGAAAGGTTTGAAGATGGGCCCCTGCCTTCGCAGGGGCACGGTGAAGAAACCAAATCACATCGCCACCGCATCACGCCAGCGCGCAAACGCCGCATCGGCCTCATCGCGTCCGACCTTCGGCAGAAACTCGGCATCATATCGCGCCAGCCGTTTGAGATCGCCCTCGCTAAACAGCCCCGCACCCATCCCCGCCGCCAGCGCCGCGCCATAGGCGCTCGCCTCGCGCACCGCATGCCGCCACACCGGCAGCTGCAACGCATCGGCCTGCAATTGCAGCAGCGTGTCGCTCGCCGACAGCCCGCCCGCGACCGGCAGCGCCTCGGGCACCGGCAAGGCCGCCGCGATGACCTCGGCGATCTCGCGAAAACGCAGCGCAATCCCCTGTAACGTCGCCCGCGCCACCTGACCCGGCCCGTCGGCAAAGCTCAGCCCCGCGATCAACCCGCGCGCCTCGAATTTGCCATGCGGCGCGCCCATTCCCGCCAGCGAGGGTCGCACCACCACCTTGCCCGCATCGGCCACCGAAGCCGCCGACGCTTCCATCGCCGCGGGCGATGCGAACAGCCCCAACCCACCGCACAGCCACTCGATCATCGATCCGGTCGTGATCACCATGCCCTCGACACAGAAACGCGGCTTCCCGTCCGCAAAGGCCAGCGCCTCGGCGGGCATGGTTTTGTGGATCGTCTCGGGCATCTCCCCGGTCCCCGCCATCAGGACGCCCGACGTGCCATAGGTCGCTTTCCAGTCGCCGCGCCCCAGCGCGCCATGCGCGACCATCGCCGCCGCCTGGTCGGCGATCAGTGCGGTGATTGGTACCCGCGCGCCGAGCACCGCCGGATCGCTCTCCGCAATTGCGCCCCAGCTCTCGACCTGCGCGGGAAACAGGCTCGCGGGTAGCCGCTGGTGCGCGAGCAATGCCGCATCCCACCCGCTGCCGTTGGCATAATCATAATAGCCCGTCAGCCACGCCGCCGAGGCATCGGTCACATGCGCGCGGCTCAGCTTGTAAATCAGCCAGCTATCGAGCGTCCCCCATTGCAAGTCGGCGGGATCGCGCCCTGAAAGCGCAATCGCTGCGGGCAGCTTCGCCGACGGCACCTGCGGCCATCCGATAAATCCGGCGGCGCGAAGGCGCTTATATTCCTCCATCCCGCGCAGGTCGCTCCACACGAGCATCGGTGCAACCGGTTCGCCGCTGGCACGGTCCCACAGGACGATGCTCGCGCGCTGCGTCGTCACCCCGATCGCGGCGACATCGGCGATGCTGCGCCCCGCCGCAACCAGCGCGCCGTCCACCACCGCTCGGCAGATATTCCAGACCTCGGCGGCATCCTGCTCGACCTGGCCGGGGGCAGGGAAGTGGCTCGCGATCGGCCTTTTGTCGACGCCCAGCACCGTGCCCGCCGAATCGACGAGCATCGCGCGCGCGCCCGTCGTGCCCGCATCCAGTGCGAGCAGAAGCTCAGGCATCGGGGATCAGATTGCCCGGATTCATGATCCCCTCCGGATCGAGAGCCTGTTTCACGCGCCGCAGCAACGCCACACCGCTGTCACCCAGATCATGGTGCAGATAGGGTTTGCGCAGCCGCCCCGCACCATGATGGTGCGCGACCCCGCCGCCGTGCTTTGCGGTCGCCTCCATGATCGCGCGCCAGCCGGCGAAATAGGCGGGCTCCATCTTCGCGCTATCCTCGAACGTCGCGGCGAAGCTGAAATAAAGGTTGATCCCCGATCGATAGACATGGCTGCTATGCGCCGACGCGTTGATCACGCCGGGAATCTCGTTGAGCGCCGCGATGCTCGCGTCATAGATCGCGCCGATCGCGCTCCACCGCCCCGAAATCTCGACCGTGTCGGCGACATAGCCGCGCTCGAACATATCGCGCCAGCTCGGTACATGATTGCGCCGCTCGATCCACGTCTTTGCCGCGTTCGGATCGCCCGCTTCAAGGCCCGCTGCGCCACAAATCTCGTGTATCGCCGCCAACTCGACTTCAACCCGCGCCTTCGGCCCCTCATGGACCATCAGCAGCATGGCCTTGCCGCCCCGCTCATGCTCGCGGAACAGCCGCCGCACCTCGCGTCCGTCATATTGGCGCATCACCGGCGGGCGCCAGTCGGCACGCACGATCCGCCGCTGCGCCTCGAACCCGGCACGCATGTCGTCGGCGTAAAAGATGCTGTAATCGCGGTGCGGCGCTTTCTCCCGCAGCGAGAAGGTCACCCCCGTAATCACCCCCATCGTCCCCTCAGCGCCCATCAACAAATGCCGCAGGTCCGGCCCCGCCGCCGCGCGCACCGCCTTGCCGAGCGTCACCAGCTCGCCGTTCGGCAGCACCGCCTCGATCGAATGGATGATGTCCTCGATATTGCCATAAGCGGTCGAAAACTGCCCCGAAGCGCGCGTCGCGACCCAGCCGCCGACGCTGCTGATCGCGATCGACTGCGGCCAATGGCCGATCGTCAGCCCATGTGCCGCGACCGCCTCCTCGGCCTCCATGCCGTTGAGCCCCGCATCGAAACTCGCGAGCAGATCGCCTTCGTCGATATACCGCACCCGCTTCATGCCGGTCATGTCGAGCAATATGGCATCGGGCGTCGGCTCGATTCCGCCGCACACCCCGCTACCCAGTCCATAGGGGATCAGCGGCACGCGCTTTTCCGCGGCGAGGCGCACGACCTGCTGCACATCCTCGACCGACTGCGGCCGCACGACGCACCCCGGCGCCGCCACCGCCTCGCCGCGCCAGTCGCGCAGATGCTTGACTGCCCACTGGTCATAACGCCGCGCATGCAGCGCCTCCGCATCGCTCGCGACGCGGTCGGCACCGATCATGCTGGCAAGGGCTTCGGCTATGCTCATGTCATTCTCCCAAAAGCCGGCGGCTTTCCTCGTTGATCTGGCGGCAATGTGCGATCTCAGCCGCCTTCATGGCGTCATCCCAGCCGAGCAACGCACCCATCGCCTCGGCGGCGGGCGCCAGCGCGGCAAGGCCGGCCCCCTGATCGAACCAGGCGCGCGCGCTCCGCCGCACCCAATAATCCTCAAGGCAGGCGGCGCCCTCATGCGTCACCGCGCGCGCCGCCTCTGCCGCTACATCGCCGCCCGCGATCAATATCTCGCTCGCCTCGTCGCCATAAAGCCCCGCCAGCCGCTCGGCCGCGCGCGGGTCGAGGCGGCTCAAACTGTCGCCAAGGCTTCTTGATCCGCCCGGCAGCGGCGCCTCGGCGGTCGAACAGGGCAGGGCGCTCGCCCCCAGCCGCTCGACCACCAGATCGACCACCCGCTCGGCCATCGCACGATAGGCGCTGAGTTTCCCCCCCGCGATCGAGATCATTCCGCCCGGCGATGTCCATATCTCGTCCTTGCGCGACACTTCGTTCGCCTTCTTGCCCGGCTGCGCAATCAACGGCCGCACCCCCGACCACAAAGACACGATCTCGCCATCGCGGATCGGATCGATGCTCAGCGCCGCCTCGGTCGCGCGCAGCAGATAGCCGATGTCCGCGCGCTCCGGCGCCGGCCAGTAATCGGCGCCGTCATGGAACACATCGGTCGTGCCGACATAGGTGAACGCCCCTCGCGGCACTGCAAAGATGCTGCGCTTGTCGGGTGCGCGGATGATCAGCGTGGCATTGATGGGCAGCCGTTCGCGTGGCAGCACCAGATGGATACCGCGGCTCAACGACATGCGCCTGTCGCTCTCGCCCGCCTCGAGCCCGCGCACCCGGTCGACCCACGCGCCCGCGGCGTTCACCACCAGCTTCGCCTTGATCCGCGCGCCCAGCCCATCGTCCAGCGCCGACGTCGCGACCAACCCGTCGCCTGTCAGTTCCGACGCCGCCGCATGGTTGACCACCACCGCGCCCGCACCCTGCGCGCTGCGGATATTGGCGAGCACCAGCCGCGCATCGTCGGTCAGAAACTCGGGATAGATCACCGCGCCGTTCAGCCCGTCGGTCCGCATCGACGGCTCGCGCCGCTGCAATTCGGCCAGCCCGATCACCTCATGCTTCTCGGCCTCGGGCACCCCGCCCAATTTCTCGAATGTCCACAGCCCCGTCCGCAGTTTCGCGGTCATCGCCATGTTCGTCGTCGGGATCAGGAAGGGCGACAATCGCGTCAGATGCGGCGCGATCCGCCGCAAGATTTGCCGCTCCGACGCCGCTTCCTTCACCAGCGCGATGTCGCCCTGCGCCAGATAGCGGAGCCCGCCGTGGATCATCTTCGACGACCGGCTGCTCGTCCCGCTCGCATAATCGCGCGCCTCGACCAGCGCGACCGACAGCCCGCGCATCGCCGCGTCGCGCGCGATCCCCGCGCCGGTAATCCCGCCGCCGATCACGACCAGATCGAACGCCCGCGACTCCAGTTCGGCAAAGACCTCGGCGCGCCGCCGCGCATCGAGCGCGGTTTCCTTCACGCCGAAACGATCCCGTCGAACAGCGCCGCGTCCGCCGATCCCGCGCGGTAAAACACTGGCGGCTGCCCAAACGGCGCCGCCACCGTCACGTCGCCGCCGCCCGCATAGCTCTGCCCCGACCAGACATGCACCCAATCGGCCCCCGCAGGCAGATAGGTCGTCCACTCGGTCTTCCCCGCCGCGATCACCGGTGCGACGAGTAAATCGGGCCCGAGCAGATAGCTCGTCTGGATCGCATAAGTCTCAGGATCATCCTCGAAATGCAGGAAGAGCGCCCGCTGCACCGGCAACCCCGTCTCCGACGCTTCCTTCGAGAGCCGCCGCAAATAGGGCGCCAGATGCGCATAAATCCGCGTCATCTTCGCAAAATGCGCGAGCAGCTCGGGATCGTCGTCATATTGGACATTCTGCCGCGGCCTATTCCCCTCATGCGTCCGCATCATCGACGTGAACGCCGACATTTCGGCCCAGCGCATCGCCAGCTCGGCATCGCGCGTGGTGTCGAACAGGCTGGTATAGCCGCCGCAGTCGCTGTGATGATGCGCGTTGCCCAGCATGCCCGCCGACAAAGCGGCGCAGATCACCGTGCCGATGCCGTCGTGGCGCGAAAAATCGACCGCCTGGTCGCCCGCCCACAGCATCGGGCAATGGCGCTGCACGCCCGCGGCGCCCGATCGCATGAACACCATCATCTCGCCGGTCTGTCCGCGCCCCGCAATGCCCTTGGCGTTCACTTCGCCCCACAAGGCGGGCCAGCGGTTGTGCGCGGTCATCCCGCTCTCGCCATTCGCCAGCCGGACATCGACGGGCAGATATTCGCCAAAATCGGCCATCCAGCCCGACAGGCCGAAATCGATCATCTTCTCGCCGATAATCGTGTCGGCAAACCATGCCGCGGCCGCCGGATTGGTGAAATCGACATGCCCGCAATCGAACTCGCCAAAGTCAATGATATAGGGCTCGTCCTTGTCGGGGTGCATCACCATGAAGCCCTGGCTCGCCGCCTCGGCATAGAGCGGCCCGTCGACCGCCAGATAGGGGTTCACATAACCCAGAAACCGGATGCCGCGCTCGCGCAATTCGGCGATCCGCGCCGGCAAGTCGGGATAGCGTTCGGCATTCCACTGCCAGTCCCAGAACAGCCGATTGCCAAAGCTGGTGATGCGCAGCCCGACCCACTCCTCGCACCACAGCCCCGACACCGCGACCCCGGCGTCCTCATAGGCTTGCAATCGCGCAAAACTATTGTCGCCATCCTTGAGCCCGATAACCGCGCCCTTCAGTAGCCATTCGGGCAGCGGCGGCTGGCGCCCGAAGCGTTCGGACAAGGCCGTCACCAGCTCGGTAAAATGCGGCCGCGCCCACAGCTCGATCCGGGCGGGAATCTCCCACACCTCGACCTCGTGATAATCCCGCTCACGGAAATCGAACGCCGCATAGGCAAAGCTGTCGACATGCAGCGCATAGCGCCGCGAACTGACATAGGTCGGCTGCGGATAATTGCTATGCGAATAGCTGCCGCCGCCGCCCTTGCGGTGCGCCTCGACCTGCTGGAACAAAGGCGACGCCGGATCGCGCCCGACCCCCGGCTCGCTCGACCACAAAGGAAAATACCGACCACGCAGATCGAAGTAAGAGAATTGCTCGCCGCCGCCCCACACATGCTCGCCCGCGTCGGCGGGCACGCGCAGCCACAGCCGGTTGAGCGCCGGATCGAGCGCCCTGAGCGCGATCGCCGCATCGTCGCCATCGCCCGAAACCGTCGCTTCGAGTAGCCATGCCGCGCCCGAGCTTTCGGCAAAACGAGCGACTTCGCCGTCAATCTCGACATGCGCCAGCGCGATCCGCTCGATCACCTCCTGCGTCACATCGAAATGCCCCAGCTTCGAATGCACATGCGGCACCCCGCGCCCGACGAAGAAACAGGGCGCGCCTGCGCTGTGAGTCAGGATCGTCTGCCCGCCGAGGCGAAGCGCAAAGCTGGTATCGAGCGCGCCGAGCGCCATGGGGGAGGATCCTTTCGCACTAGTCATACAATCCTCCCTGTCGCGAAGCGATGGGGAGGGGGACCGCCCGCGAAGCGGGTGGTGGAGGGGCCAGCGACGTCGCGTCAAAGCCCCTCCGTCAGCGGCTGCGCCGCTGCCACCTCCCCACGGCTACGCCGCAGGGAGGATTACTCGCTTTAAAAATTCATCCGCGCCGTCACCCCGAAATAACGCTCGGCATCGCGCGGCGTGATCTGGCGCATGAAGCTCGTCCCGTTCGGGATGCGCTGGATCACGAACTGCTTGTCGGTCAGATTCTTGACGATGAACGACAGGCTGTATTTGTCGTCGTCGGTGCTCACCTTGATCCCGGCGTCCCAGATTGCATAGGCGCTCTGGAAGGCATTGGGGTTCTGGTTGATGTCGAAATTGGTCTTGCTCTGATAGACGAGCGAACTGTTCAGATCGACATTGAACCCATCGATATTCAGCGGCAGGCGCCAGTCCATCGTCACCGTGCCCTTATACTTCGGCGCAAAGGGCAACGGCTTGCCGTTGATCGCGGCGGCGCAGGTCACCGCGGCGCCCGGCGGGCAGATAAACTCGTTGATATGCGCGTCGGTATAGTTGAACCCGCCCGACAGCGAGAAATCGTCGGTGATCGCGGCGTTGAAATCCATTTCGATCCCGCGCGTCGATACCGTGCCGGCGTTGGTCAGGCGGGTGACGACCTGCCCCGCGACGATGTCGAGGAAATTCGCCTGATAATTGTCATATTTGGCATAAAAGGCCGCGATGTTCAGCGTCAGGCGGCGGTCGAACAGGCGCGTCTTCAGGCCCACTTCATAGGCGTCGGCCTTTTCGGGCGCGATCCCGCCCGTGTCGCGCCCCAGCATGTTGAAAAAGACGTTGAGCGCCGGTCCCTTATAGCCGCGCGTATACATGCCATAGGCCATGACGTCGTCGCTGACATCATATTGCAGGCCGGCATTGCCCGACCAGCCATTCTCCTTGATCGACCCGCTCGCCGAAAAGGCGGGGTTCACGCCGGGGAATGCGGCCGTGGAGGTCGAAATGCGCGCAAAGTCGAACGCGACCTTGTCCTCGGTGTAGCGCAGCCCCGCGATGCCGCGGAATGCGTCGGTGAAGTTGGCGGTCAGCTGGCCAAACGCCGAATAGCTCGTCAGCTTGGTGGTGAAATCGGCGTCGCCCCGATTGGTCACATAGGTCGAAGACCCCGGCGCGCAGGGGGTGAGCCCGCCAACCGTCGGCAGCGTCGACGCGGTGCACGTCGTCACGACGCGGTTGAAATAATCGACTTCCTTCGTGTTGTAATAATAAAGCCCCGCGACATATTCCAGAAACTGCGGGTTCGCCGATGCGATGCGCAGCTCCTGCGTGAACTGGTCGAATTTCAGGTCGCCAAGATCGTGGAGCAGGAAATCGCCCGACGCGGTGCCCGTGTTGACATAGGATGGCGCATCCGACCGGAAATCGCCGTCGCGAACCTGGAAATTATACCAATGGCGATATGCGGTGATCGACGTCAGCGTGACCCCGCCCAAATCAAGGTCGATCTGCCCCGACACGCCGCTGTTCTTGTCCTTGGTGTAAGGGTCGAGGTCGTTGTCGATGTCCTTGTTCTTGCCGTCGAGCGTCAGCGGTGCGAGGCTGGGGATGAACACCGCATTGTTGAACGCCGATGAAAAGACCGTGCCAATGCTGTCGGCAAAACCATTGTCGCTGTTCTTCGAATAATCGGCGATCAGCGTGATTTTGAGGTTGTCGGTCGGCTCGGCGATCAATTTGCCGCGCACGCCCCAATGCTCATATCCGTTGACCTTGTTGCCGTTGAACACATTGCGGGCGTTGCCGTCATATTGCGACCAGAATCCGGTCAGCGAGGCGCGGACGCCTTCGCCCAGCGGGCCGCCGATGCTGCCGCGGATGCGATATTCATTGCCCTCATACCAGGAGGCGTCGACATAGCCGCCCAGCTCGTTTCCGGGCTCGCGCGACACGATGTTGATCACGCCGGCGCTGGCATTCTTGCCGAACAGGCTGCCCTGCGGCCCGCGCAGCACTTCGATGCGCTCGACATCGAGGAAGTCCGACGTCTGCTGCCCGGTGCGCGCATAGACGACGCCGTCGATGACGGTCGACACCGAGGGTTCGACGCCCGACGAGAAACTGATCGTGCCGACGCCGCGGATCGACAGCGCGGAGTCCTTGTTGGTGTTGCCCTTGCGGAAGGTGAGGGTGGGCACGCGCTGGAACAATTGTTCGGCCGAATTGACGTTCGACCGTTCCAGCTGCGCGCCCGACACGACCGAGATCGCCACCGGCACATCCTGCAAATTCTGTTCGCGTTTCTGCGCGGTGACGATGATGTCGGTCGATGCGAAGGGCGCGGCGGTTTCGGCCGGAGCATCCTGCGCCATGGCCGGCGCGGTGAGTGCCGCGGCACCCAGCGCCGACGACAGGAACAGACTCATTTTGAACGTCGAAAACTTCATTTCATCCTCCCCAAGAGGTCACAGCGGATCTGCGTCCGCTCGTACGACGAGTAGGAGGCGTGGCTTACCTCCTATTATCTACTTATTGAATTGACAATATAGTCAATCGGCCAGCCTAGGGATGACTGCTAAAAACATTGCAGTCCAATCGAGAAATATCGGTCTATTATGTCCAAATGCTATGGCTTGTATGGGTGGCAGCTAAGCGACCAGAAGCAGCCATCTCTATCATCGTCACCCCGGCGAAGGCCGGGATCTCACCCTCCCGCCCTGACGCACCGGCGAGATCCCGGCCTTCGCCGGGATGACGGATAAGGGAAGGTCCGCTCCCCACCCCAAAGCCGCCATCCGCCTTTGAAAAAAGTGCTTTCCTACATTATTCCGCTGTGCCAGCCTTCATGTCAGCTCTTTCAATTCGCAGGTAAAAATGGTCGCTGCCCGGATGCCGGATTCGGCCAAGGTCCGGCTGCCATCTGTCGGTCGAGCGCGACAAATGGGGCACTGCAATAGGCTGACCTTTCCTGACCTTTGGCATGATGGCCCGGCGCATGCGCTGACCGGATCGCGGCCCCGGCTCGGAATAACCGAAAACGACAAGGGCGGCTCCCCCCCACCCCAAACCAGACCTCCGCTGCCTCAGCTCGGCCGCTATCGCGACGCCACCACCCGCTTCACATGCGCCAGACACGCTTCGG
Source organism: uncultured Sphingopyxis sp. (assembly GCA_964426485.1). Lineage (GTDB taxonomy): Bacteria > Pseudomonadota > Alphaproteobacteria > Sphingomonadales > Sphingomonadaceae > Sphingopyxis. Next base: position 8,192 of record CAYRQX010000007.1, on the reverse strand, counting down.
TCTCGCGCGCCACATCGGCGTTCAACCACGCGACAATCTCGGGCGTCGGTCCGATGTCGGGCTCGAGCAGCGCGAAATCGAGATAGACCGGCGGCGAAATCGGCCGCACCGCGACCCCCAGCCGGTGAAAGCGCGGCGCGCTGAACGGTTCAGCGATCGTCACGCCCAGCCCGGCTTCGACGAAGGCATATAATATCTGCGAATGCTGCGTCTCCAGCCGCCGCGATACGCTGATGCCCGATTCTTCCAGCGCCGCGTCGATCCCGTTCCACAAGGCGTCGGCTTCGTGCATCGGCCCGACGAACTCCTCGCCCGCCAGATCGGCGATCGCCAGCCGCTCGCGCGCCGCGAGCGGATGGTTGGCGGGCAGGATGCACACATATTCGGCGCGCGCGAGCGGCGTCGACCTGATGCCCTCGCGCCCCTGCATATCAACCCCGACGCCAAGGTCGGCCTGCCCCAGAAAGACGCGCTCCTCGATTGCGCGCTGGCCGAGCGATTCGACGATGATCTTGATGTCGGGATAGAGGATACGGAAACGCGCGATCACCGCGGGCAATATCGCCATCGCGATCGCCGCCAGCGCCGCGATCCGCACCGTCCCGACGGGATGCGCGCGAATACGCCGTGCTGCCTGATCGAGCAGGTCGAGCCCCGCATAGCTTCGCCGCACGGCTTCATACAGCGCCTGCGCCTGCGCGGTCGGATGCACGCGCGCGCCGCGCCGGTCGAACAGCCTAAAGCCCACCGCGCGCTCCATGTCGGCGATCAACCGGCTCACCGACGGCTGGCTGATGTTCAGCATCGATGCGGCGGCCGTAATGCCCCCGCTCATCATCACGGCGCGAAACGCCTCAACCTGTCTCATCCGCATCGGCCATAGTATAGACGTATGACTGCGGGATGCAATTCGATTGGATGCGATGACTGATGTTGCGCTACGTGGCACCTTAGACAACATCGGGAGAGTGAAGATGGATTTCTCGGCCCAGCGCGAACAATTCGCGACCGAAGGCTATGCCGTGTTCGAACGCATCCTCGAAGGTCCGTTGCTTGACCTGCTCCGCGAAGAATGCGGCCGCGTCATCGACCGCGAAGACGCCCGCCTCGACAGCCTGGGCGTCGAAGTCGACGGCATCAGCCACAAGGGCAAGCGTTACTTCGCCGGCGAATGCCAGCGCCGGCAGCCCGATCTGCGCAAGATGCTGTTCAGCGAAACAATGGCCGACATCTGCCGCGCGACGCTCGGCGACGACGCCTATTTCTTCTACGACCAATATGTCGTGAAAGGCGCCAGCGAAGGCATGCCGTTCAGCTGGCATCAAGATTCGGGCTATGTCGTCGGCAACGGCGGGCCGGTGGATCACAGGCCGTACCTCACCTGCTGGTGCACGCTCGACGACACGACGGTCGCCAACGGCACCGTCCGCATCCTGCCCTTCTCGCAGGCCCCCGAAACGCGCAAAGGCATCGTTCCGCACATCCGCCAGCCCGGCAGCAACGACCTCGTCGGCTATACCGGCGACAATAGGGGCGTCACGCTCGAGGTTCCCGCGGGCAGCGTCGTCGCCTTCTCCAGCCTCGCGCTCCACGCGACGGGATCGAATTCGACCCCGAATATGCGCCGCGTTTATCTCGCGCAATATTCGCCCGAACCGATCCTCAACCCCGGCACCAACCACCTCCGCCGCAACGCGATCGCCTTTTTGCGCGGCGGCAGCCAGGTGACCTTCAACTGAAGGAGGATATCATGATCGATCGCCCCCGCATCGTTGCACTCGGCGGCAACGCCACCGCCGGTGGTTCGGCTGAACGTCTGCTCCGCCACGCGCTGATGCGATGCGAAGCACTGGGCGCGGACACGACGCTGTTCGCGGGCGAGGCGATCGACCTGGCTATGTACGCCCCGCATCGCAGCGAACGCTGTTCAAAGGCGCAGACGCTGATGGCGGCGCTCCGCGATGCCGACGGCATCATCGTCGCCTCGCCCGCCTATCACGGCACCGTGTCGGGCGTCGTCAAAAATGCGCTCGATTACGTCCAAGACCTGGTTTCGGATGCGCAGCCCTATTTCGACGGTCGCGCGGTCGGCCTCATTGCGGTCGCCGGGGGATGGCAGGCGGCGGGCAGCACGCTCGCGACGCTGCGCTCGATCACCCATGCCCTCCGCGGCTGGCCGACCCCGATGGCCGTCACCGCCAATTCCAGCGAGCCGCTCTTCGATCCCGACGGAATGCTGACCGATCAGGGGATTGCGTCGCAGCTCGACATCATGACCGGACAGGTCGTGACCTTCGCGCGGATGAAACGCGCCTATGCGGACGGGAGCAAAGCCGCGTTGACGGCCTGACGTCCGTCGTTCCGGAAGGCCGATTTGGATGCCTCCCAGTTCGTACGGGGCATATCAGATTTCTCGATGTCGGCGTGCAGATGCTCGGGCAACCTGGCACCCGGAACGATACGGTCCTCGTTGAGCACGCGAAACGCCCGGAATCCCATATGCTTCGGGTCGTTATAATCGGCGAACGAAAAGCTGTGGCGGGCATCGATCCGCCGACCCTGATGACCGCCGGGCGCGCCGCGGTCCCTGAACTGGATCATATCGTCACTCCTTCGAGGCAAGCGCGGCGCTCCGGCCCACTTCTGTTTGCCGGTTCATCTTTCGACGCAGCCCGATTGCGCATCGCCTCCATCAGCAGCTTCGCCCGTTTCCGCTTCAAATCTGATCGAGGTTGGAGGAAGATAGCGGGTCTCAACGCTGTCGCGGGCTTTGCTCGCTGTCACGGATGCTCGAGCGCGAAATCCAGCGCGGCGCGAACGGCTGTCACCTGCGCCAGAACGCATTCTTCCGGCGTGGTGCGGGGGCTGTCGGGGTAAACCTCGGTGGTCGTTGTGTAACGCGCGCCCGTAATGGAGGGGCACAGTGCGAGCGCACGCAGCGGGTACTCGATCACGCCATGGGCCACAGCCGTCGATCCGATAATCTCGCCCTTTGCGTCCGCGGGGGCGATATGCGTTATCTGTTCGACCGCAGCGATGATTGATCTCTGAAACGCGGGCTGCGGATTTTCGCTGTCGTCGACGAGATAAAAGCCATCAGGAATGACCTCGATGGCATAGTCCTTGCCGTCGCGCGCTGCCCGCGCCGGACCAAATTCGTCAGCATCGCTATCGGTTGTCTCGTGAAGATCGATGTGGACCAGAAAGTCGCCTTGCAGCGACCGGACGAGTTCGATCAGCGCGGTGGCTTCGCGTGCTGGTCCATCAGGACGAAAGTTCCGGTTCGGGTCAACCGCGTCATAGTTCCACCGGTTGATGCGCTCATACCCCCACGGGCTGACGCAAGGTGCAACAAGTAAATTGAGCTTGCCGACATAGTCGTTGGCGCACGTTTCGAGAAAGGAGAGGGCGCCAAGGACACCGCTGGTTTCATATCCATGGACGCCGCCCGTGACCAGTGCGGTGGGCAGCGCAGTATCGAAACGGCGATCGCGCAGCGCAAGCAAGCTGTAGCTCTCGCCGGCATAGTCGAGTTTGCCATAGACGATTTTCTCATAGCGCTCGGCCAGCGCCTCGATGCGCGGCACCACGTCCAAGTCATACCGGCGTAAGCGCGATTGCCGGCTTCGCCATTGCTCGACTTCGGTTTCGCCCCAAGGCTGACCGAAGTTTCCGATTGGATAGAAGTGGGGCTTGTTCATCGCATTCTCGACAATCATTCAATGTCGGGCGATTTTCGTGCCCGGGCGGTATGGTTGGGCGACCTAGACGCTTAATGCATCGCTCGGCCACAAATTTTTGGTTCGGCTGAGCGGAGAACCGCTTGTCAAACAATTCGGGCACTCGAAACTGGTAACCAAAAGATTTTACGCGATTTTCTTTGCGGGCAAATAGATAGCCTAAGCCTAACCCCCAGCAATTGTCGCGTTGCCTTCGACCTCCAACTGACCGAGTCTTCCTTGAAGACACGAACATGGGGCGACGATGGACAATCCTGACAATGGTCGGCTTGATCGCCGCCAAATGCTACGCGCGTCAGCCATGGCGGGGGCGGGTGCGGTAATGCTGCAGCCTTTGCCCGTGCTGGCGAAGGCCGGCGGCCTCGACGAAATACGCAAGGCGGCCGAGGCGGGTAAGGAAGCATCGATCAAGCGCCTGCGCGAATGGATCGCGCTCCCCTCGATCGCCGCGGAAAACCGCAACATGCCCGAGGGCGCGGCCTTTTTTGCCGAGCTGGCGCGCAATGCGGGATTTGCCGATGCCGAGGTCGTGCCCACGGGAGGCCACCCCGGCGTATTCGGAACGATCGACGTCGGGGCGACGCGCACCTTTGGCCTCTATTTCATGTACGGCGTCAAGCAATTCGACCCCGCCGAATGGTCTTCGCCGCCGCTTGAGGGCCGGCTTGTCGAGCAAAAGGGGCTGGGGACGGCAATGGTCGGCCGGGGTGCTGGCAATCATAAGGGGCCCGAGGCGACCTTCCTCGCCGCGCTCCATGCGATCCGTGCCGCGGGTCGCAAGCTACCCGTGAATCTCGTCCTGATATGCGAAGGCGAGGAAGAGATCGGCTCGCCCCACTTTCGCGAGCTGGTCACCATGCCCAAAGTGCTTGCGGCGTTGAAGACGTGCGAAGGCGTCTTCATGCCGACGCCGCTTCAGGGGCACGATGGCTCGGTGACGATCGAACTCGGCGCGAAGGGGATCGTCGAGCTCGAACTGGTTGCGAGCGGCGAAAAATGGGGCCGCGGTCCCAAAAAAGACGTGCATTCGAGCCTGAAGGCGATTGTCGATTCGCTGGCGACTGGTCCAGGCGCTGCAGACGCTGGTGACGCCCGACGGCAATACCCCCGCCATCGACGGCTGGTTCGAGAATGTGCGCAAGCTCACCGAGCGCGAGAAGACGATGATCCGCAACGCGATCACGCCGACAAGCGAAACCGATTTGAAGAACGCAATTGGCGTCACGCATTGGATCGACGATCTCCCCTTCGACGAAGCGGCCATTCGCCTTGCGGAGCAACCGACGGTCAATATCGAGGGACTTGTCGCGGGGTATACCGGCCTCGGCGGCAAGACCGTCCTGCCTGGCCGCGCGGTTGCGAAACTCGATCTTCGCCTCGTTCCGAACCAGACGCGCGCAGAGGCCGAAAAGAAGCTGCGCGCGCATCTCGACCGGCATGGCTTCACCGATGTCGAGATGAATGTGTCGGGTGGCTATGACCCGACCGAGACCCCCGAGGACAGTCGTCTCGTCCGGGCCCAAATCGCGACCTACACCAAATTGGGGGTGCGGGCCGACCTCAACGTCCGCCTTGCGGGTAGCTGGCCGGGGGGAACCTTCACGCAGCCGCCGGTCTCTGTTCCTGTAAGCCGTTTTGGGCTCGGCACCGGGGCCAATGCGCATGCGCCCGACGAATATTATGTGATCGACTCGATCAAACCCAAGGTCGCCGGCCTCGTCGATGCGACCATGGGCTATGCCGAATTTCTCTACATGCTCGCGGCGATCAAATAGCGCTGGGAAGAAATACAGATCGGGGAGGGAATGATGTCCGAACTATCACGTCGGCATGTACTTGCCGCAACTTTGGTGAGCGCAGCGGCAGCGCCGTTCGTCAGTCGTCCGGTACGCGCGAAAAATGCGGCCTATCCTCCGCGGAAATATCCCAAGCGTGTCGTCGACCTGGTGAACGAGGCGTTGGTGATCGACATGCTGCATCCGATCAAGACCGATATCGCGCCGGTACCGATGACCGACAAGCTGGCCGAGGAATATCGCACGAGCGGAGTCAACGCGATACTCCAGGGCGTCGGCATCCGTGACCCCGAAGCGCGCGACCAGGTGCTCTCCTACTACGCGCAATGGGGCCATTATGTTCAGGTCAACAGCCATGTCTTTACGGGCGTCGACAAGATGGCCGACATCCTCCGCGCCAAACGCGACGGCAAGGTCGCTGTAATCTGGGGGATGCAGAATTCGGACCATTTCCAGAAGGTCGAGGACGTCGAATTTTTCTTCAAGCTGGGACAGCGCGTATCGCAACTGACCTATAATTGGCAAAGCCGCATCGGGTCGGGCTCGACCGAACGCGTCGACGGCGGCATCAGCGACTATGGCGCGTCGATCATCGAGGCGATGAACAAGGTCGGCATGCTCATCGACGTATCGCACAGCGGCGATAAGACAACGCTCGATGCCATCGCGCTGTCGCCGAAACCGATCGCCATCACCCATAGCAACTGCCGCGCGCTCAACAATCATCCACGTCTGAAGACCGACGAAGCGATCAAGGCGCTCGCGGCGAAGGGCGGCGTGATGGGTATCGCCGGCGTTCGCAATTTCGTGACCGCGGCGGAACCGACCACGCTGGTCAATATCATCGACCATATCGACCATGTGGTGAAGCTGGTCGGGATCGATCATGTCGGGATCGGCAGCGACCTCGACAACCATGGCTATGACGACATGCCGCCGGAGTTGATGAAGTCGATGAAAGGGATGTTGAGCGCAAGCTATGCCTGGCGTGACAAGCTTGACACCGACGGCTTCGATCACCCCCGCCGCATCTATGACCTTACCGAAGCTTTGCTGCGCCGGGGATATTCGGCGGACAATATCAAGGCGATCCTTGGCGGCAATTTTCAACGGCTGCTGACCGCGACATGGGGCGGCTAAAGCGGATGTTTACGGCGGGCGGGTGCCGCCGCCCATTCTTTATTTCTTGAGCAGATCGAGTGCCGCGACTGCCATGGCCTGCGTGCCCCGCGTCACTGACGCCTTCGCATCGACGCGGAACAGCGGCGAATGGTGGGGGCGAACCGGCGGACCTCCATTTTTCGCGGCTTCGAATTCGCTGTGCGGTGTTCCGCCGACCCAGAAAAAGGCACCCGGCACCTTCAGATCCTGCTGGATGAAATAGGCGAAATCCTCCGACCCCATCCAGTCGCGCGGCTGATACATGAGCACGTCCTTGCCAAGCGCCGCCGCAAGGGCGCCGCGCACCCGCTCCGTCAGATCGGGATCGTTATAGGTGACTGGTGTCGATTCCGGGCCGATCGTGACTTGCGGCAGCCTGTCTTCCGGCATGCCGTTCATACGCCCGACATTGACGGCGATGCGCCTGATGCCGTCGAGCAGTTTTTGCCGCGTGTCTTCCTCGTCGGCGCGAAGGCTCAGCTGCAGCACGGCATTGTCGGGAATGATATTATGCTTGTTGCCCGCCTGAAACGATCCCACCGTCACCACGCCGGGTTTCAGTGGCGAAATCGTTCGGCTGACGAGCGTCTGGAGCGCCATCACGATCTCGGCCCCCATCACGATAGGATCCTTGCCGAGGTGCGGCGACGCGCCGTGTGCGCCGACGCCGGGGATCGTGATATCGACGCTGTTGGCCGACGACAGTGCAACGCCCGGGTCGAGCCCGATCTTGCCTGCGGGATAGGCGGTGGTGACGTGAAATCCGATGGCATAGTCGGGCTTGGGAAAACGGGTGTAGAGGCCGTCGGCGAGCATCGCCCGCGCGCCCGCGATCCGCTCCTCAGCCGGCTGGGCGACGAAAACGATCGTGCCCTTCCACTGGTCCTTGCGCCGCGCAAGTTGCCGTGCCGCGCCAAGCAGCGCGGTGATATGCACATCATGTCCGCATGCATGCATCACCGGCTTGACCACGCCATCGCGGTCGACCTGCGTGGTCGTTGCGGCATAGGGCAGGTCGCTGTCTTCCTTCAGCGGCAATCCGTCCATGTCGGCGCGCATCAGCAGTACGGGGCCGTCGCCGTTGCGCATCACGCCAACGACGCCGGTCCCGCCAACCTTCTCGGTCACGTCAATCCCGCCGATCGCGCGTAATTCCTTTGCCATGACAGCGGCGGTGCGCGTCTCGAGAAAGGAGAGCTCGGGGTTTTTGTGAAAATCGAGAAATAGCGTTTCGAGATGGGCCGCATAGTCGGCATCGACGGCGGCGACGATATCCCGCTGCTGCGCCATCGTCGGCGCCGCAATCAGGTAGGTAGCGAGCAGCGTTGTTGGGATGCGCATGGGCCGACCTTTCCGTATCGACAAGGTCCTGCCATGTCGCGATGCGTTCGGCGACGAAGTAATTCTGACCGTGAGGGCCATAAAATCTATTGGCATTCATCTAGGCCGCGTTGACAAAAGGGATTCCCATTTAGCCTGACTTCTGATTCAGAGC
>CAYRQX010000006.1:1817-136213 GCA_964426485.1 uncultured Sphingopyxis sp. | reverse complement strand
CGGCTGAAGCAGCTCAAGGCCGACGTCCACGTCCTCACCCTCACGGCCACCCCGATTCCGCGGACGCTGCAGATGGCGATGTCTGGCTTACGCGAGCTCAGCGTCATCCAGACGCCGCCGGTCGACCGGCTCGCGGTCCGCACCTATGTCGCACCCTGGGACCCCGTCGTACTGCGCGAGGCCTTGCTTCGCGAACATGACCGCGGCGGGCAGAGCTTCTTCGTCGTCCCGCGGATCAAGGACCTGCCAGATATCGAGGAGTATCTGCGCAACCGCGTCCCCGAAATCAAATATGTCGTCGCGCACGGCCAGATGACCCCGACCGAGGTCGAGGACCGGATGAGCGCCTTTTACGACCGCAAATATGACGTGCTGCTGTCGACGACGATCGTCGAAAGCGGGCTCGACATCCCGAGCGCGAACACATTGATCATCCACCGCGCCGATCGTTTCGGCCTCGCGCAGCTCTATCAGTTGCGCGGCCGCGTCGGGCGCGCGAAGACGCGTGCCTATGCCTACCTCACGACCCCCGAGCATGGCGCGATCACCGACACCGCCGAAAAGCGGCTCAAGCTGCTCGGCGATCTCGACACGCTCGGCGCGGGTTTCCAGCTCGCGAGCCACGACCTCGACATTCGCGGCGCGGGCAATCTCGTTGGCGACGAGCAGTCGGGACATATCCGTGAGGTCGGTTTCGAGCTCTACCAATCGATGCTGGAAGAGGCGATCCTCGTCGCCAAGGCCGAAGGCATGGGCGCGGCGCCGCCGCGCGAAGCGCTCTCGCCGGTCATCACCGTCGACGCGCCGATCCTAATTCCCGAAGATTATGTTCCCGACCTGCCGCTGCGCATGGCGCTTTATCGCCGCCTGAACGACGCGCAGGACCGCCCGGCGCTCGACGCTTTCGCGGCCGAGATGATCGACCGCTTCGGCCCGTTGCCGCCCGAGACAGCGAACCTCGTCCAGCTGATGGAGATCAAGGCGAACGCCAAGCTGGCGGGTATCGCCAAGCTCGACGTCGGCACCAAGGGCGCGCTCGTCAGCTTCCACGGCGACCAGTTCGCGAACGTCCCCGGCCTGATCGCCTATGTCGAGCGGCTGAAGGGCCGCGCGCGCCTCCGCCCCGACAACAAGCTGTCGATCAGTGGTGAGTGGATCAGCACCGGCGCACGGCTCAACGGCGCGCTGCAATTGTCGAAGGGTCTGGGGAAACTGGCGAAACAGGTTGCTTAGGTTTCCATCAACCCCAGCAACTGATCCGCCGGCACCGGTCCCGACTTCAGGAACCCCTGCCAGGTCGCTACGCGCAGTTCGGACAATCGCGCCAGCTGGCGCTCATTCTCGATCCCCTCGGCCACGACGAGCAGGCCCAGCGCGCGCGCAAGGTCGACGATCGCGCGCACGACGATGCGGTCGCGGTCACTGCCGTCGATCGTACGGGTAAAGCCGCTGTCGATCTTGAGATAATCGATCGGCAGCCGCGCGAGCAGCGACAGGCTGGAATAACCGGTGCCGAAATCGTCGATCGCGACCGCGACGCCAAGCGCACGAATCCGCGCCAGCTGATCGGCCGCGCTCGCCGGGTCGCTCAGCATCGCCTGCTCGGTCAGTTCGAGCGTCAGCCGGTCGGGATCGATCTTTGCCGCCTTTGCCATATCGGCGAAACGCCCGGCGAATTCGGGATCGCCCAGATCGGCGGCGGTGATATTGAGCGAGACGCGCAGCTTGGCGAGCGCCTTCGGCCAACTCGCCATTTCGGAGAGCGCGACGCGGTGAGCATGTTCGGTCAGCTCGCATTCGAGCCGTGCCGCGCGCGCCGCGGTGACGAGCGGCCCCGCGCCAAGCAGCCCGAGTTCGGGATGCTGCCAGCGCAGGAGCGCCTCCACCCCGGTCATCTCGCCGGTCGCAACGTCATATTGCGGCTGGTAATGGATCACGACCTCATTCTGCGACAGCGCCGCATGGACCATCACGCCGTCACGGGCGGACGCCGGCCGGGCCAGTTGGTCGCATGCCGCGCGCAATTGCTCGGCGACCGAATCTTCGCGCGTGATCAGCGCCGCAGCGATGCGAATCGACAGGCGGCCGTTCGGATCGCCGACGATCGGTTCGGCCAGCGCGACATGCAGCGCGCGTTCCTGTGCGCGGAGCGCGCCGAGCGACATCGGGGTTGCGGGAACGATCAGGAAGCGCGGGCCGTCGAGCCGGTCGACGCACGAGCCCTGCCCAAATTCGTCGCTGGCAAAATTTTCGAGCCGTCGCCCGATCTCATCGAGCACCGAATCACCCGCCTCCGTCCCCGCGCTGTTGTTGATGCGCGCCATCTGGTCGACCTGGACCAGGATGACGCCGGCGTCGGCACCATGGCGCGCGTGCAAGGCTTCGAGTTTGCGGGCGCAGGCGGAAAGGGATTCGGACAGGCGATTCATGGCGGTCCCTCTATCAGGCTTTGCTTGCCAAGCGCTTCCCTTTTGCATCACAATAGGCGCGTGGCTGCCACATTATCCCAACATGCCGTCTCGACGGCCCCCTTGATCGACGGCATTGGCCGCCGGATCAGCTACTTACGCCTGTCGGTCACCGATCGCTGCGACCTGCGCTGTCGCTACTGCATGGCCGAAGACATGACCTTCCTGCCCAAATCGGCGGTGCTCAGCATAGAGGAAATGGCCGAAGTTGCGACCCGTTTCGTTCGGCGCGGCATTCGCCGCATTCGCCTGACCGGTGGCGAACCGCTGGTGCGGCGCGGGATCGACACGCTCGCGATGCGATTGGGGGCGATGATCGATCATGGCCTCGACGAACTGACACTCACGACCAATGCGATGCGGCTCGCCGAACATGCGCCGATGCTGGTCGCGGCAGGCGTGCGCAGGATCAACGTCAGTCTCGACACACTCGACGCCGGGGCGTTTCGCCATATCACCCGCGTCGGGGACCTTGCCATCGCGCTGCGCGGGATCGAGGTGGCGCGCGCCGCCGGGCTGGCGGTCAAGATCAACATGGTCGCGCTCGCCGGACTCAACGAAGACCAACTCGTCCCGATGCTCGATTATTGCGCCGCCAACGGCTGCGACCTCACGCTCATCGAAACAATGCCGCTCGGCGAGGTCGAGGGCGACCGCAGCGATCATTATATCCCGCTCCATCATTTTATCGCGCCGCTTCGCGAAACGCGCGCCATTTATCCGGTCGACAAGCGCACGGGCGGCCCGGCGCGCTATTTTGCGGTCGAAGGCAGCCCGGTCACGCTCGGGCTGATTACGCCGCTCAGCGACAATTTCTGCACAACGTGCAACCGCATCCGCCTGACCGTCGAGGGACGCGTCTATATGTGCCTGGGCCAGGACGATCATGTCGACCTGCGCACGGCCTTGCGCGAGGGCGGCGATGTCGATGGGTTGATTGATGCGGCTTTGGCTGGCAAACCGCGCGCGCATGACTTTCGTATCGAAGCAAAGTCCAAACCGGCGGTCGCGCGTCATATGAGTGCAACGGGCGGCTGAAGTAGCGCCCCGATTTTTCAAGGCACGGGGGAAACCGGACCAATATGCATCGCAAGATCGCGCTTGTCGCATCGAACGCGCCCGCGGCCATGGAGGCGGAGGCCGAACTGCGCCCGCTTTACGATTTCGTGGACCTGCACGAAGCCGACCTGCTGATCGCGCTCGGCGGCGACGGCTTCCTGCTCCATATGCTGCATCAGTTGCTCGACCAGCGGCGCAGCATGCCGGTGTTCGGGATGAACCGCGGCACGATCGGATTCCTGATGAACGAATTCCGGATCGAGGGTCTGGTCGACCGGCTCGCCGCGGCGCGCCCCTTCCTGATCCATCCTTTGTCGGGCGATATCACGACGATCAGCGGCGAGCGCCACATCCTGCCCGCGATCAACGAGATTTCATTGCTGCGCGAAACGCGCCAAGCGGCGAAACTCGAGGTGATGATCAACGAAAAGACGATGCTCGAGGAACTGGCGTGCGACGGCGTGCTGGTGTCGACGCCGGCGGGATCGACCGCCTATAACCTCAGCGCCAATGGCCCCATCCTGCCGCTCGAATCCGAAATGCTGGCGCTGACGCCCATCAGCCCCTTCCGCCCCCGCCGGTGGCGCGGCGCGCTTGTCCCCGAATCGACGAGCATCCGCTTCAACGTCCGCGAGGCCGCGAAACGCCCGGTCAGCGCGGTCGCCTACCAGCGCGAGATCCGCGATGTGAAGACCGTGCTGGTCACCACCGACCGCAGTCGGCCGCTGACGTTGCTGTTCGATCCCGACCAGGGCCTCGACGAACGCATCGCAATGGAACAATTTATCGTCTGAGAGCGACAAAAGGCCATAAAAGCCCCTTGATAAAGTTGTCGGTTGGCGGCAAAGGGGCCGCCTTGTCCGCTTCGGCGGCGTGTTCCTCGGTAGCTCAGCGGTAGAGCAATCGACTGTTAATCGATCGGTCGTAGGTTCGAATCCTACCCGGGGAGCCATTTCTTTTCAGACGCACGAAAGGCTACGCCAAAGCACCCTAGCTTTGCGCGGAATTCGCCAGCCTTCGCGCCCCTACTCCGGAGCGGCGATGAAAAGAGCCAAAACTCTTATCGCAGGGTAAAATATCGTAGGCTGCCCCGACACTGCAACGGGAAAATCGCCTTCGCGTGGGCTGGCGTAGAAATACAAGCTGCAGCGTTTCCAAGCGCACTCGTGATTGCAGCAGCGTAGTCTTACGCCCGTTTCATTGCACTGGCGTACCCTTATGAACCAACAAAAGCCTATGAGCGACCATCTGTTTCTGGCCGGTTTCAGACCGGAAACTTCCGGTCGCCAATTCGAGATAGCCGACATTCGCCAGGATAGCGCGCGGACGACGCAAAGCTACTGATTGCGGACATATCAAGCCACATGTGGTATTTTTAGAAGCTCTCCTAGGAATCCGGATTCATTTGATGGGAACGAAAAACTATCTGGTTGAAGGGGTTTCAGGAACTGGCAAAACGTCGGTCTGCGAAGAGCTGCAACGACGCGGCTACCACGCCATTCACGGTGACCGTGAGTTAGCGTACCAAGGCGATCCGCGTACGGGCGAACCGCTTGATGGCGTCACGCACGAGCATCATATTTGGGACGTCGCGAAGGTTAGGAACATTGCGGGCGACCAGCGTCAAGCCGTAACCTTCTTCTGTGGCGGCTCCCGCAACTTCGAGCGTTTCATTGATCTGTTTGATCAGATATTCGTTCTCGAGATCGATAGGGACACCCTGCATCAGCGTCTCAGCAACAGACCACCAAGTGAATGGGGCGGGACTTCGCAGCAAAGAACGATGATTATGCGACTGCATGAAACGCGTGCAGACGTTCCCAGCAACGCGGTCGAAATTGACGCGACAGTGCCGATTACCCGGGTCGTTGACGACATTCTTTCCAGATGCATATGATTCATCGAGGACTTGGCAGGCTGGTATCCATAACTGGAATGGCCGACTTGAGACCGTTGGGTTACAGGCGTAATTTGAGATAGCAGACATTTGGCACTTGCGACGGCGATGCCGTGAATCGATCGATTGTCGACATCTCGCAGCTTCTCTACTGTCAACAAGATGAAATGTTTGGCACTTCTTCTCGCTATCTCTCTTTCGGCTTGCACAGTTACAACGTCACGCGGTGAGTCAGCCCGTGCCACCGCCCAATGCGGCGAGGTAAGCGGCGGGCCGCGCGAGCAGTCTCGCGAGGACTTACCCGTTCAAAGCACCGTGGTTGATAAACATCGGCAGTTGAGGGCGGAGCTTGGCGAACCAATGCCGAATGAGCCTACAATGATTTTATTGCACGCCGCCGGTGGGCATTTGACCACTTCTGAATACAGCATCATTGCCTACCGTTCTGCTGACGAACGGTGGAGCGGAACAGCCGTAGGACGAAGCAAGATATGGATTGAGGGGGGCCCATTCCGACCGATGGACAAAAGGGAGTGGGTCCTCGGTGCCGAAGCCGCCAAGCGTTTGGATCGGATTCTTGATGACAGTTGCTTCTATGCAGAACCGAGAACTTTCGATGGAGAAGGCGGACCGCCTAACCGCGGCGCCATGTTTGTGCAGCTTGACGTGATCACGCCTGCCAAACAGCGGAGTGTCGGCTACCTTGGTGGTTACGCCAGAGGATTGACAGCGGAGGTCGACCGCCTGGCGCGGCCTCAATAAAGCGGGATCTTTGCATACATTTGGCGAGCGGGCCACCTCCCGACCAACCTCCGCTCTCACCCCGCAGCGACTCTCCCGCTGATGGTACGCAGAGCCGAACTTACCGCTGGACCTGGCCGGTTCCGGTCCGTCGGGTTTTTGCTGGCGAAACAGGATTGCGGCCATTTGGCGCGAACACCCGCCGCGAATGAGGTTGACAACGAAACATCTACAATATAGTTTCCTAGTCAACTTATTGGAGTGAGCATGCCCACTGTCTCCGACCTGTCAGCACATTTAGGTTATTTGCTGCGCATGACGTCGAACGCGGTATCTCAGGATTTTGCCCGCGCGGTTGCGGATGCAGGTGTCACTGTGGCCGAATGGACGATGCTTCGTTCGCTCTATGGCAGCGAGGCCCTAGCGCCTTCGGTTCTCGCGCTGAAAATGGCTTTGACCAGGGGGGCCATCAGCAAGCTCGCAGACCGGTTGCTCGAAAAGCAGTTCATCGAACGCACCGGCAATCTCGACGATAAACGCGGGCACAGCTTGTCGCTGACAACTTCGGGCGAGAAAAAGGTGCCGACACTCGCCAGGATTGCCGACGCCAATGATGCTGCTTTCTTCTCAGTTCTGAACGACGACGAACGGATGACGCTTCGGCGCATCCTGAAAGTCCTGATCGACAAGCACCAATTGACGGCAACGCCCACCGATTGATCCGTCAGCAGAAGACTTCATCCTTAGAAAGGACCCGCCGATGGATGCGGAACATATTGCTATTGCCAAAGCCTGTCTCGATGCCGCGGACAACGGAAGCCTGAGCTTTCCGGACATCGTCGCCAAGCTCATCGATGCCGACTTCGAAGGATATACGGTCGATTATCGCCGTAATAACCAGACCTATTTCCTGCCCGACGGCGACAGTGTCGAACTCGCGATGCCGCACGTCGCCGGAACGATCGCCGCTGCTTTTGACGCGGCAGAGATCGAAGCGCTCGTCCGCTGGGCCCAGTCAAATGGACCGGATTACAGCTACGCCGCCTTCAGCCACAAGGCGAAGGCAGCCGGCTGTGCGGGCTATCTCGTCTCCTTCCTCGGTCGCCGCGTCGTCTATTATGGTCGCACCGCGGAGACCCACGTCGAACTCTTCCCGCAATAGCGTCGCTTCCGTCAATAGCGGGGGCCGGTCGCCATGCCGGACGTTCAAATGATGACCGAAAGTTGACTCTCCGGTTCGGGGCCGACGTTGCAATGAGCGTCGCCGCCAAGGTCGCTTTGGGCTGCGATGACCGATCCGGTCGCACATCCGTCTGAAGTCACCCACGCCCAGCCCGGGAATCAATTTCGGAATCAATGTGCGACGCCCGCGCGCCGGAAAGAAATACGGGGATCGGTGCAACGGCCGCCCCATTCGCCGGTTGGTAAGACAGGGGGGACGCGCATGGCTCGCATCCCGAGGCGATCTTGCGTCATCACCGAATAACTTCAGGAGAAGCATCATGGCCGACATCATCAATCAAAATGCAACGCATCGGCTGATCGCATCCGATCGGGTCGAAGGAACCAATGTTTATAATGGCGAGCAGGACAAGCTCGGATCGATCCGCAATATCATGATCGACAAAAGATCGGGCAAGGCCGAATATGCGGTGCTCGAATTTGGCGGCCTCTTCGGTCTGGGCAGCGACCATTATCCCATTCCGTGGGGCATGCTCACCTACGACACCGACCAAAATGGCTATGTCGTGAGCCTCACGAAGGAGCAGGTCGAGCGCGCTCCGCATTATGCGGCGGACCGCGCGCCCGAATATGACGATGTCTACGGCCGCGGCGTCTACAGCCACTATGGCACTACCCGCTGCTTTGATGATGAACGGCGACGGAAGCATCGCCCCTCAGGAGAGGGATGAAACCGGCCGGCGGCATTCAGCGGCCGACGCGCGCGGCGGAGAGATCATTCTCCGCACGCGCCGTCGGCGCGTTATTTTTATCGGAGGGTTGATTGCGGGGGGCGTCGCCATGCTGTTGGCCCCGCTCTTCTTCTAGAGCGAGAGACGGTCGCAGAATAGCAGAGCCATGCCGGTAGGCCGCCCGGCGCCTAGCCTGCCTTGAATATGCCGCACGCGATGCGGTCGCCGCTATTGCCCGATGGGTCGGTCTTTTGATCGTCGGCCGAGGCATGGACAACCATCGCCGATCCATCCTCGTCCATCAAACCCGCGAAGGTGGCACCCTTCAGCTCATATGCGAGAGTCCCGCGGCCATTCTCTTCCACGACGAGATTGGGCATGTCGCCGGCATGTTGTCCGGCAGGCGCTTCGAGCCCATGCTGCGTGTCGGCAGGGTTCCAATGGCCGCCGGCGCTCTCGAACTTGGGCGCATCGCATTTGCCGGTCATATGAACATGCACACCATGCTGGCCGGGCGGAAGTCCTTCGACCTGCAACGTCAACATGACGCCTCCACGCATGGTGGCGGCTGCCGCCTTGCCCGCCGCCGCGCCGTTTGCTGTCTTGAGATCCGCTATGGCGCGCTCCGCTGCCGGCGCATTCCCTGCATCGGATGCCGCTTCCACCGCAGGAGCATCCTTATCGGCGGGCGGCGTCGATGCGTCCGGCGCATTGCAGCCAGCCAGGAGGAAAGGAAGGGCGGTCGCGGTCCAATATAGCTTTGTCATCTTGAGTTCCCTTGCCGGTGATCATGCAAGGCCAACCAATGAATGCCAACAATGTTCCCAAAAGTCGGGACGGCAAAGGATCGGTAGCCACCCATCAGCTTCGGATTCGACACGGAGCAGACCCGACCTCATCGCGCGGCGATATTTGCCTCCGCGACATCATCAGCGCCTCGCTCGCTCTGCATCGTCAGGCTGCGACGGCCCTGCCGCGCGCAAGTCTGATATCCCGGACCGGGGGCTGGCCGAACATCCGGCCATATTCGCGATTGAACTGGGAGACGCTTTCATATCCCACGTCAAAGGCCGCGTTGCTCGCATTCTTCCCTTCGGACAGCATCAGCCTGCGCGCCTCGACGAGCCGCAGATGTTTCTGAAACTGGAGCGGCGAAAGCGACGTGACGGCGCGAAAATGCTGATGGAATGCCGACGGGCTCATTCCCGCCGCCGCTGCCAGCCGCTCGACCGGCAGCGGCCTTGCATAGTCGGAGCGCAGGATAGCCACAGCGCGGGCCACGCGCTGGACATGACCATCAGGCCAGCCGAGGTGGCGTATCGCCGCGCCGTGTTTGCCGGCAAGCAACCAATAGTGCATCTCGCGCAGCAGCTGCGCCTTGAGCACCGGAATGGACGCCGGGCGATCGAGCAGCCGGATCAGCCGCAGCGCCGCGTCTGCCACCTCCGCGTCAGTCGGGTCGACCCTCACCCGCGCATGATCGTGGACAAGGCCCGGCTTCATCTCGGAGACCAGTTCCGCAACAATGGCGGTGTCGAGTTCGAGCACCAGCGAATAATAAGGCGCCGCGATGCTGGCGCGCGTGATCTGGCTGACGGTCGGAACATCCGCCGTGATCAGCAGCGATTCGCCCGCCGAAAAGGCAAATCCGGTCGTGCCCATGGTGACATGCTTGCTGCCTTGGACGACGAGCGCGACCAGCGGGCGCGAAATCGCATAGAGGAGATCGCTCGGCGCCGTGGCCCGAATGGTCGACAGGCCCGCGATCGGCGTGGCGGCGACTCCGTTCGCATCGGCATGGGCATCGGCGTAGCGGCTGACGGCAGTGAGCAGGTCGTTCATTCCCCCCTGTGTAGCGCAGCTGTGCAGCCGTCGCCATAATTTTGGAGGATTAGGCAAAGATGAGCGAGGTGCCGGCAACCTCTCAGGCCGCGGCTGCGGCATATCGGTGTGGCCACTCACGGCACAGGAGACCGACCATGACCAAGATCACGCTCATTACCGGTGCTAGCCGAGGCCTCGGCCGCAACACCGCTCTCAGCATCGCCCGCAACGGCGGCGATGTCATCATCACTTACCACAGCCGGTCGCACGACGCCGACGCCGTCGTCGCGGAGATTCAGGCAATGGGCCGCAAGGCGGTCGCGCTTCAGCTCGACTGCGGCGCCGTCTCGGGCTTTGCCGATTTCGCCGATCGGCTGCAGGCTGCGCTGCGCGACACCTGGCAGCGGAGCGACTTCGACCACCTCGTCAACAATGCGGGTCATGGCGAGTTCGCGATGATTGCCGACACCACCGAGGCCCAGTTCGACGCGCTGGTGAATGTTCACTTCAAGGGCGTCTTCTTCCTGACCCAGACGCTACTGCCGCTGCTCGCAGACGGCGGACGCATCGTGAACCTGTCCTCCGGCCTGACTCGGGTTTCCGCTCCCGGCTTCGCAGCCTATTCGGCTGCCAAGGGCGCGGTCGAGGTGCTCAGCGTCTATCTCGCGAAGGAGCTGGGCGCGCGCGGCATCGCGGTCAACACGGTTGCGCCGGGTGCGATCGAAACCGATTTCCTCGGCGGCGCGGTGCGCGACACGCCCGATCTCAATGCCCAGTTCGCCGACATGACCGCGCTCGGCCGTGTCGGGATGCCCGACGATATCGGACCGATGGTTGCCAGCCTGCTTTCGGATGCAAATCGCTGGATCAATGCCCAGCGCATTGAGGTATCGGGCGGCCAGGGAATCTAGATCGCTTCAATCAACCGCGCGTCGGTGGAGGATGCTCCACCGGCGCGCGATCTTTTATGGTTTTCGGGCGATCAGGATCTAGATACTTGAGAAAACCGTACCACACGCCAGTCGACCATTGGCCGTTAGCGGTCAGGCCGCTTTCGGCGGGAAATTGAGAGAAGTGTACATTACTGACGCAGGCCACGTACATTAGAGCCTCGATCAACTATATCCAGCTATGCGACTGGACCAGACCGCACCGCAACGCAGCCGGCCATCTGTCGGGCATTGTCTCCTATCGATCAGAACAAGTTTGGTTGGGTTTTCCGGGACAGGAAAATGATCGCGATTCCGGCGGGCTGACAGCCCGAGCCGGCGATCCGGAAGGCATGCTCGCATGATCGGCTAGTTCATTCTCCTCCATCGTTTTCCCGAACAGTTCAAGCGGATGGTCGCATCGGCCGGCAGATGGTAAGATTTTGTTAACCTTATCGGCGCAGTTTTGCTGCGGGGGGCACGTATAAGCGGCTTCAGCCGCGCGAATGGAGAGTTCGCGGTGCTCGATTTGAAGATAAAGCCGACATCGGTCGCCGGACCGCTGGGCCCTGTTACAATGGACGATCTGCCGTCCTCATCGACAACCTATTGGACGGCTCGCCGCAAGGCCGAGGTTCTGGCGGCGATAGACGGTGGGCTAATGGACTTCGAAGACGCCTGCGAGCGATATCGCCTCAGCCGCGAAGAGCTTGCCGGATGGCGGCGCATGCTTGACCGTGCTGGGGTACCCGGTCTCCGTATTACAAACAGGCAGCGCCTTCGTGATCAGTATATTTTTGAATAGACAATGGGTGCGGCGCGTCCCCACAGCGCGCGGCACCAAGAGGGCGACGCGGGCAGACTGGTCCCTCCCGCGCCGCCCATTCAGTTCAACGGCATTTGAGTTCACCGCGATCGATGGCGCGCCCCAATAGCCCGCCGCCGGCCGCGCCAATGATCGTGCCGACCGTCCGGTCGCGGCCGCCATCGAGCTCGCGTCCAACAAGCGCACCAACGGCGGCGCCGATGATCAGCCCGGTCGTGCCATTCTCGCGGCGGCAGTAATAGCGCCCATCCTTCGCCCGCCAGATGCGGTCGTTTTGCGACAGGCGACGCGGTTCATAATATCGGCCAGATCCGTCGTACAGCCCGCGATCCTTGGCGCGCTTGCCATGCGCGGGCGCCCAAGGCGGCGGATCGGCAAGCGCGGGCGCACTGGGGATGGCAACGGCCGCGAGAACAGCGGCAGCAGTATATTTCTTCATGGCCCGTCTCCTTCTTTTAACCGAGAACGATCGTCTTACCGAGCCGAGCGATGACTGAACGAAACATTCATGAGGGAGCATTGATGCGCCACTCAGCGCCGAGGCTGGCAAGTGCCGAGGTTCGGACCGCCAACCCTCTCGGAGTAAACGAGATGTTCCGCGCTAGCCGAAACAAATGACATCCCCGGCCGGTCCTGCGACCGGCCGGGGACGCCTTGCGGCTTATCGATTCATCGTGTGAATGCGGACCACGGCCTGGGTTCGCGCATCGATCTGATAGATCTGTCGCCCGTCCGAACGATAATAGCTTTGGTTGGTATCGCGATACCGATCGCGATATTCGAAAGGAACGCCGTAAAGATCCGACGGCGCCCGCTGCCCGATCTGCAGGGTTGCAGAATTTCGGCCCAATACGCCATCGATCACGCCGCCCAGTCCGCCGCGCTGTTCGCGCTCGCGGTATCCGTCATCGACATCGTCATATCGGCCCTCGTCGCGGTCATATCCGCGTCCATCATCCCGGCTGCCGTCCCGATCGTCATAGCGGTCGTCGTCGCGTCCCCCCTGGCGATCCCAGTCTTCATAACGTCCCTGCGCGCCATTATCGGCCTGGCGCACCTCCTGCCGGAGGGAGCGCAGCCGCGACTGGAGCTCCTGCCGTTCCTCATTGTTTAAGCCATTCCGGCTGTAGCGGCGCTCCAACTGCGTAAGCGACCGAAGTGACGAGCGGAGTGACACGGCTTCGCGGCGGCTGATCGCGCCCGATTCTACGCCCGCTTCGATGCGTTCGCGCAATTGCTCGATACGGGCTGACATGTTTCCGCGGCCGCCGTCGTCGTCACGATAGCTTCCGGGACGGTCCTGATATCGATTGTCTGGATTCTGCGCGGCAGCAGGGCCCGTTATCGCCGCGGCCGAAATGGCCAAGCTCAATAAAAACATTTTCATCTGATTTCTCCACACTGCCCCCAGGCATGCCGCCCTAAAGCGCCCCGGATCTTGACGCGATCCTGAATGGATAATTCACAACTTATTCACATATCTTGAACAAATTAAACATATTATATGGACATCCAAATGATCTTTCTTAATATTTACTATGTTTCACATGAAATTTACACCGCAACATCGAAATATCTGGAACTTCCAACTTCATGTTGCGTACTGAAAGCAACTCCATCTCCTGAGGCTGCATGTCTCACAGCTCTCAGGAGATGGAGCCGATAACTGTTTCCGGGCAAAGGCGATCAAACGGCTGCGGAGAATTGTCGCCTGCTATTGCTCGTCGGCAAATCGATGTAATTCCGTTCGCTTATCGTCCATATTTCTTGACCAAGCACGGGCACGTCCGGTCAGGCCACTTCCGAGCAAAAGCCGCTAGATGCGTGGATTTAAGCTACCGGGTCGCGCAGCCATCTGCTGGCGAAATGATTTGTAGCGCAAGGCCCGGCGCCGTCGATGTGAAGACCGGAAGCGGTTACCTCTTATCGCGCCGCTGCCTGCAAGCGCGCCACGACATCCTCGTCGCGAATGCGGCGCCACCGCGCCTCGACAAGGCTGTGAATACCGAACAAGAAAAGCCCGGCCGCAACTAGCGTGTAGAGTGCTGCATGCTCGGTGAGAGCAGATAGCGCATCGCCAAGACCCTTTACCTCGCCAGCAGTGCCGAACCACCCTGCCCGAACGAGAGAATAGCCGATCACCGCAAACACGACAGCTCGCGCGGCAAGGCCAGCGCGGCCTACAGGCACGACCCACGCCGGAGCCTGAGGTGCTACGCCCTTCATGAATTCGGTCGTCCAGGCCTTCACGGCCTGATGCGCCGCCGCGGCAAAGAACCCAAGCCCGATGGCTCCCAGGAGCGTGCCGCCGAGCGGCATATCGAGCAGCATGCCTGCCGCCTCCTTCTCCCGTCCGCTGCCGCCGTCCGCATTGCCGGAGGCAAGACGGACAGCGGCCCAGGCCAGCACGAAATGCGCAATCCCGCTGGCGGCATAGCCCAGGCGGATCGCAATACCCTTCGCGTCGTCACCCTTGCCTTCGCTGTCGAGCGCGGCGCCATACAGGCGATAGGCGCCATAAAGAGCGAGTCCGATTGCGAGCAAGATAAGCAAGACTGATCCGCCGGGCATGTCACGTACCGACCGGAACACTCCCTGCGGGCTGGCGTCGGCGGCTCCTGCGCTCGACAGTGCGATGTAGGCGAGCAAGCAATAGACGATGCCCCTGGCTAGCCAGCCTGCCCGGGCGAACGTCTCGAGGCTCCGAAGTCTATTCATCATGCCTGCTCCCACTGCGGTAACAAGCGAACGCCCCGCACCATCCGCAGTTCCGCCATGGCTCATACGCGCGCATAACGTCCGGCTGGGCGGGCTTAAACTTCAACTAACCTGACAGACGAAGGCAGACAGGCTGCAGCGACTGCGATAATGGCGGTTCATCCAGATCTGGTTCGGAGCCGGTTTTGACCCGCATCTGCGACCAATGAATTATTATGCAAGGAAGACGAAGTGAGCGACGAAGTTGAATGGTGGGAATATGAGGACGCGGCTGAGATGGCGGCCGCGGTAGCGGGCGATATCGGCTTTATCATCGAAAGCGCGATCGATGCACGCGGCGCCGCGGTGATCGCGCTTGCTGGCGGAAAGACGCCCATCCCGATTTACGAGAAGCTTTCCTCCGCAAAACTGGACTGGAAGCGCGTGACGATTGTCCCCGGGGACGAACGGATCGTGCCGCTGGGCGACCCGCTGAGCAATGTGACGGTCCTCGCCAAATTCTTCCTCCCCAAAGGCGCGCGCGTCATGCCGATCGTTCCAAACGCGATCGCCGACTACAAGGCGGCGGGGCGCTCCGCCGACGCCCTGATGCAGGATCTGCACTGGCCGCTCGATCTGTGCCTTCTCGGCGTCGGGAATGACGGACATACAGCCTCGATCTTCCCGGGCCCCGATTTCGAAGAAGCCGTGAATGGCCCGAAAGACCGCCGAGCCTTGGGCGTGATGCCCGATCCGATGCCGCTCGAGGCTCCGGTACCACGCATCACGCTCAGTCTTACGGCGATCACGACGGCGCGCGCGCTGTTGATCGCCGTGAGGGGCGACGAGAAGCGCGCTGTGATCGAAACCGCTATCAAACAAGGTTCATCCTCGCCCTTGCCAATCGGACTCGCGTTGGCGGGCACCGAGTTGCCGGTTGACATTCATTGGGCGCCCGCATGACGGTCGCTTGAGCCCTGACCCGGCCCGGAAAATCCGAACGACGTGCAGATTGTCATCCGGAGCGTGGACCGGCGAGTTGCCCAGCCGATATGGTAGCGATGCGCCGCTCGCTCGAAGCCGGCGACACGACGGCAGCCTACCTCATCGACTAGGCAATCGAGCGGGCCGAAGCCGCCAACGCCGCTCTCAATTTCATTGCCTCGCCGAATTTCAATCGCGCGCGCCGACAGGCCGCGGTGTCGCATGCCGGTCCGCTCGCCGGCATCCTGACGCTGATCAAGGATATGATTGCTGAAAAGGGGAATCCGCTGGCTTGGGGCGCTACCGTGTTGCGCGATTATGTGGCTGCGGAAGACGAACCCTACACCCTTGCCATCAAAGACGCCGGCCTCGTCTCCATCGCGCGCTCAACGATGCCCGAATTCGGTCTCAACGTCGTCACCGAACCCCGCTGACCGAGATCACTCGCAATCCATGGAACCTTGAGCATTCGCCTGGCGGCTCGTCCGGCGGCGGGGCGGCGGCGGTGGCAGCAGGGGTGGTGCCTGTCGCGCATGCGAGCGACGGGCTCGGTTCGATCCGTCACGGCGCCGCGCCCTGCGGCCTTGTGGGATTGAAACCGTCGCGCGGTCGCAACATCGGCGACGAGCGATGCGCATCATTTCGGACCTTGGCGTTAATGGCTGCATCAGCCGCACCGTCCGGGACACCGCGGCCTGGCCCGACGCAACGCAGACACGCGCGCAGGGAACAGCCTTCGCTCCGGTTCCGCTGATCACGCAACCGGTCGCGAGCCAGCTGCGCATCCACGCTTATAGCGACATCATGCGCACCGGCGGCGCACCCGATGCGAGCGTGGTAGTGTCTTCGCCAACACCATCGCGCTATTGGGCAAGCTGGGTCATAGCGTGCGCGACGGCGCGCTACCTTTCAACGGACCCGAAGCGATCGCGGTGCTGCACGATATCACCGAGGGAACATTCAGCCGTAAGCTTGCGCTACTGGCCGAAAGACTCGGCGTCGAAGTGCGCCCCGAGAATCTCGAATATCGGTCGAGGACGCTGGTCGAAGTCGGCAACCGGATTGACGATTTGCGATACGCGTCCGCTTGGCAGCAAGCTAACGGCATGGTGTCGGCCTATCTGAAGCAATTCGACGATATCGACATCTGGAAGACACCGACCCTCGGCACCGAACCTGTCCGCGTCGGCGTGTTCAGCGCCGATGGCGCGTGGGCCGATCAGCGCGATCATCTCGTCGATTATGCCGGTTATTGCTGGATCGACAATCTCGCGGGCACGCCATCGATCAGCCTGCCATTGGGATTTGGCAACAACGGGCTACCGATCGGCGTCCAGTTCGCAACCCGCCCCGGGGGAGGCGCTGCTGCTCGCGCTTGCCTATCAGGTTGAAGCCGCAGTCGAGTGGTGGCGCCACACGCCGCCAATATGGATTGGCGAAAATTAAGCGGCATCAGACATCGGCCTGAGTCGGCCGTTTGCGCACCGACCGCTTTGGGATTTAGAATGTGAAGAGCGGCCCTGCCAAAGATAATGACATCTACGCGTCTCTGTCGATAGATGGCAAATCGACGTCTATTCCTCTGAAGACAAACGCACATCCTTCGCCTGCAACTTCAATGTTATCGAGGCCCGCATTCCCGGACGCGCTCCCGCATCGCTCACGGCGCCGTAGCGTACATCCGCCTTGTTGGTGCGTGCCAATGCATCGATTAATTTCGTGCCAAGCCCTGTCCCTTTAACCGCGCCGTTTGCAGGCATACCGGGACCCTCGTCCTCGACGCTCAGTTCAATTTCCCTGTCACCCGTTTGCCGGAGATAAAGCCGGATCTCGCCATTTTCAGCGTCGCCATAAGCATATTTGCAGGCGTTGCTGACCCATTCATTGGCGATCATGCCGAGCGCGACTGCCTTGTCGGTCGACAACCGGATCGGATCGACGGCAGCAACGACCGTGCGCCGCGCGCTCCCCGTCGACCAAGTCGAGCCGATATCGTCGGCTAGCCCGGCCAGATAATCGTCCATCGCAACGAACTCGACATCGTCGGTTGTGTAGAGACGGCGGTTGACCTGCGCGATCGTCGCAATGCGCTGCTGCGTTTTCTGGAGCGCTTCGCGCGCGCCCGCATCGGGGAGGCTCTTCGACTGGAGCGCAATAAAGGACATGACCATCTGAAGGTTGTTCGCGACGCGGTGGTTGACCTCTTTCAGCATCGCCTCGAGCCGCGCATTGCTCGCACGCAGTTCGGCCTCGGCCAGCTCGCGCGCGCGCCGAAGCTGAGCGCGATCGAGAACTTGTGCGAAAGTGCTGGCGAGCAAATCGAAGAAGTCTTCGCCAACCGATTTCACCACATAATCGTCGGCTCCAGCCTTAAGGGCCGCGACCGCGATGCGGCTTTCCTCCGAGCCGGTGACGTACACAAGCGGCGGGCAATCCCCTAGCGTGCGGAGCGCCTCGATCGTCGCGAGCCCGTCCTGTCCCGGCATATAATGATCGACGGCGATAAGATCGAAATGCGTCGTCCGCGCCATGGCTACGCCCTCGCCGCCGCTGGCGGCAACGCTGACCTCGAGGCCTTTTCGCATGAGCGCACGCGAAACAAGGCGCCTGATGCCCTCGTCGTCATCGATGTAAAGAATATGTGTTCGCACGCGTCTCAGACGGGGTTGGGGTCGGGAACCTGGATCACCGACAGGAAAAGGCCAAGCTGGCGGATTGCATCGGCGAAGCTTTCGTAATTCACCGGCTTGGTGATGTAGACGTTGCACCCCAGATCGTAGCAACGCTGGATCTCGACTTTATCGTCGGTGGTCGTGAGTACCACAACCGGCGTGCGGCGCAGCGGGCTGTCGTCGGCTTTCAATTTGGCGAGAATATCGGTGCCGCTCATGTCGGGCAGGTTGAGGTCCAGCAGGACAAGCGCTGGCCCGTTGCGAACAGGTCCGTCCTTGCCATCGTAGAGGAACTCAAGTGCTGAGGTGCCATCGAGAAAATGATGGATCGTGTTCGAGATGCCGGCGCGGCGGATATTCTTCTCGATCAGCCGGGCATGACCTTCGTCATCCTCGATCATCACGATATTGACTGGCTGGTTAGGCATCTTCGTTCCCGCTTGTCCATTCGGTCGGCAGGATCAAGCGAAAGGTCGACCCTTCGTTCAACGCCGACTGCACTTCTATGAATCCACCGAGGCGATATGCGAGCGCACGGGCATGCGCAAGCCCGATCCCCTCGCCCGGCTGGTCCTGCACACCCGAGCGGCGGAAGAGATCGAAAACGCGCTCATGGTCGCGAGGATCGATGCCGCGGCCATTGTCGGTCACTGCGACGACCGCGCGGCCATGCTCGATACCCCCGCTCACGCTGATTACGCCCGGCCTTCCAGGTTGGAGGTATTTAAGGGCGTTCTCGACAAGGTTTGAGATAATCTGTTCGACCGCTACACGGTCGTTCACGACGGTCGGCAATGGATCAATGTCGACCTTCGTTCCGGTCTCGTCGATCCGATGCTGAAGGCTGTCGATAATGCCCTGTACGAGGGCGGTCAGATCGAGCGCCTCGGGCGCAAGTGTCCGCCGGCCTTGCCGCGACAGATTGAGGATCGCATTGATCAGCCGGTCCATCTTCTGCGTCGAACTGCGGATGAACCCGATCGACTCGGGCAAATCCTCCTCGATTGCGAGGCGCGTGTCCTTGTCGGGCGCCTGCCAGCCATCGGCATCGCTCTTCGCCAGATAGCCCGCGATCGCCTTGCGCGCAGTCTCGAGCTCAGCGGTGAAACCCATGACGTTGACGAGCGGCGAGCGCAGGTCGTGCGAGACGATATAGGCGAAGCGCTGGATCTCGTTATTGGCGCGCTGGAGCTCGGACGTGCGCGCGTCGACAAGATATTCAAGCCCGAGGTTCAGATTGTGGAGTTCTTCCCGCGAGCCCCTGAGTTCGACGAGGTTGCGGCGCACGAGCCAGAGCGTCACCCACGCTACGATAAAGATCAGCAGACCGGTGGCGATCAGGACCGCGCTGAACAGACCCTGCGTGCGTTTCTGGTTCGCCTCCCGTGCCCGCAGCAGCGCCAGCTCGTCGTTCAGCATTTCGCTCACGACCTCCCGCGCCGCGCGCACATTTGCAACGGCCGGATCGTTGGTAAAATCAGCCAGCATGCGCTCGCGCGCTGCACCTGCAAGCCTGATCGACTGGCGATAATTACGTCCATAAGAGTCAAGCAGCGAGCCGAGGCGTTCGACACGTTGCCGTTGCTCGGGATTGTCGGCGATCATCCTACGGAGCTCGCCAAGCTGGGTGCGTGCGCCGCGCTCGGACTGCGCGACCAGATCGGTGAACAAAGGATTGCCGGTGAGGAGCAACCCCCGGCGCGCGGTTTCCATGCGCTCGTTTGCGCTCGCGAAAGATCCGAGGCTCGCCTCGACCGCGAGCGTGTGCGCAACCATGCGCGCATCCTCCTCATTCTGTCGCTGCACCCAGAAGGCGGCGGCCGCCGCCGCGAGCAAGGCAACGAAGCCGACCGAGAGCAACAAGATGATGAGCCGGTTGGCGCGGCTGTCGCGCCCGAGCGACGCAATCTTTACAGAATTCATGAAATGTCCGCGTCCTCGTTAGATCAGCAGGCTAAACCATCGAAGGCCTCATGCCCGTCGATGGCTTAGCCTGCAAGCGAGGCGTCGCACCCGATCGAAACCGCAAAAAGGATCTTCGCCGGATTCCAAAAATTCAGGTAAGGTGCGCCCGCCACCTTGACCGAAAAGGAAGCCTCGCACGGCGAGCACGACGGAACAGCGAGAAGAACTTTGGCGGAGTCAGCCGAAAGGTCCGGGGTGTCTCGACCCTGATGACCAAGGCCGGTCCGACATTCCCAAAGCGCAATCGCTCGGCCCCGTGACGTAGTCGACCTCACTTCCCTTGCTCAAAGACCGGGTTCTGAAACTGGCTGATTCCGGACCGTCCACTTCGGGACGCAGATCGGGAAAGCGGACATGACCCCAAGCCGAGTGTCATTCCCCAGCTTATATCTGCCCCGCGCGGTCCTTGACGTGCCCCCCTGAAATGCGACCGATTTTGAGTGGAGTCCGACGCGAAAGAGTCGGACAGAATGAAGCGAAGCAGGTTCAGCGACGAGCAGATCATCCCGATATTGAAGGAGCATGAGGCGGGGATGCCGACGGCGGATGTATGCCGCCGGCACGGGATCATCTCGACGACCTCATGGCTTGGCGACACGATTATAATCACGTCAGGCCGCACTCGAAACTGGGCGAGCAAATCGCTGCCGAGATCGCCGGCCAATGGTCCTGGGGGCATGCCCCCAGGACCATCGCCATCCCATCAAGCAGCCATCATGAAGGTGCCGGACTCTACCTCTGACTGGTAACAATCAGTGGAGCACATCAGAGGCGGCCTTCCCGGTACCCGTCTCCGGATTCAATATCATGGTTTGGGACGGTTCGTTCGAACAGTCTCGTCCGTAGCAACGGTCGAGGCGCTATCGCAGTACTCCATTTTTTTCCAGTAGACGGATCTCGTTTGCGGACACGGCCCAGGCCATCAAGCTCGCGCCAATTTCGGGCTTGGCAACCACGGCGTCCGGTTGCCGGCTTGGCGACCTTGCAAATCGCGGAGCGGGTGCCGGCTGCGTCGAGGGACCCGAATGCGCGTGAACATGTCGCGCACGATTTGCCGGATGCTCTGCCGCCTCATGAAAAGAAAGGACGGGTGATACGCAGGCGTCCAAGTCGCCGAAGATTGCGCACCAATCCCGCTGAGAGCGCGTGCGAAACAGCTCTTCGATCCGGAGAGCGCGAGCTGGCCAGACCGCGGGATCGAGATAGTCGCCGAAGTCGCCGACATCGAGACCCAGCCCCGCCACAAACGCATCGTGGAATTCGCGCTCCAGCGCGCCGACGGCCATGTGCCGACGATCGGAGGTTTCATAGCAGCGATAGAAATAGGCGCTACCGTCGAGAAGATTTTCGCCGCGCCCTCGATTCCACACGCCCATCTGCATCCACCCCGCCATCTGGGTCAGCAAAACCGAAATTCCATCGACCATCGCGACGTCGAGAACCTGACCCTTGCCGGAGCGCTGTCGCTCGATAAGCGCAGCGAGCACCCCCATTGCAAGAAATGTCCCGCCGCCACCGAAGTTGCCAATGAGGTTGAGCGGTGGCGTCGGCGGCGCATCGCTCGGTCCGATGGGAAATAGCGCGCCGGTGAGAGCGAGATAATTGATGTCGTGTCCCGCGCGCGACGCGAGCGGACCGGTTTGTCCCCACCCGCTCATACGGGCGTAAATCAACCGCTCATTCGCTTCGCACAGCGTTTCCGGACCCAGGCCGAGCCGCTCCATCGCACCGGGTCGATAACCTTCGATGACGACATCGGCCTTCAACGCCAAATCTCGAACAAGGGTCAGCCCTTCCGGTGCTTTCAGGTCGATCGCGACCGAGGGGCGGTTTCGATAGAGGAAATCATATTGCGGGTCGCCCCCCAAGGGACGCCCGGCGCCAAAACGTTCGATCCGCAGGACGTCGGCACCGAGATCGGCGAGCAGCATCGCGCCAAATGGCGTTGGGCCGAGCCCGGAAAATTCCAGAATTCGAATACCCGCGGCAGGCGGCAGCGCGGCATTTTCCCGTTCACTCATGCGGACTTGGCTCCCGTTCGTTTGCCGCGCTTGGCGCGACATATTCTCATCAGTTGAAAAATATACTAGCCAGTATCCGCTTGTCCTGTCACTATCTGATTCACGAGACCGGCACAGACCCGGCAAGCAGAGGAGAGCGACACGATGGCTGAGATCACCCCGAGCGAATTGCACTTCACCCGGACCGAACGCGTCACGATGGGCGTCCCGGCGGCAGAAGCCATAGCCGACCAGGCGGGCAAGATGGGATGCTCGAAGGTATTTTTGCTGGCATCGACGACGCTGCGCGAACGCACCGGTGAAATCCGGACGATCGAGGCCGCACTGGGTGCAAGGCACGCCGGAACCTACAGCGGAATCGCCCCCCATGCGCCGCGCGCCGATGTATTGAAAGCGGCCGACGCCGCGCGAGCCGCCGGAGCCGACCTGATCGTTTCCGTTGGCGGCGGTTCAGCGACCGACAGCGCAAAGATCGTCGCGCTGCTCATCAAACATGATGTCCGCACCGTCGAGGCGTTCGAACCGCTGCGTACCTATGTTACCGACGCGGGCGAAGTCATCAACCCGATCACCGTCGGCCCCGACATCCCGGTCATTTGCGTCCCCACGACCCTCTCTGGCGGCGAGTTCAACGCACTGTCGGGTTCCACCGACGAGGTCACGCAGCACAAGCAAGGCTATGAGCATCGCAACATGGCCCCCGTCATGGTCGTGCTCGATCCGTCGATCACCCTCCACACCCCGGAATGGCTCTGGCTCTCGACCGGGGTTCGCTCGGTCGATCATGCGGTCGAGACCCTGTCTTCCTACCAGTCGAATGATTTCGCCGACGGACTCGCCGAAAGCGCGCTGCGGCTGCTTGTCGAGGGACTTCCGCGCGTGAAGGCCGATCCCGGCGACCTCGAAGGCCGGTTAAAGTGCCAGATCGGCGCATGGCAGTCGATGATCAGCATCATCGGCGGGGTTCCCATGGGCGCCAGCCACGCGATCGGCCATATCCTGGGCGGCACCTGCGATGTTCCGCATGGCTACACGTCATGCGTCATGTCACCTTATGTGCTGGCATGGAATGCCGAGCATGACGACAGCCGCCAGGCGCGCACGCTGGCCGTGCTGGGCGATGGGCACGCCAGTGCTTCGGCCGCGCTGGACGTCTTTATTTCCGGGCTGGGCATGCCGCGCCGCCTGAGCGAAGTGGGCGTCGACGAGTCGCGTTTCCAGCAGGTTGCCGAATATACTTTGCTCGACATCTGGGGCCGCACGAATCCGCGTCCGGTCACCTCTGCCGCCGACATCCTTGAAATCCTTCGCCGCGCCGCGTGACGACGCGATCGACCAGGGCCCCAGCGACTGGAGGAAAGAGACCCGCCATGCCGAACGCCGAACGAACGAAAGATTTCTCGGATCCGCGCATCCCCAATCGCAACGAATGCGTGCTGCGTTACCTGCTCGACCGGTGGGCGATCGAGCGGCCTGACAAGGCGCATATCGTCTTTGCCGATGGCTCGGAATGGAGTTTCGCCGACATTCACGCGCGCGTGCGCGCAAAGGCGGCCGGGCTACGTCAACTCGGCATCCAGCAGGGCGAACGCGTCGCCGTGTGGCTGCCAAATGGCCCCGATGCGCTCGTCGCATTTTATGCCATCAATTATCTCGGCGCCGTGTTCGTGCCATTCAACACCGCCTATCGCGGGGGTTTGCTGGAGCATGTTCTGGCGAACTCGTCCGCGCGGATTTTGCTCGTCCACCCGGATCTGGTCCCGCGCCTGACCGAGGTCGACCTTGGCGGCCTCGAGCTTCTGGTCGTCACAACTGTCAACGAAATTGCCGCGACGCCGCTTGCCTCGGTGCGCTTTGACGACGTGGCCGGAGATCCGGCGGACGACTTGCCGCTCGAACGGCCGATCGAGCCGTGGGACATCCAGTCGATTATCTACACATCGGGGACCACCGGCCCATCGAAAGGCGTTCTGTCGTCCTACCTCCACATGTTCTCCAATGCCGGGCCCGAAAGCTGGCCGATGGTGGGCGATGACGACCGCTATATGTGCGTCGCGCCAATCTTTCACATTGGCGGAATGGGGCCGCCATTCGTCATGCTGGCCCGCGGCGCGTCAGTTGCCCTGATCGACAATTTCTCCACCGACGAATTCTGGTCGGTGGCCAAGCGCACCGGCGCAACGGTCGTATTTCTGCTGGGTGTCATGGCCACCTTCCTGCTCAAGGCCCCGCCTTCGCCGCAGGACCGCGACCATGGAGTCAAAAAGGCATTCATGGTGCCGCTGACCGGCGAAGCGCCCGCTTTCACCGAACGCTTTGGCATCGACATCTATACGATCTTCAACATGACCGAAATATCGTCGCCCGTCGTCTCGGAGGCCAATCCGGCAAAGATCGGAACCTGCGGCCGCGTCCGTCCCGGCGTGGATGTCAGACTGGTCGACGGTAATGATTGCGAAGTCGGGGTCGGAGAAATCGGCGAGATGCTGGTTCGCACCGACCGGCCGTGGGCGATGAACAGCGGCTATAACGCGAATCCCGAAGCAACCGCTGCGGCGTGGCGCAACGGCTGGTTCCACACCGGCGACGCGTTTCGGCGCGATGCCGACGGCTATTATTATTTCGTCGATCGGGTGAAGGATGCGATCCGCCGTCGCGGCGAGAATATCTCTTCCTTCGAAGTGGAAGCGGAAGTCTGCCGCCACCCCGACGTGCGCGAAGCCGCCGCCATCGCGGTGCCGAGCGAATATTCGGAGGACGAGGTGATGGTTGTTGTCGCGCCCGTCCCCGGTCGATCGATCGACTGCCGCGCGCTGGCGGAATTCCTGATCGAAACCATGCCCTATTTCATGGTTCCGCGCTATTTCCGCGTGCTGGACGAACTGCCGAAGACGCCGTCGGCAAAGGTGCTGAAGACCGATCTTCGGCGCGAGGGCGTAACGGGCGACACCTGGGATCGCGAGGCCGCCGGCCTCAGGGTTCGCCGGGAAGTCTTCACGCCATGATGCTCCCGCTTCCCCCTTGCGCCGCGAGACATCGCATCAACCACTCGCGACTCGATATCGTCGCGCCCTCCCCTCTCTTCGCTTGCTCCAGGATATTTACGACATGACCCATCCGATGACCGACCGGCCGATCGCCGCGGACCAGATCGACTGGCCGCTTTTGGCATCCGGGGTCGAACAGGGCAATGTTCCGGCCTTGCTGATGCTCCTTCATCAGATGACGGGCGAGGGAAAATGGCTGGAGGAGCCCTATCGTCCGAAGCGCGCTCCGGGACTCGACGACAATGACAGCGGCCAGTTGCCAGAAGACATCCAGCGCGAGGTGCGCGACCAGGCACGGCAGGCCATCGAAGCCTGGCTGAAGGGCAAGCCGCTCGCCCTGGCCCGGCCCGACAATGCCCATCTGGCAAAAATGCTGAGCGTCGCAATGACCGAGCATGTCCCGGAGGAATATGGCGATATCGTCGCTGCCGGGATGATCGAGTCCCCGGCGCCGCGCGACATACCGCCATCGCTCAAGAAGAAATCGGCCATCGTGATCGGCGCCGGAATCTCGGGCATTTGCGCCGGCATCGAATTGCAGCGTCTTGGCATCGATTATGTCCTGTTCGAGAAGAACGAGGATTTCGGCGGCACCTGGTTCGAGAACCGCTATCCCGGATGCGGGGTGGACACCCCTTCGCTGACCTACACATTCTCGTGCCGCCCAAACGACTGGTCGAAATATTTCCCGCTGCGCGACGAAATCGAGACTTATCTGCTCGATACGGCGCGGGAATATGGGCTCGCCGCACGCGCAGAATTCAGATCGAAGGTCGAATCGGCGCGCTGGATCGACGATGCCGATCAATGGGAGGTCGTGGTGTCAAAACCCGACGGCGCGACCGCGACGCACCGCGCCGACTATCTCTTCAGCGCTGTCGGTATCCTCAACATCCCGCAATATCCTGCGATCGAAGGACTCGACTCCTTTGCGGGCGAGGTGATCCACACCAGTCGCTGGCCCAAGAAAGCCGACCTGTCCGGCAAGCGCATCGCGGTGATCGGCAA
Organism: uncultured Sphingopyxis sp.; assembly: GCA_964426485.1. Classification (GTDB taxonomy): domain Bacteria; phylum Pseudomonadota; class Alphaproteobacteria; order Sphingomonadales; family Sphingomonadaceae; genus Sphingopyxis. The sequence goes on along the minus strand of CAYRQX010000006.1, from coordinate 110,162 downwards.
TGGCGCGTCAGGGATGCAGGTCGCCCCGGCGGTCGCCGACGAGGCCAGCGCGCTGACGCTGTTTGCGCGGTCCAAACAATGGGCCGCGCCTTTCCCGCAATTCCGCAAGGCGGTTCCCGATGGCGTGCGCTATCTGATGCAGGCGGTACCGCTTTACCGGGCCTGGCTGGAACAGCGCTTGTCCTGGACGTTCAACGACCGTGTCCATGGCACCTTGCGCCGCGATCCCCAGTGGCCGCATCCCGAGCGCGCCGTGAACGCGATCAACGACGGCCATCGCCGCCATTTTACCCGCTATGTCCATGAACAGCTGGCCGACCGTCCAGAACTGATCGACGATGTGCTTCCCGACTATCCGCCCTTCGCGAAGCGCATGCTGCTCGACAATGGTTGGTATCGCACGCTTCGCAAACCCCATGTGCGGCTGATTCCCGAACATCTGGCGCGCGTCGACGGCAATCGCCTCATCTCGTCGTCGGGAATCGAGATCGAAGCCGATGTCATTATCCTGGCCACGGGGTTCCAGACGACACGGGTGCTTGGTTCCTACGATGTGATCGGCCGCAACGGACAGGTGCTGCGCGACCTGTGGGGCGAAGATGATGCCTCGGCCTATCTCGGAACGCTTGTGCCGGGCTTTCCCAATCTTTTCATTTTGCTCGGCCCCAATGTCGGTTCGGGTCACGGCGGCAGCATGATCCGCAATATCGAAAACCAGATGCATTTTGCGGCCGAAGTCGTGCTGGCAAGCGCCGCGCGCGGTGCCGACACGGTCGAGGTGAAGGATAGCGTCTATCAGGACTACCGCCGCCAGATCGACGAGGCGCATGAAAAACTGGTGTGGACCCATCCGGGGACCGAGAATTGGTACCGCAACGCGAAAGGCCGCGTGATCGCGATCACGCCGTGGCGCAACGATGCCTTCTGGCGCATGACGCGGTCGCCCAATGCGGACGATCTGGAGTTCGGCCACAAGGGCGGCGACAGCCATGCTCTCGCCGAAGCCAGCTAGGCTTCGGAGGGATCGAAGCCGATGAAAGCCTTTCAGGGCCATCGCCTTGGCGCGGTCGAAGATTTCGCGCTCGAAGAGCGGACCATCGACGCGCCGAAGGCGGGGGAAATCCTCCTGCACATCGAGGCGACGTCGCTCGGCTTTGTCGACGCGCTGGTGATGCGCGGACTCTATCAGGCGCAGCCGCCCCTGCCCTTCACGCCCGGCGGCGAAATCGTCGGGCGGATCGCAGCGCTTGGAGATGGCGTTACGGGTTTCATACTGGGACAGCGCATCGCGAGCTGGCAATTCGGCGGCGGTCTCGCCGAACAGGCGATCGTCCACGCTGCGAACAGCGTTGCGGTGCCCGATTCCCTGGAAGCCGCAGCCGCTTCGGCGCTGATACTCGATTTTCTGACGGCCTATTATGGCCTTTTCGATCGCGGTCACTATCACCCTGGTCAGTCGCTGCTTGTCACCGGCGCATCGGGCGGGGTCGGATCGGCGGCGGTCCAGCTCGCACACGCCAGCGGCGGCATCGTGATCGGCCTCGCCTCGGGCGAGGCCAAGATGCGCCATGTCGCGGCGCTCGGGGCGGACCTGATCCTCGACTATGCCGACCCCGATTGGCGCGCTCAGTTGAAGGCGCATCATCCGGCGGGTATTGACCGAGTGTTCGATCCCGTGGGTGGTCCATTGTTCGAGGCGTGCTTCCGTTCGCTTGCCAAGCATGGACGCCACCTGGTGGTCGGATTTGCTTCGGGCGACGGCATCCCGCGGCTTCCCGCTAATCTGCCGCTGCTGAAGTCGGGCGAATTGGCGGGGGTCGATGCCCGTTATCTTGGCGAAAGCGATCCCGCGCGGGTGCGATCCATTCTGGAGGTCGTCTTCCGTCTCGCCGCTCGCAAGCGGATCAAGGCCGCCATCGACCAGACCTTCGCGCTCGCCGACGCGCCCGCGGCGTTCCGCGCCCTGGCGTCGGGCGCGCGCATCGGAAAGATTGTCGTCACGCCCTGACGTATCACCAACGGGCAGGCAGCGCGCTCATCCCGCGAAAAAGGAACCCCTCGCGCCACGCCGGTGAATCGGTGTCGACGCGCAGTCCGGGCAGCCGCATCGCCAGCCGCTCAAAGGCGATCCGCCCTTCCAGTCGTGCGAGTTCCGCACCGACACAGAAATGAATTCCGCCACCGAAGCTGAGATGCCGGGCCGCATTGTCGCGTCCGATGTCGAAGCTGTCGGGGTTATCGAACACGCGCGGGTCGCGATTTCCGGCGCCGATCAGGGTGAGAATCTTTTCGCCCTTCGCCACGGACTGACCCCGAACCTCTGTCGATCGCAGCGCGGTGCGATAGGTTGCGACGAGCGAGCTTTCGTAGCGCAGGATTTCATCGACCGTGCCGGGAGAAAGGCCCAAGGGATCAGCGACAAGGCGTTGCCATTGGTCGGGAAAGCGGCTGAAGCTGAGCAGGCCGTTGCCGATCATGTGCGCCGTCGTTTCGAACCCGGCGCCGAACAGGCCGATCGCCACCGTCACCAGCTCGTCATGCGACAGCGCATCCTCCGCGCCGCCCGCCTGGACCAGCGCGGTGGCAAGATCATCTTGCGGAGCCGATTTGCGATCGTCGAACAGCGACTCGAAAAAGCTCTGCAACACCGCAATCTGCCTATTCGCCGTTGCCAACTCCGCATCGGTCAACGCGCGCGCTTCAAAGACGATGAAACTTTGCGCGATGGCGTTGATCACGGCATTCAGGCGGTCATCTTCGGGATCGATGCCGAGCATGTCGCACATCACGCGCACCGGAAGCTCATATGCAAAACGCACGATCAGATCGCCATGTCCGTCACCCGCAAAGCCGTCGATCAACCGATCGGTGATGTCCCGAATGCGCGGCTCCATGGCGCGCACCCGCTTGGCGGTCAGCGCGCCCGTCACCAGGCCGCGCACCCGTGTATGGTGCGGCGGATCCTGCATCAGGAACACCTCCGACAGCCATTTATAACCTCGCTGCCCCATTACATCGAAATCGGGGCCATAGAAGAGCCGGATATTCTCGACGAAATCGCCCTGACCGAAATCGTCGCGGTTCATCAGGACGCCGCGAACATCCTCGTGGCGGCTGACCACCCAATATCCGAGATCGGAGCGATGGATCGGATCCTCCTCGCGCAATTGGGCAAAGGCGATGTACGGATCGGCCTTCAACGAAATATCGTCGGGGGAAAAAGAAGGTACGCGGACGTCGGTCACGGCTCGTCTCCCTGGAAAACTAGCGGTAGCGCGGCACAAACGTCCCGTCGTCGTCGCGTTCAACAAACACCGAATGCGGGGCGCCGAAATGCGCAGGTACGATACGTGCGCCTTTGGCACTGGCGCGTTCGAGGATGCGCCGCCGGGTATCGGCCGCCACAATCCGGTCTTCGCAATAGACGCTGTTCCAGTCGGGGCGGACGACCTGCATCGGGTGGTGCAATATGTCGCCCGTAAACAGCGCGATGTCGCCGTCGCTCTCGACCTCGAGGACCATATGCCCCGGGGTGTGTCCTGGGAAGGTCCAGGCGCTCATGCCATCGGCAATCGCGGCGCCATCGTCGATCAGCTCCGCGAGCCCCGCATCGATGATCGGCTGCACGCTGTCCTCGAACACATTGGCGTTCACCCCGGCACCGGCGAGGGTCGCGTACCGCGCCTTGGCCGGATTCCAGGCGTCCTCGTCGGCGCGGGGGAAATAGTAGCGCGCATTGGGGAAGGTCGGCTGCCAGCTTCCGTCGCGCCATTCGGTGTTCCATCCGACATGGTCGATATGAAGGTGAGTGCAGAAAACCTTGTCGATGTCGCCCGGACTGAAACCCGCAGCCTCAAGGCCCGCCAGAAACGGGGTCGCAAGCTTTCCGAAGATCGGGATACCGGGGCGATCCTTGTCATTGCCTGCCCCGGTATCGACGATGATCCGTTCGCTGCCGGTGTCGATCAGCCAGCTTTGCAGATAGCCGTAGATCAGCCCGTCGCGAAAAAAGGCGGGCTCGAAATCTGCCGCCTGCTCGTTGAACGCAGCTTCCTCATATTCGGCGAAGAGCGCCTCGGGCGGACTGAAACCGCCCTGCCACTCCTCGAGGCGATAGACTTGATAGCGACCGATGCGGAAGGCTGCGTCCATGATGCGGTCCTCCGATCAGAAATCGACACCCAAGGTGACGCCATAGGTCCGCGGCGGCCGCAGCGATCCGACCGACACGAAGCTGTAGAGCGGCGCCGCGATGATGGTGTTCGCGAGCGCATATTTGTCGGTCAGATTCTTGCCCCACAACGCCAGCGACCAGCGTTCGTCGGGCGAACGATAGGTGATGCTTGCATTGACCAGCGCAAAGGCCTCCTGCCGCGCATCGTTGTTGTTGAACTCGGTAAAGAACACCTCATCCTGCAGATTGATATCGGCCGAAAAGTCGAGGAAGCCCGAATTGCCGAGCTTGAAACGCTGGTCGACAAAGGCCGCCACCGTATATTTGGGCGCGTTCGACAGGCGGTTACCGGACAGATCGACAAGCGCCGGGTCGGTTGCACAGGCCGGGAATTGCGGTCGGCTTGGGTTGCCCGCAGCGTAATAGCCGTTGCAGAAATCCTTGTATTTGGCGTTGAGATAGGTGCCATAGACGCGGATCGTGGTGTTGTCTGCGGGGCGGAAGGTGGCCTCGAGCTCGACGCCATAGTTGCGCGCCGACGCCGCGTTGATCGTCTCGACGATGCTGTTGGCATTGACGAAGCCGACCTGCAGATTGGTATAGTCATAATAGAAGACTGCACCCGCCAAACCGAATTTGCGGTCGGCGGTTTCACCGCGGAATCCGGCTTCATAGCTCCACACATATTCGGGATCGATCACCGAATTCACGCTGCCGATGTTTACGACGCCCGATTTGAAGCCGCGCGTCACCTTGCCATAGAATAGGGTGCCGCCGGGGGTGCGATATTCGATCGCAAACTTGGGCGTTATTGCATTCCAGCTGCCGGTCTTGTCAGTCGGAATGTCGAGCCCCTGCGCCTCGAAGGTGAAACGCCCCGCACCGCTGCGCTTTTCCCAGTTATAGCGCGCGCCCGCGGTCAGCGTAAGGTCGGGCAAAATCTCGTAGGCCGCCTCGAGATAGGCGCCGGCGGCTTTGGTCTTTACGGTGCCGCGCTGGAGATAATTGCCATTGTCGAACAGATCGGCGGGCAGATTGGTACCAAGCACGATGTTGAAATAGGACGCCAGGTTGACGGTCGGAACGCGGACTTCGCCGAACAGTTTTTCCTCGAAATAGGTCGCGCCGCCCAGCAGCGACAGGCTGCCGACATTATAGGTGAAGTTCACTTCCTGGCTGAACGACTCGCTGTCCTCGGTGTAATTGTTCTGGCCAAAGGCGTTGATATCGCTGACGTCGAGGTCGTCGCGATTGAAGCGCTTGAACTTGCGATAGGCGGTGGTCGAAACCGCTGAAAAATCACCCGAATCCCAGGTCAATATGCCCTGGATGCTCGACCCGTCGCGCTTGTTGATCGCGTCTTCGTCGGAATAGATGTTGCGCAGATCGGGCTTCTCTCCACGCGCCGCATAATAATCGAAAATCGTATTGCCGCCGAGCAGCGACGACGCGAGCCCTGCTTCCGGCACCACCGTCGGCCCGAAATAATGGAATGCGTAATTATTATCGTCTTCCTTGAAGTGATCGGCGACGATCAGCAGTTCGAGGTCGGGCGACAGTTTGGCGAGCAGCGATCCGCGAAAGGCATAGGCGTCGCGATCGTCCACCGCATTGCCCGTGAACAAATTGGTGCCATAGCCGTCACGCTTTTCATATTTGCCTGCGACGCGGAACATCAGGCTTTCGCCTGCAATCGGCCCGCCGAGCGCGACTTCGAGGGTACGCGCGTCATAATTGCCGTAAGTGGCGCGCGCAAAGCCTTCGAATTCGGGGGTCGGCCGCGCGGTCACGATATTGATCACGCCGCCGGTCGCGCCCCGGCCATAGGTCGTCCCCTGCGGCCCGCGCAGCACTTCGATTTGCTGGACATCATAAAAGCCGCTGAGCTGCGCTGCGGGGCGGCTGATGATCGCGCCGTTCTGAAGAAAGGCGACGGCGCCGTCCGCCCCAAGGTCGATGCTGGTCAGGCCGATGCCGCGAATGAAGGTCCGGTTGACGCCGAACTGGTCGCCGACGGACACATTCGGTACCGCGGAAGCAAGATCACCGGCGTCTTCAATGCCTCCCGCGCCGAAGTCGTCGGCACCCAAAACGGAAATCGATCCGCCGGTATCTTCGAGCGACTTGCCCGACTTGGTCGCGGTCACGATGATGGTGCCATCATCATATCCATCGGATGCGGCAGCCGGGTTCGCCTGCGCCAAAGCAGGTGGCGCAACCGCGAGCACGCCGATCGCGGTTGCCGATAGCAAATGCTTGAACTTCGAATTCATCGCTTCTCTCCCTGATTTACCGGGCTTATAATTTTCTACCCGTCAGTAATTCGATGTCTGACTATGCCCGCCGGGCAAACTTACCCGTTCACTTCCCGCTTTTTTACGGATTCCTCTAACGCTATTCCGCGCCCGCCAGCCGCAGTGCGGCCTGGACGAGATATTCGATCACTTCCTCGGCCGACCGCTGGCCACTGGGCGAGTACCAAGTCGGGATCCAGCTGATGAGACCCCCGATCCAGACCGCGATGAATGGGTCGATATCCTCGCGAAACTCGCCGCTGGCCACGCCCTCGCGGATCATTTCGCCGATCTGGTGGTCGAAACTGTGACGCAGGCGCAGGATTCGCTTATAATCGTCCGCGCTCAGATGCTTCATCTCGCGCTGGTAAACGACGACATATTCCTGTCTGTCGATGACAATCTGTCCGACCTTGCGCACCACCTCGGCAAGCCGGGCCCTATGGCTTTCATGCTCATGCGCCAGCACATTTTCGAGCACGCCCAGCGCCTCGCTGATCCCGACCTCGCAGATCGCAGCGAGGATCGCTTCCTTGTTCTTAAAATAGGAATAGAGGAAGGGCTTGGTGACGCTGAGTTGGCTCGCGACATTGTCGAGGGTGCAGCTGCTGTAGCCGCGCTCGTAAAACAGATGGCTCGCCGCCTCGACGATGCGGTTGACCTTGAAGGCAACGAACTCGGACTTGAGCGAAGCGCCGGAGGCGCGCGGGCTGATCATGGTATCACTGGGCACGGCCATCGTCATAGCATCAACCCTGGGCAGCCGGATAGTGACACCAAAATCTCCCTTCGCGGCGCCATTCTGTCGATGGCAGCCTGTCGGAAGAACTATGCCGCAAAATATATCTACCTGCTAGTAGTTTTTACATGATGCTGGTAACTTTGCGAGAGCGACAGCTAAAATGTCCAGCGATTGCGCGTGCTTTGACCGTCCTAACCGGCAAAAACGATGCGGACCGATGACGGAACGGATCACCGGCCGAAGCGCGCGAAGATACGCCGATATAATTGGGAGGAGCGAACATGGGCCATTATGGCGATCTGCAAACGCAAATCTATCAGAACGGACTGCACGGAGTGCTTCCCGATTATCCGGTCGACTTTGCGACCATGGAAAAGCGGGCAGAAAATGCGCTGTCGCCCGCGATACTGAACTATGTTCAGGGCGGATGCGGCGACGAACATACCCAGCGCTCGAACGTCGATGCCTTTCATCACTGGGGAATGGTGCCGCGCATGCTCGTCGATTGCGGGGTGCGTGACCTGTCGGTCGATCTGTTCGGCATGAGACTGCCCTCCCCTATTTTCATGGCGCCGATCGGGGTGAACGGTGAAATGACGCAGGATCGCCGCGGCGACATTGCGGCGGCAGAGGCATCGGCCATGACCGGCGTGCCATTTTGCGCGTCCACCCTGTCGAACAGCCCGCTCGAAGAGGTCGCAAAGGCTGCAGGAGAGACGCCGGTATTCTTCCAGCTTTATACGCCAAAGAATGCGGATCTGGCCGAGAGTCTGATCCGCCGCGCCGAAACGGCGGGCTACAGGGCGCTGGTCATCACGCTGGATACCTGGGTCACCGGATGGCGGCCCCGCGATCTCAACTCGGCCAATTTTCCGCAGCTGCGCGGCAAGGTGCTGGAGAATTATTTCTCGGACCCGGTCTTCCGGTCCATGCTGGCGCGTCCGCCCGAAGAGGATATCGCTGCTGCCGTCCAGGCCTGGGCGACAACATTCGGCAAGGTCCTGACCTGGAGCGACATCGCCTGGTTCAAGTCGATCACCCGCCTGCCGATCGTCCTCAAGGGCATCTGTCATCCCGACGACGCCCGCAGGGCCGCAGATCATGGCGTCGATGCGATCTATTGCTCGAACCACGGCGGACGGCAGGCGAACGGCGGAATTGCGGCGATCGACATGCTGCCCGATGTGGTGAAGGCGGCGGGCGACACGCCAACCTTGTTCGATAGCGGCGTCCGTTCGGGCAGCGACGTGATCAAGGCGCTCGCGCTTGGCGCCAAAGCCGTGGGAGTGGGGCGCCCCTATGCCTATGGCCTAGCTGTCGGCGGAGCGAAGGGCGCTGCGCATGTGCTCCGGTCGATCCTTGCCGAAGCCGACCTGCTGATGGCCGTCAACGGCTATCCGACCGCGGGCGCCGTTGCAGAGGCGGGCGCGCGCAGGCTCGTCCGATGATCCGGGGGGGACCGGCGCCAACAGCCAGAGGGTCACTGGCCGGGTTCTCGCCGCCTTGCTGTGTGGTTTTTGGGGCGAGGCTTCATTGGCGACGTGACAGGGCAGCTGGCGTAGCTACCCGGTTTTGGTCTCGAACTCCCTCGCAAGCCCGACGGGCCGGATATGTTGGCAATAGTCCTCAATCGTGGTCGAACCAAAGGCCGCCCACCGGACGATCATGTCCGTTTCCGGCATGACACAAAGGGCCAGGCCTCGCTCGGGGTAAACCCAATCAGCCTCGGCAATTCTGTCCATCCGGAACGCGGCGTCGAGTCTGTGCGGCGGCGGCCCAAGGGCTTCCCGAACGCGAGCGCACTCCTGTTCATCGAACGACCAGTAATCGGTTTCGATGAACACCAGTGCGTCATTCGACATGAAGAAAAGAAACGGCCTGAGGTTGCCGGACTGCTCAAGCGCGAGAAATTCATATTCCGTGTGATTTTCGCCCCTTGTCGCGCGTCCATTGCCTTCGAGGAAGTTATAGCGCCTTTCCAGCTCAGCGCGTGTCGCGGGGTAAAAGTCGAACCATTGCGACGGATCACGTTGCAGATAGCGATCAAGGGCTATCGCGAATCCCCGATCGGTCACGGTTTGCCGATCAAGTCGAGTTTGCCAAGGAAGAATGCGGCGAGAAGATTGCGAATGCCTACAACGCCAGCCAGCCGCTCGGCATTCTCCGACTCGCTGTAGGTGTTTAGCGGGGGTATTGTGATTTTATTGGCCGCATCATGATACGGCCCTTCGATCTTGGCGCGTAGCGCGTCGTCAATCTTGACGCCGCTCCAGACGATCTTGGTAAGATAGTCGGTAACGCCTTCACGCAGCACATCGCCACCTTTCTCGCCCGTCATGCCCTGCCGATGGGTCCGGTGCGCGCCGACCTCGATCGTATGGATATATTCGTGAATGAAGGTCTGAAAATAGCCCCACATATCGAGCCTACGAGCGTTCGCGCCGGTGCTTTGGAAGCGCTGAATGAATATCCGTCCGGTATCGGGATCGGCATATCCCGGCCAGCCCTTGTGCGTTTCAAGCAGCTTTGCGTAGTGCTTTGCCACCAGGGCGTCTTTAACGCGCACGATAATCGCCGCTTCCGCAGCCCGGCTGATCACCGCGCCATGCTGTTTGTTAAGAGCCCGGACGCTGTCATCCTGGAGGAGTATCTTCCTGACCCGCCAATCGGCCGCGTCGTCTTTCGCAGGCTTTCCACCCGCAGACAGGCTGGCGACCTTGTCGTCCCATGCGTCGAGGATATTGACACCCTTGGCGAGCGTGGGAAACGACTTTCCGCCGTAATATTTCGAGAAAACGGCGTCGACCTCGGCCTGGGCGGCTTTGGCGACAACCTCGATTTGTGACCAGCCATATAGTTTGCCCGCATCGGCATGGTCAGCCGCCTTGTCCTTCCCGTACATCGCATATTCTTCGAGGATGATGCGTTCGACCAGCTTGGTGAGGCGCTTTTCATATTCGTCCTGGCCAGGAATTTTCGGTTTGAAGGTCGGGAGTGCCATTCCCGGTCCGGCTTTGACCTCGGTCGAGATTGCGCGGTCGGTTGCTTTGCGTTCTTCCGCGGTCAAGGGATCGGTCCCGGCTTCCAGGCTGGCGGCCTTTTGGCCCGCGATCAGGCCGCGCTCGACCTTGTAGGAAGCCGAAAATTCGGCGTCCAATGCGTCAAACGTCGGTTTGTCGACCGCGCCGCTTATCGCTTTGGCGCCAAGACCTTTCGCGGCTTGAAACTTCATGACGCCCGAGGTGAGAGGTGGCTCGAACTTCTCATCGACAACCGATATCGGATAGAAGCCGAGTTCGGCGATGGCGACGGTTACCCGCACGACGGCTTCGCCGGACGCTCCCTCCTTCAGAACCTTTTTGCCGTCCGAAATTTCTTCAAGCGTGGGTTCGTCGAGAAAGCGCAAGGATTTGGGCTTCAGATAAATCCGGCCAGGTTCGAGCAGCCCGCTGCGATGCTGTGCCACATGTGCCAGTTCGTGCGCAATTAGCTGGCGGCCGGTGTCCCGCCCCGGCGCGTACATCCCCGGCCCGAACACGAGATCGCTCCCGTCGGTGTATGCTTGAGCCCCTCGGGCATCAGCGTCGCGCGCTGCAGGTGCACCAGCATGGACGCGAACGCCTGAAAAATCGGCACCGAAGCGCGGCTCGAAATAGGCGCGAGTCGCAGTGTCGAGCGGCTGGCCGGCGCCGAAGCGGGCGGCAAGGGGCGATGATCCCGCTGGCGGCATCGGCGGCGCTTCGCTAGCCAGCATCGTGGCGCTGCCCGCTAGCGCGTCCTCGGCAAGCCGGTCTGCCTCAAGTTCGCGCATGCGCAAAGTCGGCGCGACATTCATTGAACCTCGCGTTTCAGATGCCTTAGTCGAAGGCCCAGTCTTTGACGCACTCAAAGCCATATCATGCTCGTTCGTTTTGCCCGGTGTTTCATCTAAAGCGCGCTAAGGAAGTCCCTCAACTTTTACGGTGGCGTGAATGTTTCCTGAGGAACCTTGGTGAAGCCCTTCCGGAACCGCCACCACCAGGTTGCCATTGTCTATGTGGTGGTGAATCAGTTTCTGGCCGACGGTTCGATTGCTCCACCCCCACCTTTGCGCAAGTTGAGGCGTGACCGTCCGGTTTGGTCCGATCAGGGCGAAATCGGAGGGGAATTGGCGCTTGAATTCGCTCCAGAACCGGCTTTCGCTGCGCAGCCAGCCCTCGCTTGTTCCCGAAGACATCATGTCGCCCTGCGCATTGCGCATCCGGCCGACCCAAGGGGCGACGAGAACCCGGTTAGCGGGAATCGGCTCCTTTAATTGACCGCTCAGCTTGTCCGTCTGCGCTTGCGCCGTGGGCTGGTTGTCGGGCCTTACCTTTTCAAAGTTTGGATAGCTGTTTCGCCGGGTTGCCACGGGCACGGTGCCCGGCGCTTCCGTGCCCACGCCTTTCCCAACCGAGGAGAAATCGGGATTATTGGTCGGCGAAGATACGGGTACAGGATTCGGATTTGGCGATTTTTCAGGTGGCACATTGCTTGTTGGCGCCGCGGGTTTGGCGGCTTGTGGTGCGGCGGGCGCCTGTGTCGCCGGTCGACTGATCGCGGGAGGTGTTTTCTGCGGCGGCTGAGCGGTGCGTACAGTGCTGTTCATATTTTCCCGCTGTAAACCTGCGCTGCCGATCCCGGTGAGTATGCCGGTCAGAGGGGCCGAATTTTCGATAAACTTGTCGGAATCGAATCCCATTGGAATTCCGGCCTGGGTCATTCCGTAAGCAATGGCCTCACCCCCTGCAGCCATAACCGTGCCGATTGGGTTCGCCTTCATGTTGTTCATTCTTCGTTGGAAAAGTTCGTAGCGTTCTTTGGGTCCCATGCACGACTCAGGATCGTCTCGGCAGCGCCGCAGCATATTGGGATCCGTGGGCCCCATGGTGGCATGACGCTGCACAGGGGCGACAGGTCCAAATGTCGCCATTGCCATATCAGGGCGACCATTTGCGGTCGCCCATTTCGCCAGCGCCGTTTGGAATTCAGCAAGCGTCTTTTCGTCTTCCACATAACAGCCGTGCAAACCGTAAGGACCAAGTATCTTTGCAACGCGGGGCAAACCGCTGATGAGCCGGGCAAATTCCTTCCTCGAGAGCTTGCCGCGCATGTTGAGGGCCATTTGCAGCGCCTCTGCGTCCGAGTATTTATATTCGGCGCTGACCTCGCGCTTGTTGGCGGGCGGCGGTGCCACCGGTCCAACTGGATCGTTCGCAACCGGGGGTTTGCTTGCCATCAGCCCCGCTCCAGCGCTTTGGCCAGCGCAGCCGCCACATCACGCTCCGTCGCGCCGTGGGGCAACTCGATCTTGACGCTCGGCCGATGGCCGACAGCAATGCGGCCCTCTGCGGTTACTGCGGCAAGTGCTTTTTCGATCGCTGGACCAATTGCCTTGGCGGAAGCGCCGCTCATGCCGCTGATGCCGATCCGCCCGATCGAAACGCTCGCAACGGGAGGAGCAGCCTTGCTCATCGTCCCAAACCCGACGGGTCGCGATCGAGCTTTCGGAATTCGGATGACATGGCCGCCGCAATGTGGCGCATCCCGATCGCCACACCGTCGGCCGACGCGCGAAACGCTGCGTTCGTTGCTATCGTCGTGATGTTGCCCCCGGTCAGTTCATGCCGAGCCAGCGCCTTCAGCTCGATACCCTCCTGCGGCGCGCTTTCCGGGAGCGCCCGCCGCCAAAGCGCCTGGCGCGCCTCGGCATCGGGAATCGAGAAATCGACGATCGTCCGGATACGACGGAGAAAGGCCGTATCGAGATGCGATTTGAGATTGGTCGCGAGGATCGCAAGCCCCGAAAAGCTCTCCATCCTCTGTAACAGATAGCTGATCTCCGCATTGGCGTAGCGGTCGTGGCTGTCCTTCACCTCGCTCCGCTTTCCGAACAGCGCGTCGGCCTCGTCGAAGAACAGGACGCATCCCCCCGCTTCTGCGGCGTCGAACACCCGGCGCAGGTTCTTTTCGGTCTCGCCGATATATTTGCTCGTCAAGCGAGAGAGATCGACGACGTAGAGGTCGAGCGACAGCGTCTTGGCGATGGCTTCGGCAGCCATCGTCTTCCCCACCCCGCTTGGCCCGGCGAACAGCGCGCTGATCCCCGTCGCCCTGCCCAGCACATGGCGATATCCCCACTCATGATGCACCTCTGCCCGCCGCGCGACCTGCGCGGCCAGCGCGTTCAATTCGGCAAATGTTTCCGCCGCGAGGACCATATCGTCGAGCCCCCTTTCGGGAACGACGCGCACCGAAAGCGCCTCGAGGTCGCATGCGCCCAGATCACGGCACGCGCGCCATATCCGCTCGCAGTCGGAATCCTGCCCGGCAATCGCGGCGATCTCGCCGGGCCCAAGCGCGAACTGTTCGGCGATTCCGGTAAGCAGCGCAGTATCCGCATCGGGTGCGTTTCTGGTCCACAAGGCATGGCGCTCAATCGCATCGAGCGGATCGAGACGAACGACCGGAATGGCCTCGAAGTTGGGAAGCGCGTGGCCGCCAATGACAACCAGCGGGCCCGGCAACAGCGCGTCCAGCGCCCGCAGCGTGGCTGCATCGAGCCCGCCATCCGCGTGTTTCACAGACAAGCCCGCAGCGCCCAAAACGCATTCCCGGGCCAGCGCCGCGCGCTCCGCAGCCGAACGCGGCTCGCCTGTAATTTCCAGGCATCCGAGGCCCAACCTCGCCATGATGGTCGCCGCCAGCCCGCTTCGTCCGGAGCGCGCAGGTCCGACCAGCTGGAGCCGCAAGGGAGCTTGTGCCTGAAACGAGATTCGCGTTGCCATGGCCTCCAGACGATCCGGCAGGGCCATAACCTCGACCGTGTTGGCAAAGCCGTCGACCACCGTGTCCGGCGTGTCGATGCCGCACAACATATTCGCAATGCGATCAGGCAGGGTGATCCCGGCTTGCGCGTTCAATGGCTCGCGATCGTCTACCTCGATCAGGGCGAAAAGCCTTAGCGTGGCCGTCGCGGCCAGCGATCGCAACGCCGCCACGGGGAGCCGCTCGCTGCCGAACAGCAGTTGGGCAATCAGGTGCGGACTTGCGCGCGCCGCCGTCAGCCGTCCCTGCGCCGCCGCGTATCGCGGGCCGAACGCGCCATCGAGTGCCGGGGCCAACGCAAGAAGCAGCACGTCTTCTTCGAACGGAGAAAGGCCAAAAATGGCCGAGAGCCGGTCCAACGCGAAGGGCGGCCCCGCGCTGGAGAGCGCGCGTCGTGCTTCGAGATACGCGTCATAGTCTTCGCTTCCCGCCTCGCCCGACAGCCGCCGGTCGAGCCAGGCAAGCCCCAGATCGATGATCGCCTCGTTGGCGCTGGTCCAGTCGGGCGTTTGTTCAAGTGCGGGAAAGGGGCCGGAAACGGTCATGGATCGAGCCTGAAGCTGAAGCCGGTTTCGCGGCTGCGCGCGCCGCCGGCCTGGACCGCAACGGGATATGGCAGGGCGCGCGGCGGCAGGATTGCGGCGATATCGCTGACCGGGATCTCGACCTGCGTCGGCGTCGGTGCCGCCCAGGGATCGAGGGGGCCGGGCCGACGCACGAGGATCGACGCGTCGCCGACGAGCACCTGGCTCGAAAGGTCGTCCGCCCACAACCGCTCGCCGGTAACGCGCAGGATCGCTGCACTCGTGCCCAATACAGGGCTGGTTCCTGTCACGACCGGCACCAGCTGGAGCAAGGCTGTGTTCGACGGCAGCGCGCGCTCATCGGTGAACGGCACACCCCGGTCGAGTCCGCCCTCGACCCCTTCGGCCTCCGACACGCCCAGCAAATTTACTTCGAGCGGTCCGGGCTGAAGCATATCTTCGGCAAGAATCGGCCGGGGGGCAGGATTGTCGAGATCGATGGGATACTGGCTGTCGGGCAGCAGAATTCGAATCAGGCCCGATGACGGCAACGGGACGCGGATCGGTTCAAGCGTTCCCAATCGCACGTAAAGCCGTTCGGCGATCAAGGGTGGATGCTCGATCGTCAATTCTTCGCCGATCGCGATGCGCATGTCGCGGAGCGTGTCGGCGGGCGGCGGCGGCGGCGTGCGATAGGCTTCGGCGATGACCGGCGGGCGCGAAACGCTCACGGACAGGCGGCGTGTCGCGACGGGCTGGCTCTGCCGCCGCGGGCGGCGCGCTTCGATCTGCACGACGCGTGCTTCCAAGATGGCGGAACGCCGGAAATTGGCCTGCGGCATGGCCGACCATATTTTTGAGAGCTCGTCGATCGGGGCCTGACCGATCACGACCTTCGCCCGTTCGAATTCCTCGCGGAGCTCTGCATCGAGCAAGGGATCGCCGATCGCCCCTGCCCGGTTGGTAGCGAGCAGCATGTCGTCCATCCGACCGCCGAAATCGTGGAGGACGAGCAACGCGTCGCCAAGCAACGCCTGCGCGATCAGGTCCGAATCCTGCTGATCTTCCGACCGCGCATGGGTCGTCATCAGATAGCGCAGCGACATGGAAAGCGGCGGGTTGCCGTAGGCCGCCGGGTGCTCGCGCCCCAGGATGTTCTGGTTTCGAAGCTGACCGTCCTCAGCCGCATAATAAAGATAAAGATTGACGCGTGCGCCGTTCACCGCGGCGACAGTCACGTCGGGCGGCGCCAGCGTGATCGCCACGCCGCCTGATTCCATACGGTCGATCAACAGACGCCTGATGGTACGCGAGACTGCCGCTATGGCATGGAAACTCGCCACCGGCCGGGCCTACCGCGCAAGGCCACGGCGAAGGCGGGCATAGCTTTGGAAGCCACGCGTCCCTTCGGTCCGGGCGGCGGGCATGGGCGGCGGAGCGACGACGATGTCGATCCGCCCGATACTGACCGATGGCAGCGCGGATGGGGCATCCTCGTGCTCCGGGGGCCCGTGCTCCTGGGAACCGTCCGGCCAAAGCCCTGTCGCGGCGGCCCGCGGCGCCGGAGGCGTCGCCTCGATCGCATCCGCAATCTGTTCGACCGATATGAAGTTGTGGACATCGGCCGGCAGGGAGGCGTGCGGCCTGTCGCGCTTTGGTCTGGATTGCGCCGCATGCGACGGTGCATCTTCTTTGGCCTGCTGACGCTGCTTCACCGTGGCCGCCCGCTGTTCGAGCGGTGACGAGGTGGCGCCCCGCGCGGCGAAAACCGGCGGATCGACCGGTTGCCGAATGGCCCCTTCGCGCAGCATGCTGCGTTCCCCAACAGGCGGAATGGCGACGGGCATCGCTTCGGGCCTGTCTGTTGCCCGATATCGTCCGGAGGGCGCAATATGTCCCGAAGCGAGCGTCTCCGCCTCGACCTCAAGCGAAGCATCGGTTGCGCCCCGCGCTCCGTTTGCGCCCTGATAAATAGCCGGAAGCGGTCGGATCACCGGCAACCCCGCAAGCGCGGCTCCGCCCTGAGCTCGCTGGACAAGGCGCTCGAAATAGCCGCTCATGCCGCACGCGCCTGAGCGAAGGCGCAATAGCGCAGACGCCGTTCACGCGGCAAAGCCAGGATATCCGCCTCCGTCCAGCCATAGACGGACGCAATCTGGTCCACCTGCGCAAGGATACCGCCCTGATCGCCGACCTTCCGGCGGATGAGTTCGAACCCGTCGAGCCAGGCGGAAAATTCATCATGGCAGACCGGGCAGGTCAGCGCGATCTCGCACTCCGCATTGGGGTCCAACTGCGCTGTCCTGTCGGGATCGCCAAAATGAGAAAGCGCCCGCGCGCCATACTCGGCCGCGGCTTCGAGGTCGGCACCATGCGGCACGCTGCGGGCCGTCCCTGCCTCCTCGGGCACCGGCGCGATCAGGCCAAGGTCGAACTCGAAGCACACCGGCTCGCCGCACCGACACGCCACCTGCGCTGCGATCAGGCTGGCGAAGGTCGCGCTATAGATCCCGCGCAACACCACTTCCCGGTCTCCTGCCGAAAGCTGCCGCGCGCCCTCCAGGCCAACGGGCCCTTGGTGGCCAGATGCGCAACGACCGATGATGATGGAGGCGATCCGCGCGGCACTCTGTTCCCGCCCCAACGCCTCTTCGATCGCCAGCTCGTCCCGACCATCGAGCGCGCGGATGCCCAATATGGCGTCAGCCGTCGTGCCGCAGGCCGCGCGATAAGGCAGGTTGACGCTGAGCTGCCGGCGGTCGTCGTCAAAGGTCGGGGTCCACGTCATGGCCCGGCCCGGATCAGACCGGTTCTTCGAAGCGCGGCTCGGCGGGCTCGGTCACCGCGTAATCGCGCTCCCACCCCTCGGTTTCGAGCTTGAGGGTCTGGATTGCGACGGCGTTGGCGTTGGCATCGAGATCGGGCAGCGCCTGGAATTCGGAAACCCAGCAGCGGAAGAGCTGATACGAGATCACCTTTTGCCCGGCTTCGTTGAACAGGTCGAGAATGACGTCCTTGCGGAAATCCGAAAGCGAGACTTCCGATCCCAAACCCGAACCGAAGTTCCAGACCTTGTTGGCCCATTGCTCGAAATCAATGTCGTGCGTCACGCCGCGTTCGAGCGTTACCGCTTCATATTTGACCCGCCCGGGGGATTTGCGGCTGGTGCTCGGGTCGCCGCCTTCGCGATGCTCCACAACCTCGGTCGACCGCTTGAGCGGCGAGCATTTGCTGATCCCCGCCACATAGCGGCCGTCCCATTTCAGCCGGAACTTGAAGTTCTTGTAGGGATCGAACCGGCGGGCGTTCACCGTGAACTGAGCCATGTTTCAAGCCTTTCAAACGTCGGCGCGGCGCGCGATCTGCTGGATTTTCAGGATGACGAATTCCGCGGGTTTCAGGGGGGCAAAGCCGATTTCGACGTTGACGATCCCACTGTCGATGTCGGCCTGCGTGGTCGTTTCGGAATCGCAGCGCACGAAATAGGCGTCGCGCGGCGTTGTCCCCTGGAAGGCGCCTTTCCGGAACAGGTCCTGCATGAACGCACCAACGTTCATCCGGATCTGCGACCAGAGCGGTTCATCATTGGGTTCGAACACCACCCATTTCGTGCCGCGGTAAAGACTTTCCTCGAGGAACAATGTCAGCCGCCGCACGGGCACATATTTCCAATCGGACGCGAGTGCATCCGCGCCCTCCATCGTCCGGGCACCCCAGCAAATGTTGCTGTAGACGGGGAAGGTCCGCAGGCAATTGACGCCCAGCGGGTTGAGCGCGCCATTCTCGAGGTCGGTCAGGCTGTAGTCGAGCGATTGGACGTTGCGCAGCCTCGCGTCGGTGCCGGCCGGCGCCTTCCACACGCCTCTTTGCGTATCGGTGCGCGCATACAGGCCCGCGATCGTGCCGCTCGGCGCGATGCTCCGCATCCGCCCCCTGGCCAGCGGATCGCTGATCCGCGTTCGCGGGAAATAGACCGCAGCATTCGGGTGTCGCAAACTCTCATTCTCCGCCAGCCACGCCTGCATCTGGTCCAGCCGGGCGACGGTCGCAGGAATGTCGAGCAGGAGCATCGATCGCCGCTCCTCGCAATAAATCTCGGCCTCCGTGTAAAGCTGCCGCATTTCGGTTGGGTCGGCCATGGTAGGCGCATCAGGGATCGACATGATGTTGAACAGGTCGACATCCTCGAGCGCATAGAGACCGGTCTTCGGCAAGCGGGCACCGCGATAGCGGGCGACGTCGACCGGCATCGTCCCGTCGGCACCGCCCGACAGCGCGAACCGCTGGGGAGAAACCATCGCGCGCACCGCAATCGCAGCGGCCCCGGTATTGTCCAAGCGATAGGTGGCGAGATCGCCCCCCGGGGTAAACCGGATCGTCGCCAACGGATCGAACGGGCGCGCGCCTGCGCCGAGGCGGATAACGAACTGCAGCGGATTCAAAGTGCTATTGTCGCCGATCAATTCGACGATCGCCTCGGCAAGATAGGGTTGCAGTGCAAAGGGTACGGCCGGCCCCTGTGCCTGCGCCCGCAATTCGGCCTGAAATACGTTCGCCCAATTGGCGATGGAGCCTGCGGCCGGAATGCTGAGCGCGATCGGTACCGCCGGGAAGCCGGGAACATTCAATGTCGCCGCGAGGGTGGTGACGCCGGCAGGCACGGCGGTTCCCGGCGCCAGCGCCCCGCTCACTGTCCCGCAGGCCCCCGGACGCGGATTGTTCGCGGGAAGTGCCGCAAGCCCGGTTCGGTCCGCCTGAAGCAGCGTCGAGCCCGCGTTGATCAGGTCCAGCGCATTATCGCGCCCCGGCTGAAGCGTCAGATTGACGAAGCGCTCGCTTGCCAGCGTAATGGTGCGGTCTCCGTCGATACGAACAAGGCTGATCGTGACATTGAACAGCGATCCCGTCTCGGTCGCCACAGCAGCCGGGCGTGTCGCATAGTCGATTTCGACACGGAGCGAATCACCCCAGATGCCGGGGTTCGCGGCGGACTGCCCGCGGATGCTGCGGCCAGCCGAGAAGCGGACGACATTGATCCCGCCGGCCGTGTAGCCATTTGGCACCGTTGCATTCGACGGGGCCGCCCCGACGACCGCAGGCGGACCGGCGTCGGTTTCGCTCGCAACGCGCACCACGAAACACTCGGTGCCGCCGTTCAAAAAGAATTGCTGGATAGCGTAGCTCGTCTCGCTGTCGGCGCTGACCCCGCCATATTCGCGCTCGAAATCGGCAAGACTGAACAGCTGCACCGCCTCGTTCAAAAGACCGCGCGGGAAGGTTCCAACGAAGGCACCAACAGACGTCGATACGCCCGTGACTGTCTTCAGGCCGCTGGGGATCTCTTCGATATAGACACCGGGGTAGGTTGGCCTGACGGGCATGGTCGATCCCTCCTGCTATGGCAGCGCGACGACCGTCAAATCTTTTCAGGCCGCACGCATTACTTCCAATAAACATTGGTTAAGGCGTATTTAACAAATAAAGCGTGTCACTTCCCCACTTGAGAAGCACATATGCTTGACAAGATGAAGAAGAGCGGTTTATTTTTTGGGCGACCTAGCACAAATTCAACATAGAACTCTCTAAGTGTCAACTTCATATTGGCCCGACTTCGGAACGCTTTGGCGACAATCTAAATAGTCTCTGCTTGCAATCGTCTTGGGAGTATGGTTGCCTTTGGCTCTTGGTCGCGAGGCCGAGTCTCTCAAAAAAATAAAATCTGGTCGCACAGTTCGCTTCTCGGGAGGATGCCTGGGTGCCGTCAGATTTTCCGCGCAGTCCCAAAATTCGCAAAGGCGGCTTGGCCGCCTATCGGCTGCCGTCGCTCCTGCCGACGATCATTGTTTTCCAATATAATCCCGAGGAAGTTTCGCGCTCGATCCAGGCGCGCGGCGCGCAGGGGGGCGGCCGAGGGGAATCGCAACGCACCGGAGGGCCGCCGAGCGAAACGCTGACCTTCACCGTCGAAATCGACGCAGCGGACCAGCTGGAGTTCCCGGCGCAAAATGCGCAGATCGTTGCAATGGGCCTGCATCCCGCGATCGCGGCGCTGGAATCGCTCACGCTGCCCTCTTTTCCGCTCGTCGCCGCGAACGAGGCGATGGCGCAGGCAGGCATGTCCTTCATAGCGGCTGAAAACGCGCCGCTCACTCTTCTCATCTGGGGACGCCACCGCGTCCTTCCCGTCAAGGTCGAAAGCCTGACGATCAAGGAACAGGCCTTCGATACGTCGCTCAACCCGATCCGGGTGTCGGTCGATATGTCGCTCAAGGTTCAAAGCTATCGCGATCTTGAGGTCACGAACCCCGGCTATTGGGTCTACATGGCGAGCTTCGCACAGAAGGAAGTTCTCGCCGGGTCCAACACTATCGGCAGCGCATCGGCCATCGCCGATCTGCTCCCGATTTAGGCGCGTCATGTTCACGCGCGGAAGCCGATATGAAGCGATCGCCGAAAGCGAATGGGTCATGCCCGACGGACGTATCGTCCGGCACAAGCGCATCCGCTATCTCCCCACGCCCGCGGGACAATCTCGCTATACCGTGATCGACGGCGACCGGCCCGATGTTGCCGCCTGGCGCATCGCCCAGGATCCCGAGAGCTTTTGGCGGCTCTGCGACGCCAATGTGATCGCCCGCCCCGCCGATCTGACCGCGACCGCGGGCGCGCAATTCGTCATTCCCGATCCGACCGGAGCGGCCGGGCGATGAGCCTTCTCCCCTCCTTCTTCATCGTTCAATTGGCGTTCGCGCCGTTGCCGCCCTTCGTCGCGAGCGCGCTTTCCGAGATCGAGGTCGAAACCTCGATCGAGGGGGCCAGCATGTTCCGTCTCCACTTCGATCTCAGCCGCACCGCCATCGGCGATTTTGACGCGCTGGTATTCGATCTTTTCCGCCCGCTCGTGCCGATCCGGATCAGCCTGTCCTTTGGATTGGGACAACCGATGACGCTCATCAACGGCTTCGTCCGCGATGTGCAACTGACCGTCGGCAACGATCCCGGGAGTTCACGAATGGAAATCGTCGGGGCGGATGCGCTCGGCACCATCATGGGCCATGTTCAAATACCGTTCACCTGGCCAAACGTGCCGGATAACGTCATCGTTTCTGCGATTTTTGGCAAATATGCGATTATCCCGGCGGCGGTCCCGACGCCGCCGATGCGGACGATCCTCGATACCACAACAACCCAACAGGCGCGGGACTCGGCGTTTCTCCAGCAAATCGCATCGTTCCACAGCTATAATCTTTTCATCCGTCCCGATCCGCTGGCGGGCTTCGACGTCGGTTATTTCATTCCGCTACCGATGATGACCGCCTTCCCGCCACAGGGCGTCCTGTCGATCGATTTCGGCAGCCAGACCAACCTCAACAGCTTCCAGCTCACCAACCAGCAACTGAAACCGACGACGGTGGTCGGCGTTTTTCCCGAATCGAACACGCGCGTGCCCGTGCCTGTCATTGCCCCCGTCGCGACCGAAGTCCCCATGGGGCTCGAGCCGTCGCTCTTTCGCGTCATCCCGCCCGCGGTCGAGGTCGAAATGAGCAATGAGGCGGCGAGCGTCGCTGAAAAATATTGGCAGGCCTTTGCCAAAGTCACCGAGTCCGCGCGCACGGTGCGCGCGAGCGGGGAGGTCGACGGCCTGAAATATTCCCGTCCCCTGACGCCGGGTCTGCCGGTCGCTGTTCGCGGCGCAGGACGGCAGCATTCGGGCAATTATCTCGTTACCGCCGTCACGCACCGCATTTCGCGCGACGGCTACTCCCAGAATTTTCAGGCGGTGCGCAACGCGGTCGGGCTCTCGGGCGCTGAGCTTTTCATCGACCCGCTGGCGCCGGTGCAGTGAGGGAGATGCGCCGTGGCCGACCATGACAGCGCGCAAGAGAGCGGCGAACGCGCCCGCCAGCGCGTCTACGGCATGTATCGCGGCACCGTAATGAACAATCTCGATCCCTTGAGCATGGGGCGGGTCCAGGCTTTTGTTCCCGAGGTGCTGCAAGGCATCCCCACCGGCTGGGCGACGCCATGCGCGCCCGTCGCGGGATTGAAGGCCGGCTTCTTCTCGGTCCCCGCGATCGGTTCGGGCGTCTGGATCGAATTCGAGGCGGGGGACGTGTCCCGCCCGATCTGGGTCGGCGGCTATTGGGGCGCGCCCGAGGCACCCAACGAACCGCCCTCGCCCGCCCCGCCGCTTCCCACGCAGAAGATCTGGCGATCCGATTTCGGACTGACGGTCGCGATGGACGATGTCCTCCAGACCGTCGTCATCACCGATGCGCTCGGGACCAACAAGGTGACGGTCGATGTCAAGACGGGCACGGTGACGCTGTCCGGCCTCGCTCGTGTCGTGCTCGACGCGCCGATCGTCCAGGAAGGGAGCGGGACCGCTTTTCATCCGGGTGTGCTGGGGGACCAACTGCTCACCTATCTCGCGCAGATCGTGACGGCGTTCAACACGCACGTCCATCCCGGCGAACTCGCTCTGGGCTTCATGCCGGTCACGCCCGCGCCGCCCATCGCGCCGATGACGCCGCCGACGCCGGCGCTCGTGTCCACAAAAGTGTTTCTGGAGTAGCATGATGGCGATCAGACCCGGCACGCTCGGCACCTTCAACGGCTCGATGGCGCATGCGATCGAGACCGAGCTGGCGCCTTTGCTCGATACGGCGCTGCCGGCACTCGGCACCCCGGAACGCCGAGACACGCGCCGTCTTTTCGTCGCGATCGCGCGGGGCGTCGTCGCGCATCTTCAAGCGCATCAAACCAGCCTCGACGTCGATTATTTCGCCGACGGGGTGAACAGATCGACGTCGGTCGACCTTGTTGTCGATTGGACCTAGGCCGATGACCGCGCATCTCGACATGCCTTTCGGCTTCGACGCCAACGGCCGCACCGCCGTCACCGAGGATCCCGATCATATCCGCGACATGATCAAGGCCGTGCTGTTCACCGCGCCGGGTGAGCGGGTCAACCGCCCCGATTTCGGCTGCGGGATCCGGCAACTCGTTTTCGCGCCGCTCAGCGATACGCTCACCGCGACGACGCAGCATCTTGTCCAGGGATCGCTCCTGCGCTGGCTCGGCGACGTCATTCTGGTCGAAAGCGTTGAGGTCGAGGCGGTCGAATCGACGCTTTACATCACCGTCACCTATTCCGTGCGGGCCACGTCCGAACGGCAAAGTGCGGTTTTCGAACGGGCGATTGCGTCATGATCTCGCGCGAGGAACCCCTGTGGTGCGACGACGAGCAGCGCAACGCTGTCCTCGCTGCACCGGCCCATCCGCTGAACGGCATCGATTTCGTCGAATATGTGCGCGACACGACCTTTCCGGATACCGACCCGCGTCGCCATCGCGTCGAGGTCATGTTTCTCAAACCCCCGCCCCCTGCCCTGATCGGGGCGCCGGGCTCCTTCTCGATCGAGGGCGGCATCCGTATCGTCGGCGTCGCACCGGCCGATGTCGTTGCCACCGCCGATCCCAACCGCCTCGTCCTGTTCGTCGACCGCGAGGGCGATCTTTCGACCTATTGGCTTCACGTCGATCATCCGCAGATCGACGACGAACGGTCCGAAGCGGCATTCAGCTTCAAGGCTGGCTGCCCGACCGAGTTTGATTGCCGACCGCGCCACGATTGCGAGCCGCAGGCTTTCGCCGAACCGGCGCTCGATTATCTCGCCAAGGACTATCAGAGCTTTCGCCGTCTGCTCATGGATCTGGCGCCCCAGCTCAACCCCGATTTTACCGAAACCAACGCCGCCGACCTCACCGTCAGCCTGATCGAGCTCTTCGCCTATACCGGCGATTACCTCAGCTATTATCAGGACTGGGCCGCGACCGAGGCCTTCTTCGACAGCTGCCGCGACCGTGTTTCCGCCGCACGGCATGCGAGCCTCATCGATTACCGGATGCACCAGGGCCGCAATGCGCACGGCTTCATCCAGTTCGACGTGCCGGGAGGCGCCATCGGCACGGTCCTCGCCGGCACCAAGCTTCTCACCCGCATCACCCGCCCCCTGCGCGGCCAGTCCGCCCCTCCGTCGCTCAACATCGCGTCGGGGATCGCCGATTTCGATACCGATCCCGCGCTCGCGCTTGCCACAGTGTTCGAAACCACCGCGCCAGTGCGCGTCATCGGCGACCGCAACAGCTTGCGAATCCACGATTGGGGCGATGCCGCCTGCTGTCTCGCGCAGGGCGCGCGCGACGCGTGGCTCTATGCGGCTCAGGACGCCGGCGGCGGGAATCTGACCGCCCTCCGCCCCGATTTCCTCCCTGGCGAATATCTCCTTTTCGAAGAGGTGCTCGGCCCGTCCACCGGCCTGGCCGCCGACGCCGACCCCCGCCACCGCCAGGTCGTCCGCATCGAGTTCGTCGAGGACGCCGCCGACGCCGTATTTCAGGCAACGCTCACCGGCGGCCAGCTGACCCCTGCCGGTGTGGGCGACCCGCCGCTCCCGCTGCTTCACGTCCGCTGGCGCGAGGTGGATGCGACCACCATGCCCTTCTGCCTGTCCGCGCGGCACTCGGGGACCAAGGCGATCATCCCACTCGTCACGATCGCGCGTGGCAACGTCACCCCGATCGATCATGGTCGCACGGTCATTCGCGAGCTTCCGACGCTGCTCGCTCCTCTCGGCAGCTTCCCCGCGGTCGAGCCCGGTATCGGGCGCTGGCCCATCGACATCCAGCCGCTGCCCGATGGCCCGCTCACCTTCCAGACCATGCCCGCCGATCCGACCTATGTTGCCGACGGCCGGCTCGCGACCGGGCGGCACGATCTCGACAGGCCCGCCAGCGCGGCGATGCCGGCGATTAGCGTCAGCTATGGATGGGACAGTGGCACGCCAGAGCTTTTCCGTCCGGTCCGCACGCTGATCGGAAGCGAGCCGTCGGACCCGCATTTTGTCGCGGAAGTCGGCAATGGCGGCACCACCCGCCTGCGCTTTGGCGACGATCAATATGGCCGGCGGGTCGGCCGCCCGATATCCGCCCGCACCCGCTATCGTATCGGCAACGGCCGCGCCGGGAATATCGGGGCGGGTGCGCTATTCCACGTCGTGGCGCCCGACGCCGCCGACCTCACCGATCCGGCCAACCCAAGTGCTGGAGCGCTGCCGTTCCCGGTGATCGACGCGATCCGCCAGCCGCTGCCCGCTCGCGGCGGCACCGACCCCGAAACCATCGAGGAAACCCGCCAGCTCGCGCCCGAAGCCTTCCGCGCCGAAACCTTCCGCGCCGTCACCGAAAGCGACTATGAGGCTGCGGCTGTAAAGCTGGGCGGGGTCGCCGCCGCCAAGGCGCGTTTCGTCTGGACCGGCAGCTGGCATAGCATCTTCGTCGCACTCCACCCCTCCGATCCGGCGCAGCTCGATCGTTTGCCGGGCGGCGGGGCGCTGTTGAAACCCGGCATTGCCGCGAAGGCGCGTGCCTGGCTCAACCGTTACCGGCTGGCGGGCTACGACCTTGCCGTCCGCGCCGCCATCTATGTGCCGATCGAGCTCGAAATCCGGCTCTGCATCGCGCGCGGCCATTTTCTGGGCGAGGTGCTCGAGGCGGTGTCCGAAGCGCTGTCCAACCGCCGCCTGCCCGGCGGCCGCACCGGCTTTTTCCATCCGAGCAATTTCAGCTTTGGATCGCCGGTCTATTCCAGCCGGATCTATGCGCTGCTGCAGGCCATAGACGGCGTCGAATCGGCGACCATCCACGTCATGAAGCGCTACTGGGACGTCCCGAATGGCGAGCTGGAGCGCGGAATGGTGCCGATGGGGCCGGACGAGGTCGCCCGGCTCGACAATGATCGCAACCAGCCCGAGTTCGGCGTGCTGCGGCTAAGCGCGGTGGGGGGATTGTGAGATGACGCAAATACCCTCTCCGGATTTCTGCGCGTGCTGCGAAAGCGCGGCATCCCCCGCCCCCGCGCTGATCGACAACCGCCCGGGGCTCGCCCAGATTCGCTGGCGAACGGGCAGCTACGCCACATTCCGTCAGGCGATGATCGAGGCGATGGCAGCGGGCCCGCGCGATCCGTCGGATCCCGCCGACCCCAAATGGCCGGCCGAGGTCCGCGCCGCGCTCGCCGGACTCACCACCAGGGACGATGCCGATTATGGCATGATGCTTGTCGATCTGTTCGCCGCCATATCGGACGTGCTGTCCTTCTACAGCGAACGCTATGCCAATGAGATGTTCCTGCGCACCGCACGCGATCGGGATTCGCTCCTCCGGCTGGTCCGGCTGATCGGCTACCGGCTGTCGCCGGGCGTCGCCGCCACGACCGCGCTTTCGTTCACGCTCGATGCCGGCGCCGCGCTGAACCTCGCGGCGGGGGTCAAGGTGATGAGCGTGCCCGGGCAGGACGAAAAGCCGCAGACATTCGAAACCGTCGCCTCGCTGCGCGCGGACGCGCGGCTCAACGATCTCGCGGTATTTGGCGCACCGCAAAATGTCGCACCCTTTGCGCAAGGCACGCGCCGCTTCCCCATATTGGTCCGGCCGGACCCGCTGCTGCGCGGCGATACCGTCGCGATCGTCGGCGGCGGTGCGCTTGAACTCAACGAGGTCCGCCGCATCGATACGATGCCCGATGGCGACTATCTTGAACTGACCAAGGTCATCAGCGTTCCCGGCGCGGCGTCGGTCGGATTCAAGGTCAAGCGCCAGCTCAACCTGTTCGGCCACAATGTGCCGCCCAGCTATTCCTTTTATGATCCTGCCCAACCACCGGCGCTGCGCTGGAAGGTCAAAAATATCGGTGCTGATTATGCCAAGGACATCGCCGCCTCGCGGTCGCGATATTCGCTCGACCGCAAGATCGACGATCTGAAGCAGGACACGGTCATCCTCCTCGATTGCGGCCCCGGCGCGCCCACGCGGTTCGCTTTCGGCTTCATCAACGCCATCGAAACCGACACCGACATTTTGGGACCGATGACAGACACGGTCACGCGGATCGGCGTCCAGCCGGTGTCCGTTCTGGTGGGCGCGGAAGGCTTTCTGCTGCTGGCCGGGCAAGGCTTTCCCTTCATCCCCGATATCCGCAAAACGCGGTTATTCGAACTGGAAAACCGGGCCATCGTCCCCCGTCGCTACATTTATCCGAACGCGCTTTCGGGTCAGACACTTCACGTCCGCTCCGATCATTTCGACGACGCAAGTTTGATCGAGAAAAAGCGGCGCATCATCCTGTCGCGCGGCGCCCGCCGCCACCTCGCACAGGTCACGAGCGTCACCGAGCTTCCGCCTGACGGCGATGGCATCAAGCACCTCGCGATCGGCTTCACGCCCGGCCTCGGCACCCCTATGGCGGCGGCACGGATGAGCGGCAATGTCGCCCCGGCCAGCCACGGTGAAACCCAACCCGACGAAACGCTGGGCCATGGCAATGCGTCAAAGCCGTTCCAGCGCTTCCGGCTCCAGCGCAGCCCGATCACACGCCTGCCCGGAAAGACCGGCATCGAGCCGTCGACCGAGCTTGCCATCCGCGTCAATGGCGAGCTTTGGACCGAAGTGCCGTCGCTTTATGGCCGCGGCCCGACCGAGCGCATTTATACCGTGCGCGACGGCGATGACGCCGTCACGACCGTTGGTTTCGGGGATGGCAAGTCCGGCGCCCGGCTGCCGAGCGGGGCAAGCAATATCGTCGCGCGCGCGCGCACCGGGCTTGGCTCGGGCGGGCGGTTGAAGGCCGACCAGTTGACCACCGTGCTCACCCGTCCGCCCGGACTGCGCGCTGCGACCAACCCGCTCGCCACGGACGGCGGTATCGATCCCGAGACGCTCGATACCGCCCGCGACGTGGCGCCTGCGACTGTGCGGACGTTCGGCCGCGCCATCGCGCTTCAAGATTTCGAGGACGTCGCAAGACAGACGGGCCTCGTCTCGCGCGCCCGCGCCAGTTGGGCGTGGATCGGGCTCGAGCGCGCGATTCATTTGACCGTGGCGGGCGTCGAGGGCGCGCGGCTGTCGTCCGACGCCATGGCGTCGCTGATCGCTGCGCTGCGGACCGTGCGCGATCCCAATCATCCGTTGATCGTCGGCAATCTCTGGCGCGTGCCGGTGGTGCTCACCGCGCGGCTGCTGCGCGATCCGGCCTATGAGGCCGATACGGTGGAGGCAAATGCCCGCGCCGCGCTCCTCGCCTTTTTCGATTTCGACGCCCAGCCGCTGGCGCGTGCCCTGCATCTCAGCCAGATCGTCGCCGCGTTGCAGGGAGCCAAGGGCGTCGTCGCCGTCGACGCCGACCGCTTCGGGATCAAGGGCATCGAAGCCTGGACACCGACGCAAATCGCCCGGCGCGGCGCGACCGCCGCGCTCGTCCAGCAGCATATCCGCATCTTCGATGCACGCCCGCGCGTGCCCGCCGTACAGCTCGATCCGCTCGCCCTCGCCGGGCTGGCGCTCGATCCCGATGCTCTGGCTCTGCCCGCCGAACAGGCTTTCGTCGCGCTGCCCAACGTCGACCTCGCGCTGAACGTGGTGGAAGCGTTATGAGCAGCTATTCGACCGCGCTTCGCGACAAGCTCTTCCAGCTGCTTCCCGCTTACATCCGCGAGCTCGACGGGCCGGACCGGCTGGGGGCGAACGATCCGCCGGGACCGCTTCAGGCACTGCTTCGCGTCATCGAGGAACAGGCGGACGCGATCGACGGCGATATCACCCAGCTGTTCAACGACGCCTTCATCGAAACCTGCGAGCCGTGGGCGATCCCCTATATCGGCGATTTGGTCGGAACGACGCCGCTGTTCGATGAAAGCCGTATTCGCGGCGGAGAGACAGCCAAGGAATTGTTCGGCAATCTGAACGGCCCGTCCTTCCGCCCCCAGATCGGCCTCGGCAACCGCGCCGATGTCGCCAAGACCATCTATTTCCGTCGTCGCAAGGGCACGCTGCCGATGCTCGAGGAGCTGGCGCGCGATGTCACGGGATGGCCTGCTCATGCGGCCGAATTCTTCCAGCGGTTGCAATGGAACCAGCGCGTCAAAAATCATCTTCGGATGCACGCCCTGCAAACTCCCGATCTCCGCTCGGTTGCGAGGCTCGACAGGCTGGGAAGTGCCTTCGACGAGACCTGCCGGACCGTCGATGTCCGCCCGATCGGCGAGGATGAGGGCTGGTACGGCATCCGCAAGATCGGCTTTTTCCTCTGGCGTTTGCTTGCGCACCGCTTCGAAGCCGTCGATGCGCGCAGGCAGGGCGGTCCGGGCGATTTCCGCTGGCGCTTCAGCCCGCTAGGGCAGGATGCCCCGCTGTTTTCGGCGCGGCGGCGCGAGGATGACGAAACCGGACTGACCGAACGGCGCCATGTCCCGCAGGCGATCTCGCGGCCCGAATTCCATGCCGATATGCGCAGCGCGCTGCTCCAGCCCGCCTTTCCGGATTTCTCGGAATATTATGGGCTGTTCGATCCCTTCCCCGGCATCATTCTTGCGGACGAACGGGCGATGATGATTGTGATCAACGGCGCCCCCGTACCGCTGTCGCGCATCCGTTGCCGCAACCTCGATCTCTGGGGCCAGCCTTCGGGCAACCAGGTGGCGATCGATGTCGCAACCGGGCGAATTTCGCTTGGCCCTCTCGCCGCGACCGCCGCCGCCGCGGGCGGTGTTGCGGTATATTTCCATCATGGCTTCCCCGGCAATCTGGGCGGCGGGTCATACCGGCGGCGCGCATGGATCATCGAGCCCGCCGCCAACGTGTTGATCCTCGAGGTCAACGACAGCGGCGATCCCGGCACCTTTGGGACGATCGCGGCGGCACTCGCGCAATGGGCCGGCCTGCCTGTCCAGCCGGATTGCATCATCCGCGTCGGCGACAGCCGAACCTATGCCGACGCGATCACGATCGAGCCCGCCGACGGACGCTATATCGCAATCGAAGCGGCCGACGGCTGCCGCCCGCATCTGCTTCTGCCCCAACCCCTGAGGATCACCGGGAACCACGATAGCTCCAGCGTAACCTTGGGCGGCCTGCTGGTCGAAGGACGGATCGAGATCACCGGCTCGCTGAAGCATTTGCGCCTCATCCACACCACCCTCGTGCCCGGCGGGTCGATCGCCGCGCCCGATCCTGCCCTGCCTCCACCTCCGCCCGGGCCCGTCCAACCCAGCATTTCGGCCGCGGAAGCCCTGCCAGATGGCAGTCTTGCCAACGCCCAACTTCGGATCGAAGCCGCGTTCTCGATCATGGGACGGCTGCGGATTCCCGATCATGCCGAGCTGATCGCGCTGCTCGACTGCGCGGTGGACGGCACCGGCGGCACGGCAATCGCCGGCGCCGCAGCCAACAGCGTCGGTCCGGCATGCCATATCGAACGCAGCACGATCCGGGGGCAAGTCCGCGTACGGCAGGTCGATCTTGCCACCGACAGCATTTTCGACGGCCCTGTCATCGTCCAGCGCCAGCAGACCGGATGCATCCGCTTCAGCTACGTTCCGCCGAATTCCACCACGCCGCGACGTTATCGCTGTCAGCCCGACCTGGCGATACGCCGCGCTCTTGCCGCGGCCGGACCGCTGACCCCGGCGCAAGTCGCAGCGCTGCGCGCGGAGACGGCGTTGCGCGTTCAGCCCGAATATACGAGCGAGGCTTATGGCCAGCCCGCCTGGCTTCAGCTCGCCCGCTCCGCGCCGCCCGACATCACAACAGGGTCCGAAGATGGCGCCGATATGGGCGTCTGGTGTCATCTGAAGCAGCCGCAGCGCGCGGCCAATCTGAAGCTCCGGCTGGAGGAATATCTCCCCTTCGGCCTCGAGCCCGCGCTGATCCGTGTCACATGAAATGCGTTTCCTGAAAGGCGATTGAGCGATGTCTGGCGATTATACCCGGTTCACCTTCGATCCCCGCAAGCGGTTCGCGGGCGTGCAAATGCAGCAGGGCCGCGTCCAGCTCGATTCGGACTGGAACGAGCAGGGCGACGTGCTGCGCGAACGCACGCGCCTCCTCACGCTCGATGCCGGCGGCGAAGCCTGGGTCGCCTGGCTGACGACGCCCAATGCGTTTCTGATCGGTGCGATCGCCGGGTCGCCAGACGACCTCTCGATCGGCGTCGGCCGTATATATGTCGACGGGCGGCTCGCCGAAGTGTTCGACGGCGAAGGCGTGACCTATCTGAACCAGCCGTTCTTTCCCACGCCCCCGCCGCTCAATCCGGGCGTCGATACACTGGTCTATCTCGATCTTTGGGAACGGGAGGTCACCTGGGCCGAGGATACCGAGCTTCTTGATGTTGCGCTCGGCGGTGTCGATACCACCAGCCGCGTGCAGCAGGTCTGGCAGGTCAAGCTGCATGAGCAGCGCGGAACGCCCGCCGAATGCGGGGTCGATCTCGATGCCCTGTTCCCCCCTTCCGGCGGGCGCCTGTCAACCTCGGCCGTCGCGCCTCCTGCCCCCGACGACCCCTGTATCCTTCCGCCCAACGCCGGCTATCGCGGGATCGAGAACCGGCTTTATCGCGTCGAGGTTCAGGTCGGCGGCGCGCTCGGCACCGCCCGCTTTAAATGGTCGCGCGACAATGGTTCGATCGTCTCGCGCGTCAGCGCCATTGCCGTGGCGGGCGGGCAAAGCCGCATCACCGTCAACCGCGTCGGACGCGACGAAATACTGCGTTTCCGCATCGGCGATTGGGTGACGCTAACCGACGACCACCGCGAGCTCAATGGCGAAGCGGGGCAGATGGCGCGCGTCATCGATATCGACGAGGCGGCGCGGGTTGTTGTCCTCGACCGCGCGGTGCCGACCGCAGGCCGCGCCTTCGGCACCACGGCCGCCGCGATCGCGGATCGCAACACGCGCCTGCAACGCTGGGACCAGCGCGCGCCCGGCAATGTGCTCGACGGCGACGGCCTGATGGCGACCGTCGCCGGGCCGATCGATCTCGAAGACGGCGTTCAGGTCAGCTTCTCGGCCTCACCGGCGGGCGGCGTTTTCCATGTCGGCGATTATTGGGTCTTCGCCGCACGCACCGCCGATGCCTCGGTCGAGCCGCTCATCCAGGCGCCGCCGCGCGGCATCGATCACCAATATCTCCAGCTGGCCGCGATCCCGGCCGGCGGTGCGCCCGCCGATTGCCGTCCCCCGCCGCCACGCGACGAGGGCTGCTGCACCTTCGTCGTGCGCCCCGGCGGGGATATCCAGGCGGCGATCGACGCCCTGCCGCCCGCCGGCGGCTGCGTCTGCCTCAAAGCCGGGCTGCACCTCATCGACGCGCCGATCGTCATCCAGCGCGACAATGTAACGCTCCACGGCGAAAGCATGGGCGCAATCGTCTTCAACCAGCGCGGAACCGGGCTGCTCGCGATCCGCGGGGCCGAGCATGACCATGTTTACAACATCGTCTTCCGCCAGGGCGAAGCAGGGGCGGAACCCGTCATCTATCTTGAGGGCGTCAGCAACTGCGACATTGCCGATTGCCGTATCGAGCTATTTGCCCGCGCCGACACGATCGGCATATTCGTCGTCGCGTCGGAAGCCGTTTCGATTTCGGCAACCGGCTTCGCCGCGCCGGCGATCGGGGTGTGGTTCGAAAAGGGCTGCCAAAAGGTCACGGTCAGCGATTGCTCGTTCGAAATGGCGGAAACCGGCCCCAACCTGCCCAGCAATGTCGCCGTTCTGGCGCGCGCGATGCGCGGCTTTGCGACGATCGAAAACAACGTCATCGAGCGGGCAGTCAACGGCGTGCTGATCAACGACGCCATCTCCGGCCAGCCCTTCTCCCGCGCGCGCCAGTCGCGCGTGTCCGGCAACCGGATCGCGCTGGTGGAGAATCCGGACGGCGCGACCCCGGCTTACGGGATCGACGCGGCAGCCGCCGGTTCGATCGTCGAAGCCAATCACATTGTCCACAATGGCGGACGCCTGGCGGCAATCCGCCTGTGCGGCAGCGGCTCGCGCGCAACCGGCAACCTGATCGTCTCGGCTGCGAGAAATGCGGCGGACACGGTCGCCATCATGGTGGGTCATGAGGAAAACGACGTCTTCGCGCCGGTGTCGCGCATATCCGTCTCCGGAAACCTTATCGAGGGCCGGCAGAACGGGATCGGGATGGCAGGCGTGTCGTTCGGCGAAATTGCAGGCAATATCCTTGGGCGGGAAGGCGACGCCATCATCCTTGGCATTGCGCTCAACACCGCCAGCGATTGCATCGTCGCCGAAAATGAATTGATCCGGCCGACCTTCGGCATTTTCGCATCGCAAGGCGCCCGCAATATGATCGCGAACAACCGCATCGAGGGCGGCAGCGTCGGTGTGGCGATCACGAGCGAACAGGCGCCCGCTGTCAGCGGATGCCGCCTGACGGGGCTCGAGCTATTTGGAATCATCGTGCTCGGCATTACGCAGCGCTGCGACATGATCGGCAATCGCGTCATCCGCTGCGGCTCGCGCGCTGCAACCGCAACCGCCATCGGCGCATTCGGAATTTTCGGCGAATGGCATCTCGAATCGAACGAGATCTTGGACACCGGCCTGCCGCCCGATGCGGGCGGACCGGTCGCCGCGATCGCTTACGGCATTTCGGGCGACTATATTCTCGAAGCGCGGGTGGAGAGCAATCTCGTAACCTATTCTGCGATGGACAGCCGAGACGTCGCCAACGAAGATCGCGCTTTAAGGATGCGCGGCTACCTCGATATGCGCGTGCCGCTTGGCGACGTTGAAATCATATTCGGTTTTCCGATCCAGATCGCCAACAACAAATTCATAGGCCCCGGTGCGACGGCGCTGGTCGAATTGCGCGAGGATCAGATCAACGACACGATTTTCGTGCGCTTCGAGCGGGTGCTCTATTCAGGCAATTACTGCTCCCATTTTTCGACCCCGGCCAATGACGATCGGGCGACCGTGCATCTGCGCGGCCGCGCGCTGACGGTATCGGGCAATCATGTGAAGGCGCTGACGCGCCGATATTTTTCGTATCACCTGAACGGCGTGCCAGGAACGTTCCTCGGAAACGTCTCGCACGGGCCGACGCTCGGCCGGGCGGCAGCCGTCATCCCCGACCCCGAAGCGGCCTATAATTCGATCATTTAATCAGGAGGAAGCCATGAACATCGAACAGTTGGTCAAGCGCCAAGATGCGCTGATCGCGGACATGACCAAAAGCCTGAAAGCGCGCGGTGTCGACGCAGCGGTGATCGCCAGGCCGATTGAAATACAGGAAAAACGCGCGGACTCGATCAAGGGCCGGATTGAAGCCCTTGAGAACTTCAAACGCCAGCAAGAGGAAGCGATCAATGTAGAGATCACCGACCTGAAAGCCGAGCTCGATATACTCGGCAAAGCGTTGGAGAAGGACCGCAAAATTTTGGCCCCAGTGATCAAAACCACTAAACCGAAAACAAGAGCATCGAAGGCAACGTCGGCCAAGAGCAAAGCAACGTAACAAGCCAGCGTTGATAAATTTACGCATTTACAGGGGGATACTAACCTTCATCGCTCCCTGACGGCAGCGTCGCCCCCCGGATTCAGGCTTCCACCGCCTAAATCCGCCGGCGGAGCAAAAAGAGCCCGCCCGCGAGCATCGCCGTCGGGACAAGCATCAGCGTGAACGCGGTGCGCCCGTCGAGATGCGCGAAAAGCTGGCCGGTGACCAGCGAACCCGTCGTGCCGCCGAGTGCCGAGAAAACAACGACCAGCCCCATCAGCGGGGGATGGCTGCGCCCCGGCATCGCGCTCAGCATCACCGAAACGATCGTCGGATAGATGGGCGCGAGCGCGAAGCCGATCAGCGGGAACAGAAAGGCGGCGAGCGGGGCATCGCTCCAACTGGCAATCGGTCCCGGCCGCAGCCCGTCGGCGAGCGGCAGGACGAGGATGATGAGCGCGGCGAGCAGCACAAGGCAGATGTTGAGCACCGGATACCAGTCGAACCGCGCCATCACCGCACCCGCGCCGAAACGCCCGAGCGCGATGCACGCCGCGAACAGGCTGGCGGCCTGGACGCTCATCTGCGCGGGGAGATGCAGCACTTCGTTGTTGAAGGTCGGGAGCCAGGTGCCGATCCCCTGCTCGATCAGGACGAAAACGAAGGCACACAGGATGAAGATGAGGACGAGCGGCAGCGCAGCGAGCTTCAACATGGCGAGGATCGGCGCGCTTTCCGCTTCGATCGCCTCGCCCTCGTCCCGCTCGCGCCGCGCGTCGACGGGCGCTGAAAGCAACAGCACCAGCGCCATGGCGGTTATTCCGGCGAGCACCCAATAGGCGTCCAACCAGCGCAGCCCCGCAGGATCGATAAAGGCGCTGAACACCCAATAGGAGGAGAGGACGCCCACCATGAACATGCCCTCGATCAGGCTGGTCAGGCTGGCGTGCTTTCGCGGGCTGTCGGTGACGAGGCCGAT
The DNA here is from genome assembly GCA_964426485.1 of uncultured Sphingopyxis sp. Classification (GTDB taxonomy): domain Bacteria; phylum Pseudomonadota; class Alphaproteobacteria; order Sphingomonadales; family Sphingomonadaceae; genus Sphingopyxis. The sequence continues at coordinate 74,241 of CAYRQX010000006.1, read as the reverse complement.
CATCGAATAGACGACGACCTTGGCAACGGCAAAGGCCGCGCCGATCATCGCGAAATGGAGCTGCGCGGCGCCGAAGGTGCCGACAGTCGGCATGACGACACAGCCGGCGATGGCGAGGACGAGCGCGCCGATCAGCGCGTTGCGAAGCCCTAGCCGTGTCAGATAGCTCGCGGTCAGGAACGATACGACCGCGATCGTGATGTCTTTAAACCCCTCAAGCGTGCTCGCTTCGGGCTTGGTTACATGAAAGCTGGAGATCGACTGGAGGATGACGGTCCCGACGCTGTTGAGCAGCATCGCAAAGGCGACATAGGTCAGGATCAGTGCTGCGATCAGTCGAGTGCGCGCCATCGGCCGTCCTTAGCAGAAAAAAGAGGGGTGGCCGCGAAGAGGCCGCGGCCACCCAAGGGGGGGATGTCCCTTTTAGAATTTATAGGCGGCGCTGAAGCGGAACGACCGGCCGAGGATCGGCCGCGCGTTGACGACTTCACCCCCCGTCTGCCCCAGCGTGCGCGGATCGCCTTCAGTCAGCCCGATCTTGTCGGTCAGATTGTCGGCGGTGACCGCAAAGGTCAGCGCGTCATTGACGTCGACGGTCACACCCGCATCGATCTTGAAATAATGCGGTAGCGACTGGGTGTTCGCGGTGTCGGAGAAGCGGTCGCCGACATAGGAGAAGGTCGAATAGAGCGAGACCTTGCTGCTGTCGCCGAACTCGATGTCGTACGAGGGCGTCACGCGCCATTGCCACTTCGGCTGGCGCTGCACGCGGTTGCCGCTGAGGTCGACCGTGCCGCCGCCCGCGAAGAAATCGCGGTACTTCGCATCGAGCCAGGTGCCCGAGAAAGCGATGGCGAAATTGTCGACCGGACGGATCTGGCCTTCGAGTTCGATGCCCGTGCTGCGCGCGCCGCCGATGTCGGCAACCGGCGCGCCATTCTGGATCACCGTCGTCACCAGCCCCTTGAACCTGGTGTGGAACAGCGTGGCATAGAGGGACACAAGGTCAGTGCGGACCTTCACCCCGCCCTCGAAATTGTCGACGCGCGGCGACACGAAAATCCCGTCGCGCAGATTGTCGAAAAAGGGGTTGGTGTTGCCGCGGTTGTAACGGACATAGGCGCCGACCGACGACGAAATGTCGTAGTTGAGCCCGGCGGTCCACGACCAGGCGCCCTTCTTGTACGCAATGTTGCGGAACGTACCGTTCAGCACCGCCGTGCCATTGTCGTAAAGCGTGTCGGGATCGCCGTCGATGTCGACCGAGCTGTTGTTCTCGATCGTCCCCGTCGCCTTGTAATTCTGGTAACGCAGGCCCGCATCGAAGCGCAGTTCGGGCGTGATCTGAAACTCGTCGACCGCATAAAAGGCATATTCGCGGCCGTCATAAGCGGCGTTGACGTTGAAGAACGACCCTTGGGTAAAGCCGTTGTTCGTTGCGACCTGCCCGTTGGCGAGCGTCAGATTGAGCAGGCGGCCGTGGTTTTCCGCAGTCAGCAGGTGGACGTTGCCGAGGTTCCACTGGTCGTCCGAAGAAAAGTCCGAATAATAGGCGCCGACGGTGAACTTGTTGTTCCCGCTTTCCCATTCGACCGCGAGGTCGTTGGTGAAATCCTCGATCTGCTTGCGCACGATCCAGGTGCCGGCGCGAATGACCTGCTGGCTTCCCGCCACGGCCTGTCCGCCGTTCACATAGGTCAGACTGCCGACCGTGCTGCCGAGCGAGGCGGCATAGGCGTCGGCGGTCGTCGCGGTGCTCGCGGGGACGAGCCCCGTCGTATCGGCATCGCCCTTCAGATAGCTCGCGCGATAACGCAGCTGGAAACCCTCGCCGATCTCATAATCGAAATTGGTGCCAAGGTTGATCAGCTTTGCCCCGCGGCCGTCGGCCAGGTCGGTGCGCGTGCCGTCGGGCAGCGTGCTGAGCCGCGTTTCAGGGCCTGCGAGGACGCCGGTGCCGGGATCGATATTGCCGAACTGGCGCACCTTGTCGCCGTCGCGGATCACCGGAATCGGCAGCAGCCACTGGCCGCGATCGTTGAGGTAGCGCGCAAAGACCAGGATCGAGCCCTTGTCGAGATCATGGCGGATATTGCCGGTGATCTGGCCGCCCTTTTCGGCGGTGAAGCCGGGGCTGCGAATGCCTTCGCCGCTCGAATAATAGCCGCCGACCATGAAACTGGTGTTTTCACCGAGCGGGCCCGACAGCAGCATGTCGCCGCGCAGGTCGCCATAATCGGTGATGCTGGCCTTTACGAGACCTTCGAAATCGCGGCCGCCTTCCTTCTGGACAAAGTTGACGGTCAGGCCCGGCTGGCCGTTGCCGAACAACGCGCCGGTGCCTCCGCGCACCGCTTCGACGCGCTCAATCGTTTCGTCGATGCGGATCAGCTGGGTGTTTTCAAGGAAAGACAGCGTCGGCGGCGAAAAATAGGGCACGCCCTGCACCGTCAGCGTGACAAATTCGGCGTCGCCGCCCGACGGATAACCGCGAACGAAGATGTTCGCGCCATTCTGGCCGCCCGAGCTTTCGGCCGATACACCGGGGATGACCTTGAACAGGTCGGCGGTGCTGTTCGGCGCCGCGCGGTCGATCGCGTCCGAGTTGATGCTGGTGATCGCGAACGCCGCATCCTGGCGGTTGATGCCGCCGCCGGCGGTGCCGGTGACGACGATTTCCTCGTTCGCGGGCGCCGCATCATCGGGTTGAGGCGCTTCCTGGGCGAAAGCCGTGGCCGGCAGCGCGGCGAGCGCGATCGACGACAGCAGATGGGTTCGTTTCAACATGGCATATCCTCCACTTTACCTGTTCTGATTGACAGGCGTCCGCGCGCCGCCGCTTCCTGTTCTGCCGACAGGATCCGGTCGAGCGTCAGATCGCCTATGGCGGGGACGTTGATCTCGGCATCGGGCAGCGCCTCTTCCGACCCGATGCCAATGGCCACCATGCCCGCCGCATGGATGGCCGAAATTCCTGCTTGTGCGTCTTCGACACCGACGCACTGGTTCGGGGTGAGGCCCATACCCTCGGCACAGGCCAGAAAGATGTCGGGCGCCGGTTTCCCGCGCGCGACCGCACCCGCATCGGCAATAAAGTCGAACTGGTCGGCGATACCAAGCAGCCGCACCACGTCGCCGGCGTTGCGGCTCGCGGACGCAAGGCCGATCTTCAGCCCGGCGGCGCGCAGCTCGGCAAAAAGGCCGGTGACGCCCGAAAAGAGGTTAGCGGGCGAATAATCGGCCAGCCGCGCCCGATAGAGCGCATTTTTTTCCGCCAGCATCGCCTCGAACGCCTCGGCATCGACCTCGGCGCCCGCCTCATCGAGGATCAGCCGCAACGATCCTGCCCGATCGACGCCCTTCAACCGCTCGTTCACCGCCCGATCGAAAGCAAAGCCATATGTATCGGCGAGCGCCTGCCAAGCTTGATAATGATCCTCCGCCGTGTCGGTCAGCACGCCGTCAAGGTCGAAGATCGCACCCTTTACCGTCGGCCGCGCCAGCGTCGCGGGCGTAGCGCCGACACGCAGCGGGCGCCCATGATCGAGAATGTCGAGCGGGTCGCCGGACAACAGGCGATAGGTGCAGCCCGCAGCGTCCACCGCAAGCTCGATCACGCTGCCGCGCCATTGCAGGCGGAAACGATAGCCTTGCCAAGCCGACGGAAGCGTCGGGGCGAAAGCCGGAACCGGTCCGTCGAGCCGCAATCGGCCCCAACCCTGCGCCAGCACCAGCCAGCTGCCCGCCAGCGCCGCCATATGCAGGCCGTGCGAGGTGTTGCCGTGGCGATCTTCCAGATCAACGAAGGCGCACTCGCGCATGAAATCGAGCGCCGCCGCCTCTTCGCCCAGCCGCGCCGCCATGATGGCGAACGACACCGAAGAGAGCGTCGAATCATGCGTCGTGACACGCCCGTAATAGTCGAGGTTGCGCCGCTGCCGCGACACCGGCATCGACACCAGGTCCATCGCCATCGCCTGGACAACATTGCCCTGCTTCGCCACCTGGTGCCGGAACAGGATCATCGGATGATAGCGCATCAGCAGCGGACCGCCCTGACCAAGCGTTTTCAATCCGGGCAGTTCGGGGCGGCCCAAAAAGGCGTCGTCCTGCGGATTGACGCCAAGCTCGGCATCGACCGGCAGCCACATCGCATCCGCCGCGCGGCGCCACATCCCCACCTCGGCATCGTCGATGGCAGGCGCGGCGAATCCTCTGTCCGCCATTTCCCGCAGCCAGTCCGCCGTATCGGCGGCGTAGGCCAGATGGCGGCGAGCGATGGCATTGGTATAAAAATCATTGTCGACAAGCGCCGAATATTCGTCGGGTCCGGTCACGCCATGGATGCAAAAGGCGCCGCCGCGCCGCGGATCAAAGGCACCGATCTCCATCCAGATGCGCGCCGTGTCGAACAGCATCGGCGCCGCTTCGGCGCGAAAATCATCGTCGCCCGTCGCCGCGACATAGAGCGCGAGCGCATAGGCGATGTCGCCATTGATATGATATTGCGCCGATCCCGTCGGATAGTGCGACGAACATTCGTCACCCGCGATCGTCCGCCACGGATAGAGCGCGCCGCGTGGATGGCCGAGCGCCTTTGCATGCGCCCGCGCGCGGTCCAGCTTGCCGATGCGATAGGCGAGCAAGGTCCGCGCCTTGTCGGGCGCCTGCAAGGCAAGCACCGGCAGCATGAAGGTTTCGGCATCCCAGAAATAATGGCCCTCATAGCCCTCGCCCGTCAGTCCCTTGGCGCCGATGCTATGGTGCGGATCGCGGCTCGCCGACTGGTGAAGCTGGAACAGGTCGAACCGCAGTGCCGCAGTCATCGCCTCGTCGCCGTCGATCGCCAATGCGGCGCCGTCCCACAGCGCACCGACAGCTTCGCGCTGGGCCTTGGCGATCACATCGAAATCGGTCTCCATGTCGTCCAATGCCGCAAGATCGACCGGGCGGCCGCGCGCCGAAGCGAGCGCAACCACCCGGTCGATGGTCAGGATGCCGTCGGCGACCAGCGCGCCGCGCACGACATGCCCCATCTCGACCGCCACAATATCGGCGGCGGGAGCGGTGACATGCTGGCAATAGGCGAGCTCGACGGCATCCTGCGCGAACCGGGTGACCGAGGGCGGGTCGCCCGGCAGCGGAGACATCATGCGCCAGGCCGGACGCAGCCGCGCCGAAATGCGCGGATCGTCGGCCGCGGCGCCGTCGGCGCTCGCGCCTTCGACACCATGGGTCAGCCATGCCTCGCATAAGCCGCCGAAATCGAGTGGCCGGATGCGGATGCGCGAAGCAACGGCGGCGGCGCCCGTGAGCGGGACGATGCGATCAGACGTAATTTCGAGGGTTCGGCCGCCTTCCAGCCGCCAGCGCGACACGCGGCTAAGCTGACCCGAAGCGAAATCAAGCGCGCTTTCGGTGTCAACAAGCTCGGCCGCATCAAAATCGACCCGCTCGCCGTCGATATCGAGGCGCAGCAGCACCGGGCTGGGGCATGCGATCCGGGTATCAGTCGCGGTCGCGTAACCGGGAAAGCTTTCGTGATAGGCGATCGGCCGGCGGAGATAGGCGTCCGGAAGATAGGCACAGGGCATCTTCGCGCATTCGTCGATCGCCCCCTCGACGCCGACCAACCCGTTGGCGAGCGCGAAGAGCGCATGCGCCTGGGCACCCGTCGCCGACGCACCGCGCCGGACGAGCCGCATCGCTTCGGGGGAATGTTCGATAGTCGCCACGACGTCCTCACCCATGGCGAAGGCTCCTCGGCCTTCGCTCTCGATCGCGGGTTTCCTGCAAAATGGTATCGATGTCAAGGTATCGATACCATTTTGCAGGAAACGGAGAGTTTAGCGTGAAGAAGCCGTTGTTATTCTAGCTTTCCCGGATGATCAGCGCGACGGGCATCGCGCGCGACGCGACAGCTTTTCCGGCCACTTTATCAAGAACCTTTTGCGCCAGCAGTTCGCCTCCGACGCCCCAGTCCTGCCGAATGCTCGTCAGGCGCGGCGAAAAAAGCGCCGCCCCAGGCGAATCGTCGAAGCCGACGACCGACACATCGCGGGGAATCATGTGTCCCCGAGCCTGCAACGCCTCGATCGCCCCCATCGCAATCGCATCGCTGCTTGCAAAAATGCCATCGAAGTCGAGACCATCCCCATCCAGCAGCGGCGCCACCGCCTCGCGGCCGGCAGCGACGGTGAAGGCGCAGGGGATATTGCCGACGATCGCCGCATCCGAACCCGCGAGCCCCGTTTCGAACCCTCTCAACCGATCCTCGGCCTCGCCATGTTCGGCATCGCCAAGGAACAGGAGTCGGCGGCATTCGCGGCCAAGCAGATGTTCGGCCGCCAGGCGACCGCCCTCGCGATTGTCGCTGCCGACAACGATACGTTCGGGCGGGCCATGTTCAGCGCCCCAGACCACATAGGGCAGCCCGGTCGCCTCGATCACTGCCGCGGCGTCGTCATGCACCCCCTGTCCCAGCAAGATCACGCCGTCGGCCGAGGGCGGCGCCTGGGAAAAGAGGTCGATGGTGGTCAGCACCATATTCTGTCCCGCCGCCGTCAGTTCCTGCAGGATGCCGCCGAGCAGCAGCAACGGATAGGGTTCGCTCATCAGACGCTGGTGCGACGGTGTCATTTCGATCACCACCGCGATCGTCCGGGTGCGCTGTTGCCGCAGGTTGCGCGCCGACACATTGAGCCGATACCCCATGCGCTCGGCGGTCTCGCGGATCAGCGTGCGCGTGCTGTCTTTCACGGTCGAATGATTCGACAGTGCGCGCGAAACGGTGATTTTCGCGACGCCCAGTTCGCGAGCCACATCCGCCATCGTCGGCCGCGCGCCGTCGTTGGGTTTTTCTTTACTCACCCGCAGCATCGCCTGGTGACGGATGGCGAGAATCGATGCGCAGAGCCATGCCGCACCCCTAACGCCCGACCGACGGCTTTCACAAGCCGCTTCACAGCCCGCGGCCTCTGCATCGGTTTTTCAATCTTGCTGTGCATCGATCATTCGCCCGGAAGCGGGATCGCCGTCTGATATTTGACCACCCGGAGCGCGAAGTGCGACGCGGCCGCGGCGACCGCTTCGTTCCTGAGCAGCCTGTGCATCAGAAACGCTTCATAGTCGGCGACCCCGCTCGCGACGACCCGCACCTGATAATCCCATTCGCCCGACATCGACAGGCATTCCATGATGCGATCCTGCGTCCGGACGAAAGTTTCGAACAGCTCGGTATGTTCGGCCGAATGGCTCTTGAGCCGGATATTGCAGAGGACGTTGACGCTTTGTCCGACCCGTGCCGGATCGACGAGCCACACATTGCGCGTCAGCACACCTGCGGCCTCGAGTGCCCGGACGCGGCGCCAGCAGGACGGGCCCGTGCTCCCCACCCGGTCGGCAAGGTCGCTGTTGCTCTGGGCGCCATCGCGCTGCAATTCACCGAGGATGCGTCGGTCCAGCGGGTCGATTTTGACGATTTCTTTCATCATACCGCCATTATCAGAAACAGATTCGCTTTCGAATGCGATATTTTGTCCAGTTTGAAAAGATTTTTCGCTGATTTGCTGCGATATCTTGCACATGACATTCGATAGTTCATCCGCCCGCTCCACCGCGACCGACTTGCCGTTCGGCGCGCTGGCTGCGCAGCCCGCCGACGCGTTGCTGAGCCTCATCGCGATGTACCGCGCGGACAATCGGCCGCAGAAAATCGACCTCGGTGTCGGCGTGTTTCGCGACGATGCTGGCGACACGCCTGTCATGCGCGCGGTGAAAGCGGCCGAGGCGGTGCTGATCGCGACTCAGGTCACCAAATCCTACCTCGGGGCCGAAGGCGATGGCGCCTACACCGCGCTGCTGGCTGATCTCATATTCGGCGACCGGGCGGCGAGCGAGCGATTGCACGGCGTCCAGACGCCTGGCGGCACCGGCGCGCTTCGCCTTGGCGCCGAGCTGCTCGCGCGCGCCAACCGCGACGCGCAGGTGTGGATCGGCACGCCGACCTGGCCGAACCACGCGCCCATCTTTGCCGAAGCCGGCCTGTCGGCGCGGAGCCACCATTTCCAAAATGCGGCGTCGGGCCATATCGATTTCGACGCGATGCTGGACGACCTGGCCGAGGCACGCACTGGCGACATATTGTTGCTGCATGGCTGCTGTCACAACCCGACCGGCAGCGACTTCACGTCGGAGCAATGGCGCGCGATAGCCGATCTGTGCGCGGCGCGCGGGCTGATCCCCTTCATCGACCTTGCCTATCAGGGGCTGGGCGACGGTCTGGCGGAGGATGCGGCGGCGACGCGGATGCTCTTCGATACGCTGCCGTCTGCGCTCCTTGCCTATAGCTGCGACAAGAATTTCGGGCTCTATCGCGAACGGGTCGGCGCGCTGTGGGTCCGGTCGGCGAACAGCGCGATCGCTGAGCTCGTCCGCACCAACATGCTATCGCTCGCGCGCAGCCTCTGGTCGATGCCGCCCGATCATGGCGCGGCGATCGTCCGGACGATCCTAGAGAGCGACGCACTGCGCGCCGACTGGCGGGACGAACTCGACGCGATGCGCGCGCGCCTGAATGGCCTCCGCGCGGGGCTCGCTGCGGCGCACCCGCGCCTGTCTGCGATCGCCGGCCAGCGCGGCATGTTCGCGATGCTACCGCTGACGCCCAAAGCTGTTGCAGCGCTGCGCGACCAGCATGGCATCTATATGGCCGGGAACGGCCGCATCAACATCGCGGGCCTGCGGACCAACACCGTGCCGGTGTTGGCGCGGGCGCTCCAGCCCTATCTCGATGGCGGGGCGAGCGTCTGATGACACGCGCGCAGATCGACGCGACGCATGATCCGGCGCGAAAGAGCTGGGTCGGGTCGGCGGATGGCCACCCCGACTTTCCGATCCAGAACCTGCCCTATGGCATTTTTTCCGCCCGCGATGACGACCCGCGCCCCGGCACGGCGATCGGTGATGCGATACTCGACCTCCGTGCCGCGGCGGCGGCCGGGTTGCTGCCCGAACCTGCAGCTTTTGCCTGCGGCGGCGACACGCTGAACGCGCTGATGGCGCTCGCCCCCACCGACCGTCATGCGCTGCGCGAAAGGCTGAGCAAATTGCTGTCGGACCCGCCGATGGAGGCGGCGCTGGCCCCGATGCTGCATGAGGCAGCGCGTTGCACCATGCACCTGCCCGCACGGATCGGGGACTACACCGACTTTTATGTCGGCATCCATCATGCGAACAATGTCGGACGCCAGTTCCGGCCCGACCATCCGCTGCTCCCCAATTATAAATATGTGCCGATCGGCTATCATGGGCGAGCCTCGTCGGTGCGCCCCTCGGGCGAACCGGTGATCCGCCCGCGCGGCCAGCGCAAGCCGCCCGATGCCGACACGCCGCTCTTCGAACCGACGCAACGGCTCGACTATGAACTCGAACTCGGCGTGTGGATCGGGGAAGGCAATGCGCTGGGCGCACCGATCCCGATCGAGCAGGCGGCGCGCCATATCGCGGGCCTGTCGCTGTTCAACGACTGGTCGGCGCGCGATTTCCAGGCATGGGAATATCAGCCGCTCGGGCCTTTCCTCGCCAAGAATTTCCATTCGACGATCGCGCCATGGATGGTGACGACCGAGGCGCTGGCGCCCTTTCGCGTCGCGCAGCCGCCCCGCCCGGAGGGCGATCCGACGCCGCTGCCCTATTTGTGGGATGCCGACGATCAGGCGCACGGGGCGCTAGCTCTGACGCTCGAGGTCTTCCTTTTGACCGCCGCGATGCGCGCTGCGGGCGCCGAGCCCTTTCGTCTGAGCCGCGGCCCGGCGACGAGCATGTATTGGACGATCGCCCAGATCGTCGCCCACCACGCCTCGAACGGCTGCAATCTGAACCCTGGCGACCTGCTCGGCACGGGAACGATATCGGCGCCGACGCGGGAAGGGTTCGGCAGCCTGCTCGAGCTGACAACCGGCGGGACCGAACCGATTGCGCTGCCCGGCGGCGAAAAGCGCGGCTTTCTGGAGGATGGCGATGAAATCATCCTGCGCGCGCACGCTGCGGCGGACGGCTTCGTCCCGATCGGCTTTGGCGAATGCCGCGCGGTCATCCTTCCCGCGCGCTGAGCCCCGTAGCCGGCTCAGGCCAGAAAGGCGTCCAGTTCGGCGAGCAATAATTCGGGCACTTCTTCCTGCGGACTATGACCGCACGGCAGCGCGCGCCCACCCACATCGAGGGCCTTGGGCCGCCAGCTTTCGATCACGTCGAAAAGCGTGCCCACCGTGCCATATTCGCCCCAGAGCAGCAGCAAGGGCGCCTCGATCCGCCGGTCAGCATCGCCCGCGTCATGATCCAGATCGATGCTCGCCGCGGCGCGATAATCCTCGCAGATCGCATGGCGGGTCGCCGGATCGCGATAGCAGCGGCGATATTCGGCAACGACGCGCGGATCGAGCGAGCCTTCGATTTTGATCTGGCCGGCGAGGTGGCGGTCGAGGAAATGGTCGGGATCGGCCCCAATCATCCTTTCGGGCAGGTCGAACGGCTGGATCAGGAAGAACCACCAGAAATAGCGCGTCGCAAATTCGCGGTTCGTCTCGGCATACATCGTCGCGGTGGGCGCGATGTCGAGCAAGGCGAGCCGCGCGACGCGGCCGGGATGATCGAGCGCCATGCGATGCGCGACGCGCGCGCCGCGATCGTGCGCGACGACATCGAAGCGGTCGAACCCGAGCGCAGCCATCACCGCGACCTGGTCAGCCGCCATCGCGCGCTTTGAATAATTTGCGTGCGCCGGATCGCCCGGCAATTTCTCGCTGTCGCCATAGCCGCGCAGGTCGGTCGCGACGACGGTAAAGCGCCTCGCAAGCGCGGGCACGACCTTGTGCCAGGTCAGATGCGTCTGCGGGTGGCCGTGGAGCAGCAGCAGCGGCGGCCCGGCCCCGCCGACCGCGACGCGAATGCGCACGCCGCCGGCGTCGATGTCCCGCCAGCAAAAGCCGGGCATGAGGTCGGGATATTCGGGTCTAATGCTCATCGCTGTCGGCAGCCATAAGCCAGGGCTTGCGCCCGAGATAGGCCTTCTCGAACGCGCGGATGCGCTCGGCGTGGGTCAGCGTCTCGCCGATCCGGTCGAGCCCGAGCATCAGCGCCTGCCGAGTCGCGGGATCGATGTCGAACCCCGACGCATAGTCGCCCATTTCGACGCGCTGCGCATCGAGGTCGACGGTCATGTCGCCCGCCCCATCGCCCAGCTGTGCCATCAGCGCCGCGATCTCGGTCGCCGGTAGCGACAGCAGCAGCAAACCGTTGTTCGCCGCATTGTCGGCGAAAATCGCGCCATAGGAGGAGCCGATGATGCCGCGGATGCCATATTGCAGCATCCCCCACACCGCATGTTCGCGCGACGAACCGCAGCCGAAATTGGGCCCGACGAGAAGGAAGCGCGTGTTCGCCATGTCGGGGCGGTTGAGGATGAAATCGTCGCGCAGCGCGCCGTTGTCGTCGAAGCGGAGGTCGTGAAAGAGGCCGATCGCCAGCCCCGAACGGTCGATCCCCTTCAGATACGCCTTCGGCATGATGACATCGGTATCGATGTTGGCGGCGGGCATCGCGGCGGCGCGGCCCGACAGGCGGATGAAACGCTCCATCAGTTGAGCTCCTCCACGGCGAGCGCTCGCACGTCGGCGAGCCGTCCAGTGACCGCGGCCGCCGCGACCATCGCGGGACTCATCAGGTGGGTGCGCCCGCCAATGCCCTGCCGCCCCTCGAAATTGCGGTTGGTGCTCGACGCGCAGCGTTCGCCCGGCGCCAGGCTGTCGTCGTTCATCGCCAGGCAGAGCGAGCAGCCCGAGCGGCGCCATTCGAACCCGGCGTCGATGAAGATGCGGTCGATCCCCTCCGCCTCGGCGGCGCGTCGGACGCCACTGCTGCCCGGCGAAATCATCGCGCGCACGCCCGGCGCGACCTTGCGCCCCTTCAAGATCCGCGCCGCATCGCGCAGGTCGGTCAGGCGAGCATTCGTACACGAGCCGATGAAGGCGCGGTCGATCGCGATGTCCTGAAGCGGCGTGTGCGGTGCAAGGTCCATATAGGCCATCGCGCGGATCGCGTCGGCCCGGCGCTCGGCGGGCAAGTCTTGGGGATCGGGGACACTGCCCGTGATTGCAAGCGACTGGTCGGGGCTGGTTCCCCAGCTCACCATCGGCGGAATGTCCGCGGCATCAAGCGCGACCTCATGGTCGAAGCGTGCGCCGGGGTCGCTGCGCAGCGTCCGCCATTCGGCGCGGGCCGCCGCAAGCAGGTCCGGCGACGGCGCGCGCGGGCAACCGGCGATATAATCGACGACCTTGTCGTCGGGCGCCATCAGCGCGACGCGCGCGCCGCATTCGACCGCCATGTTGCAGATCGTCATGCGGGCCTCGACCCCCAGCGCGTCGATCGCCTCGCCTGCAAATTCGACGGCATGGCCGACCGCGCCGTCGGCGCCGATGCGGCGGATCACTTCCATGATCAGATCCTTGGCGGTGATACCGGGCGCGAGGGTCCCGTCGATCGTGACGCGCATCGTTTTGAGGCGGCGATAGACCAGCGTCTGGGTGGCCAGCAGATGCTCGATATCCGACGTCCCGATCCCGAAACCGATCACGCCGAACGCCCCATAGGTTGTCGAATGGCTGTCGCCCGCCGCGATCACCATGCCCGGCAGCACAAGGCCGAGTTCGGGCATCACGACATGCTCGATCCCCTGTCGCGGATCGAAGAGGTCGAAGATCTCGATTCCGAAATCGCGGCCATTTTCGCTCAGATACTCGATCTGCCGCCGCGCGCCGTCGTCGAGTTCGCCCGCATCGCGGTCGGGGTTGGTCGAATTGACATGGTCAACGACCCCCAGCGACGCGGCGGGGCGCCAGACATTCCGCCCGGCGGCGCGCAGCCCGCTGAACGCCTGGGGGCTTGTATATTCATTGAGCACCGTTCTATCGATATAGAGCAATAATCGTTCGCCAGCTGCGCCGGATTCGTCGAAAGATAATATGCGGTGTTCGTCGACGATCTTGTCATAGAGCGTTTTTGGCGCCGACATTCTTCTAACCCTTCCTGCGATTTTGCGGGCCGGGATTACCGTCAGCGGTTCGGACGAAGCCAATGCCGGGACAGTATCAATTGATGCGACGAGTGGAATCAAATGGACATCATGTGGCTCGAAGACTTCATCAAGCTCGCGGATGAAGGCAATTTTTCCCGCGCCGCCGAAGCGCGCAACCTGACCCAACCGGCGTTTAGCCGCCGCATCCGCGCGCTTGAGGATTGGGTCGGCGCAACGCTGGTCGATCGCGACACCCACCGCATCGCGCTGACCGAAGCGGGACAGGCGTTCCGCGTTTTGGCCGAAGAGATCATGCGGCGCCTGACGCTGGGTCGTGACCATGTCCGCGAGATCGGCGGCACGCTGAGCAACGAAATCCGCTTCGCCTCGACGCACGCGCTGTCGACCACCTTCTTCCCATCGTGGCTCCGCAGTCTGCATGGCAGCCAGGAAAACGGCACGATCACGCTGATCGCCGATCATATGGTCGCGTGCGAACGCTTCATGCTCGAAGGCAAGGCCGATTTCCTGCTCTGCCATCATCATACCGCCGCCCAGCACCGCCTGGACCCCGCCGGCTTCGCCTCGCTCCCGCTGGGTGAGGATGTGCTGATGCCGGTGACCGCGCCGCTCGGCGACGGCGCCCCCACGCACGTCCTGCCGGGCAGCGGCGACCAGCCGATCCCTTATCTGGAGTTCGAGGAAAAGTCGGGCATGGGCCGCATCCTGCAGGCGGCGCAGGTGATTTCAGCCGGCTCGGCATCGCTGAGGACAGTGTTCCGATCGCATATGGCGACCGCGCTGCTGTCGATGGCGCGCGACGGGCGCGGCGTCTGCTGGGCGCCGCTCAGCGTCGCCGCCGGCGACCTTGAGAGCGGCCGCCTCGTGGCCGCGGGGGATGCGCGCTGGCATGTCCCGATCGAGATCCGCATCTACAAGCCGATCGCGCGGCGCAGCCCGAGCGTCGAGGCGTTCTGGACGATGCTGAAAAATCGCTTGAAGGCCGAAACCGCGTAAGCGGCCGGGCGAAGCGCGCGATCGACCGCGCAACAATGCTGCGCAGATGCCTCGCATGTCGCACGAATGATTCTATGTCGAACCGGCATTGGGAACGATGTCCGCATGTCCATAGACAGGCTGAACCCTAGCACTAGCCGACGAACGGATGGCTTTGGCAGGGTTAAGGGCGGAGAAAAAACATGATCCAGGGACCGGCAACGGCAGCCAAGAGCGCCAAGCTCAAAATTTCCACATCGCTTTTCGCGATCGCGCTGTGCGCGGGCCTGACTGGCACCGCATATGCGCAGGACGTCACCGCACCGGCCGATGAGCAGGCGATAGACGGCGGGAGTGACATTGTCGTGACGGGGTCGCGCATCGGCCGCCCCGTGCTCGACCTGCCGACGCCCGTCGGCGTCGTGACCTCGGAAGCCCTCGATAACAACAATGCTCAGTTCGACATCGGCCGCGCGCTCGCGCAGCAGCCGTCGATCGGTTTTTCGGGCAGCATGCAGCAAAGCCAGCAGACGGGCGCTTCCGGCTCGCGCGGCGAGAACAGCGGCGGCCTGGCCCTCGTCGATCTGCGCAGCCTCGGCTCGAACCGCACCCTCGTGCTCGTCAACGGCAAGCGCCGGGTCGCCGGTGCGACCGACAGCACCGCGATCGACCTCAATTCGATCAACCCCAACCTGATCGAGCGCATCGAAGTGATCACCGGCGGCGCGTCGGCAATTTACGGCTCTGACGCGGTTTCGGGTGTGGTCAACATCATCCTCAAGGATAATTTCGACGGTTTCCGTGTGTCGTTCAACGGTTCGCAGCCCGCGCGCGGTCCCGAGGGCCTGACCTATGGCGCCAGCCTGATTGCAGGCAAAAATTTCGCCGAGGGCCGCGGTAATATCACCGTCGCCGCCGACTATACGAAGGTGCAGGAAATCACCCCGCGGCAGGCCGACATGAAAAATTATGTCGCGATGCTCAATCCGGCCGACACGGGCCCCGACGACGGCATAGCCGATTATATCGTTACACCCGGCGGTGAGGCGCTGCGCTTCTCGGGCTATGGCGTGGTCGGCTTCGGCAACGACACCGGCGGCCTTGGGCGCTTTGCCTTTAATGACGACGGCACCGTGCGCCCCTTTCCGACCCCCAGCCTGACCGACGGTAGCCTGTTCGGGATTTTCGACAATTGCGGGGTCGCCTGTTTCCGCTTCGACGATTCGATCTCGATCGTTCCCGACATCGAACGCTACAACCTCAACCTCAGCGCCCATTATGATTTCAGCGACAGCGTGCGCGGCTATTTCGGCGTCGATTACAACAACACGTCAAGCTATGGTCGCGGCCAGCCGGTGATCCGCTCGGGTTCTGCGATCAACATCGCACAAAACGCCTTTCTGAACGAGGATTTCCGGCAGGATCTGCTGGCAGCAGGCGCGACGACGCTGCGCCTCGACCGGCTCTATACCGACCTTGGCCTGCGCTTCAGCCAGGTCGACCGCAACAGCCTGTCGTTTGTCGGCGGCTTCAAGGGCGAGTTCGAGACGGGTTTCGCCGACCTGAGCTATGACATTTACGGCACATATGGCCGCACCAAGGCGAAATTCATCGGCTATAATCGCCTTCTTGTCCCCAATCTGCTCGCCGCGCTCGATGCGGTGGTCGATCCCTCGAACGGTCAGATCCGGTGCCGCATGGACGTCCCGGCACTCCAACCGGTCGGCTATGTCCGTCCCAACATTCAGGGCGGTTCCTCCTGCGCACCGTTCAACCCGTTCGGTTCGACCGCCAGTTCGCAGGAAGCGCGCGATTTCGTCACGACGACCACCGTGTCAGACGCTTTCATCCGGCAGACGACCGCAGGCTTCTCGCTCGCCGGCGATACCGAGAAATTCCTGACCATGCCCGGCGGCGGCGCGATCGGTTTCGCGCTCGGCGCCGAATATCGCAAGGAACGCAACGGCCGGACGACCGATCCGCTGGTCAAGGGCGGCTTTACCAATCAGGCGGCGACGCAGGATTATGAGGGCGGCTATCATGTGACCGAAGTGTTCGGCGAACTGAGCATCCCCATCCTGACCGACATGGCCTTCTTCAAATTGCTGTCGGTCGAGGGCGCCGTCCGTCACGCCGATTACAGCCACGCCGGACAGGCGACCTCATGGAAAGCCGGTGCGATCTGGGAGCCGACCGACGGCCTGCGGCTGCGTGCGACGATCAGCCGCGCGATCCGTGCGCCGAACATCTTCGAGGCTTTCCGTCCGAGCGAGGGGCAGACGACCAATGTCAACGACCCCTGCGCCCAGAACAACCTCGGGCTCAACCCGAACCGTGCCGCCAACTGCGCCGCGCTCGGCCGACCGGCGGGATTCACGCCGCTCAACGGCGGCGTCGGGGTTCCCTTCATCGTGTCGGGCAACCCGAATCTCAGCCCCGAAGTGTCGGACAGCTGGACTGCGGGCGTCGTCCTGACGCCGAACTTCCTGCCCGGACTTCAGATCTCGGCCGACTGGTTCAACATCGAAATCGACGATGCGATCAGTTTCCTGAGTCCGCAGCAGATCGCCGAAAACTGCGTCGACCGCGTTGGCGGTCCCGATCTCGACCTCTGTTCGCTGATCACGCGCGAAACGAACACGGCGAGCCCCAATTTCTTCGGGATCACGACGGGCAACAGCACCTATGTGAACACGTCGAAGCTGGAAACCTCCGGGCTCGACACGCAGATATTCTATGCCCGTCCGCTCGGCGGCGGCCGCATTTCGGCGAACCTCGCCTTCACTTACCTGCACCGCCTGCGGACCTATACCTTCCAGTCGAGGCCGGACCTGTTTACGGTGCTCGAAGGTTTCTATGGATACCCTAAATATAAGGGCGTCGTCGGCCTGACCTATGCGAACGGTCCGCTGACGCTCGGCTGGCAGGGGCGTTATCAGTCGAGCCAGGCGCTCACCGACATCTCGCCGGGGATCAGCCGCGAACTGCTGTCGCCCGACCGCACGGGTTCGCGCTTCTACAATGACATCTCGGCGTCCTATACGCTGTCGATGAACGGCAAGCAGGAAGCCAAATTCTCGTTCGGTGTCACCAACCTCTTCAACGAAAAGCTGCCGGTGATGGAATCGGTTCAGGTCATCGATCCGTCGGGGGGCGGTTTCGAACAATTTGGTCCGGTCATCCGGGCCGGGCTCGAAGTGAACTTCTGATCCGGGTCCCGGCAGATGAGGCCCGCGTGACATTCGCGCACGCGGGCCTCATGTCGTTTTCGAAGGAGAATCCACCTTGCCCGGTCCGGAAGCCGCGATCATGAGTGCTGAAACCATCCGCCCCGCGCGCCAGCGGGGATTTCTTGGCTTCGTCGAGCGCGTGGGCAACCTGCTGCCCGATCCGACGATCATCTTCTGCTACCTGATCGCCGTGCTGATGATCGTGTCGGCGATCGGCGCGGCGCTGGGATGGAGCGCGTCTTTGCCCTATTCGGGCAAGGAAGCGCCGGCGGGCGCCGAACTGGCGGGGGGGGTGCTGACCTATCGGGCGTCTAGCCTGTTCTCCGCCGACAATATCGCGCGGCTGTTTACCGAGATGCCGCGCACCTATGCCGGCTTCGCGCCGCTCGGCATCATCCTGACGATCATGATGGGCGCCGCGGTAGCCGAGCGGTCGGGGTTGTTCTTCGCGCTGATCCGCGGTTCGCTCCGCAATACGCCGCGTCGCTATATGACGCCGATCATCGCCGTCGTGGGCATGGTATCGCACCACGCCGCCGACGCCGCTTATGTCGTGCTGATCCCGATGGCGGCGGTATTGTTCGCCTCGGTCGGGCGCCACCCGCTCGCCGGAATTGCCGCCGCGCTCGCCGCCGTTTCGGGCGGCTATGCCGGCAATATCATGCCCGGCCAGCTCGACGTGCTATTGTTTGGATTTACGCAGGAAGCCGCGCGGATTGTCGATCCGGGCTGGACGATGAATCCGCTCGGCAACTGGTATTTCATCCTGGGGATCGTCGTCTTTTTCACGCCGATCATCTGGGTCGTCACCGACCGGATCGTCGAACCCCGCCTCGGCGCGTGGAACGAGCCAATCGACGACGAGCTGCGCGCCGACCTTGAAAAGGGCGAACTCAGCGACGGCGAGCGACGGGGGCTACGCCGCGCCGGTGTCGCGGCGCTGCTGGTTTTCGCAGGGTTCGCGGCGCTTTGCCTCTGGCCCGGATATACACCGTTCATCGATCAGGATGCGACCGGCCCGATCCGGCTACAGCCGCTTTACGCGTCGATCATCGCGACGCTGTTCCTGCTGTTCCTGCTCACCGGCGTCGTCTTCGGCCGCACGGTCGGCACCGTAAAAGGATCGAACGACGTGATCGCGATGATGCGCGAAGGCGTGAAGACGATCGCGCCTTACCTCGTCTTCGTGTTCTTCGCCGCGCATTTCGTCGCGATGTTCAACTGGTCGGGGATCGGTCCGATCATCGCGATCAGTGGCGCCGAAAAATTGCAGGGCATGGCCTTGCCCGCGCCCCTCCTCCTTGTCTGCGTCCTGCTCCTGTCGTCGGTGATGGACCTGTTCATCGGATCGGCGACCGCAAAGTGGAGCGTCCTGTCGTCGGTGGTCGTGCCGATGTTCATGCTGCTCGGCATCAGCCCCGAAATGACGACCGCCGCCTATCGCATGGGCGACAGCTACACCAATATCATGACCCCGCTGATGAGCTATTTCCCGCTCGTCCTCGTCTTTTGCCAACGCTGGGACAAATCGATGGGGGTCGGGTCGCTGCTCGCGCTGATGCTGCCCTATGCGCTCTGCTTCATGGCGACGGGGATCGCGATGGTCGTCGCCTGGGTCGCCTTCGACCTGCCCCTCGGCCCGCACGCGCAGGTCTTTTATCAGGTCGCGGCGCACGCCGCACCGTGACGGAGCCGAAGATGGAATTTTCCCCCGAACATGCAACCATGTCCAATAAGCATTGGGGCCCGGCGCTCGCTGTCCCTAGCCTGACTTCGCCGCTGCGCCAGGAGGTGCGTCCCCATGTCCGTTGACCTGACACCACTCGAAGCCGACATGACCGCCTGGCGCCGGCATATCCACCAGCATCCCGAGCTCGGCTTTCACGAACAGGACACGGTTCGCTTCATCCTCGACCTGCTCGAAAGCTTCGGGGTCGACGATGTCGCCACGGGCATTGGCGGCACCGGCATCGTCGCGACGATCCGCGCCGGGGAGTCGGACCGCGCGATCGGCATCCGCGCCGACATCGACGCGCTGCCGATGACCGAACTCACCGAATCCGATCATAAATCCTGCACGCCGGGGGTGATGCACGCCTGCGGCCATGACGGGCATACGACGATGCTGCTCGGCGCCGCGAAACATCTCGCCGCGACGCGCAATTTCGATGGCGCGGTCCACCTGATCTTTCAGCCTGCCGAGGAATCCCTGGGCTATCAGGGGCCCGGCGGCGATCCCGATGGCGGCGCCAACGCAATGATCCGCGACGGGCTGTTCGATTGTTTCCCGATGGAGGCGATCTTCGGCATCCACAACCGGCCGGGCATCGCGGCGGGCAAGCTCGCCGGACGCGCGGGCGCGCTCTATGCCGCCGCCGACAAGTTCGAGATTGTCGTCACGGGCAAGGGCGGCCACGCCGCGCGCCCGCACCTGACCGTCGACCCCGTGCTTGTCGCCGCACAGATCATCGTCGCGGTGCAGAGCATCGTCGCGCGCACTACCGACCCGATGGACGCCGCGGTGGTGTCGATCTGCAAGGTCGAGGCGGGCACCGCATTTAACATCATCGCCGACGAGGCACGCATGGGCGGCACCGTGCGCACCCTGTCGCGCGCAAGCCAGGACGCGACCGAGCAGCGGCTACGCGAAATTGTGACCGGCGTCGCGGCATCCTTCGGCGCGACCGCCGAACTGCATTACGAGCGCGGCTACCCTGCCCTGCACAATCCCGTCGACCTTTATGCAAAGGTCCGCGAGATCGCGATCGGCGTCGTCGGTCCCGACTGTTTTATCGACCTCGACGCGCCGGGCATGGGGGGCGAGGATTTCGCGCGCTACCTCGACGTTGTCCCCGGCTGCTTCCTCCTCCTCGGCAATGGCGACGAGGGGCCGGGGTCGGTGATGCTCCACAATTCGCACTATGCCTATGACGACAGCATTTCGCCGACGGGTGCAGCGCTGTGGGTCGCGCTGGCCGAGACATTCCTGCCGAAATAGCCACTCCGGGGAGACGCTTTGATGCGCCGTTCGACTGCCGCCTTGCTCCATGGTTCGACGATCCTGCTCCTCGCGGCGGCGACGCAGGCGAGCGCCGCGGAAAAGGTCAGCATTTACCGCGACGATTTCGGCGTGCCGCATGTGCAGGCGGAAACGTCGGACGCGGTGATGTTCGGCGCGGGCTATGCCATCGCGTCGGACCGGCTCGCCGCGATGGAGCTGGCGCGCCACAATACGCAGGGCCGCCGCGCCGAATTGCTGGGTGCCTCGGCGCTCGAAAGCGACAAGATGATGCGCGGTCGAAAGCTCTCCGACGCCACTCTCATGCAGCGGTACAGGGCGCTGGCGCCCGAACATCGCCGGATGATCCAGGCGATGGTCGACGGCATCAACAAGCGCATCGACGAGGTGAACGCCGATCCGGCGCGGCTGACCCCGCTCGAATTCATCCGCTGGGGGATCAAGCCGACGCGCTGGAGCCTTGCCGAATATCTCGCGCTGATCACCGCGGCGCCGCTAGGCCGCGAGAGCTATGAGATACAGAACCTCGCATTTCTGAAAGCGATGACCGCGCGTTACGGGCGCGAAAAGGCATGGGCGATCTTCAACGATGTCGTGCCGATTTCCGATCCGGACTCCCCGACGACGATCCCCGACGGCGACGACCTCGCCCCCGCCCGCCCCATACCAACGCCGGTGCTTGCGCCAACACAGCTGCCGTCCGGCGGCGCTGCGGCGACGGTGGCACAGGCGGCGCCGCGCGAACCCGTGAAGGGCGCGAGCCGCTGCATGGTCATCGGCCCCGAAAAATCGGCGAGCGGCAAGGTGCTGATGATGGAGGCAACCGCCGACGGGCCCGAAATCCACTTGCATGGCGGCGGTTTCGACAATGCCGGATTCGGCTCGACCGGCTGGGGCGTCCCGACGATGGGGCGCGGGGCGCAGCACGGCTGGCTGCTCGTGTCGGGCAGCAGCGAAGCCGGGACGGTGTTCGCTGAAAAGCTCAATCCGAAGAACCGATATGAGTATTGGTACAAGGGCGCGTGGAAGCCGATGGAGCACCGCACCGAGACCTTCAAGGTCAAGGACGGCGCGACCGTGACGAGCGAGGTCGCGTGGACGATTCACGGGCCGGTGATCGCTTGGGACGCCCAAAACAGCACCGCCTACGCGCAGCAGATGGGCGTTCACGGGCGCGAGCTGGACACATGGGTCGCCTTTGCCGAAATGGGCCGTGCCAAAAGCCTCGCCGAGTTTCGCGAAAAGGGCGTCGACCGGCTCGGCTGGAATCTTGGCGCCTGTTATGGCGGCGAGGACGGCACGATCGCCTATTTCGAGGCGGGCGCGCTACCGAAGAAGGCGGCAGGGGTCGACCCGCGGCTGCCGACGCCGGGCACCGGCGAATATGACTGGACCGGCTTTTTGACGCGCGACGAAAAGCCGCACATGATCAACCCGCGGCAGGGCTATCTCTTCTCGTGGAACAGCAAGTCGACGGGCTGGTCGCAGGAGGGCGACAGTGCCCGGATCGGCGCGACCTTCCGCACCTGGCTGGGCGACCGGCTGGTCAAGGAGGGCCAATCGCTGACCCTGCTCGACATGCGCGAGTTCAACGGCAAGATTTTCAACGCACTCGGCGCGGTCGACCGCAATCAGGCCGCGCCCGACTTTTTCGCGCCCTATCTGCGTCAGGCGATCGAGGCGAGCGACAATCCCGAAGTGAAGCGCGCGGCCGACTATATGCTCGGCTTCAACGGGCTTTATCAGGACCGCGACGGCGACCATCGATATGACGACCCCGGCCTGACACTCTATCGCGCCTGGCTGCAGGTCGCGCCGCGCGTCGTGTTCGGCGACGACATGGGCGACTGGTGGAAAAAGATCGATGAGGGGCGCTACCTTACCTATCAGTCGAGCCTGTTGCTGCGCGCCTTCCAGGGCGATAGGGCGGGGGCGCCGCTGGGCGTCGACTATTTCAATGGGCGCGACCGCACCGCGGTGATGATCGACACGATCAAGGCGACATTGGCCGAGGTCAAACCGCGCTTCCCTGGCAAGGATATGGCCGAGTGGAAGCAGCCGATCTTCTGGAAATATTTCGATGCCTCGCTCGAAACCTCCGAGCGTCCGCAAATGGCCGAGGATGCACCCGAAAAGCGCCTTTCGGCCGTGCTGCGGCTCGGCCCGACCATGGCGCCGCACAATGGCGGCGAAAGCTGGGTCGGGCTGATGGAGATCGGCGCCGACCGGCGGGCGCTTTATTCGGTCGTCGATGCGGGCGGGCAGAATCTGTTCATCGGTCCCGACGGCAAGGGCAACCCGCACCTCACCGACCAGACGATGATGCACGAAACCAATGAGCTCAAAAAGATCGAGCTGTCGTCCGAAAGGATACGCAAGACGGCGCGGTCGACGACGACGCTCGAATATCGGCCGCAGACCCGTTAGCGCGGCAGCGGCGATGATCCGGCACTCCCGACCGGCGGCGATGCCGATCCAGCGACGGGCGATGCTCGGGATGATCGCCGCGTTGCCGCTTGCCGCCTGCACGCGCCAACCACGCGCACCGGGCGAGCTGTGGGTGGGCTCATCGCCGACGGGCGTCCCGTTCAGCTATGTCGATCCCGCGACCAACGAGTTGACCGGCGCGATGATCGACATCGCAAAGGCTGTGCTGCGCCGCCTGCGTCTCGATGGCGACTATCGCGCCGCGCCCTTTGCCGCGTTGATCCCGTCGCTGACGACGGGGCGGATCGACATGATCGCGGCGGCGATGCAGCGCACCCCCGACCGCGCCGAAATCGTCGATTTCAGCGCGCCGGTCTTTTCCTATGGCGGCGGCCTCGTCGTGCGGGAGGAGGATCGCGGCTCCTATCCGGCGCTGTCCGCCGTGCGCGACAGGCGGGTGGGCGCGCAGGTCGGCACGCGCTTCGTCGACCAGCTGCGCGGCGCCGGCGTCACCCGCGTCAAAACCTATGACGGGCTCGGCGAAATCGTCCGCGACCTCGCCAACGGGCGGATCGACGCCGGCTATGGCGACGAACCGATTCTGCGCTACCAGCTTCGTGTCGGGCCCAGGCGGCCCGTTCGCATGGCCGACGAATTCATACCGCCGGTCGAGGAGGATCTCTGCCTGATCGTCGCAAAGGGCGATCCGCGCCTGCCCCGCCTCGACGAAGCGATCGCTCACCTGAAGACGGCGGAAATACCGGCGATCCTGAAACATTGGGAGCTAGGCTGATGCAGGAATTCCTGGCCGATGCCGCGCTGTTCCTGCCGGTCCTGCTGCGCGGACTCGGCATGACGCTGCTGCTCACCATCGCCGCGCTGGCCGTCAGCATCGCGCTAGGACTGCTGTGGGTGCTCATGGGCTATTCGCGGTTCGCGCCGCTGCGCTGGATCAGCCGCGCGATCATCAACATCATCCGCGGCATCCCGATCATCGTCCAGCTTTTCTGCATCTATTTCGTCCTGCCCGAATGGGGCATCGACCTGCCGCCTTTTGCGGCGGGCGTGTTCGGCCTCGGCATTGCCTATTCGGTCTATCAGGCGGAAAATTTCCGGGGCGGGCTGTCGTCGGTCGACAAGGATTTGATCGAAGCGGGCACGATGCTGGGCATGACTTGGCCGGTGCTGATGCGCCGCGTCGTGCTGCCGCTCGGCATCCCGGCCGCGCTGCCGTCGCTCGGCAACACAACGATCATGCTGCTGAAAGATTCGTCGATCGCCTCGACGATCACGATCGCCGAACTGACGCGCGCGGGGCAATTGCTTGCGATCTCGACCTTCAAGAACGGCACAGTCTATCTGCTGATCGCCCTGCTCTATCTCGCCGCCAGCCTGCCAATGGCGGCGGGGGTGCGCGCGCTCGAACGCCGGTTCGCGCGCAAATGATCCGGCTGCGCGGCGTCCGTAAATCCTTCGGCGCGCGCGACGTCTTGCGCGACGTTGGCTTCGACGTCGCGGCGGGCGAGGTCGCGTGCCTGATCGGCCCGTCGGGGTCGGGCAAATCGACGATCCTGCGCTGTATCAACGGACTGGAAAGCCACGATGCAGGGACAATCGAGGTCGACGGTATGACGGTCACGCCGCAATCGCTGCCACAGGTCCGCGCGGCGGTGAGCATGGTGTTCCAGCGCTTTAACCTGTTCCCGCACCGCACCGCGCTCCAGAATATCATCGAAGGGCCGGTGCATGTGCTCGGCCAGCCGCTCGCCGAAGCGACCGCGCGCGCGATGGCGCTGCTCGAAAGGGTCGGCATGGCGAGCCACGCGCAGGCCTTCCCGCGCCACTTGTCGGGCGGCCAGCAACAGCGCGTCGGCATTGCGCGGGCGCTGGCGATGGAGCCGCGCGCGATCCTGCTCGACGAGCCGACCTCGGCGCTCGACCCCGAGCGCGTCGGCGAGGTGCTGAAGGTGATGCGCGACCTTGCCGATGGCGGCATGACGATGATCGTCGTTACCCACGAGATCGCCTTCGCGCGCGAGGCGGCGGACAGCATCCTTTTCGTCGACAATGGCGTGATCGCCGAACAGGGGCCGGCCGCCGAATTCCTTGCCAACCCGAAGACCGACCGGACCCGCCTGTTCCTCAGCCGCGTCCGCCATCCCATCTGACCCAGGAGCCGCCCATGACCGCCGACGCGATCAGCCTTTTTCGCCCGCATGAACTGCTTGCCGCCCGCGCCATCGCCCCCGTCCCCCAGCCGCTCGGCCAGCCGGTTTCGCAGGTGCGGTCAGCGGCGATCCCCGGAGCGGGCGCGAGCCGCCATGGGGTCTGGCACTGCACGCCGGGGGTCTGGCGGCGGCAGGTCGTGCAGGCCGAATTCTGCTATTTCCTGTCCGGCGAAGCGATCTTTCGCCCCGACGACGGCGAACCCCTCCACATCTGCGGCGGCCAGGCCGCCTATTTCCCGCCCGAAAGCAAGGGTACCTGGGAAATCCTGAGCGACAGCGAAAAAATCTTCATCGTCTTTGATGAAGCCGGGACACCGCGATGACCGGGGCCGCCCAACCCGCCGACATTGGCAGCTATTGGCTCGCGAGCTGCGGCGACGACTTCACCCCGCGCCCCGGCCTGTCGGGCGACGAGACGGTCGACGTCGCGATCATGGGCGGCGGCTTTTCGGGGCTGTGGACAGCCTGGTTCCTGATCCGCGACAACCCCGACCTGTCGATCGCGATTGTCGAGCGGCAATTTTGCGGCTTCGGCGCGTCGGGACGCAATGGCGGCTGGTGCTCGCCGCGCTTCCCGATCAACCCGGCGGCGCTGACCCGCCGTTTCGGCGCCGCGACGGCCCGGTCGATGCTGCTCGCCCAGCAAGCCATGGTCGAGGAGGTGGGCCGCATCTGCGACGAGGAAGCGATCGACGCTGAGTTCAATCCCGTCGGCGTGCTGACACTCGCGCGCAGCGCCAGGCAATTGCCGTCGCTGCGCCAATCCTTCGATGCCTATGCCGCGCTCGGCATGGCGGATGGCTGCGAATTGCTCGACGGGGGCCAAGCGCAGGCTTCGGTACGCGCTACCGGCGTCCACGGTGCCTTCCGCCTGCGCGCCGGCGCCACGATCCACCCCGGCCGCCTCGTGCGGGGCCTCGCGCGCGCGCTCGAACGGCGCGGGGTGCGGATCTACGAGGGGACCGAGGTGCTGCAAAGCGAGACGGGCATTCACCCCGCCCTCGTCACCTCGGGAGGTACGCTCCGCGCCCGGCGCGCGGTGCTGCTGGCGGGCGAAGCCTATCTGACCGCGCAGCCCGCCTATCGCCGCCGGCTGATCCCGATGGCCTCGACGATCATGCTCACTGCGCCGCTGACCGCCGACCAGTGGGACAGCGTGGGATGGAGCGGCGGCGAATGCCTGTCGTCCTATGTCCACACTACCAATTATCTCACCCGCACCGCCGACGGGCGCATCCTGTTCGGCAGCCGCGGCGCCCCCTATCGCTATGGATCGGACATGGACGAGGTCGCGCTGCGCGAAAACGCCAATTTCGGCTGGATTCGCGACCGGCTGACCGAATGGTGGCCCGCGCTGGACGGCATCGAATTCACGCACCAATGGGCGGGCTATCTCGGCATCCCGCGCGACTGGCTGCCCACAGTCCATTTCGACCCCGTCCGGCGCATCGGGCACAGCTACGGCTATACCGGCCACGGCGTCATCACCAGCGCGATCTGCGCGCGGGCGCTCGCAGGACTGGTGAGCGGCCGCGCCCCCGATCCGCACGCGCCCTATATCCGCGAACAGGCGCCCAATTGGGAGGTCGAACCGCTGCGCTGGGCGGGCATCCGCTATGTCCAGAATGCCTATTTGCGGATGGACGTGGCCGAAGCGGCCGGACGGCCGTCGCCGCCCGACGCGGGTCTCGCCAAATATCTGGGCGAACCCTAGCGGCCCGTCACTTCGCCATGGCCTCCAGCGCCGCTTCGAGGCCGGGGACGAACTGCGCCCCTGCCTTCAATTCGACGCGCGACGCGGCGAGATCGTCGCCATAGGGTTCGGCCGGTCCGCCAAGGCATTTCGACAGGAAATGCTCGGCAATCGCCGCGAAGGAAATGTTCGTCGCGTCTTTTGCATAAACATGGCCCTCATCGGGGTAGAAGGCATAGGTTACAGGCTTGCCGCGCGCCTTCAGCGCGTCGACGATCTCGTCCGACTGGTCGGGAAAGACGCGCGGGTCGTTGGCGCCGTTGGTGACGAGCAGCGGCTTCGACATCGCATCGACGCGAGCGATCGGGGAGCGGCGCATCAGGTCGGCCGCGCCTTCCTTTGTCGCCGGATCGCCTACGCGGTTGACGAATTGCGGGCGCTGCCAGGTCCACCAGTCGGGCATCGACGCGACTTGGCGGACCAGATTGCTCGGCCCTGCCAGGTCGACCCCGCACTGGAAGGTGTCGGGCGTAAAACTAAGGCCCACCAGCGTCGAATAGCCGCCATAGGATAGGCCCATGATGGCGACGCGATCCTTCGCCGTCACCCCCTTGTCGATCGCCCATTTCACCCCGTCGAGCAGGTCGTCGTGCATCGTTTCCGACCATTTCCGGTCGCCCCTCGCCATGAAGTCGCTGCCGAAGCCCCCCGACGCCCGAAAATTCACCGACAGCACGGCATAGCCGCGATCGGCGAGCCAGGCGTGCTGCGGGTCGAAAGCCAGATCGTCGCGAAGCCAGGGGCCGCCATGGACGAGCAGCACCATCGGAACCGGGGCCGCCGGCATCCCGTCGGCGCCGAGTTTCGCGTTGGTCGGCAGCGTCAGATAGCTCGGCAGGGTCAACCCGTCGCGCGAGGCGATGGTGACGGGGACACGGCGCGCCAGCGGCCGCTGTGCGAGGTCGGGGCGCGTCGACACGAGCGGCGTGAGCGTCCGGCTCTTGCGATTCCACCAGCTATAGCGGTCGGGGCGATTCGGCACCGTCTCAAGGAGCAGCCAACGCGCACCGTCCGGGGTCTGATCGACGATCTTGAACGGCCCGGCGACGGCGGCTTGAAGCGCCGCAAACTCCGCGCGCGCGTCCTCCGACCGCACCGTCCATTCACTGACCAGCGGGTCCTCGCGCGTCGCGAGCAGCGCGCCGCTGGCTTCGTCGAACAAGGAATCGACGATGTCGGCGCGCCCGGATGCGGCGAGCAGGGTCTGTTTGCCCGTCGCGAGATCGACCGAGACGAGGTTCGCCTTGTCGCTGGTTCGGCTGTCGAACATCAACAGCGTCCCGTCGCGGTCGAGCCCAAGGATTTTGGAATTGCGGAGCGATGCGAGCGGGATCGTCATGAGCTCGCCCGCCCCGGCGGGGTCGAGGCGGAGATAGGTCGACGAGCCGTCGGCATTGCCGCGAACGGCCAGCCGGATGTTGAAATCGGGATCGGCGACGACGTCGATATAATTGCGCTCGTTGCGAAACACCTCGGTGCGCTGCCCGGTCGCGAGGTCGATCCGGTAAATGTCGCGATAGCGGCGATCGCGAATGTTCATGCCCACCAGAATTTCACCCGGCCGGCGCTTCGACAGTTTTACGATCTTGGTCTGTACGGCAGGATCCGCGGTCATGTTGGCGACGGTTCGCTTTTCGAGGTTGGCGATCCAGAGCTGGCTCTGCTCCTCGCCGCCGATGTCCTTCAGCACCACGATGTACCGCGCGTCGGGGCTCCACTGGAAACTATCGGGCGGCCGCGTCTCGAAGCGGGTGACGGGGATGGCAGCCTCAAGATCGTCGATCGGCGCGACCCACACGTTGAGGACACCGTTCAGCGGATGGAGGAAGGCCAGCTGCTTACCATCGGGGCTGATCTGCAATTCGGAATAGGTCGGCGAAGCAAAGAGCGCGTCGCGCGGGACGAGCGATGCCGACTGCGCCGCAGCCGGTTCGGCGCCGACCGCTGGCAGAGGGCCAATCATGATCGCGGCGCCAAGCAGCGCCGACGTCAACACCATCGCGCGATTGCTGCGGCTTGGCCGTTTCCGCCGCAAAATGTCGAAACCCATGTCCAAAACCCCCTGAAGGACGCCCGATCTCCGCCACCGGCGCCTGACAACACAGTTATCCCTGCGATCGACGCAATTTGCCAATCGGAACAAAGCGGCGCCAATGCGCAATATGGATCATTCCATGCAGATGGAGAGGGGTAGGCACACGCCCGTCCTGCTTTACAAGTCCATTCTCGGCCGAAGGAACATGGGTGATGGAACTGGCATGGTTTGAGGATTTCGGCGCCTTGATACTCGCCGGAAATTTCTCGCGCGCGGCGTCGGCTCGCTGCGTCACGCAACCGGCTTTCAGTCGCCGCATCCGCGCGCTCGAAGAATGGATCGGCGTGGAACTCGTCGACCGCAGCACGCATCAGATGGTACTGACCCCCGCCGGCAAGCGCTTCGCCGTCATCGCCGAAACCGTTCTGCGCGACATCGAGCACGGCCGCCGCGAGGTGCAGGAGATCGCCGGAACATCGGCGTCGATGGTGAAGATCCTCGTCACGCACGCGCTGGCGCTGAACTTCTTTCCGCAGTGGCTCGCGGCGCTCCAGGCAATGACCGATACCGCGATCCCCATCCAGTTGACCGCCGACAATATGGGGACGTCCGAACAGATGATGCTCGCCGGAAAAGCCCATTTTTGCCTGTGCTATTTTCATCCCGGCGCCCCGTCGGTTCTCGACGGTGCGGGTTTCCAGTCGATATCGCTCGGTTCCGACGCGCTGGTGCCCGTCAGCGCCCCGCGAGACATCGACGGGCCGCCGCTCCACCCGCTCACCGAGGATACGGATCGCATGGTCAATCTGCTCGCCTATAGCGCTGAATCGGGGATGGACCGCATCGTGTCGGCGATGTTCGATGCCAATGCGACGCGGGCGAATTTCACGCCCGTGTTCACGTCGCACACGCTGATCCTCGCGCGCATGGCAAAGGATGGCAAGGGGCTGGCCTGGCTGCCGCTGAGCATCGTCGCGGATGATCTGAAGCAAGGTGCACTGGTCCGGGCGGGCGACGCACGCTGGGATATTCCGGTCGGGATCCGGCTGTATCGGCCGCGCGGGCGGCAATCGCCGTCGGCCGAAGCCTTCTGGCGGCTGGCGGCCGCCTAGCGGCGCATACGGGGCGGCATGAAACCATCAGCAACGGGCATTTGCCCGCGCCGCGGCGGCATTGCTAATCGCTCCGGACCGCCAGCGGCATTCCGAACCGATGCCCAGCGGAGCCGCAGTCCGTCGGCGTCGTTACTGAATTTGGATCTCGATCGATGAAACAACTTGCCCCCGTCGAAGCCGTGGTATTCGACCTTCTGACCGCGCTTCTCGATTCCTGGTCGGTCTGGAACCGGGCCGCCGGGTCCGACAGCGACGGGCTGCGCTGGCGCCGCGCCTATCTCGAGCTGACCTATGGTTGCGGCGCTTACCGCCCTTATGAAGATCTGGTTCGCGAGGCGGCCGCCGCGACGGGCGTCGCCTTGTCGGCGGCGGATACGCTGGTTGCGGACTGGAGCAGGCTCCAACCCTGGCCCGAAGCGCAGCCGGTTCTCGCCAGCCTGAGGGCGGGCAATATCGCGCTCGGGGTCATCACCAATTGTTCGACGGATTTGGGACGGCAGGCGGCGGACCGGGTCGGTGTTCCTTTTTCCGTTGTCCTGACCTCCGAAGAAACCGGCTATTACAAGCCGCGACCCGAATCCTACCGCGCCGTCCTCGACCGGCTCGGCACCGATCCCGCGCGGACACTGTTCGTGGCGGGTTCGCCAGCGGACATTCCCGGTGCGGCCGGCGTCGGCATGCCGGTTTTCTGGCACAACCGCGCCCGCCTGCCCTTTGTCGCCGACGCCGCGCGGCCATTCCTGATTGCCGACACGCTCGATCCGCTGCGGGAGCTGGTCCCATGAGTGCGACCACCATGTTCGCCGGACTGAACACCCCGCGCCTGATACTCGACGCCGACCGGCTGGAACGCAATGCCGCGCGCATGCGCGCCCGCTGCGACGCGCTGGGCGTCATGCTGCGCCCGCACCTCAAGACCGCCAAGTCGACCGACGTCGCCCTGGTCGCGGCGAACGGCGAGCGCGGGCCGATCACGGTCTCGACGCTGGCCGAGGCCGAACATTTCGCCGCGGCAGGCTGGCGCGACATCCTCTACACGACAGCGATCGCGCCCGCAAAACTGGCGCGCGTCCATCATATCCAGCGCGAGCATGGCACGCGGCTTCTGCTGGTCCTCGACGACCGGAAGACTGCGGCGGCCATGGGGGAAGCCGCGGCAACGCTCGGTGCGCGCTTCGGCGTCCTGATCGAGGTCGATTGCGGCGAACATCGCAGCGGCACCGAACCCGCGTCGGAAGAGCTTGTCGCGATCGCCGGCGCGATCGCCGCCTGTTCGCCGAATCTCGAACTGATGGGCGTGATGACCCACGCCGGGCATAGCTACGCATTCGATGACCCGGCCCCGATCCGGGCGCTCGCCGAAGTCGAGCGACATACCGCGGTAGCCTCGGCGGAATTGCTCCGCACGCGCGGCTATCCTTGCCCCATCGTCAGCGTCGGATCGACCCCGACGCTGGTTTTCGCCGAACAATTGCGCGGTGTCACCGAAGTGCGGGCGGGCATTTATCTGTTCTGCGACCTTTCCCAATTGTCGCGGGGCGTCTGCGCGCCAGAGGATATTGCCGTCTCGGTGCTGGCGACCGTCATCGGCCACCAGCGTCGCGGCGCCGTCCCCAGCCTGATCCTCGACGCCGGCGCCCTCGCGCTGTCCAAGGATGTCGGGGCCAACCGTTTCATGCCGAACGCGGGATATGGCCTGGTCTGCGATGCCGCGACGCTCGATCCGCTGGGCTCGCTGACGGTCGTCACCGTGCATCAGGAACATGGCGGCGTGCCCGTGCCCGACGAAAGCTGGTTCGAACGCCTGCCGATCGGCAGCGTCGTCCGGATCCTGCCCAATCACGCCTGCCTGACCTGTGCGGCATATGCGTCCTACGATGTGCTGCGCGGCGGGGAACTCACAGAGGAATGGCCGCGAACGGGCGGCTGGTGACCGGTTTCGGAGATCAAGATGAAACGTCAAAAGATGACCGAGATACGCTGCGCGGCGGCACCGCCGCCCGGCGGACATTATGCCCAGGCGATATTGCACCGTGACACGCTTTATGTCTCTGGCCAGCTCGGCGTGACCAGCGAGACCCAATATCCCGAAAGCCGATCGATCGGCGATCAGGTCGACTTCGCGCTCGGGAACATCGAGGCGATTGCCGGCGTGGTCGGCGCGTCGATGGACGACATCGTCCGGTGCACCGTCTATGTGACCGACGTCGCGCATTGGGGCGAAGTCAACCGGGCCTATGCGGCATTCTTTGGCGCGCACCGCCCCGCCCGATCGATCGTCCCATGCGGTCCGCTGCACTTCGGCGCGCTGGTCGAGATCGAAGCCGTCGTCGCGGTGGGCGCCTGAGCCGAACAGCATGGGCGCTTTGCCCGAGTGGTTTTCGTTCGCCGGGTGGCGCGCGCCCTTGTCAAAGGTCCGGCGCCCAACTATCTCGCCTCTGTAGCCCCGAGGCGCTTGACCAGCGGACGCCGACACCAAAGATTGCTTCAGCTGAGCCCTGTTCCAGCCATTCCCTACGTCGCACAGCTCAGCATCGGGGCGGGGCGCCGCACGCTTGCCATAAGCCTGGCCGTTCTGATCCCGGCGCTCCTTCTGCTCATGCTGCTCTCCTGGGGCTTTGAAGAGCAGCCTGATTTTAGCGAGACGCCCATCAGTGTGGTGACCCTTGAGGCCACAGAGATTTCGGAGGAACCGCCCGAGCCGAGCAGCCCGGAGCCCGCACGGGCCAAGGAACAGCCGATGTCGCCGCAACCGGCGCCTCAGGAACCGCCGCCGTCGGCACCAGCCCAACCGAATGCCGCGCCAGCCGCCCAACCGCTGCCCCCGCCCGTAATCGCGACGCCCGCTCCGGCGATATCCCCAAGCACCCCTCGCCCGTCCGGCGGGCGGGTCTATGGGCCGCCTAATATCGGCGGCTCCTCCTCTTCCCGCGACACCGAGCGGGTCGGAACAGCGCCGAATGGCGAGCCGCTCTATGCGGCGGCCTGGTATCGCGAACCGCGAGATGACGAACTGCGCGGTTATTTGTCCACCGCCAGCGGGCCTGGCTGGGGGCTGATTGCTTGCCGGACCGCGCCCGATTACCGCGTCGAGGATTGCGTCGGGCTCGACGAATATCCGAACGGATCGCAGATCAATCGCGCGGTGCTCGCGGCGGCCTGGGCGTTCCAGGTGCGGCCTCCGCGGCTCGGCGGACGGCCGCTGGTCGGTGCTTGGGTCAGAATCAGGATCGATTACGGCACCAAGCGGCGCTGAGGTAAGGCCGATTTGAAGCCTGGCGAACGATCGTCGCGGCGACCGCGGTTCACTTCCGCTCCGTTAGCGATTAGGGCCCTCATACGACGCAGGCCAATTTCGCAGAGGAGGACGTCTTGCGGCAACTCGCCCGGTTCGATCTCAACCTGCTGCGGATATTCGACACGATCTTCGTCAAGGGCGGCGTGTCGGCGGCGGCGCGTCATCTGAACCTGTCGCAGCCGGCGATCAGCCATGCGCTGACACGTCTGCGAACGCAGTTCGACGACCCGCTGTTCGTGCGGCAGGGCAATGGCCTGGTCCCGACCCCGGCAGCGCGCGTGATCGCGGGGCCGGTGCGCGAGGCGCTGCGCGGGCTCGACGCGGCGCTCGATGCCGCAGCCTCGTTCGATCCCGCCGAGGCGACGCGCGAGTTTCGCATCGGGGTGCGACTGTCCGGCGAAATGCCGCGCTTCTCTTCGCTGGTCGCGCGCGTCCGGCGCGAAGCGCCGCATGTAGCCCTCGCCAGCGTGACCTTCCGCCGCCGCGATCTGGTGATGATGCTGGCGAGCGGCGACCTCGACCTTGCGCTCGACGTCGCCCTCCCCGCCGATGATCGGCTTCAGCGCCATTATCTCGGGACCGAGCCCCTTGTGGTGGTCGCGCGCAAGGAGCATCCGCGCGTCGATGGCGCGATCGATCTCGATACCTATCTCGCCCTCGAACATATCATCGCGACGTCGCGGCCCTATGGACCCGGGATAGAGGACATCGCGCTGGACCGGATAGGCCTTGCCCGGCGCGTTGCCGTGCGCTGTCAGCACGCAATCACGGCGTGGCAGATCGTCGCCGCATCCGACATGCTGTTTTCGTTGCCGCGATCGCATGCCGAGGTGCTGGGCGCAATGTGGCCGATGCAGCTCGTCGACCTGCCGTTGCCGGTCGAGCAAGGCGGAAGCTATCTTTACTGGCATCAGGCGGCGCAGGCCGATCCGGGTCTTGGCTGGCTACGCACAATCATCGCCGACGAGCTGGCGCAGACCGGATAGTCATTCGCCTTGCGAATAACCCATATTCGAACCTATCATTTTCTTCGATGATGCTAGGTGGCTATCCTGGTGGTGAAACCCAGCGGAGAATTGCCATGTCGCCGATCGAACTCGAAGCCGAACTAAACGACCTCAGGATGTCGAAGGAAGCGCAGCCGCTGTTCGACGCGGTCAAGCGCCACATCGCCGAAAATGTCGATCCGATCACCGAGGAATTTTTCCGGCTCGGCGAAGGCCGCGCCGATCGCTGGAGCTGGGCGCCGGGCCAGCTCGAACTGCTTGAAGGCGCCAAGGACAAGGCGAAGGCCGCCGGCCTGTGGAATTTCTTCCTGCCGCACGGCGACACGGGGACGCCGCTCAGCAACCTCGACTATGCCTATATCGCCGCCGAACTCGGCAAGTCGCCGCTGGCGTCGGAATCCTTGAACTGCTCGGCGCCCGACACGGGCAATATGGAAGTGCTCGAAATGGTCGGCACGCCCGAGCAGAAGGAAATGTGGCTCAAGCCGCTGCTCAACGGCGAAATCCGTTCGGCCTATGTGATGACCGAACCCGGCGTGGCCTCATCGGACGCCAGCAACCTCGAAACGCGGGCGCGCCTCGAAGGCGACGAGTGGGTCATCAACGGCGAGAAATATTTTATCAGCGGCGCGGGCGACCCGCGCTGCAAGATCCTGATCTGCATGGTGAACACCAACCCCGAAGCCGCAAGGAAGGCCCAGCATTCGCAGATCTTGGTGCCGATGGACACACCCGGCGTGCAGGTGCTCGGCCCGATGCACGTTTTCGGCGCCGACCATGCGCCGCAGGGGCATATGCATATGCGCTTCGACAATGTCCGCGTGCCCAGGGACAATATCCTGCTCGGCGAGGGCCGCGGCTTCGAGATTTCGCAGATGCGCCTCGGGCCGGGTCGCATCCATCATTGTATGCGCACGATCGGCAAGGCCGAACGCGCGCTCGACCTGATGGTGAAGCGCGGCAATTCCCGTACCGCCTTTGGCCGACAGATCTCGCAGCTCGGCAAGAATCTGGAAGTGATCGCGCGCGCGCGGATCGAGATCGAGGCGATGCGCCTGATCGTGCTCAAGGCCGCAAAGGCGATGGACCTGCTCGGCAACCGCGAAGCGCGCGTCTGGGTGAGCATGGCGAAGGCAATGGTCCCCGAACGCACCTGCCAGATCATCGACCAGGCAATCCAGATCCACGGTGCGACCGGCATCTCGCAATGGACGCCGCTCGCCGATCTTTATGCCGATGTCCGCCACTTGCGCTTCGCCGACGGTCCCGACGAGGTTCATTATATGGTGGTCGGTCGCGACGAACTCGGGCGGCACTGAAGGCCCTTACACCGACGGCCGCATCCTTGCGCCCGGTCGGCGCCGCGTCCGCATCCGGGGACGCTGCGCCGACCGGGCGGCATAGATGGTGTAGCCGCAGAGCAGCCCATAAAGCGCCAGCCCCTCAACCTGCCAGAAGGGCATCGTCGCCATGTTGAGCAGAAAGAAAGCACAATGTCCGGCGAGCAGCTTGAAGCGCTCGCCATGCGCCGAGGCTGCCGCCGCGAACATGGTCGTCCAGAGCGCGAGCATCGCCGCGATGCCGAACCAGCCAAGTTCGTAGAGCGTCGCGACCAGCGTGTTGTGCGGATAGACTTTGAACACGCCCTCCCAGCTTTCCGGTCCGAGGCCGAACAGATGCTGGAGCGGCGTACCCTCCGCCCAGGCATAGATATAGCTGCTCCAGATCAACGGACGCGCGGACATCACCTGGCGTTCGAGCAGGTCGAAATCGCGCGGTGGCTTGATCAGCCCGGCGGGGTCCGCGAGGAAGGCGCCGAGGTCGGCGAAACTTGCGCCGTACGACAAGGCGGCGACCGAGACGAGCAGCACGCCCGCCACCATCGCCGTCACCGCCATCGGCATGCGCTGGTCGCGCCGCACGCTCAGCGTCAGCCCGCTCAGGAAGACCGCGAGCGCGAGCGGCGCGGCGGCAAGGATCGTCGTGCGATAGCCCGCGAGCAGGATACCGAGGAAGGTCGCAGCCAGAAAGGCGACGCGCACGCCGCGCGGCGCCGACCTGGCGAAGCAGCCGACGAGGAACCCGGTCATCATCGCGACCGAGAAAGCCGCCTCGTGATTATAGCCGCCAATCCACACCAGCCCGTCGCCATCCTCCGACCCCTTGGGCAGGTTCAGCGCCAGCGACAGCGCCTGAAAGACGAGCAGCGGCAGGAAAGACACCATCGCCCAGTTCAGGAATCGCGCGTCGGGATCGCTGCGCAACGCCTGAAACACCGCGATCATGATGACGATCATATAGGCGTATTTGACCCCGACGTTGACGCCGCCGGTCACGTCGCCGTTCAGCCCCGCGCTGAGCAGGGCGAGCACTATCAGCGCATAGACGGGCAACAGCCATTTGAGCGCCAGATTGGCGGGCCGCACCACGAACAGCAGCCCGAAGGCGGTGATCCCGATCGAAAGCAGCGCATTGCCCGAAAGCCCGCCCGCGAGCGGTTTGAACATATAGAGATGATAGGCACCCGCCGTGTAGCGCATCCACAGCGCAACCACCACGAACGCGCCCGCGACGCTGCCCGCCCGCCGCGCCGCGATGACGAGCGAGACGAGCAGCAGCGCCGTCACCGGCAGCAGAACGCCGAGACCGAACGCCGGGCCATAGGGTAGCGCCTGCCCGGTCACGGCGCCGCCGGATCAGTCGGCATAATAGGGACGATACGCCTTCAGGAAGGTGCCCCCATCCTCATAGCCGGCACGCTCCTGCTCGCGGATGTCGACGAGCGTCAGCACAGCGCCGAGCATCTCGGCATGGACATCGTATAGCCGCCGCAGCGCAACCAACACCGCCTTGGTCGGCGTCTTGCGCCAGCGCACGAGGAACACCACCCCATCGGCCATGCTGGCGATCACGCGCGCCTCATCGACCGGCAACACCGGCGGCGTGTCGAGAATCACCAGATCATAGCGTTCGCGCACCTGCTCGATCAGCTCGGCCAGCCGCGGACTCTCAGTCAGCCCGACCCCCTTGGAATCGAGTCGCTGTGGCAGCAGGAAGGCGCCCGACAGACTGTCTTGGACGATCGCCTGCTCCAGCGTCGCCTGCCCCGCCAGCACCTCGTCCAGCCCGATTGTCACATTCTCGGTAAATTGTCGGCTGGAAGCGCGCCGTCTTGCATCGGCGTCGATCAACAGCACCTTGCCGCCGGCCGCGGCGACGGCGCGGGCCAGCCCCATCGCGGTGGTCGTTTTGCCTTCGCCGGGCACGGCCGATGTGATTGCGACAACGCGGATGGGGTTGGCTGCCTCAGCAAACTGGATCGACGTGCGCAAGGTGCGAAACGCCTCTGCATAGGTCGATTGCGGCCGCTTGAGCATCAGCTCCGCCGGGGGCGCCGGCGGTCCAAGCTTGCGATAGCCGGGGAGCGTGTTGGCGTCGGGGATCGAAGCGAGCGGCGACAGCCCCAACGCATCCTCGATCGCATCGCTTGATTCGATGCCGCGTTCCAGCAGTTGGAGCAGCACGACGAGCAGCACGCCGATACCCATCCCGCCGACGACGGCCATCGCGGCATAGACCAGCATATTGGGCGAGCTCGGCGCGCCAGGCACGCGCGCGCGGCTGACAATATAGGCATCGCTGCGCTCCAGCCCCGATTGCGCGACCGTCTGGCGGTAGCGGTCGAGGAATGCCTGATAGAGCGTCCGCGCCGATTCGGCGTTGCGTTCCAGCTCGTTGAGCCGCACCGATGCCGCATTGTCGCTGGCGAGCTTGCCCTCCGACTGCGCCACCGATCCTGCGAGCGACGCCGCGCGCTGGTTGGCGATGCTTGCCTGGATCGAGACATTGGACACGATGCGCTGCACCTCGGCCGCGATCTGCTGATCGGCGACGCGAAGCTGGTTCTGCGCGCGGACCAGATCGGGGTGGCGCGGGCCATAGCGTTTTTCCAGCGCCCCGACCTCGCGCGCCACCTCGGCGCGCTGGGCGCGCAGCTGGCTGACCACGGGGGAATCGAGCGAATCGCCGCGCCCCTCGCCGCTCCGCCCGCCGTTCAGCTGCGCGCGCGCAGCCGAAAGCCGCGCCTGCGCTGCGGCATTCTCGGCCTTGGCTTGGGCAAGCTGGGTCGAAAGCCCTGACAGTTCCTGCTGGGTTACCGTGTTCGCCTCGGAAACGGCGAAAAGGCTGTGCGCGGCGCGATAATCGGCGACCGCGCGCTCGGCGCCGACGACCTGGGCGCGAAGATCCTGAAGCCGTTGTTCGAGGAACCCGCGCGCGCGATGCGTCGCCTCCGTTTTCGAGCCGACCTGCCCCGACACATAGTCATCGACCAGTGCATTGGCGATCTGCGCCGACTGCACCGGCGTACTGCCTTCGAACGAGACGCTGATCGCATAGGAAAGTCCGTCGCGCTTCACCGTCAGCCCGCCGAGCACCGTTCCGATCGCGCGCTGGCGCCCGATCAGATCGGGCTGCGCCGTCGGCTCGCCCTGGCCAGCCGCCTCGTTGAATGCGGGATTGCGGGCAAGCTGTAATCGGTCGACCACCCGCCCGATAAGTTCGGGCGAGCGCAGAACCTGTACCTCTGTATCGACTGCGGCCGAATCGGGATCGGTCGTCGGGATCACCGAATCGACCTTGATCACCTGCTCGGCCGTCCGTTCGAGCGCCACCTGCGCAGTGGCAAGATAGCGCGGTTCGGCGACGAGATAGGCGGCCGCGGCGACGACGATCGCCGCGGCCATCGCCGCACATAATATCATCCATCGCCGCCGCAGCACCGCGCCGACCCGGCGCAGGTCGATCAGCGCGCCGCGATCGACCTCAGGGTCCGCTTCCCGGCGGAGCGGTTGTCGCCGTGTAACTGCGTCCATATCACGCGGCAGCCAGGAAGGCGCGCACTGCGGGTGCAATATCGGGACGCGCGAGCGCCAACGCGAGCGTTGCAGTCACAAAACCACTCTTGTCGCCGCAATCATAGCGCTTGCCCTGGAAAGTGACGCCGTGGAACGGCTGCGTGCCGATCATCCGCGCCAGAGCGTCGGTCAGTTGGATCTCGCCGCCCGCGCCTTCCTCCTGATTGCCCAAAATGCCCATCACCTCGGGCTGGAGGATGTAGCGGCCGATGACCGCCAGCCGTGACGGCGCCACGTCCGGGGCCGGCTTTTCAACCAGTCCCCTGACCTCGGTGATCGCCCCCGCACGCGTGCCCGGCGTCACAATGCCATATTTATGTGTGTCCTCCGCGGCGACTTCCTCGGTGCAGATCAAATTGCCGCCGAGGTCGTCATAGGCCTCGACCATCTGCTTGAGGCAGCCGGGCTCGCCGACCATCAGATCGTCGGGCAACAACACCGCGAAAGGCTCGTCGCCGACGAGACGCCGGGCGCACCACACGGCATGGCCCAGTCCCAGCGGTTCCTGCTGCCGCACGATGTTGATGTCGCCCGGGGGCGAGCGCGTGCCGTCGAGCGCGGCGAGCGATTTGCCGCGCCGGGCCATCGCTTCCTCAAGCTCGAAGGCATGGTCGAAATGATCCTCGATCAGGCTCTTGCCGCGGCTGGTGACGAAAATGAACTGCTCGATACCCGCTTCGCGGGCCTCGTCGACGGCATATTGGATCAGCGGCCGGTCGACGACGGGCAGCATCTCCTTGGGCATCGATTTGGTCGCCGGAAGGAACCGGGTCCCAAGGCCGCCAATGGGGAACACGGCCTTGCGTATTTTTCGCATCTTTTCACCCTTTTCTGGTCGCTGGGTCCCCCCCCAATTAACCAGCATTCGGATTTGGCAGACACGATCGCCGCGTGCTGACGAGAGCGACCTGCGCCTTTACGCTGCATTGCAGCAAGAGGGCGGCGCCGAAGCGTGTGCAAAGTGCGTCAAGACATTCAGAGCTTGGGAGGTGTCCCAATGAAGGACACTCCCCCCGGCACCGATCCCCCGCCGCGCGAGCGGACCAGCGGTGTGCCCGGCGGAACCTGAATGTCGTGCGAGCCGACGATGATTTTCGCCGGCCCGCCGTGGACGTCAAAGACTGGCCAGCCCCGGTCGCTCTTCACCACCAGATGATCGATGGTGATCACCAGCGGCTCGCCAGCCCCCTTCGCCGCCATGATGGTGAAATGATTGGTGTCGCCGATCCCGCCGATTTTGACGGGATCGACGCTGGTGAGCCGCGTCGCGCGCATGCTCGTCCACAGCCGGAAGTTGCGCGCGTTGCGGCCGCTGATGCAGTCGTCGAGCGTCGTTTCGGTCGACTTCAGATCGAACCCGCCGTCGCTATTGTCCCATGCCGCGCATTGGCGAAACAGCATCCGCGCATTGCCCCGTTCGGTCGAAAAGCCGTCGCCGTTCCAATACTGCCTGGGCTTGCGCTGCCATTGAAAGCCACGCATCACGCAGCGCTCGATCCGGAAATCATGCGCAGTGTCGTCGAAGGCGATGCCGACTGGAAGGTCGGTCGCGCCCGTGGTCAACATGCCGCTCGCGCTGACATCCTCTATCACGCCGTCGTGGCTGTCATACCGAATGCGGGCAAAGCTGCGTTCGAGATTGCTCGCCCTTACCCCGCTTACGCGGAGCCCGACGCAGCCCGCCCCCGCCAGTTTCTGCGCCGCCGTGTTCTCGATCACCCGGTAGCCACCCTCCACCCCGACGTTGGCGATCTGCACATCATGGACAGGCTCTCGAATCACGAACAACCCGTTGCCGACGTCGCGGGCGCGCACCCCGCGATAGACGGCGCCTGAGCGCACAAGATAGACTGGCTCGCCCCCTGCGGCGATCTGAACCGCCTTTGCGGCGGCGGGGGAGGATAGGTCGGCCATGCCGCCGCGCTAATCGGCGTGCACCGAATAAGGCCAGCGCGATGCGGCGCGGCGTGGCGCGTCCGGGGTCAGCGCAGCGCTGGCATCGCTCCGCCCAGATCGTCGCCGACCGCGCGCTCAAATCCGAACAAAGGTCGGCGACAGACCAGCCTCGTCCGGCTGAACCGGCGGAAGCCGGCCTCGCCATGGTCGATGTTGAGCGTCATGCCGGCACCGGCCTTCGCCGCCGACGGAATTCGCCCGTCGATCGCTATTGCCGACGACAGCGTATGTTCGAGAACATAGCGGCGTTCGGCGGCATCGCGGCCGAAATAAGTGATGGCGAGCGGTGGCGGTCGCCGGTGGATCGTGGCGACCGCATCCTCGATCCGCGCATAATTGCGCAGCGGGAGGATCGATCCCCTATAATCTTCCAGCATCACCAGCATATCCTCGCTCGCGTGGCGAATGATGTGGAGCGGCAACCCCGGCCCGCGCGGCGCCGCCGTCATCACCTCGCCCCCGCGCGCGCGCGCGTCATCCAACAGTCGCGCCAACCGCTGCTGCTCGGCGCCCGAGAGCTCCGCCTCCTTCGCCCCCGGCTGCATCGCCGCGCGCCACAACCAGGAAGCGACCGCCTCTTCCTGCTCCTCGGGCACGAGCAGATAGTCGGGCGCGAGCGGCGCGCATCCACCCTTGAGGCGCTTGCGCGCGACCATGATGTCGGCCGCCTTGGCAAAATCGGCCGAACGCCCAAGGATGACCGGCGATTTGTCCGAGCGCGCGATCGTTGGCGCATCGCCATCCTGCGGTTCGCTGGTCACCAGCAAATCGAACGCCTGCTGTGAAAAGTCGCGGTCGGGGGCCACTGCCAGTTCGAGCGGATCGAAATAGTCCGGCGCCAGCTCGCTCATCAGACGGCCGAGTCGCACCGAAGCCGCATCGAATTTCAGCGTTACCCGGTTACCCGCGGCAAGCGCACCCGCGAGGATGCCCGCCGTCCGGAGCAGCGGCAGCGTCGCGGGCGCCGTTATGCCGATCACCCCGACGGGCAGATATTCCACATAATCGCCCGCCCCGCGCAGCCGCGCGAGCAGCCCGCGCCCCCCTTCGCGGCGCGTCCAGCGTCCCACCCCGTCGAGCGACGCGCGCAGCGCCGCCAGCGCCGGGGCCACTTCAAGAAGCCTGGCGGACTCCGAATCCTGATTTGGTTGATCGGCGGCGAGCGCGTCACACAGCGATTCGGCGTTTTGTTCGATCAACAGCGCCGCCCGCCGCAACCGGTCGCGCCGAACGGTCAGCGACACCGGCAGGTCAGCAAAAAATGCCCCACGTTGCGCTTCCAGCATCTCACCCTTTCCCGCATTTTATCCTGTCCAGCTTCTACTCCGACGCCGACCCGTGGCAAGTTCAAGTCGAAGCGTTTCATCGCATTGCAGCTAATTCGCCTGCCGGTCGTTTCGGCAAAGCCCCGAATTATCTGCTTCTAAAATCTCGCCTTTTCTTACCCTGTCCCGTTCTGGGTCGAGATTTTGTGAACGATCATTTCGCCTTTCAATTGCCTCCGCTCAAAGCTGCCAAG
The DNA here is from genome assembly GCA_964426485.1 of uncultured Sphingopyxis sp. Classification (GTDB taxonomy): domain Bacteria; phylum Pseudomonadota; class Alphaproteobacteria; order Sphingomonadales; family Sphingomonadaceae; genus Sphingopyxis. Next base: position 31,667 of record CAYRQX010000006.1, on the reverse strand, counting down.
TTGACCGTTAACCGTTGCGACGCGATTGTTCGCAGGTGCAGCAAAAAGCCGCCTTCAGATAAAAGGGAGCAACGCGTAATGCGTATCGTAATGATCGGGTCCGGCTATGTCGGGCTCGTTTCGGGCGCGTGTTTTGCCGATTTCGGCCATCATGTGACCTGTGTCGACAAGGACGCGGACAAGATCGCTCGCCTGCAGGCCGGCGGCATTCCGATCTATGAACCTGGTCTCGACGATCTGGTCGCGCGCAACGTCGCGGCGGGTAATCTGGCCTTCACCACCGAGCTTTCCGAAGCCGTTGATGCTGCCGATGTGGTGTTCATCGCGGTTGGCACACCCAGCCGCCGCGGCGACGGCCATGCCGACCTGTCCTATGTCCACGACGCGGCGCGCGAGATCGCCGGCGCGCTCTCGGGCTTCACGGTGATCGTCACCAAATCGACCGTGCCGGTCGGCACCGGCGACGAGGTCGAGCGGATCATCCGCGAGTGCAACCCTGTCGCCGAATTCGCGGTGGCGTCCAATCCCGAATTCCTGCGCGAAGGCGCGGCGATCGAAGATTTCAAGCGCCCCGACCGCGTCGTGATCGGCATCGAGGACGAACGCGCGCGCGCTCCGCTCGAGGAAGTCTATCGGCCGCTTTCGCTGAACAAGGCACCGATCGTCTTCACGAGCCGGCGAACCAGCGAGCTGATCAAATATGCCGCCAACGCCTTTCTCGCGATGAAGATCACCTATATCAACGAGATGGCGGACCTGTGCGAACAGGTCGGCGCCGACGTTCAGGAGGTCGCCAGCGGCATCGGGCTCGACAAGCGGATCGGCGCGAAATTCCTGAATGCGGGGCCTGGCTATGGCGGCTCCTGCTTCCCCAAGGACACGCTGGCGCTGATGAAGACGGCGCAGGACCATGACGCGCCGCTGCGGCTGATCGAGGCGACGGTCGCGGTGAACGAGCAGCGCAAGCGCGCGATGGGCCGCAAGGTCATCGCCGCGATGGGCGGGCAGGTGCGCGGCCGCACGGTGGCGGTGCTCGGCCTGACCTTCAAACCCAACACCGACGACATGCGCGACGCGCCGTCGATCGCGATCGTCCAGACGCTGCAGGATGCGGGCGCCAAGGTCCGTGCCTACGACCCCGAGGGCATGGATGCGGCGAAAGCGGTGCTGACCGACGTCGAATATGCCGCCTCCGCCTATGCCGCTGCAGAAGGTGCGGCGGCGACGGTGATCGTCACCGAATGGGACGCATTCCGCGCGCTCGACCTGGTGCGCCTCAAAGCCGCCATGGCCGAACCGGTGCTTGTTGATCTGCGCAACATCTATCCGCCCGCGCGCGCCGAAGAAGCGGGTCTGCGCTATGTCGGTATCGGCCGGCCGGGTCAGCCAACGACCGATGCCGAAGCCGCGATAGAGAGGCACGCCGCGTGACCGACGACCGTCCTATCCTGGTAACCGGCGCTGCGGGCTTCATCGGCCACGCGGTATCCGAACGGCTCCTCGCGCGCGGCGAACGCGTGATCGGGCTCGACAATTTCACCGACTATTATGACGTCGCGCTCAAAAAAGCGCGCACCGCGCGGCTGGTCGATAATTTCAACTTCCGTCTGATCGACGGCGACATCGCCAGCCCCGGGCTGGTGAGCGAGCTGGTCGAAGCGAATGAAGTGCGCCGGATCGTCCACCTCGCGGCGCAAGCGGGCGTGCGTTACAGCCTCGAAAACCCTTTCGCCTATGAGCATAGCAACCTCAAAGGCCATCTCGCGGTGCTTGAGGCCGCGCGCCATGCCGGCAATATCGAGCATCTCGTCTACGCCTCGTCGAGTTCGGTCTATGGCGACCGCCCGCTCGGCGGCACGGGCTTTCGCGAGGACGAGCCCTGCACCGCGCCGGTCTCGCTCTATGCGGCGACCAAGCGGAGCTGCGAGTTGATGAGCGAAAGCTATGCCAAGCTCTATCAGCTGCCGCTGAGCGGGCTGCGCTTCTTCACCGTTTATGGCCCGTGGGGCCGCCCCGACATGGCCTATTATGGTTTCGCGCAAAAGATACTGCTTGGCCAGCCGATCGAGGTGTTCGGCGAAGGCCGGATGGCGCGCGATTTCACCTATATCGACGATATCGTCGACGGCGTGGTCGGCGTGCTCGACCGGCCGCCGACGGGCGGCGAAAACCGGCTGCTCAATATCGGCGACTGCAATCCCGTCGGGCTGATGGACATGATCGCCGTGCTCGAACGCGCGCTCGGCCGGCCGGCGATCAAGCTGATGCGGCCGATGCAGCCGGGCGACGTGACCGCGACCTATGCCGACATCTCGGCGATCAACGCACTCACCGGATATAGCCCCAAGGTCCCGCTTGCGCGTGGGATCGAGCGATTTGTCGACTGGTATCTGGGCGAAATAGAAAATGGTGGAAGAGGACCGATGGCAGCGGTGGCCTGAGCCGGGGAATCCGGCCGGGCGCTAATGGAGTTTGACAATGCTGCAACGGACAAATGGGTCTTCCAACGATCCTGCGGGGTCGCCGATCGTCTGCGTGACCGGCCTGCGCGGTTTTCCGCATGTGATGGGCGGGATCGAAAGCCATTGCGAGGAACTGCTGCCGCGGATCAAGGCGCTGTGGCCCGATCACCGCTCGGTCGTGCTCGGCCGCGCGCCCTATCTGCCCGAGCCGGTGGGCGAGTATCGCGGTGTCGAGATCATCGGGATGCCCTGCCCGCGCTCGCAAAATCTGGAGGCTGTGGTCTCCACCTTCCTCGCGGTCCTGTCTGCCCGCCAGCGCGGCGCCGGCCTGATCCATATCCATGCGATCGGCCCCGGCTTGCTCGCGCCGCTGGCCCGGCTGCTCGGTCTGAAGGTCGTCGTCACGCATCACGGCGCCGATTATCACCGCGCCAAATGGGGCATGTTTGCGCGCACTGCCCTGCGCACCGGCGAATGGCTGGCACTCAGCTTCGCCAACCGGGTCATCGCGGTCTCGCCCTCGCTCGCGGCGCAATTGCGGCAAAGCTTTCCCAAACGCGCGGACGCGATCTCCTATATTCCCAACGGCACTTCGGACCTGCCCGGCGATGCCGATCCGGCGCTGGTGCTCGAACGACTGGGCCTCGAAGACGGCGATTTCCTCCTCGCCGTCGCACGGCTCGTTCCCGAAAAAGGCCTGCACGATCTGATCGACGCCTATGAACGGTCAAACTGTACGGCGAAGCTCGTCATCGCCGGTTCGGCCGATCACGAAAGCGAATATGCCCGCGACCTGCTCGCGCGCGCCAGCGATCGCGTGATATTTGCCGGCGTCCAGTCGCGCGCGACGCTGAAATGCCTCTATGAACATTGCGCGCGGTTCGTGATGCCCTCCTATCACGAAGGCCTTCCGATCGCCGCGCTCGAGGCGGCGAGCTGCGGCGCGCGGATGCTGCTAAGCGACATCCCTGCCAATCTCGACATAGCGCTCGACCCGCAGAATTATTTCCCGGTTGGCGATGTCGCCGCGCTTACCGACCGGCTGAATGCCGATCACGCCGATTTTGCGGTCGACCGCGACGCCGTGCGCGAACGCTTCAGCTGGGACAAGGCGGCGGAGGACACGCTCGACGTTTATCGCGCTACGCTCACGAAGGGCCGGACCGCACCACAGCCTGTGACCTATTCCGACGCGGTGGAAGCTTAGGCGCCAAGCCAGGCGACGACTTTCGCCCGGTCGGCCGCGTCGATCGGCCCGCTGACGTCGATGCCCGCATCGGTCCGCGTCGCCCGTGCGATCCGCGGATGCCACGCATTTTCCCGCCACGCCCAGCTGCGAATTCGCCAGCGACCCGGCCCGTCGGATTCGAGCGCCAGCGTCGGCCGCCCGGACTTTTCGGACCCGGGGCCTGCGTCTTTTGCCGAGCATGCCCCGCTGGCGGCCGCGGCAGCCATCGAAGTCAAAAGCGTTCGTCGATCCATTTCCATATCCTGTCGTTACGGCGCAGCGATCTTTTCGGGCGCGGTCTGGAGCGCGCGCGGCGTGCGTTCGCCCGCGACGCGCTTGATCACCGCTTTCCCCAGTCGCTGTCCGGGGAGCTCGACCAGTCTATAAGTGATGAACGCGAGTGCATAGGTCACCGGCACCACGACCGCACCGGTCAAGGCGAACCGCTCCGCCGCGCCGAGCCCGGTTCCGAACTGCCCGATCACCGCCGCCGCGACGGGTTGCAGGATCAGCAGGTGGATCAGATAGGTGCCATAGGAAAGCTCACCCAGCCAATAAAGGGGTCGGCTGCCGAGCAGGCGCGACACCCAGCCGATCGCACCGAACGAACGCCAATGCACCAACGCGAAAAACCCGAAAACCAGCAGCTCGCGTACGACGAAATGGAGCAGGTCCTGCTCGCCGCCAATCGGAATCGCGGCGAGCAGCATCGCAGCGCCAAGCCGCCACCCGCGCCGCGCGCGGCTCTCCCCCGGATCGGCGGCGATCAACATACCGGCGAGGAAAAGCTGGAGCTTCAACGGCAGGAAGGACGGCATCGGAAAGTCGAGCCCCGCCGACCCGGCGAGCAGTGCAGTGGCCACACCGCCGCCCGCCGCGACCAGCGCGGCGGTCACCCAGCCGATCCGCCGCCCGAGCAGGATGAGGAAGGGAAAGAGCAGGTAGAATTGCATCTCCAGCCCCAGGCTCCAGTCGGGCAGCGGCGTGCGAAAGGCATAATCGGGCAGCAATCCGAACAGGAAGGTCAGATGAAGGACGATATTGGTGAGGCCCCCGTCGAGATACCGCTCGGGCGGCTGGAGCGACTGGCCGAGGAAGCTGTCGATTGCGACGCGGTCGGCATAGATCGCCGGTCCGGCAATCAGTGCCGCGGCGAGAGTCACATAAAAGAGCGGCGCCAGCCGGAAAAAGCGGCGCGTCCAGAACGCCGCCCAGGTGGCGGGCGCATCCCAGTCCTCGCGGCCCGCGCGCAGCCGATACTGGTACATCATCAGAAAGCCCGAGAGCAGGATGAACAGGTCCACGCCCAGATCCGGCTTGCCGATCAACGGCAGCCGGAAACCGGTCAGAATCATCATATGCCCGATGAGCACCCAGAGGGCCGCGACGCCGCGCAGGCCATCCAGACACTCGACCCGCCGAATGTCCATTCCATACCTCCGCAAAATCGTCCGTCGATGGTCATCCTGATAGAGGTATCGGGGCGCGAAACCCCTTGAAATCGGCCAGCTGCCCCGCCCGGACGATGAAGCGGGCGATGCTGTGTGCACTGCAACAAAAGCCCGTGGTAAGCGTTCTCCAGAGGCGAATTCCGCCCGAATCTTCAGCGAGGAACCATGCTGCAACGAAAGCGGATTTTATTCGCGATCAACTCGCTCGCGGGGGGCGGCGCCGAACGTGTCCTGGCCACGCTGCTGACCGGATCGGTGCCTTGGCGCGGCCGCCACGACATCCACCTCGCGCTGCTCGACGACGAGCCGCGCGCCTATGAATTGCCCGAATGGGTCACGGTTCATCAACTCGATGCGCGCCATAAATTGTTGCCCAGCCTGACCCAGCTCCGCGCGCTCGTTGGACGGCTTTCGCCCGATACGACGCTCAGCTTCCTGACCCGCGCCAATATCGCCAACGCCTGGGCCATGGCGGGGCGCGGCCGCCCCTGGCTGATCAGCGAGCGGGTGAACACCAGCGCGCATCTGGGCGACGCGTTCGCGGCCAAGGCGATGGTCCGCATGGTCTATCCGCGCGCCGCGCACGTCATCGCGGTGTCCGAAGGCGTGGTCGACGATCTCGCCGCCAATTTCGGCGTCGCGCGCGCGCGCATGTCAGCGATCGCCAATCCGGTCGACCATCGCCGCATCGCCGAGCTGGCGGCCGAACCCCCCGCCTTCACACCCGCCGGACCGTATATCGTCGCGGCCGGGCGGCTCATGCCGAACAAGAATTTTCCCCTTTTGCTCCGCGCCTATGCCGAGGCGGCCCCAGCGGAGCGCCTCGTCATCCTGGGCGAAGGGCCCGAGCGCGGCGCGCTCGACGTGCTCGCCGCCTCGCTCGGAATCGCGGATCGGGTCGACATGCCCGGTTTCGTTGCCAATCCCTTCGCGGTGGTGTCGCGGGCGCAGCTTTATGCAATGCCGTCCAATGCCGAGGGTTTTCCCAACGGGCTGGTCGAGGCGATGGCATGCGGCGTTCCCGTCGTCGCGACCAATTGCGCGTCGGGTCCGTCCGAAATTCTGGCCGGCCGGTCGCGCGATGCGATCAGCGGCAGCATCGCCGTCGACGGCGGCGCGTTGGTGCCAACCGATGACGTGCCAGCCTTTGCGACAGCACTCGTCGAAGTGCTCGCCGAGCCCCGTCGCAGCGCCTGCGGCGCGAAGGCCCGTGAGCGCTCGCTGGCCTATGGCGTCGAGCAGGCGGCCGCAAATTATTGGGCCCAGATCGAGGCGGCGCTGCGCGCGCCGTCCGCCGCGTCCGACATCGAAGACATCTCAGCATATCGTCCGGGAGTAAGTTCATGAAATGGCATAGGCAGATCGCATTGGCGGGGGCGCTGATCGCCCTTGGCGGATGCGCCGGGCAGAGCCCGCTCGCGGGCAGCGGCGCCGCGCCGCCGCCGGCGACGGCCTTCGTCCTCTCGCCGGGCGACAAGATCAAGGTCGCAACCTTTGGCGAAGAGAAACTCAGCGGCGATTTCGAGGTTTCGCCCGCTGGGACGATCGCCTTTCCGCTGATCGGTGAGGTCAACGCTGCGGGGCTTCGGACCGAAGAGCTGTCGAAGGTCATCGAGGCGCAGCTTGGCGACGGCTATCTGCTCGAGCCGCAGGTGTCGGTCCAGGTCGCCAATTTCCGCCCCATCTACATCCTCGGTGAAGTGAATAAACCCGGAGAATATCCCTATGCGCAGGGTCTCACGATACGGGGCGCCGTCGCCAAGGCCGACGGCTTCACCTATCGCGCCAACGAAAAGCGCGTCTTCCTGAAACGCGCGGGCGAGCCCGGCGAGCAGGAATATCCGATGACCGCCGATTTCGCGGTGCTTCCCGGCGACACGATCCGCTTCGGCGAACGCTATTTCTGATGGATATGGCCACTGCATCGCTGACCCCCGTTCCAGCGTTCGAAGACCCGATGTCCGACGAGGCGGGCAAGCCGCATCGGCGCGGCTGCCCGGTGAGCTTCGCCAAATTGAAGGCGCTGCTCGCCGCCGACCTTTACCGTTATGCGGGGCGCGTCAGCTTCGGCGCTTTCGCCAGACATTATGCCTTTACCCCAGGGTATAAATATACGGTGCTGATGCGCACGACGGGCTGGCTCAAGCTCAAGCCCGCGAAGGCGTTCGGCCTCTATCCCTTCGCCAAATGGTTGCTGCTGCGCGCGCGTTACAAATATGGCTTTGCGATCCCCGAATATATGGAGATCGGGCCCGGCTTGTTCCTCAACCGCTTTGGCGGCTTTTATTTTCACGGCGACACCGTGCTCGGCAGCAACGTCAATATCACCCACGGAGTCGTGCTCGGCTATATGAACCGCGGCAGCCGACGTGGCGCGCCGGTGATTGGCGACCGCACCTTCCTGGGATCGGGCGCGAAGGTGATCGGCGGCATTCATGTCGGTACCGAGGCGGCGATCGGCGCCAACGCGGTGGTGACGAAGGATGTGCCCGAACGCGGCGTCGTCGGCGGCATCCCGGCAAAACTGCTCTCCGATCAGGGGTCCGACGGCTATATCAACCGGCTTGCGCCGCCCGAGCTGCTCGCGGCCTGTGAGGGTGCGCTTTATGGCTCGCGGACAAAGCCCGGCTGATCGAGCCTTACAAGCCCGACAAGGTCAGCCCGACCGAAACGCGGTTGTCCGCGAATTCGCGGCCAGCGGTCGCCCCCCAGCTTGACTGGGTGCGCCGCTGGACGTCGACGCGCAGCGCCATTCGCTTGCTGACCAGATAGGAGGCGCTACCGCGCCAGGTCCAGCGATCGTCCTGCCGGTCGATATTGTTGAAATCGCGCTTCTCCAGCTCGCCGCCCGCGCTGATGATCAGGTTGCGCAGCAACTCATAATCCGCGCGCAGCGTCATATTGGTCGCGAGATAGCCGGTCGCGCCGTTGACGCCCGTTTCCTTGATGCCGCGATCGACCGTGCCGGTGATCGTCACCAGCGGGGTCAGGAAATAGGCCAATTCGCCGCGCACGAGAAAGCCCGAGACATCCTCAAACTCCGTCGGACGATAATCCTGTTCGAAATAGCCAAGCCGCAACGACCCGCGCGCCTTGCGGCCCAACTCGAAACTCGCGCCGCCGGCGAGCTCGAACCCTTTGGAATCGCGTGCCGACACCGGCCCGATTCGCTCGCGGTAATCGCGTTTGTTCAGCGAGCCCGCAACGAACAGCGCGATGCTTGGACTCAGTGCATATTCTCCGACGGCGGTGCCGGTATAGGTCGTGTGATCGCGAAAATCCTGGTCGATCGGGTCGCCGCCAGGCGTCACGCTGTCGCTGTAGTTGCGGTTTTCGACATCGACGACGCCGCGCACGCGCAAGCGGTTGAAGACATGCGTATAGGTCGCCGTCCCCCCGCTCAGCGTAAATCGGACCGGCCGCGACGCCTGCGTCGGGCTATCGGGCGACACGCGTTCCTGGCTGTAGCGCCCATTGCGCAGCATGACGTTCAGCGTATTCGACTTGCTGATCGTATAGGCCGCACCCGCATTCACCGAATATTGCGTGGCGTTCTCGCTCGTCCGGTCGGCGTAGCGCAACAGGTCGAGCTCCCCATCGAGGGACAGCTTGAGCGTCGGCGAAGGCCGCGCCAGCGAGACGCGCGGGCGAATGCGCAGATAGGCGTCGCCGATCCGATCATCTTCCTGCGCATAGAGATTATCGTCATAGCCCGCGCCGATCGCCATGCGCGGCAGCAATTCCAGGACGCCGACATGGATCGGCTCGGGCGTGTAATCGGGCCGGCGACGTTCGAGCACGCTGATATTGCGGTCGCGTCCGAAGCTGTTCTCGCTCGAGACAGAACCAAGTCCGTCGGTCGCATCCGATTGCTGGGCGATTGCGGGCGCCGCGAGGCCGCAGCTGCCGAGCAGCGCAAAGGTGATCGCGCGCTTCATCGGGGACCCAGCGTCACGAGGAGAGGCACATGGTCCGATCCAGTGGCGGGCAACCGACGTGCCGAGACGAGCGCCCAATCGGGTCCGGCATAAAGCTGGTCGATCGGCAGCACCGGAAAGGCGCGCGGCCAACTCGGCAACGCCCGCGTCATGCGGGTGAGCGGTGCAAAGGCGCGGTCCTGCTCTCGCATCGCGGCCGCCCAGGGGGTGAGGTTCATGTCGCCTGCAACGATCAACGCGTCGCGATCGATCCGTGTCAACGCGCGCGCTACATCGTGTCTGCGCACCGCCTGATCGCGCGAGGTCGGCCAGGGATAGTGGAGCGTGACCACGGTGAAGGCGCGGCCGCCCGATCCGGCAATCCGGGCCCAGAGCAAGGGCGGGCCGAATTTCCGGCCCCTGCTGTCTTTCAGATAATAATCGCTGTCGGCGATCGGCCAGCGAGAGAAGATGGCAAGGTCGCAGCCCGGCGGGCATTGGGTTCGATAGGCGAAATGCTGGTTCAGCGCCGCCAGCATCGGCGCGAAGCTGCCATCCACCTCCTGCAGCATCACCACATCGGGTTTCGCGTCGATTATCGCCTGCGCGGTTTCCGCAGGGTCGCGATTGCTCTGCCAGACATTGTGGGTGAGCACATGGATCGGACTTGCTCCCTTGGGCGCGGCAGGAATCGCGCGCATCAGTTCGGGCATCACGCCAATCGCGACCGGCATCAAGCCGACCAACGCTGCGACGACCGTCCAGCGCAGGCGCAGGCGGACGAGCAGCAATCCGGCCAAAAACACCACGCCGAACATCGGCAGGAACGACGCCAGCACATCGAGCATCGGCACCAGACCGCCGGCGAGCGACAGCCACGCGGCGAGGCCCGCCCCGCCGGTCAGCAGGGTGCCAAGAGTCTGAATTGCTTTCACGCGCGGGCGAGCAGCCGGTTGCGCAGCGCATAGCCCGATTGCCGGATCGACGGGGGGATCAGCGTCGCGGCGAGCAGCAGCGCCGCAGTGCCCGCCCCCTCCGGCAGATAGAGATCGCCGACCCGGATCGCCGTGCGGCCGGGATATTTCATCGCGTAACGCGCATAATGGGCGATTTCCTGGTTGACGAGCCGCCGCAACAACGCTGTCTCGCGCGGCGTCGCCCCGGCCAGCATCCCCCGCGCGGTCGCGACCAGGCAGGGCACGTCGAGCGTCGTGGTCGACTTGCTGACCTTATTGTCGCTATCACGGTGAAAGACCGCCGTGACGCGCGGGTCGTAGCGCAGTGCCCCCTTGGCGAGCACGCGCAGCCACAGATCCTTGTCGCCGCCCCGGACCGCGCGCCCTTCGGGGAACAGGCCCGCCTCGAACAACGTCTCGCGCCGGATCGCGATCGCGCCGGTCCACATCGGACATTCGCGCACGGCCAGCCATGCGGCAAGAAAGCCGGCGAAATCCAGGGTGACCGCCTGCTCCAACGCCGGAGCAATCTTCTGCAACTGCGCGCGGTCGGCGAATTTGTGATCGAAGCGCGTTGCCGAAGCGCAAACCGCCGGGTCGTCACTTATGCCTTCTGCGAGGACCGCGAGATGGTCGGGCTGCCATAAATCATCGGCATCCAGAAAGGCGATCCAGTCGCCGCGTGCGGCACGAATCCCGATGTTGCGCCCGGCATATCCGCCGGGTCCCGGCGCCGACAGGTCGAGCAATTTGATCCGTGCGTCACCGATCGCGGCAACGATCTCGCGCCCGCCATCGGTCGAGCGATTGTCGACCACCAATATCTCGTGCGCCGCGAAAGTCTGCGAAAACACACTCTCGATCGCCGCGCGGACATGCGCAGCCTTGTTATAGAGCGGCATCACCACCGAAAAGCGCGGGGCTTCTTGGGACAGGGTCATCAGTCGCGTGCTGCCTTTCGTCCGCCGGCAAGATTGAGATATTCGCCGACCGCCACCCCGGCGAGTTCCAGTATCAGCCACATCACGGCCAGCCGCCGCCGGAACGACAATTCGCGCGTAATAGCCGCGCGGCGCAGCCGCCGGATGGTATCGACCGCCGTGATCCCCAGCACATGGACGAGGCGGGGGCGCTGCTTGGTGCGGTCCCAACGCCCGCCGCTCAGCCGCTGTCGCTTGCGCACCAGCTCGGCACGGCTCGCGCGCACCGGATGGCGTACCACCATCGCGGGCACATAAATGAGCGGATGGCCGCTATCGCGTATCCGCAGCGCCATCTGGCGGTCGCCGCCCGACTTCAATCCGGCATCGAAGCCGCCGAGCGATTTCAGCAGCGCCGTCTCGCTCGCCCAATTCGCCGTCGCGCAATTGCCGCGCGCGGCATGCGCCTGCGGAAAGCTGAACAGCCGCTCATAGTCGCCGAACACCTCGCGCTCCTGCGCAATTTCGTCGAACAGGTCGATCTTGCCGGCGAGCACCCCGAACCCGGGATTCGCCGCCGCCGCGCCCAGCACCTGCTCAAGCCAGTCCGGCGCGGGCTCGCAATCGGCGTCGGTAAAGGCCGTTATCGGCGCGCGAACCCGCTCGATCCCGAGGTTGCGCGCCACATAAGAGCCCGGCCTTTTCTCTTCGAGCAGTTCGACGCCCGCATAGCTGCGCGCGATCCTGGCCGTTGCGTCGCTCGATCCATTGTCGACGACGATGATCTGAAAAGCGTCGCGCGGCAGCGTCTGGCGCGCGAGGGCGTCGAGGCAGCGGGCGAGCACGGCTTCGCCGTTCCACACGGGTATGACGACTGCGACTTGAAACATAGATACGCCTGTCCAGTGCCCCCGCACCGGCTCAATCGGCTGTCGACGGCATGCCGGTCAACAATATGCTGCACCTGCGAAGACGAGTTGCCCTGTTGACCGGACGACCGGAGCGCGAGCGCCTTCGCTCTCAAATAATTGCCCGCTACCAAGGATCGCGGTGGGCCCGTCGTTGGTTCTGAACCGCGCAGTCATGCGCAACCGCAAGTAAAAGGCGATCCAAGTGGGTGTTTCCTTACTCGAATCGGGCAAAACCGCCGAAGTGGTAGTGGTGTCGCTCGAATCAGCCGAGGCCCGCCGGGCGGCCTTTGCCGCGCGCGCCGCGGACACTTCGCTTGCGTGGCGTTTCTTCGATGCCTGCACCGCGCCGGCGCCGGGGATGACGATCGACGAGCCCGCAATCCGCAGCAACAAGGGCCGCCCGATGAGCAAAGGCGAGATCGGCTGCTATGCCAGCCATTTCTCGATCTGGCAGGACATGGTGGCCCGCGGAGTGCGGCAGGCGATCGTCCTTGAGGACGATACGATGGTCGACTGGGCCTATCTCGAACCGCTCGCGCGCACCGATCTGCACGCCGAGGGTATCGACTACCTCAGACTCTACGCCAAGCGGCCCACCTGGCAGCGTGTCGTGCGGCACGACTTCCTCCAGCATTCGCGCGCGATCGTCGAACTGGTCGGGCTGGCCTATGGGACGCAGGGCTATGCGATCACGCTCGAAGGGGCGCGGCAGCTCGCTGAACATTGCCGCACTGTCCGCCGTCCGATCGATGACGAGATGGACCGATCATGGGCGCACGGGCTGCCCAATCTCGCGCTCTATCCCGCGCCGATCCTCGAAGCCGCGATCGTTTCCGACATCGGCAATTCGCGCTTCGGGCCCAAGGCCGATCCGCTCTATCATTCGGTCAGGCAAAAGGCCTGGCGCTCGCTCGAACGCGCACGGATGCGGATGCTGAAAGCGAGACGCCTGCTTGAGCGCTGACCTCCCCGCCCGCTTTGACGACGGGTTACGCGCGCGAAGTCGCAGCTCGATCGGCTGGACGATCACGCGTTTTCTGTCGGACCAGATCTTCTCGTTCGTCGTCTTCGTGATCCTCGCGCGGCTGCTGACGCGCGCGGACATCGGCGCCTTTGCGGTGATGGCGGTGACCGCCGAGGCGTTCCGCATCATCGCGACCGCCGGCCTCGTGCAGACGATTGCCCGCAAGCGCGAGATCAGCCCGGCCTTCCTCGACACCATTTATCGCTCGCAGCAGGCTTTCTCCTTCCTCTCCGCCATTTTGATCATGGCGCTGGCGCAGCCGATCGCCACCTGGATGGACGCGCCCGATATCGCATTGCCGCTCGCGGTGATGAGCCTCGCGCTGCCGATCTCCTCCTTCGGCGCCACCCATATGGCGCTGCGCCTGCGCGAGTTCGGACATCGCACCACCGCGCTCCGCTCGGTCGTCGGCGGGCTGATCGGCGGCACCTGCGCGGTCGCCGCCGCCTTTGCCGGACTGGGGCTGTGGAGCCTCGTCATCCAGCGCCTCGTGACCGAGATCGTCGGCGTCATATTGTCGCGCGCCTCCTACGACTGGAAACCGGGCTGGCAGTTCGACTGGGTCATATTGCGCGGCAACATCATGCTTAACGCCAGCCTGATCTATGTGCAGCTCGCTTTTCTCGCGACGGTGCGCGTCCAGGAAATGGCGATTGGCGCGGGGATCGGGCTTGCGGCGGTGGGCGTCTATCGCACCGCCTGGCGCACCGTCGAGCTGATCGGCCGCGGCGCGATCCAGCCCTTCACCCAAGTCGCAGTCCAAACGCTCGCGCGGGTCAAGGATGACCCCGACGAGCTGCGCAAAGCCTATCGCTGGATGATTGCGCGCGCCTCGGCGCTCTCCTTCCCGGCGCTCGTCGGTTTCGGCGCGCTTGCGCCGATCGCGATTCCTACCGTCTTCGGCGCCAAATGGGCCGAAGCCGGCCAGCTCGCCCAGATTTTCGCCTTCATGGCGGTGCCATTCACGCTCAACTTCTTCGCCTCGCCCTCGCTCAGCGTATTGGGCGCGTCGCGCAGCCTGATTTCGCTCTCGACGACGCAGCTCGTTCTCGGCGTGATCCTGACGCTCGCGGCGCTCCCTTACGGTCTTTTCGCGGTCGCCATCTCGTACGTCGGGCGCGCCTATCTGACGCTGCCGCTGCAGATCTGGCTGCTCCGCCGCGCTTCGGGTATCCGTCCCGTCGACAGCTTGCGCGCGGTCGGCGCGCCGCTGATCGCCTCGTCGGTCATGGGCGTCGCGCTCGCGATCGCGATGCGGCTGCTCGACGCGCATCTGGCCGGCTGGCAGTCGCTGCTGCTGCTCACCGCGATCGGCGGACTCTTCTACGGAATCGCGCTGCTGGCCATTTCTGGCGCGTGGCGCGGCCGTTTCCTGTTCCTGTTCAAACGCTTTAGAAAGAGCCCGATATGACCAAGAAAACCGCCGATCAGCTCGTCGGCGAACTCGCCCAGCGTTTCACGCGCGTGCTCGACGCCGTGATCCCCGCCGGCCCGCTCGCGCTCGTCGACTTTCCCGACCACTCCAATGTCGGCGATTCGGCGATCTGGCTTGGCGAGATGGCGTATCTGCGCAAGGCCGGCCGCCTTCCCGCTTATTATTCCGCCATCGCCGACTTCGACGATGCGGCGTGCCGGGCGGCCGTCGGCGACGGGCCGATCCTGATCCACGGCGGCGGCAATATGGGGACGCTCTGGCCCAAGCATGAAGCCTTCCGCCTGCACCTCCTCCGCACGCATCGCGGCCATCCGATCGTCCAGATGCCGCAGTCGATCCACTATGCCGACCCCGCCGCCGCCGCCGAAATGGCCGAGGCGATCCGCGCGCACGGGCAATTCACCTTGCTCGTCCGCGATGCGCGCTCGCTCGCCTTTGCCGAACAGCATTTCGAATGCGATATCCGGCTGTGTCCCGACGCCGCGCTGATGCTCGGGCGTCAGCGCCGCGACCACGCCACCGCGCCGGTTTTCGCGCTGCTGCGCACCGATCATGAACGCGCCGCCGGCGATGCGACGCTTCCCCCGGGCGTCGTCGCCGACGACTGGCTCGACGAGGATGCCGGCCAGAAGAGCCGCCTGCGCCTGTCGCTAAAGCTAGGCCGCCTCTTCACCCGCGATCCGATGGCGCAGCGCGCCGCGCGGCAACAGCGCCTTGCCGAATGGCGCTTCCAGCGCGGTCTTGCGATGCTCTCCGCCGGCGAGCTGGTCGTTACCGACCGGCTGCACGCGCATATTCTCTCGCTGCTGCTCGACATACCGCATGTGCTGCTCGACAACAGCTATGGCAAGGTCGCGGGTTTCGCCGATCAATGGACGGGCGACTATGCGGGTCTGATGCGCGCAACCCATCGCGCCGAAGCGTTCGAGACCGCGCTGGCCTGCCGCGCCCCGCAGATCGTGGACGGCTGAGTCCCGTCCACGACGCCCCGCTCAATAAGCGTTGCGGTGGACGAGCACCTGCGCGGTGCGCGCGAGGATCGAAACGTCGCGCAGCAACGACCAGCCGTGCTGATATTCGAGATCGGATTCGAGCCGGTCGAGAATATCGCGCTTCGTATTGGTCGCGCCGCGAAAGCCGCGGATCTGGGCAAGCCCCGTGATCCCGGGCTTGAGCGCATGGCGGTGCCAGTATTGGCGGTCGACGCGCCAGAACAGCTCGTTACCCGCGGTCGAACCCAGTGCATGCGGCCGCGGCCCGACCAGGCTCATCTCGCCGGACAACACGTTGATCAGCTGGGGCAGCTCGTCGATGCTCGTCGCGCGGATGAATCGTCCGACGCGGGTGATCCGGTCATCGTCGCGGCTCGCCGAACGCGCGCCGTTCGCGTCGGTCGTTTCGACCCGCATGCTGCGGAATTTGAGGATACGGAAAATGCGGTTGCCGCGGCCCATCCGCTCCTGACGGAAAAAGACCGGCCCTGGCGAATCGAGCTTGATCGCCAGCGCAACGATGACGAGCAGCGGCGCCAACAGGATCAGCGCCGGAATCGTGACCGCCAGATCGAGCGCCCGCTTCTTTACCCGATTGGCGCGGTTGAGCGGCCCCCACGACACCACCAGCGTCGTCACCCCGCCGCGCTGGCGCGTGGTGAGCGGGCCGAGCTCGGCAATCTCGGGCATCACAATTTCGCCGACGATATTGACGCCCTTCAGCGCCCGCGCCCATTCGGCTTTGCGTTCGGGCGCGCAAACGATCGTCACCCGGTCGTAATCCTGCAGCACGGTGCCGAGGCGGTTGAGCATATAGGGATCGTCCAGATCGGTACGGAGCCCCGATGCGCGCGCGTCGAGTATCTCGCGGCCAAAATAGGCTGCCGGCAGGTTCGCGCCGTCAACAATAACGAGCTCGGCGGTCAGGTCCCCAAACGCGCGGCGCACGACACGGCAGACCAGGAGCCGCTGCGCGACCAGCAGCGTCAGCGCGGTCACCATGCCCATGCCGATCGCCAAGCGCGGCACTTTACCCGTGATCCGCAATGAAAATGCAACCAGCAGGAACACGAACAGGGTCGTCGCAAACGACATCAGCGTCTGGCGAACGCTTTTGACCGGATGCGTCAGGCACCGCGGATTATAGGCCTGATTCTGGAAAGCGATCGCGAAATGGACGAACAACGCGCCGAGCATTGCGGTCAACAATCCCTCCGAGATGCTGCGAGGCTGCTCGATCATCAGGGTCACGGCAAAACCGCACGCGAGCGCCGCCGCGTCCAACGCGATCAGCCCGAGACAGAGCCATATTTTGGCATCGCGTCGGGCCGCTTTTGCCAGCGGCGTGCGAACGGGCGTGCCTTGGAACGCCAAGTCGATCTTCGTCATGGGATGGGGAGCTCCCTGGGTTGGGTATATTGTTGCAATGCAACATGTCTCTAACGCCAGGGAATACAAGCGGACCGCGCGGGCATGTGCCGGATACAAGATGATCCGTTCGGATAGCATTTGGTGTACCGATATGAGGCAACAGCCCGGGCGGCGCGAACCGCCCGGGCTGTGTGCAGGTCAGAAGGCTGCCGTCACGCTCGCCACCACCGCACCGTCGGCGATCGAGCCCGTTCCGTCACCCCCCTTGCTGAAATTGGGTTGCAGCCGCGCCGCCTCCGACTTGCTGATATCCGTATCAATATAGGACAGGTTCAGCGTCAGGTTGCGCCAACTCGCGTCCATGCCCAGCGACCAGTCCCAATAACGGCCCGTCGGGGCGACGCTGGTGCCGTTGGGACCAAGACCCGGATTGCCGTCGGAATAGCCTATATGCGCCTTTGCGGTGAACGGCGTCCCCGCGATGGCGACGGCGCCGTCACCCCACAGGTAAAGATTGTCGTCTTTCTGCCCGCGGGTGTTCGGCGCATTCGACACATTGGCGAGCGCCTGTTGTTTGGGCGCATAAGCGGCCCCTGCGGTCAAGGT
Organism: uncultured Sphingopyxis sp.; assembly: GCA_964426485.1. Lineage (GTDB taxonomy): Bacteria > Pseudomonadota > Alphaproteobacteria > Sphingomonadales > Sphingomonadaceae > Sphingopyxis. The sequence goes on along the minus strand of CAYRQX010000006.1, from coordinate 14,394 downwards.
TGCAGGACCGGCGGTTCCCGTCAGCTTCACATAGGGTTCGGCGAAATCGGAATCATTGGCGCCGCCTGGGTACATGTACCACACGAGCCCGACGTCGAGCGCGGCCTTGTCGCCGAGCGGCAATTTATAGCCGCCGATCAGGTCGAGTTCCATATTGGCGCCGCCGAAGGTGCCCCAGCCGGCGAGGTTGGAGGCCCAAACACCAGCATAAAGGCCGCTCTCGTGCGTCAGGGTGAGGCCGCCCTGAACGGCCATTTCCTTGTCGGACTGCGACACGCCGCGAAAGCGGTAATCGGATGCGATGGTTGCCGCCCCGGTGATCGTGACGGATTTCGCCGCTTCGTCCTGCGCGAAAGCGATGGCCGGGAGAAGTCCCGCGAGAAGCGCGGCGGCTGAAATAATGGTCTTCATAATATCCTCTTGAACTGGCCTTTTCCGGAGTGGAGAGGCTGGCGAGGACGCTCAATTAGATCAGCGCCGCATTGGAAATCGAGAGCGCCGGACGATCATTTGCATAGTGTTTTCATTATGCCGCCGATCGGTTTCGCGTCGCCGGGCGCGCCAAATCCTCCCGGTCGCGCGCAACGGCTAATCGCGCAACGGAAGCAAGCGGCGGGACGCGTTTCCATCGGGCCGAAACCTCCACCGTCTCCCAAAGACCCGCGCCGACAAACAGCAGGGCGCTCCCTGCGCTCGCGCATAGGAAGGTCGCCGCCGCCAACAGGATCATCAGCGCCCCTGCATCGCGCGGTCCGGTCGTCTGGGCGAGCTGATGGAGCCGGAGGGCCAACAGCCAACCGACGCCGAGCAGAGCAGCGCCCCCGGCGCGCAGCCCAATGTCGGCGGCGCGGGCTTGATGCCATTTCTTCATCGTGCAACCTCCAGCAGAGAGGCCGTCCAATTACGCATCTTCGCGTAGAAATTCGAGATCGGGAAACCGCGCCGAGCATTGAGATTACGTATAATTTCGGCGGCCCGGGTTCAGCGCAACTTATCGGCAAGAAAGGCGACCAGCGTCACCGTGGCGCACATATAGATTGTGAGTGCCGAAGGCCCTTGCGCGCCCAGCCAGTCGATGATCCGGTCGTGCCGCGAGCGCCGCCGGCCGCCGGTGCTCTTTTTGAAATCTTCGCCTGTCATCGCAAAGAGATAGGCGCTCCCGCCATTTTAAATCGAGAGCGGGTCCGCGCCAATCTCATATGATCGGCGTAGTATTTGGGCGATTATGGTGCCGCTCCGCCCCCGTCGCGCGGTGTGTCGCTGACCGACCGCAGCCGATAACCGATACCGAGTTCATTGTTGATGATTTGCGGTTGTTGGGGATCGGTTTCAAGTTTCTGGCGCAATGTGCGGACGAGGACGCGCAGATATTCGACATGATGCTCGACCTCGTGCGGCCAGACCTCTGCCATGATCTGCTTGTGCGTGATGACCCGCCCCGGGTGCCGCGCAAGCTGGGCCAGCACCGCATATTCCTTGGGCGTCAGATGAACCTCGCGGCCCGCCTTGGCGACGGTGCGCGCGATGAGGTCGATCGTCACGTCGCCCGCGGTCACCGCCAGCATGCCGCCGTCGCGGGTCATGCGGTTGCGGAGCGCCACGCGCACGCGCGCCAGCAATTCGTCGGTGTCGAACGGCTTGGTCAGATAGTCGTCTGCGCCGAGATCGAGCGCGGCGACCTTCTGGTCGGTGGCATCGCGCGCCGAGACGACGATCAATGTCGTGTCCGACTGCTGCTTGACGAGCGGCACAAGCTCCAACCCGTCGCGATCGGGCAGGCCGAGATCGAGCAGCACGATATCGGGGCGTTCCGCATGCAGCATTTCGAGCGCCTCGCGGGCGTTTTCCGCTTCGACGATCGCATAATCGGCGCGCGCCAGCGCGGCATGGATCAGGCGGCGGATATGGAGCTCATCGTCGACAACCAGGACCTTGTGGCGGACTTTCATGCTAGTTCCTTGTCGTCGAGATGCGTGATGATCAGCCGCTCGGGGATGCAAATGGTAAAACAGGCGCCGTGAGGATCTTCATTATTGCTCGCCTCGACCGACAAGCCCATCGCCTCGGCAAATCCCTTGACGATGGCGAGCCCGAGGCCGGTGCCGTGCTTTGCGCGGTCGCTGCCCTCAAGACGGGTGAAGGTATCGAAAACGCGCTTCTCATTCCCCGGCGCGATCCCCGGTCCCTGGTCGATGATCGACATGAATATGGCATCGGCCGCGCGGCGGGCGCGAATGACGATCGGGGTGCCGGGATCGGCATAGCGCCCCGCATTGTCGAGCAGATTGATCAGGCAATGGTGGAGGAGCACCGGATCGACGCGCACCAGCGGGATATTCGGCGAAATATCTACCTTGACCTCATGCCCCAGCAGCGACGCCCGCGTATCGTGCGCCGCGCTGGCGGCGGCGTCGAACAGGTCGGTGGCCTCGACCTTCATCGGCAGCGCGCCCGCCTCGACCCGCGCCATGTCGAGCAGGTTCGACACGAAACGGTTGAGGCGGAGCGCCTCGGTCTCGACCGTTGCGGCGAGGCTTGCCGAGGGGTGGCGCCGCATCTCCTGCGCCGCCGACAGGATCGTCGTGAGCGGGGTGCGAAGATCGTGGCTGACCGACGACAGCAATGCCGAGCGCAGGCGATCACGCTCGTCGACCTGCCGCGTGCGCAGCGATGCTTCTTCCAGTTCCATGCGGTCGAGCGCGATCGACGCCTGATCGAGCAGGCTCATGAGCAGCGGCACCTGATCGGATCGGACGGGCTCGCGCGCGTCATCGCGCGTCAGCCCGAGCACGCCGAGCACGCCGCGCGTCGTGCGCAGCGGGTGGAACAGCCAGTCCGACGCCGTGAGCGTCGACGACCCGCGCCCCGCCGGCTGTTCATTTTCCATCGCCCACTGCGCCGCCGCGCGCTCGATCTGCTCGAGCCGGTCCTCGGGCGGCACCGCGGCGCGCAGCATCGGCCCATCGGACGACGGAAGCAGCAGCGCAGTGCGGACATCGAGAAGCCGCCCGACCTCGGCACAGATGGCGTGCATCAGCGTGTCTTGGTCCGCCGCCGCCGTCAGTTGCCGCGAGAAGCTGGCGAGCGCGGCATTCTGCCGCGCGCTCGATTGCGCAAGGTCTGCCTGTGCCCGCACGCGCGCGGCAAACTGGCTGGTGACCACCGCGACACCCAGCAGCACAAGGATGCTGACGACATTTTCCGGGTTGTTGACGGTGAGCGTCCCGGTCGGCGGCAGAAAGAAGAAATTATAGGCAAGGCTGGACGCGAGACCCGCGAACAGCCCGGCGCGCAGCCCGAAGGTCGCCGCGGCGAACATCACCGGCACGAGATAGAGCAAGGCGATGTTGCCAAGGTCGATCGCGGCGAGGAGCAAGCGGCCGAGCGCCGTCATTACGGCGACCATGACCAGCGACCAGATATAGTCGGCCGGTCGGCCCCAGCGTCCCGCGATGGCGATGCGGATGCGCGGCTGCCCGGCCTTCGCGTCGGGCTCGCCGGGTAGCACATGGACGGCGACATCGTCGATCGTCCGCACGAGCTGGTCGACCACCGATCCGTGCCGCATCTCGAACCACCAGGGACGGCTCGACTTGCCGATGACGATTTGCGTCGCGCGTTCATCGGCGGCGAACGCCCGCAAGCCTTCGACGACACTCGCCGCCGGGACCGTCGCGGTCGAGGCGCCGAGCCGCGAGGCGAGCGCGAGCGTGTCCGCGAGTTGCCGACGATCCTCGTCGGTCATGCTCTGGCTGCGCCGCGTCTCGATATAGACCGCGCTCCACGGCGCCTTGAGGGCATCGGCGAGGCGCTTGCCAGCGCGGACGAGTTCGGCGGCGACCGGCAATTCGCTCACCGCGACGACGATCCGTTCGCCGACCGCGAAGCTGCCCGCGAGCGCATGGCTGCGCACATGCTCCAGCATCTGCGCATCGACCGCCTGCGCGGCGCGGCGCAGCGCCAGTTCGCGCAGCGCCGTCAGATTGGATTTCGAGAAGAAATGGGTAAGCGCGCGGCTGGCTTCCTGCGGGATATAGACCTTGCCGTCGCGCAGCCGTTCGATCAACTCGTCGGGCGGAATGTCGACCACCTCGATCTCGGCATTTTCGAGGATCGAGTCGGGCACCGTCTCGCGGACGCGAACGCGGGTGAACGACGCCACCACATCGTTGAGGCTTTCGACATGCTGGATATTGATCGTCGAATAGACGTCGATGCCCGCGTCCAGCAATTCCTCGACGTCCTGATACCGCTTGGGATGACGGCTGCCCGGCGCGTTGCTGTGCGCAAGCTCGTCGACGAGGACGAGGTCGGGGCGGCGTTCGAGGATCGCATCGATATCCATTTCGCCAAGACTATGCCCCTGGTGGTCGACGTCGCGGCGTGGGATGATCTCATGGCCATGGACGAGCCCCTCGGTCTCGCGCCGTCCGTGCGTTTCCACCACGCCGATCACGACATCCACCCCGGCCTCACGCCGTTGCCGTCCGTCGGTGAGCATCTCCCACGTCTTGCCGACGCCGGGCGCGGCGCCGAGAAAGACCTTGAGACGGCCGCGGCCTTCCTGCGCCGCCTGGCGCAGGAAGGCCTCTGGTGATGGTCGATCCTTTTCGGTCACGCGGCGGGTTTAGCCCCAAAAGCATCGAGCCGTCGATTGAGCTTGAACAGATTCACGCGCGGTTCGCCCAGAAAACCGAGCAGCGGCTTGTCGATGCTCTGTTCGACCAGCTCGCGAACCGCCGCGGCATCCAGCCCGCGTGCCCTTGCGACGCGGTCGACCTGATAGAAAGCGGCCTCGGGTGTGATGTCGGGGTCGAGCCCCGAACCCGACGCGGTGACGAGATCCGACGGCACGGCCCTGCCCGGTTCGGCGGTCTGCAGTTTCTCGACATCGCCCTTGACTCGGTCGACGAGCGCCTGCGACGTCGGCCCGAGGTTCGAGCCCGACGAGGCGAGCCCGTCATAGCCGTCGCCGGCCGCCGAGGGACGCGTGTTGAAATAACGCTCGGACGTGAAGGCCTGACCGACGACGGCCGAACCGACGACCCGGCCATTCTCCTCGACAAGGCTGCCGTTCGCCTGGCTCGGGAACAGCGCCTGCCCGATACCAGTGAGCGCCAGCGGGTAGGCGATCCCCAGAAGGACCGCGAATAAAAGCGTCATGACGAGCGCCGGACGCAGCGAGCTGATAAGATCCTTGTTCATTTCATTATCCTCAGACGAGACCCAGGCCGCCGACCGCGAGGTCGATCAGCTTGATGCCGACAAAAGGCGCCACCAGGCCACCAAGCCCATAGACGGCGAGGTTGCGCGCGAGCAGCGGCCCCGCGCCCATCGGGCGATAGGCGACGCCCTTGAGCGCCAGCGGCACGAGCAGCGGGATGATCAGCGCGTTGAAGATGATCGCCGACAGGATTGCGCTTTCGGGGCTGGTCAGCCCCATCACGTTGAGCACGCCCAATCCGGGATACAGCACGACGAACATCGCCGGGATGATCGCGAAATATTTGGCGACGTCGTTGGCGACCGAGAAGGTCGTCAGCGCGCCGCGCGTCATCAACAGCTGCTTGCCGAGCCCCACGACTTCGATCAGCTTGGTCGGATCGCTGTCGAGATCGACCATATTGCCCGCCTCACGCGCCGCCTGCGTGCCCGTATTCATCGCAACGCCGACATCGGCCTGCGCGAGCGCCGGGGCGTCGTTGGTGCCGTCGCCGCACATCGCGACCAGCCGCCCGCCCTGCTGTTCCCTGCGGATCAGCTCAAGCTTGTCCTCGGGCGTCGCCTGTGCGAGGAAATCGTCGACCCCGGCTTCGGCGGCGATCGCCGCGGCGGTGAGCGGATTGTCGCCAGTGATCATCACCGTGCGGATGCCCATGGCGCGCAGTTCGCCGAACCGTTCGCGAATGCCTGCCTTGACGATATCCTTCAGGAAGATCGCGCCGAGCAACTGGCCGTCCTTCGCGACCGCGAGCGGTGTGCCGCCTGCGCGCGCGATCTCGTCGGTGATGCGGCGCAGTTCGGTCGCAGCCGCAGTTGCCCCCGCACCCGGATTGGCCTTCAGGACCGAATCGACCGCGCCCTTCTGGATCACGCTGTCGCCAAGCTTGATGCCCGAGATGCGGGTTTGCGCCGTGAAGGGAATGATCTCGGCGCCGGTCGGCAAATCGGCCAATGTCTGCCCGAACTTCTCGCGCGCGAGCGCGACGATCGAGCGGCCTTCGGGCGTTTCGTCGGCGAGGCTGGCGAGCAGCGCGGCTTCCGAAAGCACCGACATTGACTGGCCACCGACCGGCCGAAACTCGGTCGCCTGGCGGTCGCCGATGGTGATCGTGCCGGTCTTGTCGAGCAGCAGGACATCGATGTCGCCTGCCGCCTCGACCGCACGGCCCGACTTCGCGAGGACGTTGAAGCGCACGAGGCGGTCCATGCCCGCGATGCCGATGGCGGAGAGCAACGCCGCGATCGTCGTCGGGATGAGCGTGATGAGCAGTGCGGCAAGGATTGCGACCGGAATCGAACCACCCGCATAGGAAGCAAAACCGGGAATCGTGCCGACCGCGATCAGGAAGATGATCGTCAGGCCGACGAGCAGCAGGGTCAGCGCAATCTCGTTCGGCGTCTTCTGCCGCTCGGCACCCTCGACGAGCGCGATCATCCGGTCGAGGAAGCCCTGTCCCGGATTGACTGTCACCTGCACGCGTATCTCATCGGAAATGACGCGCGTGCCGGCGGTCACCGCCGAGCGGTCGCCGCCCGCCTCGCGGATCACCGGCGCGCTTTCGCCCGTGATCGCCGCTTCGTTGACCGACGCGACACCCGCGACGACTTCGCCGTCCGACGGGATCAGGTCCCCCGTCTGGACAAGTACGACATCGCCGACTCGTAACGCGCTGGCGGGAACATTTTCGTATGCGTTCCCGTCGCCCTTCAGCTTCTTCGCCGTCAGTTCAGCCTTCGTGGCGCGAAGCGAGGCGGCCTGCGCCTTGCCGCGGCCCTCGGCGAGCGCTTCGGCAAAGGTGCCGAAGAGCACGGTCAGCCAGAGCCAGATGACGAGCAGCAACTTGAAGCCGGTCGCAAGACCGTCTTGCCCGACGACGAGCAACAGCGTCAGCAGGATCGCCACGATCGCGGTGGTGAACATCACCGGATTGCGGATCAATTCCCTGGGATTGAGTTTGCGGAAGGCATCCCCGATCGCCGGAACGATCAGGTCTGCCGTGAACAGGGACTTGGTTTGAGACCGAGCCATTTGCGATAATCCTTAGAAAAGCTGGCCGTTGATCATCGCGAGATGATCGGCGATGGGACCGAGGGCGAGGCTGGGAAGGAAAGTCAGGCCGCCGACGATCAGCACGATGCCGACCAACAGGCCCGTCCACAGCGGCCCCGTCGTCGGGAAGCTGCCCGCCGATTCCGGCGTATATTTCTTCGCCGCCAGGCCGCCCGCGATGGCCAGCATGGGGATGATGACGAAGAAGCGGCCGAACCACATCGCGACACCCAGCATGAAATTATAGAATGGCGTGCCCGCGGAGAGGCCTGCAAAGGCCGACCCGTTGTTCCCGACCGCGCTCGTGAACCCGTAGAGGATTTCCGAGAAGCCGTGCGGCCCCTTGTTCAGCGGCCCCGCCAGCCCCGCCTCGGTCACCGACGCAATCGATGTGCCGCCAAGGATGATCAGCGGCAAGACGGCGATCGCCAGCACCGCCAGCTTGACTTCGCGCGCCTCGATCTTCTTGCCGACATATTCGGGGGTCCGCCCGACCATCAGCCCGGCGACGAACACCGCCAGGATCGCAAAGAGCAGGAAGCCATAGATACCCGCGCCGACGCCGCCGATGACGACTTCGCCGAGCTGGATATTGAGCAACGGGATCATCCCGCCGAGCGCGGTGAAGCTGTCGTGCATCGCGTTGACCGCACCGCACGAGGCCGCGGTTGTCACGACCGAGAAGAGCGCCGACGCGGCGATGCCGAAGCGAACCTCCTTGCCCTCCATATTGCCGCCAAGGGCGCCAAGCTGGTGCAGGACGGGATTGCCCGCGGCTTCCTGCCAAAAGGTGACGGTGACGCCGGCGAGAAAAATCGTCAGCATCGCGGCGAGGATCGCCCAGCCCTGGCGCTGGTTGCCGACCGCCTTGCCGAAGGTCCAGGTCAGACCGAAGCCGATCGCGAAGATCGACAGCATCTGGACGAAGTTGGTCAGCGCGTTCGGATTTTCGAACGGATGCGCGCTATTGGCGTTGAAGAAACCGCCGCCGTTGGTGCCGAGCATCTTGATCGCTTCCTGGCTTGCAACAGGACCGAGTGCCAGCGTCTGCTTGACGCCTTCGAGCGTCGTCACGTCGACCGATCCGGCCAGCGTCTGCGGAACCCCGTTTGCGATCAGAAATATCGCATAGACAATGCAGATCGGCAGCAGCAGATAGAGTGTCACGCGCGTCATGTCGGCCCAGAAATTGCCGATCGTCTTCATCTCGCGTCGTGCAAAACCGCGGAACAAGGCAAAGGCGAGCGCGATGCCCGTCGCGGCCGAGAGGAAATTCTGAATCGTGAGCCCAAGCATCTGGCTGAGGTTCGACAGCGTCGCTTCGCCCGAATACCATTGCCAGTTGGTGTTGGTCGTAAAGCTGATCGCGGTGTTGAACGCGCCGTCGGCGCCGACCGCATCATAGCCGAGCGGATTGAGCGGCAATACGCCCTGCAGACGCAGCACCGCATAGGTGAAAAGGAGCAGCACGACGTTGAAGATGAGCATATGGACCGCATAGCGGCGCCATCCTTGCTCCTCATTGGGGTCGATCCCCGACAGCCGGTAAAAGCCGGCCTCGATCGGCCCGAATATGCGGTGCAGCGGCGTCCGCTCGCCCGCGTAGAGCGCGTAGAGCCATTTGCCGAGCGGCTTGGTGAGCGCCAGCAATATGGCGACGAACGCGATGATGAGAAACCATCCCTGAAAGGTCATGGGTTCGCCTCCCTTAAAAGCGTTCGGGCCGTGCGAGCACGGCCACAAGATAGATGAGAAGGCCGAGCGCGGTCGCGCCCGCGAGCCAAAGGTCGAGAGTCATGGCCATCAGTCCCCTACGCGTCGTCGCACAAACGGGCGTAGCCAAGGCTTGCCGCGACCAGACAGAGAATGATGCCGACCCAGATGAGATCCTGCATGGTTTTGCTCCAGCAAGGCGCTGGCCACGGGAGGTGGCACGAGTCGTCTGCGGGCTTCCAAATAGGAGACGTGCACGTTTGAATGCGAGAGAGCGAAAACCATGAGAGCATAGTATTCTCATATGATTTTGTCGATTTCAGCCCGCACCGGGCACTCACCTTGCAAACAAATGAAAATACAATGGGCCGCGCCGTTCCTCGATCTCGAATCCCTATGCGCGACCCCATAGATTGCCGGCATCGAGTCCCGATCTTCGGGCATCGATTTGAGTAGCCGAGGAGCATCTCATCATGTTTTCTGCGAATTCCGCGGAGCCCGACCCATCGGGGTTGATATTATTCGTGGGCCGCGACGCGGCCGGGCACTGGCTTGTCCAGGACCGTAAAGGTCAACTCGAAGGCCGGTTTATTTCGCGCGCCGCCGCCTGGGCCTTCGCCCGCGCCGAGTGCCGCGGACTGCCGGGCGCGCGGATCGCGGCACCGGCGAGCTGCTGATCCACGCCGTCCGGCGCGCACGCGAGATGGGCTTCGTCGCGATCGACCGCGCTTCGGCTGGTGCCTATGGCGCGTCAATGGCATCGACCTATAATTGCCGCGCGATCGCGCCCGAAGTGCTGGTCGACGGCAATCGTTATGCGACTGTCAGCGAACGTATTGCCGCGGATCGGGTACGAAAGCAGCGGCTCGCCCCGTGGATGGAGGAGGGCGTCTCCACCACCTGTGCCGCCTGACCAGGCTTATGGCGCGGCGTTGAAGTCCGCCACAAGGTCGAAGCGGTCGCCGCGAAACAGCTGCCGCACATGCGTCACGACGCGCCCCGCGCGCCATGTCGTGCGGTCGAGTTCGAGGCACGCGGCGGCCGGTCCAATCCCCAATAGCGCTGCTTCCTTGCGTTTCGGCGTCACCGCACGGATCACATGGCGGGCCTGCGTCCAGGGGATATGGCCGAGCAGCCAGGTGCCCGGCGCTTCGCCCGCAAAGTCCGCGTCCGCCGCCTCGGGAACTTCGCCGAGCGCGATGAAGCGGCGTTCGAGCGCAAAGGCTTCGCCCGCCGCCATATGCACGCCCTCGATGCGCAGCGCCGGGCCGGGACACAGATCCTCGCCCGCATCCTCCGACGCGATCCTCGTCAGGTCCCAGCGATAGGTTTCGCCGCGCGCGGCTATAAGCTCGGCGAGGTCGGGCACCGTCATCACCGCCGAATGGACCGCCGGAGGCGCAACGAACGTCCCCGCCTTGCGGCGGCGTTCGACCAGCCCCGATGCGGCGAGTTCGCCCAGCGCCTTGCTCACCGTCGCGCGCGCGCAGCCGTAGCGCACGGCGAGTTCCTGTTCGGTCGGCACGCGGTCGCCGGGGCGCCACTCGCCCGATTGGATCGCGGCGGCGATCTCGTCGCGGATGCGGCGTGCCGGGTTCACGCCAGCAGCCGCGCGACGCAAGCGCGATAGGCGGCGCCGATCGCCTCGGCGTCGACATGGCGTCCCTTTTCGACGCGCTTGGCGCCCGCGCGCCACACGCTGTCGACCGACCCCGCGCGTGCCGCGAAGATCCAGCGGTCGAGCAAGGTCGCATCGTCGGTGCCGGCAAAGGCCGGATGATCGAGGTCGAGCGAAACGATGTCCGCCGCATGGCCGACGGCGATACCCGCAGGCACGCCCAGCGCCTGCGCCCCGCCCTGCGCCGCGCGCGCAAACAGATTTGCGCCGACGAAGGGCGAGGCCTCGTCCGCCAGCAGCGCGCGGGCGCGCTGCGCCAGCCGCTGCGAATATTCGAGCGCGCGAAGTTCCTGCGCGGCGTCGACCAATATATTGCTGTCGGTGCCGATGCCGAAGCGTCCGCCCGAGGCGAGATAGTCGACAGCCGGAAAAATGCCGTCACCCAGATTGTTCTCGGTGATCGGGCACAGCCCGGCGACCGCGCCGCTTGCCGCCAGCCGCGACACTTCGTTTGCGTCGAGGTGCGTCGAATGGATCAGGCACCAGCGCGCGTCGACCCCCGCGTTGTCGAGCAGCCATTCGACCGGCCGCGCACCGCTCCATTCGACACAGTCGGCGACCTCTTTCACCTGTTCGGCGGCGTGGATATGCACCGGCCCCGCTGGCGACAGTTCGAGCAAGGCCGCAAGTTCCTCAGGCGTCACGGCGCGGAGCGAGTGCGGCGCGACGCCGATATTCGCGTCACCGGACAGCTTGGACCGCGAGGCATCGAGAAGCGTCGCAAAGCCGTCGATATCGCTCAGGAAGCGGCGCTGCCCCGGGCTCGGCGGCGCGGCGTCGAAATTGCCGTGCGCGTAAAAGACGGGAAGCAACGTCAGCCCGATGCCCGTCTCGCCGCTCGCCCGCACGATCGCGCCCGCCATTTCGGCGGGATCGGCGTAGGTCGCGCCCGCCGGATCATGATGCAGATAATGAAATTCCCCGACGCGCGTGAAGCCCGTTTCCAGCATCTCAGCATAAGCCTGCGCGGTGATCGCCGCGACATCGTCGGGGGTCAGCCGGTCGAGGAAGCGGTACATGATCTCGCGCCAGCTCCAGAAATTGTCGTCGGGACGGCTGCGGCGCTCCGACAGCCCGGCCATGCCGCGCTGGAAACCATGGCTGTGGACATTGCAAAGACCCGGCAAGGCAAGGCGATGCCGCTCGTCGTCGGGCGCGGCCGCAACGCCGGTCTCGATCGATGCGATCCGGCCGTCGGCGATGGTCAACCGCACATCCTTCGCCCAGTTCTTGTCGATCCAAGCGCGTTCGAACCAGAGAGCCATCGTCGTTCGTCCTCATATTATGTCTAGACATAATGGCGTATCGGCGCGAGACTGTCCAGATGGAGCAGCTCTGGACGAACGCCCGAATCGCGACGATGGCCGACGATGGTCTCGGCCTGATCGACGATGGCGTGGTGGCCGCGAAGGACGGCCGGATCGTCTATGCCGGACCCGCCGGCGGCGCCCCGGCGACGGCGGGAACCGTCCATGATTGCGGCGGCCGCCTCATCACCCCTGGCCTGATCGACTGCCACACGCATCTGGTTCATGGCGGCAACCGCGCGAACGAGTGGGCGATGCGGCTTGCGGGCGCTAGCTATGAAGAGATCGCCCGCGCGGGTGGCGGCATTGTCTCGACGATGCGCGCGACGCGCGGCACGAGCGAGGCCGAACTGGTCGCAAGCGCGCTGCCCCGCCTCGACGCGCTGATCGCCGAGGGCGTCACGACGATCGAGATCAAATCGGGTTATGGGCTGTCGACCGACGACGAATTGAAGATGTTGCGCGCGGCGCGCGCGCTTGCGGGCGAGCGGCGGGTCCGCGTCGAGCCGACCTTCCTCGGCGCCCACGCCCTGCCCCCCGAATATCAAGGCGCCAGCGACGCCTATATCGACCTGGTCGTGAGCGAAATGATCCCCGCCGCCGCGC
>CAYRQX010000006.1:0-1717 GCA_964426485.1 uncultured Sphingopyxis sp. | reverse complement strand
CCGCCGCCGCGCTCGGCCTGTCGGGCGAAATCGGTACGCTCGAGCCCGGCAAGGCGTGCGATCTCGCGATCTGGGACGTCACCGATGCCGCCGAACTGGTCTACCGCATCGGCTTCAATCCGCTTCACCAACGCATCAAGGACGGACAATGATCATCACCCCGGGCGCCATGACACTTGCCGACTGGCGCGCGATTTACGAAGGCGCGAGCGCCGCGCTGGATGCCGGCGCGTGGGATGCGATCGATGCGAGCGCCGCCGCAGTGGCGCGCATCGTCGCCAAGGGCGCGCCCGTCTATGGCATCAACACCGGTTTTGGGAAGCTGGCGAGCGTGCGGATCGCGAGCGACGATCTGGCGACACTCCAGCGCAATATCGTGCTCAGCCACGCCGCGGGCACCGGCGTGCCGTCGCCCACCCCCGTCGTCCGGCTGATGATGGCATTGAAGCTCGCGAGCTTTGGCGTCGGTGCATCGGGGGTGCGGCGCGAAACGGTGGCGATGCTCGAGGCGATGCTGGCCAAAGGCCTGACCCCCGTCGTGCCCTCGCAGGGGTCGGTCGGCGCGAGCGGCGACCTGGCGCCGCTGTCGCACATGGCCGCAGCGATGATCGGCGTGGGCGAAATAGACGTCGGCGGCAAGGCGCTGCCCGCCGCCGAGGCACTGCCGCAGGCGGGCCTGACGCCGCTCGAACTTGGGCCGAAGGAAGGGCTTGCGCTGCTCAACGGCACACAATTTTCGACTGCCAATGCGCTCGCGGGCCTGTTCCGCGCCGAAACCCTGTTTCGCTCCGCCCTCATCACCGGCGCGCTGTCGACCGAAGCGGCCAAAGGCTCCGACGCGCCCTTCGACGCGCGCATCCACGCGCTGCGCGGCCATGCCGGCCAGCGCGAGGTTGGCGATGCGCTGCGCACCCTGATGGCGGGATCGGCGATCCGCGCGTCGCACGCGGTCGACGATCCGCGCGTGCAGGACCCCTATTGCCTTCGCTGCCAGCCGCAGGTGATGGGCGCGGTGCTCGACCTGCTGCGCCAGGCGGCGGCGACGCTCGGCATCGAAGCGAACGGCGTGTCCGACAATCCGCTGATCTTTGCCGACACCGATGAAGCGCTCTCGGGCGGCAATTTCCATGCCGAACCCGTCGCCTTTGCCGCCGACATGATCGCCATGGCCTTGTGCGAGATCGGCTCGATTGCCGAGCGCCGCATCGCGATGCTGGTCGATCCGGCGCTGTCGGGCCTGCCCGCTTTCCTCACCCCGCGCCCGGGCCTCAACTCGGGCTTCATGATCCCGCAGGTCACCGCCGCGGCGCTGGTCAGCGAGAACAAGCAGCGCGCCTATCCCGCCAGCGTCGATTCGATCCCGACCAGCGCCAATCAGGAGGACCATGTGTCGATGGCGGCGCACGGCGCGCGCCGCCTGCTCGAGATGGCCGACAATGTCAGCGCGGTGATCGGCATCGAACTGCTCGCGGCGTGCCAGGGGATCGACTTCCACGCGCCGCTTAAATCGAGCGACGCACTGGAGGCCGCGCACCAGCATCTCCGCGCCGTGGTGCCGACACTCGAAGACGACCGCCATTTCCATCCCGACATGGAGGCCGCGACCGCGCTGGTCCGTTCGGGCAGTCTCGTCGCGGCGGTGCCCGCCAGCCTGCCGGGCGTGGGCTGATGGACTGGCTGCGCGTCCATCGCGGCGACGCGCCGCTCGTCATCGCCT
>CAYRQX010000005.1:0-137605 GCA_964426485.1 uncultured Sphingopyxis sp. | reverse complement strand
TCGAGCACAAGAAGGATGTCGTCATCCTGCTCGATTCGATCACGCGCCTCGGCCGCGCCTACAACACCGTCGTCCCCAGTTCGGGCAAGGTGCTGACCGGCGGCGTCGACGCCAACGCGCTCCAGCGCCCGAAGCGCTTTTTCGGCGCCGCGCGCAACATCGAGGAAGGCGGTTCGCTGTCGATCATCGCCACCGCGCTGATCGATACCGGCAGCCGCATGGACGAGGTCATCTTCGAAGAATTCAAGGGCACGGGTAACTCGGAAATCGTGCTCGACCGCAAGGTGGCCGACAAGCGCATCTTCCCGTCGCTCGACGTCGGCAAGTCGGGCACCCGCAAGGAAGAATTGCTCGTCGAGAAGGACAAGCTCAGCAAAATGTGGGTGCTGCGCCGCATCCTCATGCAGATGGGCACGATCGACGCGATGGAATTCCTGCTCGACAAGATCAAGGATTCGAAAACCAACGAAGATTTCTTCGACAGCATGAATCAATAAGCCGACGCCGCGTCATGATCGTCGAACAGGCCTTGTTGCAGGTTCGTCCGGGGCAGGGTGCGGCGTTCGAACGCGCCCTGACGGCCGCCAGACCCCTTATCGCGGCTTCGCCCGGATTTTTGGGCATGGAAGTCCGGCGTGGGTGCGAAGCGGTGGAAACCTACTTGCTCATCGTGCATTGGGACAGCATTGAAGACCATCGCGATGGTTTCCGCTGCTCGGATCGCTACGAGCAGTGGCGGGCGCTGTTGCATCCATTTTATGACCCTATGCCGATCGTGCATTATTTCGGAGAGCCTGTGTGATTGACCTTCTGTTGACCGCCGCCACCACGGCTGCGCAAGGTTTTGGCGGCCCCAGCGAAATTTGGGGCCATATTGTCAGCGATTTTTCCAACATCACCGAACCCGCTGCGATGGCCGCCTTTTTGCAGGTGTTGCTGATCGATCTGGTGCTGGCCGGTGACAATGCGATCGTCGTCGGCGCGCTCGCTGCGGGCCTTCCGGCCGACCAGCGCCGCAAGGTCATCCTGATCGGGGTGCTCGCGGCGTTGGTGCTCCGCATCGCCTTTGCACTCGTCGTCACCCAGTTGCTCCAGATCGTCGGCCTGATCTTCATCGGCGGTCTGCTGCTCGCCTGGGTCGCGTGGAAAATGTGGCGCGAATTGCGGGAGGGCGCGAATTCGGCCGGGTCGCCCGAAATCGAGGGTGACGAACATTCGGGGCTGAAGCCGGCAAAGAGTTTTGCAGGAGCGGCTTGGGCCGTCGCCGTCGCCGACGTCAGCATGAGCCTCGATAACGTGCTCGCGGTCGCCGGTGCGGCGCGCGATCACCCGGGGATCATGATCGTCGGGCTGATCGTCGCGGTCGCGCTGATGGGCCTCGCAGCGAACATCATCGCCAAATATATCGAGCGGTATCGCTGGATCGCCTATATCGGCTTGGCCGTGATCGTCTATGTCGCGATCAAGATGATCTATGACGGCTGGGTCGATCCGGGGGTCGGGATCGGGACCTTGTTCGGTTAACATGGAAAAGCCAGCCCTTTGCGGGGCTGGCTTTTTTCTTGCTCGTCCCCATCTTTGGGTGATGCCTACGCTTCACATGACCCGCGTTGCCGTCGGTTGCGCCGATTATCCGGCGCTGCAAGCGCGGATCGCCAACTATGCGCAAGGCGGCGAAATCCGGTTCACGACGCGATACAAGCCCAAGCGCGCCGACGAACTGATCGGCGGCAAGCTGCATTTCATCGTCAAGCACACGCTGGTGGCGCGCGTCGAAATTTTGCGCTTCGACGACCGCAGCGACGGGCGGATCGATATTGTCTGTATGGCGGCGCTCGAGCGGATTCATCCGCAGCCGAAACGCGCGCATCAGGGCTGGCGCTACCTCGCCGACAGCGACGCGCCAAAGGGTGTTGACGAGGATGACGGGCTCGCCGATCTGCCACCCGAACTCTATCGCGAACTGGCCGGACTCAGCCTGATCTAAAGCGCGGCGCGGAAGCTGTCGGCGCGTGCCATCGTCCAATAACGGGCGCCAGCAACCGAATCGGGGTCTTCCAGAAGCACGCCGCGTTCGTAGAATTTATAGATGCGGTCGATCGAATCCGAGCGCGCCGAGTTCAGCCGTTCGTGGAGATGATGCGGCTGAATCTGCCACGGCGATTCGAGCCCCATCGCGCAGCTGATGTCCCATAGGGCGTTGACCGTTGCCGCCTGAAACCGGCGCACACGTTCGGCCTTGTCTTCGACCACCAATCCGCGCTGGCGGCCGGGGTTCTGCGTCGCAACGCCGGTCGGGCATTGGTCGGTATGGCATTGCAGCGACTGGACGCAGCCCAGGGTGAACATGAAGGCGCGCGCCGCGTTCGACCAGTCGGCGCCGAGCGCGCAATTGACCGCGAGTCCGGCGCCCGAATGAACCTTGCCCGACGCCGCCATCTTGATCTCCTCCTTGAGCCCGCAGCCGACGAGTGCGTTGCGCACGAAGATGAGTCCTTCCCTCAAAGGCATGCCGATGCTGTTGGAAAATTCGACCGGCGCCGCGCCCGTGCCGCCCTCGGCGCCGTCGACAACGATGAAGTCGAGGCGGATGCCGGTTTCGATCATTGCTTTCATGACGGCATAGATTTCGTGCGGCTGGCCGACGCATAATTTGATCCCGACGGGCTTTCCGCCCGCCAATTCGCGCAGTTTTGCGGCCCACAGGATCATCTCGATCGGGGTCGAAAAGGCCGAGTGCGATGCGGGTGAGATACAATCCCGTCCTGCCGGAACACCGCGTGTCGCGGCGATTTCGGCGCTGACCTTGGGCCCCGGGAGTACGCCGCCATGGCCGGGTTTGGCCCCTTGGCTAAGCTTGATTTCAACCATCCTGATCTGGTCGTTCTGCGCCGTGTCGCGGAATCTTTCGGGATCGAAATGCCCGTTGTCATCGCGGCAGCCGAAATAGCCGCTGCCGAGTTCCCAAACGATGTCGCCGCCGTGGACGCGGTGATAGGGGCTGAAGCCACCTTCGCCGGTGTCGTGGTAGAAATTGCCCGTCTTCGCGCCCAGATTGAGTGCCTCGATCGCATTGGCGCCGAGCGAACCGAAGCTCATTGCGGAGATATTGAGCGGCGCCGCCGCATAGGGGCGCGCGCATTGCGGTCCGCCGACCAGCACGCGCTGCGTCCGGTCGGGTTCGGCCGCCGGCGCGATGCTGTGGCTCATCCATTCATATTCGTCCGAATAGACGTCGAGTTCGGTGCCGAAAGGGTGGCTGTCGAGTTCGCCTTTGGCGCGCGCATAGACCAAATCGCGTTCGGTGCGTGCGAAGGGCCGACCGTCGAGCGGACTTTCGACGATATAGGCGTGGAGAAAAGGGCGCAGCGCCTCGAACAGCCAGCGGATCCGCGCGATCAACGGGAAGTTGCGGCGAAGGCTATGGTGGCGCTGCAGCGCGTCGTAGAGCGCGACGAGGAGCAGCGGCACCCAGAGCAAGAGCGTCCAGCGCGCGGGGCTCCACCCGACCGCGAGGGCGACCGCCGCGAGGAGGACGGGAAAGGCGATCCAGCGGAGCACCCGCAATTAGTTGGCTTGCGCCGCGAGCATTTCGCCCATCTTCTCCCAGACCTTGTTGATTGCCTTGAGCGGTCGAACCATCACTTTGAAATCAATTATCTTTCCATCTTCGTTCCAGGTGATGATGTCGACGCCGTTGATCTGGATGCCGTCGAGGCTGGTCTGGAATTCGAGGCAAGCCTGGTCGCCGTCGACGATCTCGCGAAGATAGCGAAAATCGTCGCCGCCGAGGACGTGGCTCGCGGCATGGAGATAGGCGAAGACCTTGTCGCGCCCTGTCTGCGGGGTGTGGACGACGGGCGAGTGGAACACCGCATCCTCGGCGAGCAGCTCGCGAAGCGCCTGCGGGTCGCCGCCGCCCGCCATATAGGCGTGCCAGGCGGCGACGCCGGCAGCCGCACTCACGCGAGATGCTCGGCGAAGAAGGCCCGGGTGCGGCCGTCGGCGAGCTGTGCGCCATCCTCGTTGCGGCGATTGCCCATCGTCGCGGCGAAGCCGTGGTCGAGCCCCTGATAATCGTGGAGCGTGACCTTGGGATGGGACCCCAGCCCTTCGTGAATCTTCTTTTGCGCGTCATGGTCGACGAGATGATCTTCGGTCGGGATATGGAGCATCAACGGATGCGCGATCGCATGGCTTTCGTTCAGCATCTGGTCGATCATGACGCCATAATAGCCGACCGACGCGTCGACGTCGGTGCGCGCCGCCGCCATATAGGCGAGCCGTCCGCCGAGGCAGAATCCGACCGCGCCGACTTTGGTTGCTCCTTGAGCGTGCAGCCAGCGGATCGCGGCTTCGATGTCCTTGACCCCGTCGTCGGCATCATATTGGCCGAAATAGCCGAACGCCTCCTGCAGTTCGGCTTCGACATCGGGGTTGAGTTCGACGCCCGGCGCGAAGCGCCAGAAAATGTCGGGGGCGATCGCCAGATAGCCTTCGGCCGCCCAGTCGTCGCATTTCTGGCGAATCCCCGCGTTCACCCCAAAAATTTCGGGTATGACGATGATCGCGCGCGAACTGTCGGCGTCGGGACGCGCAACATAGGCGGGGATTTCGCTGGTCCCATCGAGGGCGGGGATCGAGATGTTGGTCGCGGCCATTTGGGGAGCTCTCCTGTCTCTTGCTTCTTTGCGGTGAAAGCGCAAAGCTAGCGGGGCTGCGGGCATGGCTCAAGCGGCTAACCGGCATTTCGGGGCGGAGACAGGCGATGAAGTTCAATATCGAAATCGATTGCACCCCCGAGGAGGCGCGGCGCCTGTTCGGACTTCCCGACCTCGAGCCGCTGCACGATATCTATCTCGACCGCGTCAAGGAGTTGATGGCGAAGGGCATCACCCCCGACATGGTCCAGTCGATGGTCAAGACCTGGGTCCCGATGGGGGGCAGCGGACTCGAACTTGTCCAGTCCTTGCTGGGACAATTTGGCGGCGGATTGATGGGTAGCGCGTCGAAAACGGCCGAGAAGGACGATGACGACAAGGCCGCCAAGGGACGCAAGAGCTGAACCAAGCCATTGTAAGAGATACGATTTTTGCGTTGTCGAGCGGAATGCCGCCGGCGGCGATCTGTGTCGTGCGCGTCAGCGGGCCCGGGGCGGCTGCGGCGCTGCACGCGCTTGCGGGGCGTTTGCCCGAACCGCGTCGTGCCTCGCTGGCGGCGCTCAAGGACCGCGATGGCACGCCGCTCGATAACGCGCTGGTCCTGTGGTTTCCCGGTCCGGCGACGGCAACGGGCGAAGATCTTGCCGAACTGCATCTGCACGGAGGTCGGGCGGTGGTCGCGGCGGTCGAGACGGCGCTGGGCGCGATGCCGGGCGTCCGGCGCGCGGTCGCGGGCGAGTTTACGCGGCGCGCCTTCGACAATGGGCGGATCGACCTGGCCGAGGCCGAGGGGCTGGCCGACCTGCTTGCGGCCGAAACCGAAAGCCAGCGGGTGCAGGCGCTGGGCATGGCAAGCGGACATGTATCGCGTGCAGTTGCGCAATGGCAGGACGCGTTGCTGGCGTTGATGGCGGGAGCCGAGGCCGAACTTAATTTTGCCGACGAGGATGATGTCGAGGTCGGCGACGCTGTCGCGCGGCGACTGATTACGGGGATGGCATCGCTGGCGGGCGAACTGGACGAATGGCTGGCGCGGCCGGCGGCGGAGGTGATCGCCGAGGGGTTGTCGGTGGTGATCGCGGGGCCGCCCAATGCCGGAAAGTCGACCTTGATCAACGTCTTGGCTCAGCGCGAGCTGGCGATTGTGTCGCCGGTGGCAGGGACGACGCGCGACGTCATCGAGACGGCGCTGGCGCTTGACGGGGTCGCGATGCGCTTTTCCGACACGGCCGGACTGCGTGGAGAAGGTGCCGACGATATTGAAATCATCGGTATCGATCGGGCGAGAGCGGCGGTCGACGCGGCCGATATATTGTTGTGGCTCGGACCGCCGAAGGATGTGCCTCCGCATCGGCGCGCAATCCTGATTGCCGCGCAGGCCGATCGCTGGCGCGGCGATGCGGCGGCGGAGGTCGAGGCGGCGCATTGCGACCTGATCCTGTCGGCCGCGACGGGTGAGGGGATGGACAAGCTGCATCGGGCCATCGTCGACATGGCGCGCACCTTGTTGCCGCGCGAGGGCGAAGCGGCGCTGCGCCAGCGTCAGCGGATCGCGCTCGCCGAAGCCCGCGAGTGGTTGACGATCGCCCCAGGTTCGCGCGAGGCCAGCGATTTAATCCTGATTGCGGAAAGGCTTAGGCTTGCGGCGACGGCGCTCGACCGAATCACGGGGCGCGCCGGCGTCGAGGACATGCTCGATGCCTTGTTCGGGCGTTTCTGCATCGGCAAATGATGTTCCACGTGAAACATCGCATGGCTCGCAGCGCGGTGGATTCGATGCGCGCTTTGCGCTAAAGGCGCGGCAATCATGCAGAATGAAGCGAATTTTGATGTCATCGTCGTCGGCGGTGGGCACGCTGGCACCGAAGCCGCCGCGGCGGCGGCACGGCTTGGTGCGCGCGTGGCGCTGATCAGTTTCGACCCGGCATTGATCGGGACCATGTCGTGCAACCCCGCGATCGGCGGGCTCGGCAAGGGCCATCTGATGCGCGAGGTCGATGCGCTTGATGGCTGGATGGCGCGCGCGGCCGATAGCGCCGCGATCCATTATCGCATGCTCAATGCCTCGAAAGGGGCGGCCGTACAGGGGCCGCGCATCCAGGCTGACCGCAAACTTTATCGGGGAGCGATCCAGACCCTCCTCGCGGACGAGGAGGCAATCACCGTCGTCGCGGGCGAGGCGGCAGCGCTGCGCCTGACGCAGGGGTGCGTTGCGGGTCTCGAACTCGCCGACGGGTCGATGCTCGCTGCGGCGACCGTCGTGCTTGCGACGGGCACTTTTCTGGGCGGAAAGCTTTTTCGCGGCGAAGAGCGGATGGAGGGTGGCCGCATCGGCGAGGCCGGCGCGCTCCGGCTCGCCGCGCAGTTGCGCACAGCCAAGCTGCCCATGGCACGGCTCAAGACTGGCACGCCGCCGCGGCTCGACGGACGGACGATCGACTGGGCACGGCTCGAGGAGCAGCCATCGGATAGTGCCGAGGGGGCGCACTGGACCTGTTCCACGTGGAACAGGTCGCGGACGGTGCCGCAGATTTTTTGTGCGATCACGCGCACCAATTCCGAAAGTCACGCGATCATCGCGGCGAATCTCGATCGCTCGCCCCTGTTCACCGGCGCAATCGGCGCGGCGGGGCCGCGCTACTGTCCTTCGATTGAGGATAAGATTCACCGCTTCGCCGATCGTGACGGGCATCAGGTGTTCTTGGAACCCGAGGGGCTCGATAGCATTCTCGTCTATCCGAACGGGATTTCGACCTCGCTGCCCGCCGACGTCCAGCTTGCAATGCTGCGCACGATGGTGGGCTTGGAGACGGTCGACATGGTCGTGCCGGGCTATGCGGTCGAATATGATCATATCGATCCGCGCGCGCTCGACCGGACGTTGCAGGTGCGCGCGATACCGGGGCTTTATTGCGCCGGGCAGATAAACGGCACAACCGGATATGAGGAAGCGGCGGCGCAGGGGCTGGTTGCCGGTGCCAATGCGGCGCTTGCCGCACAAGACCGCGAGCCGCTCATTCTCGATCGATCCGAATCCTATATCGGCGTCATGGTCGACGACCTCGTCCTGCAGGGTGTGACCGAGCCCTATCGCATGCTGACTGCGCGCGCCGAATATCGATTGCGGCTGCGCGCCGACAATGCCGCGACGCGCTTGACTCCACAGGGTATTGCGCTGGGGCTGGTGCGGCCCGCGACGGCCGCGCTGTTCGCTGCACGCCAGGCCGAGCGGATGCGGGCCGAAGCCCTGCTCGACGCATCTGTCGCGACTGCCGACTATGCCGCGGTCGGACTGGCACTTCCGGGTGACGGTATCGCACGCAAGCGGATCGACCTGCTGCGCTATCCCGATATGACGATCGCGCGGCTGACCCCGCTCGCACCCGAGCTTGATTCGATCGACCCGGCAATTTTGTCGGAGATTGCCGAGGATGCGCATTATGCGCCCTATATCGCCCGACAAGATGCTGAGCTTCGGGCGCTCGCGGCGAACGAGGCGATCGCACTCGATCCGGCGCTCGATTATGCGGTGATCGGCGGGCTATCGCGCGAGATGGTCGAGCGGCTCACGCGGGCGCAGCCCGAGACGCTGGGACAGGCCGCACGGATCGATGGGGTGACGCCCGCAGCGCTGACCGCAATCATGGTGCATAGCCGCCGGCGCGCGGCGTGACCCGTCAGATGTCTGCTTTTTTAATCGCCCACCATGCCCGCCACGCCCGTGCAAGCTGAAACTTGGGCAGCACGCGGTGCTTTTGGGTTGCCGCTTTCGCGGGCATGATAGGATTGGGGACCCGAGATGTCGTTTGAGTTGATCGATAGCGAAGAGGTTGCTCGTGAATGGATCGGTTCGACCTTCACGCCGACGATCGATCAATGGGCAAGCCTCGAGCGTTTCGTCGAACTGTTGATCGCCGAAAATGGGCAACAGAATTTGATCGCGGCCTCGACGATCCCGACGATGTGGGTTCGCCATATTGCCGACAGTGCGCAGCTTTTGTCTTTCGACACGCGGGAAGGCGACGGGCTCTGGATCGATCTCGGCAGCGGCGCGGGGTTGCCGGGGATGGTTGTTGCCATTTTGAGCGCACGTCCGATGCTGCTTGTGGAATCGCGTAAACGGCGCTGCGACTTCTTGCGGACCGTCGTTGCGGAGCTTGGTCTCGCCCATATAGAGGTCGCTGAAGCGCCATTGGAGCGCATTGACACCCGGCCCGCAGCGTCGATCAGCGCCCGTGCCTTTGCCCCGCTCGACAAGCTGCTTGACCTGTCCGCCCGTTTTTCCACCGAATCGACGCGCTGGCTGCTGCCAAAAGGCCGAAACGCCGTTAAGGAACTGGCTTTGCTGCCCCAGCCATGGCAGAGAATGTTCCACGTGGAACAGAGCCGCACGGACACCGAGAGCCAGATTTTGATTGGCTCTGGAAAAATAACGGCAAAACAGCGAGGAAAGCGATGATCCGCATTGCCGTGGCGAACCAGAAAGGCGGGGTCGGCAAAACGACGACCGCAATCAACCTGGCGACCGCGCTTGCGGCAACGGGCTGGCGCACGCTGATCATCGATCTCGATCCGCAGGGCAACGCATCGACGGGGCTGGGAATCAAGCAGTCGCAACGCGAATGTTCGAGCTATGAATTGTTGCGCGGCGACGCGACGCTCGCCGAATGCGCGATCCCGACCGCGGTGCCGCGGCTCGACATCGTTACTGCGACGGTCGACCTGTCGGGCGCCGAGATCGAGCTGATCGAATTTCAGGACCGGCTGCACCGTCTGCAACAGGCGCTGTCGACCGCCGAGGCGGGGCAGTGGGACATCTGCCTGATCGACTGTCCGCCCTCGCTCGGCATGCTGACGCTCAACGCGTTGATCGCTGCCGAATCGCTGATCGTGCCGCTCCAATGCGAATTTTTCGCGCTTGAAGGGTTGAGTCAGCTGCTCACCACGGTCGAGCGCGTGCGCGAACGTTTCAACCAGAAATTGTCGATCCTGGGCGTCGCGCTGACGATGTTCGATCGCCGCAACCGGCTGACCGATCAGGTGTCCGACGATGTCCGCGAGGTGCTCGGCCCGGTGGTGTTCGACACCGTGATCCCACGCAATGTGCGCTTGTCGGAAGCGCCGAGCCATGGTCTGCCGGCGTTGATTTATGATCATCGCTGCGCCGGATCGGCGGCGTATATCGCGCTCGCGCGTGAGTTGATCGACCGGCTTCCTAACGTCCGCAAGGCTGCATAAATGGCTGATAATAAAGACGAAATTGGATCGGACTCGACGCCGTCGCGCAAGCGACCCTCGGGCCTCGGCCGCGGGCTCAATGCCTTGTTCGGTGACGTCGCGGTCGAGGCGCCGGTGCTTGCGACCCCGGGCAGCGCGGCGAAGGCTACGCCGGTCACGGGCGATTCGGTGCAGCATGTCCCCGTCGGGGCGATCCGTCCGCTGCCGGGTCAGCCGCGCCGCCATTTCGACGAAAATGCGATTGCCGAGCTGGCTGATTCGATCGGGCTGCGCGGATTGCTGCAGCCGATCATTGTCCGCCGCTCCCCCGATGGCGAGGGCTATCAGCTTGTGGCCGGGGAACGGCGGTGGCGCGCGGCGCAGCGCGCCGGACTGCATCAGATTCCCGCGCTTGTGCGCGAACTCGACGATGCCGCGACCTACGAGATCGCGCTGGTCGAGAATATCCAGCGGCAGGATCTCAACGCGATCGAAGAGGCGAGCGCCTATCGCCGCCTGATCGAGGATTTCGGGCATAATCAGGAAGCGCTGGCAAAGCTGGTCGGCAAGTCGCGCAGCCATGTCGCGAATCTGATGCGCCTGCTCGACCTGCCTGCGAGCGTGCAGGCGTTGGTCGGCGACGGTTCGCTCGCGATGGGTCATGCGCGGGCGTTGATCGGCGCCGACGATGCCGAGGCGATCGCGCGCCGCGTCGCGAAGGAAGGGCTGTCGGTCCGCGCGGTCGAGGCGCTGGTGCGCGCGGGCAAGGGCGGCGACGCACCGCGCAAGGCGCCGCTCGAATATAAGAGCGCCGACGGCGGCCGCGATCCCGATATCGTCGCGGTCGAGCGGCATCTGTCCGAACTGCTGGGCATCGGTGTCGCTATTCAATATGCTGGCGACGGCAAGGGCGCGCTGACGCTGAAATTCGCGTCGCTCGACCAGCTCGACATGATCTGCCAGCGATTGTCGGGCGAATCGATCTGATATGGGGTTGTCGGCGTGCCCGCGATTCCCGTCGAGCGTCGCTCAATTTGTGCCAGTCCGGGCCGTTAATGACGCAATCGCGGTCTCCACGACCCGCCATATATAGCGCTAAGCCATTGATTTGTATCGGTTAAACTGCGCAACACGGGCTAATTCTTATCGCGCTGTTAACCAAGCTTGCTGGCAAAGCCTGAACAGATCGTCCTCTAAACAGGTCGGCGAATGGGGTGGGATATCCATTCGAATTTCGACTTCCAATTTCGGAATCTAAGGGACCAAATCATATGCGCAACTTTGGAATGAAGCGCGCCCTGCTGGGCGCCGCGATTGCTGCTCTCGCCATGAACGCCTCGGCGGCGCATGCGGCATCGGCCACCGGCACGGCGACTGCCAAGATCCTGCGCCAGATCACGCTCACCAAGACCAGCGATCTTCAATATGCGACGATCATCAGCGGTGCGACCGCCTCGACCGTCGCGGTGTCGACCGCTGGTGCCGCGACCTGCGGCGCGGGCCTGACCTGCACAGGGACGACGACGGCGGGCAATTTCGACGTTCAGGGCACCAGCGGTGCCGTGGTGCTGGTCGGCGGCGCTTCGAGCGTGACGCTCAACGGTTCGCTCGGCGGCACGATGACGTCGACGCTCACCTATTCGTCGGCGAACATCACGCTGGGCGCGACGGGCGGCAGCTTTCAAGTCGGCGGCACGCTGAGCGTCGGCGCCAACCAGACGGCGGGTGACTATTCGGGGACGTTCAACGTCACCGCAAACTACCAATAAGCTTGGGGGGCCTGGCGGGCCAAGATCCGCCAGCCGTTAAAATAGGGTCGTCGGACATCGTTCGGCGACCCTTTTTTATGCAAGGCGCCGCGATGGTTAGCGAAATATCAACCATGTTGGTGCAGGCAGGATGCGACCATCGGGACGGTGTGGGGCCGTTTCCCGGACGATTGTGGGGATCGTATCCAATGTTCCGCTTCTTGAAGGCCTTTGGCCTGTTCACCGCGGTTGCGTTCGGCTCCGCGGCATCGCCCGCGCTGGCGGCGGGCGACCTGCTCGTCGCGCCGACGCGCGTCATCCTCGACGGATCGCGCGGGACCGAGGTGGTGCTCAACAATATCGGCACCGAGGCTGCGACCTATCGCATCAGCCTTGAGATCAAGCGGATGACCACCGAGGGTGGCCTTGACGAAATCGCCGAGGAAAATGTGACCGCCGCCGAGCGAGCCGCGCTCGACATGATTGCGTTCAGCCCGCGGCGCGTCACCTTGCCGCCGAACCAGCCGCAGGTCGTTCGCGTCGGGGTGCGCTTACCCGAAGGGACGCCGCCCGGCGAATATCGCGCGCATATGCTGTTCCGCGCGGTGCCCGATGCGGTCGCGGCGACCGCCGAGGCCAGGCCGGCCAGCGAGGGTGTGTCGATCGCGCTCACGCCGATTTACGGAATCACGATTCCGGTGATCGTGCGCGTCGGCGATCTGGGTGCTGAGGCATCGATCGGCGAGGCGTGGGTGAGCGACACCCAGGATGGACCGGCGTTCAATTTCGACCTCGCGCGGACGGGCAACCGATCGGTCTATGGCGATATCGAGGTGACACGGCCGGGGGCCGCCGAGCCCCTGCTGGTGGCACGCGGGATCGCGGTCTACCCCGAGGTCGCCGCGCGCAAGGTGTCGCTGCGCGTTCCCGGCGAGCTCGCGGCGAAGCTCAAGGGGCCGGTACGCATTCGCTATACCGAGGATCGCGAAATCGGCGCCCGCACGATCGACGAGGCCGAGCGGGTGGTGAAATGACGGAATAGGCCGAGCGACGCGGGCGGGACGATGATCCGCGCGGCGCTCTCCCGATGGAAGCCGGCGATATTGGCCGGGCTGGCGCTGGTGGGGCTTGCTCCCGCCGGCGCCGAAGCCGTGGAAAAGAAGCCCGTCTCGATTGCAAGCGATAGCTGGGCGCCCAATGACGACGACAGCTGGTTGTTCGATGTGCGGTCGGGGCAATATCGGCTCGGCGACGGGGTGCGCGGCTATCAGACGCCGCAGGGGGTCTGCGTCGATCTGGGCGATGTCGTGCTTGCGCTCGACCTGGCGGTGCGGGTCGACAAGAAGTTGCGCCGCGCAACCGGATGGGTGTTCGACGAGCGGCGCAGCCTGGCGATCGACCGCGAGACGGGCGAAGTGCGCGCGGGGAGCCAGACTTTCCGGTTGAACGCCACGACGATCCGCGACACGCCCGCTGGCTGGTGCGTCGACCTCGATAGTCTCAATAGCTGGCTGGGCGTGCCGCTGGCCGCCGATCTGTCGAACGCGGTGCTGCGCATCGATTCGAAGAACAAGCTGCCGTTTCAGCTCGCCGCCGAACGCCGCGCGCGCGCGGCTTCGATCCGTCCGCAGGCGCCGTTCGATCTTGCGACGCTACCGCAGGCGGCGCGGCCCTATCAGGCATGGGCTACGCCTTCGGTCGATGTCGTCGCCTCGGCGGGAATCGTGTCGGACACGCGCGGCGGATCCTATGTGCAGGCGCGCTACGAGATTTTCGCTGCGGGCGAGGTGGTCGGGCAGAGTTTCGACGCGCGGTTGTCGTCGGACAATGAGGCGGTCCCCGAAAGTTTGCGGATGCGGCTCTATCGCACCGATCCACAGGGGCGGTTGCTTGGGTCGTTGAAGGCGACGCATTATGGGGTGGGCGATGTCAGCCTGCTTTCGACCGGCATCGTCGCGGCGTCGGCGCCGGGACGCGGCGCGGTGCTCACCAATCGACCGATCGAGCGGCCCGATGCTTTCGACAAGACAACTTTCCGTGGCGATCTGCCCGCGGGCTGGGATGCCGAACTGTACCGCAACGGGCAATTGCTCGCTTTCACGAACCCGAACGGCGACGGGCGATATGAGTTTATCGACGTCCCGCTGCAATATGGCGCGAACCGTTTCGAGATCGTGCTGTACGGGCCGCAGGGGCAAGTCCGGCGCGAAATCCGACAGGTGCAGGTAGGGATGGATTCGATCCCGCCGCAGCAGACATGGTATTGGGCGGGGGTCGCGCAGGAAAATGCCGACCTAATCGAGTTCGGCGACCGGCGGCGCGGCGCGTTCCGGCGCGGTTGGCGCGGGACGATGGGAATTGAGCGCGGGCTCGACACGCGGACATCGGCCGCCGCCTATTTTCACAGCCTGCTGATCGAGAATGTCCGCTACAATTATGGCGAGGTCGCGCTGCGGCGGTCGATCGGGCCGACCTTGCTCGAGGTTAGCGGTAGCTATGCCGACATTTCGCGAGGGGGCGGGGGCGGCGTCGCGGCGCGCGCGAGCTGGCTTGCGGCGTTCGGCGAAACCCATGTGCGCGCCGATGCGATGCGCGGTTGGGGTGGTTTCGTCTCGGACCGTTTGATCAATAATATCAACGCTATATATTCGGTATCGGTCGACCAGTCGGTCAAGCTGGGGCGGACGGTGCTGCCGCTGCATTTCGACGTGCGGCAGGTCGAGCGACGGTCGGGAGTCGACAGTCTGGAAGCGAGCGCGCGGGCGTCGGCGAGCTTCCGCGCGCTGACCTTCACCGGCCAGCTCGACTGGAGCCGGACCAAGGTGCCGGTCGGCCCCGATCCGCCCGACAATCTGACCGCCAGCTTGCTTGCCAACGCCCGGATCGGGCGGGTTCGCGTCCGTGGTGAGGCGCGTTTCGCGTTGTCGGGCGCCAATGCCGATTCGCGCATGACCTTGATCGGCGAATGGGCAGGGAAGGGTGATGCCGAATGGCGCACCGAGCTCGGCTATGATCGGGGGCTCGATCGGGCGCGGGCGGGGGTCGGATATACGCGCCGGTTCAACAAGTTGCAGCTAACGGGATTCGGCGAAGTCGCGAGCGACGGATCGGTCGCGGCGTCGGTGGCGCTCGCTTTCAGCTTCGGGCCGAGGTCGGCGGGCGGCTGGCGCGTATCGGCTGAGAAGCTCGCGAGCCGCGGGCAGGTGGTCGCCGAAGTGTGGATGGACGACAATGGCGACGGCCTCCGCCAGCCGGGCGAAACCGCGCTACCCGACGTGCCGCTGACTGCGGGCAATGCCTTTATCGATGCGGCGACCGACAAGGCGGGGCTGGGCGCGATCGACGGGCTCGAGCCTTTCCGGCCGGTGATGATCGGCATCGACGCCGGCAGCCTGCCCGACCCCTATGTCCAGCCGGCGCTGCCGGGAGTGGTGGTGACGCCGCGGCCCGGCGTCGCGACGCGCGTGCTGTTGCCGATGGCGGCGGCGGGCGAAATCGAGGGCATATTGCGCCGCGACGGCGGCAATCCGATCGAGGGGCTGGCAGTCGAACTGGTCGATGCCGAGGGGCGGGCGCGCGCGACGACGATCACCGAATTCGACGGCTATTTCCTGTTCGAGGGGGTGGCGTACGGGCGCTACACGGTGCGGCTGGGCCAAGCCTCGGCCGCGGCGCTCAGGCTCGATGGCGCTTTTGCGGTTGGCGCGGCGCCGGGCAAAGCCACACCGCGGGTGCGGCTCGGGACGCTGACGCTGAAACCACTGTTGCGCGATGTTGCGCTGCAGGGCGCTGCGCGGGGTGCCGATAGTGCGCGGGGACCGCCGGGGGAAGGCGCGCGGTAGATGGGGTGGCAGATTTGCGGTGGGGAGCGGACGTACCCATCTTTCGTCATCCCGGACTTGATCCGGGACCCACGGCAGCGCTGCAGTCATGGACCCCGGATCAAGCCCGGGGTGACGATGAAGGATAGGTCCGCTTCCGGTCGAAACCGGCCGTCGACTGCGCTCAGCTCAGCAATGGTTCCAGCGCGTCCCATTCGCGGTCGACCGCGCGGCGGCCGGCGTCGATCGCGGCGCGGATCTTCGCCGGGTCGAATTCGAGCGTTTCGGCGACGTCCTCTTCGGGTTCGATGATGCGAATCGGCGCGAAGCGGTAGCGCGCGATCTGGACGTCGAGCGGGCGGAGGATGCGCGCCGCCTGCGCGCCGCCGATGCCTTCGTTCTGGAGCGCGCGGAGCTGGCCTTCGCGCGCGGCGATCAGGTCGTTGATCAGCGCGGCGCCCGACAGGTCGTTCGCCGAAACCTCCGATTGCAATATGTCGACCGCGCGCAGCCCGATCTTGATGAGGTTGGGGAAGGTGCGCACCGCACCCGGCCGCGGCGCGGGCGAGGCGCGCACCGCAATCACGCCGCGCGGGTTCATTTCGAGCGCCGAACTCAAGGGGGTGACGTCGCGCACCCCGCCATCGACCCATTGTTCCTCGGTGCCGTCGACCGCGCGTGTTTTGAGTGGATCGAAGAAGAGCGGCATCGCGCAGCTAGCATAGACCCAATTGTGGATGGCGGGCACGCTCTCGTCGATCGTCCGATAGGTGCCAGTCCCGAGATTGACGACGCCGAGCAATAATTTACGCCCGCTGGCGCGCAGTTTCGCGTCGTCCGCGAAGCCTTTGAGCAGCCGTTTGAGCGGCGCGGTGTCATAGAGCGCATCCTCGCCGAGAAGGCCGCCAATGACGCCGAGCGGGCGCTCCTTGTAGATCGAGCTGTTGCCGCGGAGGCCGAGCCAGGCGTCGAGCAGACCCGGCACATCGTCCTGCGCGACGCCGAGCGCCTGGATCGCGCCGGTGGATACGCCCGCGACGATATCGAGGCGGACGCCGCGATTGACGACGAGTTCGTGGACGACCCCGACCTGGAACGCGCCTTTTGCGCCGCCGCCGCTCAATACGATTGCCAGACCGCCTGCCATGCCCTGCGCCTCCTTGGCCAAGGCGTTTTTACAACAATATGGTCTGCTTCCCAAGGCGCGAAGCGGCGTTTTCGCGAGAATCGCGCGGCGGTGTTAACCACTTTTTATCCATGATTGGCCACAGGGGTAGCGAGCAAGAATTTGCCTGTGGGGAAGATCAGTATGTCCGAAGCCTTTGGTTCGAAAAACCGTCCGACCAGCGCCGACGTTGCCATCATTGGCGCCGGTCCTGCGGGCTTGACCGCCGCCTATCAGCTGACCCAGCAAGGGTTTAGCGTGACGGTGATCGAAAAGGACCCCACTTATGTCGGCGGGATCAGCCGCACGGTCGAGCATGAGGGCTTTCGTTTCGATATCGGCGGGCACCGCTTCTTTTCGAAGAGCCGCGAAGTCGTCGACCTGTGGAACGAGATTCTGCCCGACGATTTCATCGAGCGCCCGCGGATGAGCCGCATCTATTATGAGGGCAAATTCTATAGCTATCCGCTGCGCGCGTTCGAGGCGCTCTGGAACCTCGGCATCTTTCGCTCGACGCTCTGCATGATCAGCTATGCGCAGGCGAAGCTGTTTCCGAACAAGAAGGTCCGCAGTTTCGAGGACTGGACGATCAACCAGTTCGGCCGGAAGCTTTATTCGATCTTTTTCAAGACCTATACCGAGAAGGTGTGGGGCATGCCGTGCGACGAAATGTCGGCCGACTGGGCGGCACAGCGCATCAAGGGACTGAGCCTGGGCGGCGCGGTGATCGACGGGCTGAAGCGCAGCCTCGGGCTCAACAAGCGCCCGAACGATGGCATGGCGACCAAGACGCTGCTCGAAACCTTCCGCTATCCGCGACTCGGCCCCGGCATGATGTGGGAGGCGGCGCGCGACAAGGTCGTGGCGGGCGGCAATCATGTGCTGATGGGCCATAGTTTCAAGCAGCTGACGCAGGACCAGAAGACGGGCCGCTGGCGGATGACCGCGACCGGCCCCGACGGCGATATCGTGATCGATGCTGGCCATGTCATCAGCTCGGCGCCGATGCGCGAGCTGGCGGCGCGCATCCATCCGCTGCCGGCGTGCGCGCTGAATGCCGCGCCGAACCTCAAATATCGCGACTTTCTGACCGTCGCGCTCAAGATTCGCTCCGAAGATCTGTTCCCCGACAATTGGATCTATATCCACGACAGCAAGGTGCAGGTCGGCCGGGTCCAGAATTTCCGCAGCTGGTCGCCCGAAATGGTGCCCGATCCCGAACTTGCGTGCGTCGGCCTCGAATATTTCTGTTTCGAAGGCGACGGACTCTGGGCAGCGAGCGACGAACAGCTGGTGGCGCTGGCGACAAGGGAAATGGAAATCCTGGGGCTTTGCGATCCCGAAGATGTCGTAGGCGGCGCGGTGGTGCGGCAGGAAAAGGCATATCCCGTTTATGACGATGATTATGCCAAGCATGTCGAAACGATGCGCAGCGAGCTCGAGGCGTGTTATCCGACGCTGCACATGGTCGGACGCAACGGCATGCACCGCTATAACAACCAGGATCATGCGATGATGACCGCGATGCTGACGGTGCGCAACATCGTCGCGGGCGAAAAACTCTATGATATCTGGGGCGTCAACGAGGATGCCGAATATCATGAGAGCGGCACCGAAGGCGAACAGGCCGCGCTGGCGTCGGTTCGCGAGGTTCCCGCGCGCGTGGCAAAGGCCGCCTAAGGGCTCGATCGGGGGGATCGGCATCATGTTGCCTGTGACCAGATTGATTGCGTCGGTCCGGCGCGGCGAAATACGCTGGCTGAACTATCTGCTCGCGAGCGTGCTCGCGCTCGGCAGCGATGCAGGGTTGTTCCTGTTGCTGCTCGACGCCGGACTGTCGCCGGTTACGGCATCGGCGACCGGCTATTGCGCCGGAATCCTCGTCCACTGGATGGTGTCGAGCCGGCTCGTCTTTGCCGACGGCGCCGCGGCGCGCGGCACGGGCGAACGCCATCGTCAGAAACTGCTCTTCGTCGGCTCTGCGCTCGTCGGTCTTGCCGTTACCACTGCAATCGTCGGCGGCGGCAGCGCACTCGGCCTCGATCCGCGGCTTGCCAAGCTCGCGGCGATTATCGTCAGCTTCCAGACGACCTATCTGCTGCGCCGTCATATCGTGTTTCGGGCCGCCGCGGCATGAGCGACGCGTCCGCGCTTCCCGCGGGCGCCGAACCGTCGGTTCGCGCCTCGTCGGCGGGGGGTATTTCGCTCAGTCCCTGGTTTACGCCAGTGCGGATCGCGCTGATCATCTGGGGCGCAATGAGCCTGGTCGCCATCGTCGCGAAATGGCAGGCGATCGGTGCGCTCGATCTGTCGGATACCGACGATGCGATGCGTATGGCGCAGGTCCGCGACCTGCTCGCCGGGCAAAGCTGGTGGGATCTCTCGCAATATAGGGTCAATCCGGCGGGCGGCGGGGTGCTGATGCACTGGTCGCGTATCGTCGATGCGCCGCTGGCTGCGGGTATCCTGCTGCTGAAACCGCTGTTCGGCCAGGCGATGGCCGAACGGATCGTGATGACGCTTTGGCCCCCGCTGCTCGGCGCGGCGCTCAGCGTCGCCTGTGTGCTCGGTTATCGCAATTTGTCCGACCGCCGCATCGCCTATGTCGTGCCGCTCTTTTTGATCATGTCGGGCTATATATTGGTGCAGTTCCGCCCGCTCCGGGTCGACCATCACGGCTGGCAGATTTTTTTCGCGATGCTGATCATGGCGCAGGCGCTGCGGCCGGCG
The DNA here is from genome assembly GCA_964426485.1 of uncultured Sphingopyxis sp. GTDB lineage: Bacteria > Pseudomonadota > Alphaproteobacteria > Sphingomonadales > Sphingomonadaceae > Sphingopyxis. Next base: position 118,263 of record CAYRQX010000005.1, on the reverse strand, counting down.
ACATGGCGGGCGGGCCTGCTCGGCGGACTATTTGCCGCGGCTTTGCTTGCGGTGTCGATCGAAGGATTGCCCATAGTGGCGCTGTTTGCCGGGCTTGCCGCGCTGCGCTGGGCGCTGCACGGACGCGCCGAGGACCGCGCCCGGCTGTGCGGCTATATGGGCGCGCTCGCGGGTGGCGCCTTGCTGCTCCAGTTTGCGACGCGCGGTCCTGCGGGGCTGATTGGCGCCTGGTGCGATTCGCTTTCGGCGCCTTATATGGCGGCATTCGCCGCTGCCGCCGCCGTCACTTTCGCGGCGGCGCGGGCGAACCCTGGCCAGCTTTGGGCGCGGTTCGCGCTGCTGGGGCTGGCGGGCGTATCGGCGGCGGGCGCACTGCTGTGGACCGAACCGCAATGCGCGAACGGGCCCTTTGCCACGCTCGACCCGATCGTCGTCAAATATTGGTACCGCAATGTCCTCGAGGGCCAGCCTTTGTGGGTATCGGGACCGGATGATGCGATCCATGTGCTCGTGCCATCGCTGATCGGTCTTGCCGGGTCGTTGCTGGCGTGGCGAAGCTGCCCGACCGCCGCCGACCGAAGAAATTGGGCGACGATCATCGTTGCCCTGATCGGCGCAGCCGCCCTGTCGCTACTCGTTCTACGCAGCGTTTCGACCGCGCATGTCTTTGCCTTGCCAGGCTGTGCGTGGCTGGGCCTGCGCGCATGGGCGTGGGCGCGAACGATTCGGTCGACCTTGCTACGCATCCTGGCGTCGGCTGCCGCCGCGCTGGCGCTGCCGCTGCTTGGCAGTTTGGCGGTGGTGGCCGTGCTCGGGCTGGTGGTGCCGTCGCTGAAGGCCGAAGAGGAAAAGGCGACCCAAGAGGCTGCCGCGGCCAATCCCTATAAGGCGAACTGCCTCGACCCTGCGGCGATCGCGGACCTCAATCGCCTGCCGACCACAACGATCCTGACGCCGATCGATCTCGGCGCGCCGGTGATTTTCTGGACGCGTCACAGTCTGGTCGCGACGCCGCATCACCGCAACAAGGATGCGATGGCGGACTCGATCCGCGTGTTCGCTGGCGACCCCGCAAAGGCCGAGGCGCTGGTCCGCAAGCAGGCGGCGACGCTGATCGTCTATTGCCGCACCGCCAACGACTTCACCAAATATCGCCGCGCGCGAAAGGATGCCCTCGCGGCGCAGCTTCACGCGGGAACGCCGCCAGCGTGGCTCGAAGCGGCGCCGATTACGTCGCGCGCCGGACTGTCGGTGTGGCGGGTGAAGGCCCGGTAAGACGCGTCCGCCGTAAAAGGCGTCAGGCGGGGCGAAAGCGTAGTGCCGCGCCGTTCATGCAATAACGCTTGCCCGTCGGTTTCGGCCCGTCGTTGAAGACATGGCCGAGATGGCCGCCGCAGCGTTTGCAATGCACTTCGGTGCGTGCATAGCCGAGGTCATAGTCGGTCGAGGTGCCGATGCCGCCCTTGAGCGGTGCCCAGAAACTGGGCCAGCCGGTGCCGCTGTCGAACTTGGTTCGGCTCGAATAAAGCGGCAGCGCACAGCCGGCGCAGTCGAAGATGCCGGCGCGTTTTTCCTTGTCGAGGGGGCTAGTGAAGGGGCGTTCGGTCGCGGCTTCGCGGAGCACGCGATATTGCAGCGGCGACAGGCGCTTTTTCCATTCGGCATCCGAAAGCTGCCAGCCGGGCAGGGCTTTCGGGCGCGAGGATTTGGCGAAGAGCATCGGCGCGCCGATGATGGCGCCGCCGAGCGCAAGTCCGCCGAGGATGTAACGACGTTCGATCATATCGCTGATACGTGCGCGTGGGCCAAAGGGTTACAGCGGGACGTCAATATTTCTCCAATTGTACCGGCATGTGACGATAGCCGTGGACAAAACTTGCGTGCACGCGTTCGGGTTCGGCGAGGACGTTCACGCGCAGGCGGCGGCGCTGCATTTCGGAGATGAGGGTGGTGAGCTGCAGTTCGGCGACGCGGGCGCCGACGCAGCGGTGGATGCCATAGCCGAAGGCCAGGTGGCGCCGGGCATTTTCGCGGTCGACGATAATGCGGTCGCCGTCGGGAAACACGCTCTCGTCCCGGTTCGCCGAGGCGTACCACAAGGCGATCTTGTCGCGCGCCTTGATCGCGTGCCCGAACAGTTCGGTGTCCTCGGTCGCGGTGCGGCGCATATGCGCGAGCGGGGTCTGCCAGCGCAGGATTTCGTGCATCGCGTTGACGGCGAGTTCGGGATCGTGATTTGTCTCGAGCTTGGCGCGTTCCTCGGGGAATTTGTGGAGGCCATAGGCGTAGGCCGACATCGAATTGCGTGTCGTGTCGTTGCCGCCGACGATGAGCAGGATGAGGTTCCCCATGAACTCATTCTCGCTCATATGCTTCATCGCGTCGGACTGGAGCATGATCGAAATCAGGTCATGCTCGCCTGGGTTCTGCGCCTTTGCGTCCCACAATTGCTTGAAGGCGGCGCCCATTTCGAACGCCTTGGCGAGCCGCATCTGACGCTTTTCGAGCGTGTCGAAGCTTTCGATATCGCCGAGCGCGTCGGACCAGCCGGTGAGCCGGTGGCGCTCTTCCCACGGAAAATCGAACAGGATCGCGAGCATGTCGGTGGTGAGCTCGATCGACAGCCGTTCGACCCAGTCGAAGGTTTCGCCAATCGGCAGCGTGTCGATCAGCGCCGCGGTGCGCGCCTGTGTGTCGGCGCGCATGCGTTCGATTTCGGAGGGACCGAAAGCGGGGGCGACGGTGCGGCGCTGCGCGGTGTGCTGCGGCGGGTCCATCGCAATGAACATCGGCATCGGGATTTCGCCCTCTTTCAGATGTTCGATGCCGTCGCCGGCGACAGTGATTCCGCCATATTCCCACGACGAGGAGAAGATTTTGGGCAGCGCCTCGATATGCTGGATCGGCTTATAGGTCGTCACCGACCAATAGGGGCCGAATTTCGAATCTTCGCAGCGATAGATGGGCGCCCCGGCGCGCAGCTGGCGCATCGGTTCCTGCCAGCGGTCTTCGCTCCAAAGCTCGGCGCGGCTGACATCAAGAGGATTGGGGTCGAGCGGGTTGGCGCTTTCGGGCGCGGTGCGAATCTGGGTGGCCATGGGCTGCTCCTCTGGACGGCCGTCTGGCGCAGCCGATTAGGTTGCAGAATGCCACTATTCACAACTTTGTCAATAGAAGCGGAGGACTGCCGCGACGGCGCCTTACCCCCTCTTTTCCCGGCGCCAGAATTTCCAGCCGCTGCCGCTGCTGAGCACGCCCGACCTGAACAGGCGCACCGAGAGGAAGATGACGAGCGCGACCCAGATCGCCTGCCAGCCGAGCGCGAGCAGGTGGACCGCCTTGGCATCGTCACTCGCGGCGCGCGCCGCCATCGCCAGCGGCGAGGAGAAGGGGAAGATTTGCGCGAAGGTCGCAAGGCTGCTGCCCGGCGCGCTCGCGGCGGCGGCCGACAGGCTGAACATGCCGACCTGGAAGATCGTGATCGGCAGGCTGAGCATCTGAATTTCGCGCACCGATCCCGCCTGCGCCCCGACGCCAAGGAAGACGGCGCCGAGCAGGAGGAAGGACAGGATGAAATAAGCGAAGCCGATACCGAGAAAGAAGGGCCAGCCCGTCGCGGGCATCGACGCCAGCGCGGCGGTCGCCTTGCCGGCCTTGCCCGCCGCCGCGATCGCGGCGGGATCCATTTGCGTCGCGGCGACCAGCCCGCCGCCGATCGCGACGATCATCCAGAAGGCGATGAACAGCACGGCGACGCCGAGCATGCCGAGCAGCTTGCCGAGGAAGACGCTTTCGAGCGGCACCGCGGCGGCCAGGATCTCGATGACCTTGTTGCCCTTTTCCTCGGCGAGCGAACTCACCGTCTGGCCCGCGAGCAGCAGGGTCAGGAGGAAAATAATGAAGACCGCCCCGAAACCGAGCGACTGTTGCACCGCGATGCTGGTGCCGCCGCGCTGGATACTTTCGAAGCGCGGTTTTACCGGGACGACGTCGCCGGCGGCGCGGTCGCGCAGCGCCTGATTGGCGAGCAGGGCAAGATAGCGGCCCGCGCTGCCCTCGGCATTGCGCTCCACGATGCGCGGGCTTTCGAGCGGGCCGCTCATCACCGCATAGGTGTCGGTGCCCTTTTCGCGCGTGATCGCGATGGGGTCGGGCGCGTCTGGTGCTGCGACGCGGAATTCGAGCGGCGGGGGGGCTTCGCCGCGCCTGAAGGCGTCGCGAAGCCGGCGGTCGGCGGCGCGAAGGGCCTCGACGTCGGCCGCGTCGGCGATCGCGACGATCCGGCCGGCACCGCGCGCGCTGTCGGCGAGCTGCGATGCGCCCATGCCTCCCGCGAGCGTCATCGCGACCATGAACAGCGGCGCGAGCAGGAACAGGAGGAAGGTCGGCGTCGCGACGATCGCCAGAAAATCGCGCCGCGCCACAACGAACATGCTGCGAAGGAACGGGGTCATGCGCTGGCCTCCTCGACCGCGTCCTCGGTCGCGTCGGCGTCGAACCCCGCATCGACCTGCCGGACGATATGGACGAAGGCGTCGTGGAGCCCCGGGCGGCTGATCGACAGGCCGGTGACGCCATGACCGCTCGCGGTGATGCGCGCGAGCAACGGTTCGACATCGGCGTCCTGAATAGCAAAATGCCAGGCGTCGCCGCGCAGATCCGCCCCCGCCGGGAGATTGGCGGCAACCGCCGCGGGGGCTCCCGCCGTTCGCGGGGTGTAGCGCACCTGCATCGGCAGCAGCGCGCGCGCTTCGTCGACCGTGCCTTCGAACCGGCGCGCCGAGCGCGCGATGATCGCGATGCGGTCGCAGAGGCGCTCGGCATGCGCCATCACATGCGTCGAGAAAAGAATTGTCGCGCCGCGGTCGCGCTCGCGCCGCACCAGCATTTCGAGCCGCTCCTGATTGACGGGGTCGAGCCCCGAGAAGGGCTCGTCGAGCACGATGAGGTCGGGGGCGTGGACGATCGAGCCGATCAGCTGGATCATCTGCGCCATGCCCTTCGACATTTTGCGGATCTTTTCGTCGATCACGCGTTCGAGCCCGAGTTCGGTCATGAATCCGGCGGCGCGGCGGCGGCCCTCCGACCAGTCGAGGCCGCGCAGCGCGCCCATGAAGGCGATCGCCTCGCGCGCCTTCATCCCCGGATAAAGGCCGCGCTCCTCGGGAAGATAGCCGATGCGGTTGCGCACGCTTTGTGGCTTGTGCCCGCCGAGCAGCCGGCTGGAACCCTCATCGGGGTCGATGATGCCCAGCGTCATGCGCAGGCTCGTCGTCTTGCCCGCCCCATTGGGACCAAGCACGCCATAGATGCTGCCCGTCGGCACCGCGAGGCTGACATGATCGACCGCCTTGTAATCGCCGAAATATTTGGTGAGGCCATTCGCCTCGACGCTGAAATCGCTCAAACCCGGGTCCCCAATCTTGCGCTCACCAAACTATGGCACGGCGAGGCCGCTCGCGTATAGAGCGCCAATGGTTGCCGAAGCCTTGCCTATTGAAACGCCTTCTGTGGAAGATCGCCTCGAAGCGGTCGCGCGCGCGCATGGTTTCGCGGCGTTCGGGATCGCGCATGCCGATGCGGCGCCGCAGACCGCGGCGCGGCTGAACCAGTGGCTGGCCGAGGGGTGCCACGGCGACATGATCTGGATGGAAAGCCGCGCCGAGCAGCGCGGATCGCCGAGGGGGCTGTGGCCCGAGGTCAAATCGGTCATCGCGCTTGGCATGAGCTATGCCCCCGCGCTCGATCCGCTAGCGCTCGCCGACCATCCGGGCCGCGGGCGCATCTCGGTCTATGCGCAGGGCGGCGACTATCATGACGTCGTCAAAAGGGCGCTGAAGGCGGTCGCACGCTGGCTGGTGGCGGAGGTGCAGGACGCCGAGGTCAAGGTCTTCGTCGATACCGCGCCGGTGATGGAAAAGCCGCTGTCGGCGGCGGCCGGGCTTGGCTGGCAAGGCAAGCATACCAATCTCGTCAGCCGCGATCATGGCAGCTGGCTGTTCCTTGGCGCGATCTACACGACGCTCGACCTCGCGGCTGCCACGCCGGGACGCGATACATGCGGCAGCTGCTCGGCGTGCCAGGATGCGTGCCCGACGCAGGCCTTTCCGGCGCCGTACCGGCTCGATGCGCGGCGCTGTATTTCCTACCTCACGATCGAACATAATGGCCCGATCCCCGTCGCGTTGCGGCGCGGGATCGGCAATCGCATCTATGGCTGCGACGACTGCCTCGCCGCGTGCCCGTGGAACAAATTCGCCGAGACCGCGCACGCGCATCGCGCCTTCCTGCCCCGTGCCGAGCTGGCCGCGCCGTCGCTTTCCGATCTGCTTGCGCTCGACGACGCCGATTTCCGGCAGGTCTTCGCAGGCTCGCCGATCAAGCGGATCGGGCGCGGACGCATGGTGCGCAATGCCGCGATCGCGGCGGGAAACAGCGGCGATGTCCGGTTCGTGCCCGTGCTCGAGCGACTGACGAAGGATGAATCGCCGATGGTCGCCGACGCGGCCCACTGGGCGCTCGCCGAACTGGCGTCATGATGCCCGATCAGCGTTGAATCGACTGGGCGCAGCTGTTCACTTCGGCGTTGCGGCCATCGGGAGTGCGGGCGTCGACATGCGTGGCGACGGGGTGCGCGCCCGCACGCGGGGCATAGAAATAGACGTCGAGGATGCATTTCGATCCGGCAAACTGGAGTTTGCGGCCGGCGCCTTCGGTGACATCGAGATGCGGCTTGCCGAACATCCGGCCGATCGCATCGGCGCTGTTGCCGATGAGCGCATTATTCTGCACCGGGCGGACCACGGTGGTCGGGGGAGGGGTCGAAGCGGATGGGGTCGCGGGGCGCGGGATCGCGGGGCCGGCGCACGCGCCGAGCGTCAAAGCGAGACCGGCGATGACGGCCAGGCGGCGGTTTTCAATCATATATTCCGGTCCCCATTGCGCAGATGCAACATGTGCACGGCCATAGCCGCGCCGAGAATCGGAGCCAACAGATTGGCGACAGGCACCACAAAGCTTGCGGCAGACAGCAGCCCGAGCGACCAGCGTGCCGGCCGATCGAGGCGCGGCTGATCCGGATGGCGCGCGAGCACCATTGCCTCGAGATCGCGGCCGAGCAGCAATGCGTTGACGAGCAGCGCGAAGATTGGCGTGCCGATCCCGGTGACGAGCAGGAGAATATAGATCGGCAGCGCGAGGAGGTTGCCGCCGATCAGCCGCACCAGCGATGCGATCGCGAGGCCGATATTCTGCCGCCAGCCGACGTCGACCGCCTGGCGCGCGGCGGCGGGATAGTGGCGTCCTTCGACATCGGCGACGATGCCGTCGGCGAACAGGCCGACAACGACGATCGCGACGGCGCGAAAGAGCAGCCAGCTTCCCGCGACGATCGCGAGGACGATCAGGATACCGGCCATGTCGAGCTGCGTTGCATCGAGGCATTTCCAGTGCGCCAGCGCCCAGCGCGCGGCAAAGAAGATCGCGGCGCCCGAGACGGCGAGAAGCAGGAACGTGAGCGCGAGGCTTTGCGCCAGTACGCGCAGCACGCGCGGATTGGGCAAATCCCTGAATGCGAGCAGGAAGGCATGAACGGCGCGGGCCATGGGCGCAGGGATGGTGGGCGGGCGAGCGCGGGTCAAGCGTTATGCTTGCCTTGCCGGGCCTCGCCGCCTAAGGCGCGCGGCAGCTTTTTCCACGCACCACAGGAATTTTCATGGCCTCCACCGCCCGTTTCGACGTCGTCGCCATCGGCAATGCGATCGTTGACGTTCTCGCCCGCGCCGATGACGCGCTGATCGCCGCCGAAGGCCTGACCAAGGGATCGATGCGGCTGATCGACGGCGAAGAGGCCGAACGGCTGTACGCGGCAATGGGTCCGGCGGTCGAGGTTTCGGGCGGGTCGGCGGCCAATACGCTGGCCGGCATGGCCGCGCTCGGCCAGCGCTGCGCCTTTATCGGGCAGGTCGCCGATGATCAGCTCGGCCACGTCTTTACCCATGATTTGCGGGCGCTCGGCGTCGCTTATGAAACCCCGCCGCTCGGCGAAGGCGCGCCGACCGCGCGCTGTCTGATCCTCGTCACCCCCGACGGCCAGCGCACGATGAATACTTTCCTCGGTGCGAGTCATTTGCTCGAACAGTCGATGATCGACGAAGCGTGGATAGCCGATAGCGAGATTCTCTATCTCGAAGGCTATCTGTGGGATCCCGAACTGTCGCGCGCGGCGATGCGTCGCGCGATCGACGTGTCGCGCGCGGCGGCGCGCAAGGTCGCCTTCACGCTGTCCGATGCCTTCATCATCGACCGCCACGGCGAGGATTTCCGCAAGCTGATCGCCGAGGGTCTGTTCGATATCTTGTTCGCGAACGAGGTCGAGATTTGCGCGCTTGCCGAAACCGAGGATTTCGAGGCTGCGGTGGCGAAGATCGCGCCGCAGGTTCCGCTGCTGATCGTGACGCGCGGCTCGCACGGCGCGATCGCGCTTCAGGGTGGGACGCGCACCGAAGTCGGCGCCGAGCCGATCGAAACGGTGGTCGACACGACCGGCGCGGGCGACCTGTTCGCGGCCGGATTCCTGTCGGGTCTCGCCGAAGGCCGTCCGATCAAGGACTGCCTGACGATGGGTGCGGTTTGTGCACGCGAAATCATCGCGCAGGTCGGCCCGCGAGCGCAGACCGACCTCAAGGCGAAGGTTGCCGAACGGCTGGGCTAGAGCCTGCCCTGAGGGGATTGAGGTGTCGTGACGGAGCCGATTCTGGCCGAGTGCGAGGAACGAGGAGGGAGCGATGTTCTCATCGTAACCGACGAGTGACGCGGCAATCGGCCAGAAGGGGCCCGCCCTTCGGGTTGCAGCTGGAGGTCGTTCGGTCTGCGTCACGCTGCTGTGACGGGCCACCGGCCCGCCCGGCGCAGCCTTCCTTGCCGAACAACCTCCAGCAGCAATCACGATACCTCAATCCCCTCAGGGCAGGCTCTAGGAACCTTTATCGGCGGTGAAGCGTCCTATGCGCCAGACAGCATGGGAGAGATTCTGATGGCCGACGAAATCCACGAAACACGCGCGCCCGACGGGACGACGCATACGACGACGATCATCGACCGCGAGCCGCGGCGCGGCGGCGGGATGGGGTTTGGCCTGATCCTGCTCGTGCTGATCGCCGTCGCCGGCTTTGTCGCGTTCCAGTTCCTTGCCAACGACAAGGCCGAGACCGGCGCCATCACCGAGGCCGCGCAAAAGGTAGGAAACGCGGCCGAAAATGTCGGCGATGCGGCCCAGAAAGCGGTCGATTAGCGATCAGCTTGCGGGCGCTGCGGCGGGTTCGGGGTGCTTGCGGAACAGTTCACGGTCGGCCGGGCCGAAGCCGCGCGTCCAGATCAGCCAGGCGTAGATGCCGAGGATGAACGGCACGCCGATCAAGAGCTCGGCCCATTCGGGAAGCTGCGTCGCGCCATAGCCGAGGATGGTGGCGCCCGCCGTTGCCCAGACCAGCGCCCAGCGCAGACTGTTCACCGGCGCGCCGAGGATGCGCGCGAGCAGCCGTGCCTTGACCAGCGACGCGAAGCCGAGCGCGAGCATCAGCGCCAGCGCGACGGCGCCAGCGTAAGTGATCGGCGGCAGGCCCATCGATTTGGCGACGAGGATCAGCACGACGCTGAGTCCGGCTTGTAGCGCCAGCGTCGCGATGCTGATCAGCAGATTGCGGTGGCGCGCGACATAGACGAGCGCCGCCTCGCTGACGACCGCGGTTGCCGCGACGACTTCGGCGGCGAGCAGGAAGGCGAGCGCGGCGGTGCCGCTGACAAATTCGGGACCGACGAGCCCCATCACCGCCTCGCCGGGAATGCCAAGCGCGAGCGCGACGCCGGCCTGCGCGGCGATGATCCAGAAACCGACCTGACTCACCTGTGCCGCCACGGCGGCAAGCCGGTTTTCGGCGAGGTTGCGCGTGATGACGGGGCCGAGGATCGGCTCGAAGCTGGTCTTCAGCTTCTGCGGCAGCGACGCGACCTGCTGCGCCATATAATAGATGCCGTAGATCGTCGGCGAGGTGAACTGGCCGAGGATGAAGAGGTCGAGGCGCCGCGTGCCCCATTCGATCGCGTCGGCGGCGGCGAGCGGCGCGTTGCGCCGCGCAACTGCAATCAGGTGGGCGGGATGCGGCTGCCAGCCGTGCGGCCCGCCATAGTGGCGCAGCATCGGGATCAGCGCGGTGAGGAAGGCGCCGAGCATTGCGGCGGCGTAGGAGAGCATCAGCCCGTCGCGCACCGAGACGAACCAGAAGCCTGCCGCCGCGATGCTGATGACCCAGGGTTCGACGATGGCGCGCGCGCGGACGGTGGCGCCGATGTCGAATTTATAGGCGCAGGCGGCGAGCGCGATGTCGGTGCCGGCGATGGCGAAGACGAGCAGTGCCATCCACCGGTCGGTGCTGTCGATCCCACCCGCCGGATACATAAGCTGGGGAAAGAGGAAGAGGAGCGCCGAGCCCGTCGCCGAGGCGAGCAAGGCGACGAACATGCCATCCCATACGACGGTTCGGTGATCGGCGCCGGGCGCGCTCAATTGTTCGGCAAGCCCGCGTTTGAGGCCCAATGTCGCGAGTTGCGCCACGAGTTCGATGACGAGCACGGCGAAGGCGAAGCGCCCGACCGCTTCGGGCCCGTACCAGCGGCCCGCGACATAGAGGAAGGGCAGGCGGGCGACGAGGCGGAGGAGGAAGCCGAAGAAATTGGTGCGTCCGCCCTTGGCGAGCGCGGCGGTATCCGCGTCCCCCGAAGGAACGTCCGGCGATCGGGGCGCAGCTGCGCTGTCCGTGTGGCTCAAGCCTGGCGCCCCTTCTGCTTTGCCCTGATGTACCGTTTAGCGCGGGCGAGGGAGGCAGGCAATTGCGTGAAGCAGTTCATCGCCCTTCGGGTCGCAGGGGGCGGCTGAGCAAAGCCTGAATGGCCTCGGTGACGCGTGTTTCACCGGCAACCAGCCGCGCGACGGTGTCGGTGATCGGCATGTCGATGCCGTCGGCCCGCGCCGCCGCTGCGACCACGGGCGCGCTGAACGCACCCTCGGCGACCGTCCGGCGGTCCGCCATCAACGACGCGGCAGCTTCGCCGCGCCCGAGTCCCTGACCGAGCGCGAAGTTGCGCGAATTCGACGAAGTGCAGGTGAGGACGAGATCGCCGAGGCCCGCGAGACCGCCAAGCGTTTCGGTCTGCGCACCGCGTGCCAGCCCGAACCGCGTCATTTCGGCAAAACCGCGGCTGATCAGCGCCGCGCGCGCGTTGAGGCCGAGCCCGGCGCCATCGACGATGCCGCACGCGATCGCGAGGATATTCTTGACCGCGCCGCCGATCTCGGCGCCGATCATGTCGGTCGAAATATAGGGGCGGAAATGCGGGCGTGCGAGCGCCCGCGCTATTCCGGCCGCGACATCGGCGTCGGCGGCGGCGAGGGTGATCGCGGTCGGCAGCCCGGCGGCAACTTCGTGCGCAAAGGTCGGTCCAGAGAGCACGGCGTGCGGACGCGACGGCGCGAGATCGCGCGCCATGTCGATCGGGAAGGCGAAGCTGCCCGCCTCCATGCCCTTGCTGCAAAAGATCAGCGGCGCCTCGCCTGGCGGCAGTTCGGTAAGAACGGCGCGCAGGAAGGGCACGGGAACGACGACGAGCAGCGCATCGAGATCGGCCATGTCGGCAAGCGCGCCGGTCGCGGCAAGCGAGGGCGAGAGCGCGGCGCCGGGCAGGAAGACCGGGTTGCGATGCTCGGCGTTGATCGCCGCAACAACCTCCGCCTCGCGCGCCCACAGCCGGACGGGGGCACCATCGGCGGCGAGAAGCTGTGCGAGCGCGGTGCCCCAGGCGCCGCCGCCGATCACGCCGAAATTGCGGTACGACGTCATGCCTTTACGCCTGCGCCACGCACGGCTTCGGCCGCCGGATCGAGCGGCCAGCGCGGGCGGGCGGCGGTGTCGAGGGGGTCCGTGAGGCCGATCGCGAAACGCTCGGCGCCCGCCCAGGCGATCATCGCGCCATTATCGGTGCAGAGCCAGAGCGGCGGTGCGACGAAGGGCGTGTCGAAGCGCGTCGCGAGATCGGTCAACGCACCGCGAATCGCGCTATTGGCGGCCACCCCGCCGGCGACGACAAAAGCGGTCGCGGCGGGACAGGCGGCGAGCGCGATGCGGCTGCGGTCGACGAGGCAATCGACGACCGCCTGCTGGAACGACGCTGCAAGGTCGGGGACGCTATGCTGCCCGCTGGCGACGGCGCGTGCGACGGCGCTTTTGAGGCCGGCGAAGGAGAAATGCGGTTCGGCGCTGCCGACGAGCGGGCGCGGCAGCGGAACCGCATGCGGATTGCCGTCCTTGGCGATGCGCTCGACTGCGGGGCCGCCAGGGTAGCCGAGGCCGAGCAGTTTGGATGTCTTGTCAAAGGCTTCGCCCGCCGCATCGTCGATCGTCGTTGCGAGGCGGCGATAATCGCCGACGCCCTTCACCAGAAGCAACTGGCAATGGCCGCCCGACACGAGCAGCAGCAGATAGGGGAAGGCGAGGCCGGGTTCGACAAGGCGCGGGCTCAGCGCATGGCCTTCTAGATGGTTGACCGCGATCAGCGGCTTGTTCGCGGCGTGCGCGAGCGCCTTGCCGGTGACGAGCCCGACCATCACGCCGCCGATCAGCCCCGGTCCGGCGGTTGCGGCGATCGCATCGACCTGTGCCAACGACACCCCCGCGTCGGCAAGCACGGCTTCGACGATCGGCGCGAGCCGGTCGACATGCGCGCGCGCCGCAATCTCGGGAACGACGCCGCCATAGGGGCTGTGCTCGGCCTCCTGTCCCGCGACGCGATGCGCCAAAATGCGCCGGTCGCTGTCGACAAGCGCCGCCGCGGTTTCGTCGCAGCTCGATTCAAGGCCGAGGATCAGAGTCATATTATTGCGCGCTCCTTTACCCGCCCCTTTATCGGCAGGGCAAGCCGCGGCGGAGCCTTTGGAAAGGCTCCTTGTGGTGCTTGGAGCATTTCCGGTTGAAAAACCGGTTCCCACTTTTCCTGGAAATGCTCTAGCACCGCGGCCGATGAATGAACTTCCAACCTCCGAAAACCCGCTGCGCATCGGCACGCGCGCCTCGCCGCTCGCGATGGCACAGGCCCATATGGCAGCTGCGGCGCTGATTGCCAGTCATGGCTTCGAAATGGCGGCGCTGGAAATCGTGCCGATGACCGCGACGGGCGACCGGATTCAGGACCGCGCGCTCGCCGAGGTCGGGGGCAAGGCGCTGTGGACGCGCGAGCTCGACGCGGCGCTCGACGCGGGGACGATCGATGTCGCGGTTCATTCGCTGAAGGATGTCGAAACGCTGCGCGACGCACGCTTTTTCCTCGGCGCGATGCTCGAACGCGCCGATCCGCGCGACCGGCTGGTGGTGCGCGAGGGCATCGCCGCCGCGACGATTGGCGACCTGCCGCAGGGCGCCAGGCTTGGCACAAGCAGCCCGCGCCGCGCCGCGCAGGTGAAGCGGGTCCGTCCCGACCTCGAAACGGTGTTGCTGCGCGGCAATGTCGCGACGCGGCTTGCGAAGATTGCCGCGGGCGACGCCGATGCGACCCTGCTCGCTGCGGCGGGGCTCGAGCGGCTGGGGATGCATGATGTTGGCACGGTTCAGGACGTGAGCCTGCTGCTTCCGGCGGCATCGCAGGGCGCGATCGGAATCGAATGCCGCGACGACGACGCGGCGACGCGCGCGCTGCTCGCCGCGATCGATCATGCTCCGACGCATCTGGCTGTCGCCGCCGAACGCGCGTTTCTGGCGGCGCTCGGCGGCGACTGCCGGTCGCCGGTCGCGGCGCATGCGCAGTGGCTGGAGGATGGCGCGCTGCGTCTCGATGCCGAGATTTTCGCCGACGATGGCGCCGATCATGCGGCGGGGCATGTGATCGTCGCCGGCGATGGGGCCGCAGCGGCGCTGGCAGGCCGGCTGCTCGACCAGTCGCCCGACAGCGTGCGGCGGCTATTTGCGGCATGACCCATGGCTTTCCGCTGATCGTTACGCGGCCCGAGCCGGGTAATGCAGCGACGGTGGAACGAGCGAGGGCGATGGGGTTCGACGTCCGTGCGATACCGCTTTTTGCCGCGCGCGCGATCTATTGGATACCTCCCGATCCCGGTGATTTCGATGCGCTGCTGCTGACCAGCGCCTTTGCCCCGAGGCTGGCGGGCGCGGGGCTGGTCGGCCTGGCGTCGCTGCCCGTTCATGCCGTCGGCGCCGCGACCGCGCGGGCGGCCGAAGCCGCAGGGTTGACGGTCGCAAAGACCGGATCGTCGGGTGCGCAGCGACTGCTTGACGATATGACGTCGGAAAATATCCGCCATATTCTGTGGCTTTGTGGCCGCGATCGGTCAGACTTCAATCCGCGGGGTGCGGCGATCGCCGCGTTGCCCTGCTACGCTGTCGATCCCGCCCCGATACCGGCGGGATGGGATGCGCTGGTCGCCGCCCCCGCGATATTGCTTGCCCACTCGGCGCGCGGCGCACAGCGAATTTCAGAGCTGGTCGGCGATGCGCGCGCGCGCCTGTCGCTCGTCGCGATCAGCCCGGCGGCGGCGGCCGCCGCAGGCGACGGCTGGCGCGATCTGGCCATTGCGGAACATCCCGACGACGCGGCAATGTTGGCAGAGGCGCGTGCTTTGTGGCACAAGGGTGCAAAATAGGGTCGTTCGAAAGAGAAAAATGGTAATCGACAGCATCGACACGTCCGCGTCGGCGGGCGAGGTGGCACCCGCAAGGGGCCCATCGTTTCGCGCTCTCGCCATCGGTGCCTTCCTGCTGCTTCTGATCGGCATCGCTGGCGGCGGATGGGCTGTTAATCGCTGGATGACGGGCGACAATTCCCCGCCACCGGCGAAAATGATCGCCGCGCCCGTCGGGGCCGCGAACCCGGCTGTCGTAAAAGGCGGCGCCGATGCGGCGCCGCTGATGGTCGCACCGATCGACGGCGCCAACGCGCTCGCGGCGCGCGTCGCCGAACTCGAACAGCGCCTGTCGCGGATCACGCTCGAGGCCGAATCGGCGTCGGGCAATGCCTCGCGCGCCGAGGGCTTGCTCGTGGCTTTTGCGGTGCGCCGCGCGCTCGATCGCGGGCTGTCGCTCGGTTATCTCGACGCGCAGCTGCGCCTGCGCTTCGGCGACGACCAGCCCAATGCGGTGAAGACGATCATCGATACGTCGCGCGAACCGGTGACGCTCGAACAGCTCCGCAACGAACTCGATGCGATGGCGCCGCAACTCGTCGGGCGCGGCGGCGACGACAATGGCAGCCTGTGGACCGGACTGCGCCGCGAGCTGAGCGAATTGTTCGTGGTGCGCGCCGCGGGAACCCAGTCGCCGCGGGCATCCGAGCGGCTCGACCGCGCACGGCGCTATCTGACGGCCGGACAGGCTGACCTTGCGATTTCCGAGGTCGAGGCGATGCCCGGTTCGGAGGTCGCGAGCGAATGGTTGATCGAGGCGCGGCGCTACCATGAGGCGCGGCGCGCGCTTGACCTGATCGAGACGGCGGCGATATTGGAACCGCGCGACAGCCCCGCTGCCGCATTGGCCCGCAAAACGGCCGAACCGACCCCGTAGCGCGCATGCCTCCAAAGGGCTGCCCGCCTTTTTAGAGAAAGCCCGTTTCATGGCCCTCGCCGATCTGCAGCGCATCGAGGCGCTCGACCCGCTCGATCCCCTCCAGCTCGATGCCGAGCTGAGCGAAGAGGAGCGGATGGTGCGCGACACGGCGCGGGCCTATGCGACCGACGCGCTGTTGCCGCGGGTCACTTCGGCATTTCTCGACGAGCGCTTCGACCGCGAAATCATGTCCGAAATGGGCGCGCTCGGCCTGCTCGGCGCGACGATCGACGCCGAATATGGCGGCGCGGGGCTGAATTATGTCAGCTACGGGCTGATCGCGCGCGAGGTCGAACGTATCGATTCGGGCTATCGCTCGGCCTGTTCGGTGCAAAGCTCGCTCGTGATCCACCCGATCAACGCCTATGGCAGCGCGGAGCAGAAGCGGAAATATCTGCCGGGCCTGACCTCGGGCGAACTCGTCGGCTGCTTCGGCCTGACCGAGCCCGACGCCGGCAGCGACCCCGGCGGGATGCGCACGCGTGCCGAGAAGATCGCAGGCGGTTATCGCCTCAAGGGCGCGAAGATGTGGATCACCAATTCGCCGATCGCCGACGTCTTCGTCGTGTGGGCAAAGTCCGACGCGCATGACGGCGCGATTCGCGGGTTTGTGCTTGAAAAGGGCATGAAGGGCCTGTCGGCGCCGAAGATCGAGGGCAAGGTGAGCCTCCGCGCCTCGGTGACGGGCGAGATCGTCATGGATTCGGTCGAGGTCGGCGAGGATGCGCTGTTGCCGCATGTCTCGGGATTGAAAGGCCCGTTCGGCTGCCTCAACCGCGCGCGTTACGGCATCGGCTGGGGCGCGATGGGCGCGGCGGAGTTCTGCTATGAAGCGGCACGTAATTATACGGGTGAACGCAAGCAGTTCGGGCGACCGCTGGCGGCGAATCAGATCGTCCAGCTCAAGCTCGCGAATATGCTCACCGAAATCGCATTGGGGCTGCAGGCGGCGCTGCGCGTCGGCCGGTTGATCGACGAAGGTCGCCTGATTCCCGACGCGATCAGCCTCCTCAAGCGCAACAATTGCGGCAAGGCGCTCGATATCGCGCGCGTCGCGCGCGATATGCACGGCGGCAATGGCATTTCGGCCGATTATCATGTGATTCGCCATGCGGTGAACCTCGAGACGGTGAACACCTATGAGGGCACGCACGACGTTCATGCGCTGATCCTCGGGCGTGCGATCACGGGCATTTCGGCTTTTGCCTAAGCCTTTAGAGGGCATTCGCGTCGTCGAACTGGCGCGGGTGCTAGCGGGCCCATGGTGCGGGCAATTGCTCGCCGATCTGGGCGCCGAGGTGTTCAAGGTCGAGCGGCCGGGCGCGGGCGACGACACGCGCGAATGGGGGCCACCCTCCGTCGCCGGCGTCGACGGCGAAGATCTGGGTGCGGCCTATTATCACAGCTGCAACCGCGGCAAGCGCAGCGTCGCGATCGATATCGCCAGCCCGGATGGACAGGCGGAGGTGCGCGCGCTGCTCGCCAATGCCGATGTCGTCATCGAAAATTACAAGGTCGGCGGGCTCGTCAAATATGGGCTCGATCCGGCGCGCCTGCGTGCCGATTTCCCGCGGCTGATCGTCTGTTCGATCACGGGGTTCGGGCAGACCGGGCCTTATGCACACCGCGCCGGCTATGACTATATCGTCCAGGCGATGAGCGGCTTCATGTCGCTGACGGGCGAACCCGACGGGCCGCCGCAAAAGGCCGGAATAGCTTATGCCGACATCTTCACCGGCATGTATTCGGCGGTCGCCATCCTCGCCGCGCTACGACGCCGTGACGTCACGGGCGACGACAAGGGTGGGGGCGCGCATATCGACATGGCGCTGCTCGATTCTCAGGTCGCGGTGCTCGCCAATCAGGCGGCCAACTATCTTGCGAGCGGTGTCGTACCGAAGCGGATGGGCAATGCTCATGTTAATGTCGTGCCCTATCAGGTGTTTGCGACGGCCGATGGCCAGCTGGTCATCGCGGTCGGCAACGATAGTCAGTACCGCAAGCTCTGCGGCATGCTGGGCGTCCCCGAATGGGCGGACGATCCGCGTTTCGTGAACAATGCGGCACGGCTTGCAAACCGGGCCGAGCTGATCCCGCTGCTCGCGGCGAAAATCGCCGCATGGGACGCGCAGCCGCTTGCGCTCGCGCTCGAGGCCGAGGGCGTGCCGGCGGGGCCGATCAACGACCTCGCGCAGGTGTTCGCCGACCCTCAGGTTCAGGCGCGCGGGATGCGGTTCCGCCCCGAAGGCGCGTCGATCGACGGGGTCGCGAGCCCGATCGTCATCGACGGCGAGCGCATGGTCGCCGCGACCGGGGCACCGCCGCTGGGCGAATAGAAAAAGGGGCGCCGCGGTGGACGCCCCTTTTCCCCCCTCAATAATCGAAAAATCAGAACTTGACGGTGCCCGTGACGAAAACCTGGCGCGGGTTGCCGTAGAAGGCGGTGAGCGTGCCTTCGGTGCCGAGCGCCGAGGTCGGCAGGCCGTTGGCGCCGATCACCGGCACGCCGGTCGTCGCGTTGACGTTGATGAAGGTGTAGCCCGAGGTCTTATATTCCTTGTCGGTCAGATTCTTGCCGAACAGCCCGATGCTCCAGCGATCGTCGGGGGCGGTATAGACGATGCTGGCGTCGAGCAGCGCAAAGCCCTTCTGGTCGATATAGGGGTTCGGGATTTCGAACTGATAGGTCTTGCTGCGGTACGACAGCGTCGTCCCGAAGCTGAGATCGCCGTCACCGACCGGGGCGTAGGCAAGCGTGCCGCTGGCGGTCCATTTCGGCGTATTCTGCACTTCGCGGAAATCGGCGACATCGGTCGGTACGCCGCCGATGTTCGACACATATTCCTTATAGTCCGCATCAATATAACCGAGCGCGGTCGACAGCGTCAGCCGGTCGCCCGCCGCCGCAATATCTTCGCCGAGCCGCGCGCGGCCCTCGAATTCGATGCCCTTGAACGTCGCCTTGCCGGCGTTCGAGACGACACCGCAGAAGCTGGGCAGGCCGCTGACGGTACAGGCGACCGAACCCGGGATCTGGACGTCGGTGTAATCGGCATAGAAGCCGGCGATCGCGATATTGACCGCGCCGTCCATCAGGCTGCCCTTGTAGCCGACCTCATAGCTTTCGACCTGTTCGGGACGGAAGCTCAGGAACGCGGCGATTTCGTCGTCGCTGCGGGTGCCGTTGCCGTCGGTGTCGGGCGCGTTGACGCCGACACCGCGCGGATCGAAGCCGCCGCCTTTGAAGCCCTGCGAATAGCTGGCGTAGAGCGTGTGGTCGGGGGTCGGCTTGAACGACAGCGAGGCGCGCGGCGTGAATTTGTTGAAGCTGCGCTTGCCGTCGAAATTGGTGCCCGGAGCGCCGAACGCTACCCCAGCGCCGCCGAACACCGGCGAACCGCCGCCGAGATAATTCTGGCGCAGGATCGATGCTTCGCGCGTGTCCCAGGTGTAGCGGCCGCCGACCGACAAGCTGAGCTGCTCGGTGAAATCGAAGGTCGCGTCGCCGAACACCGCAAAGGTCGTGGTATCGACATCGGCTTCGGTAAAGGCGGTCAGCCCGGCGAGGGTGTTGAAGATGCGGACGTCGAACAGGGTGTCGGCGGTCGCGTCGAGATAATAGAAGCCGAGCAGGCCTTTCAGTCGGTCGCCCTCATAGAGCAGCTGGAATTCCTGGCTGATCTGTTCGTTGAAGTAGAAGCCGGGGACGTCGACATCGACCGCAGGCAGCGCGTCGAAATCGATCGGGGTCGCCGAGCTGTCCTTGCGCCAGGCGCTGATCGAGCGCAGCGTCAGCGTGTCGGTGAGTTCGGCGGTGACGTTCATCGCCAGACCGTAGGATTCGATATCCTGCTTCGGATCGACAAGGCCGCCGCGGCTGTCGAACACATTGCCCAGCACCGGCGCGTTGGTGCGCAGCGACGGGATCAGGCGGTGGCCGCCGCGCGGGGCGCTCTTGTCCTTGGTATAATCGCCCGAAATGCGGATCAGCACCGGCTCGCCATAGCCGCCGAGTTCGACGGTGCCGCGGCCCGCCCAGACGTCCTTGTTGTAATTTTCAAGGCCGGTGGTGAGATTGTCGCCGAAGCCGCCGCGCGACAGCCGCGCAACCGAACCGCCGACGCGAACGATGTCGCCGATCGGGGCGCTGGCGGTGACGACGAGATCGGCCTGGTCATAGGTGCCGAGCGTGCCCTTGATCTTGAGCGAGAATTCCTCCGGCAGCTGCTTGGTCACATATTTGACCGCGCCGCCGATGGTGTTGCGGCCATAGAGTGTGCCCTGCGGACCGCGCAGAATTTCGATGCGCTCGACGTCATAGATGTCGAGCACCGCGGCCTGTGGGCGGTTGAGATAGACGTCGTCGAGATAGAGCCCGACCCCCTGTTCGAAACCCGACACCGGATCCTGCTGACCGACGCCGCGGATGAAGGCGCTGAGCGTCGAGTTGGTGCCGCGCGACACTTCGAGCGTGGTGTTCGGCGTGGTCTGGCCGATGTCGGTGATGTCGATCGCACCCGCCTTGGCAAGCGCTTCGCCCGAGTAAGCGGTGATCGCGACGGGGACGTCGATCAGGCGTTCGTCGCGGCGACGGGCGGTCACGATGATCTCGTCATCGCCGGCGTCGGTCGCGCCTTCTTCCTGCGCGAAGGCGGGCGGCGCAAAGGCGATCATCGAAAGCGCGCTGGTGGCAAGAACGGCACGGCGCAGCGGGCGGGCGAAAGGACGCATGAAGACTCTCCCATGTGGCGAGCGGCCCGTGGCCACCCTTTTTGGTTTTCTTGGGCTGGTGCTTGCCAAGCCGCGCCGCATCCAATAGTGAAACATGAACCAAGTTTCAACTTGGAATGTGCAGTCGTCGTTTTTTGCTTGCCAGTGGTGCGAAAAAGCCACGATGCAGCGACAGGGGCAGCGACGGAGGGAGATGAGAGCCGCTATGGATCAGCCGCCAGCCGCGACAGGGAGCGCCGGAAACGAAGCGCGTGACAAGACGCCGCGTACCGAGCGCGGGCGCCGCACCTTGCGCAAGCTGCTCGACGCGGCGGCGATCGAATTCGGCGAGCGCGGGTTTCACGAGGCATCGATCAGCGCGATCACGCGCCGCGCGGGGACCGCGCTCGGCAGTTTCTACACCTATTTCGATTCGAAAGAGGAAATCTTCCAGGCGCTCGTCCGCTATATGAGCGAGCAGCTGCGCGACCATGTCACCCCGCTGGTGCAGGCGGCGCCCGACGAGATCAGCGCCGAGCGCGTCGGGCTCGAATCCTATCTGGGCTTCGTGCGCGAGCATAAGGAGATTTACCGCATCATCGATGAGGCCGAGTTCGTCGATTATGCGAGCTATCGCAGCCATTATGAAACGACCGTGGCGCGGGTGCGGCAGCGGCTTGAGGGCGGCGCCGCCCGCGGCGAAATTCGCGATGACGTCAGCGAAATCCACGCCTGGGCGATCGGCGGGATGAATGTGTTTCTGGGGATGCGTTATGGGTTGTGGGATACCGAAAGCGACATTTCGGAAATTGCACGGATCGCGAATGATTTTCTGGCGAACGGGTTGAAGAAGCGGGATTGAAGGGCGTCCGCCGGCTGACCTGGCACTGGGTTCCCGCTTTCGCGGGAAGGACGAAGTGAGGATGGGGCAACGTCGGCAATCGGTCGGTAGGAGCCGACTTTGCCCCGTCAGCTGCGCGCTATCAAAAAAATCGCATGTTCGGCGCGCCAGCTGGCGGCGGCGTCGCTTGTCGGCTTGTCGCCAGAGAGATGCCAGACGCGTTCGACCTTGATGCCCTTGGCGCGGACGAGATCGCGAAAATCGCTGACCGTGACATGGTGGATGTTCGGCGTTTCGTACCAGGCGATTGGAATCGACCGCGTTACCGGCATGCGTCCGCCCCACAAGAGCGCAAGCCGCACGCGCCAGTGCGCGAAATTGGGGAAGTTGACGAAGGCGCGCGGCGCGATGCGCAGCAGTTCGCTCACGACGCGGTCGGGGCGCTCGGTCGTTTGCAGCGTTTGCGACAGAATCGCATAGTCGAAGGCGTCGTCGGGATAGTCGGCGAGGTCGTGATTCGCATCGCCCTGCACCACCGACTGGCCGCGCGCGATCGCTGCGGTGACATTGGCCGGATCGATCTCGAGCCCGCGCGCATCGACGCCTTTGCCTCGCAGCGCAACCATCAGTTCGCCATCGCCGCAGCCGACGTCGAGCACGCGCGACGCCATCGGCACCGCGTCGGCGATGATCGCGAGGTCGGGACGCAACGCCATCAGAAGCCCGTTCCCAACGCGCCGGCAACAAGGCGGTCGAGCGCGGGCACGTCGAGCAGGAAGCTGTCGTGGCCGAATGGTGCCGACAGTTCGACGAAGCTCGCCGCCGCGCCGACGCTTTGCAGCGCCTGCACGACGCGCCGCGATTCGGAGGTCGGATAGAGCCAGTCGGTGTCGAAGCTGACGAGTGTGAAGCGCACGTCTTTTGCCTTCGCGAAGGCGCCCGCGAGGCGGCCGTCGTGGGGGTCGGCGAGGTCGAAATAGTCCATCGCGCGCGTGATATAGAGATAGGCGTTGGCGTCGAAGCGGTCGGTGAAGGCCAGCCCCTGATGCCGCAGATAGGATTCGACCTGGAAATCGGCGTCGAAGCCAAAGCTCTTGATGTTGCGCGCCTGCAGGCGGCGGCCGAACTTCTCGGTCAGCCCTTCCTCCGACAAATAGGTGATGTGCGCCGCCATGCGCGCGACGGCGAGCCCCTTGGTCGGCGCGCGCGCGCTGCCATAATATTGGCCGTCCTGCCAGTCGGGGTCGGCCATGATCGCCTGCCGCCCGACCTCGTGGAACGCGATATTCTGCGCCGAATGGCGCGCCGCGCTGGCGATGACGAGCGCCGAGGCGAGGCGCTCGGGGTAGGTCGCCGCCCAGGCGAGCGTCTGCATCCCCCCCATCGATCCGCCGACGACGGCATGAAGCCGCGAAATGCCGAGATGATCGAGCAGCATCGCCTGCGCGCGCACCATGTCGGCGATCGTGATGACGGGGAAGGCCATGCCGAGCGGCGCGCCGGTCGCGGCATCGGGCGAGGCGGGCCCGCTCGTCCCCATGCAGCTGCCGAGCACATTGGCGCAGATGACGTGGTAACTATCGGTGTCGATCGGCTTGCCGGGGCCGACCATGCGTGCCCACCAGCCGGGCTTGCCCGTCGCGGGATGGTCGCTCGCGACATATTGGTCGCCGGTCAGCGCGTGGCAGATCAGCACCGCGTTCGATTTGTCGGCATTGAGCACGCCATAGCTTTGATAGGCGATCGTCACCGCGGGCAGCACTTGCCCGCTGTCGAGCGGCAGCGGCGCGGCGATCGTCACGCTGTGATGCTGGATATCGTGGAGCAGGCTGGCCATCGTTCGCGCGGGGCTAAGCGGGCGCGCGGGGCGTGTCAACGTGCTGGACTCGCGCAGCACAGCCGCTAAACGGCGCGGCATGACCGATGCGACCCAAAGCCTTCAGCCCAAGCCGTGGATCAGCGGCATCGCGCCTTATGTTCCCGGCAAGTCCGCCGGTGCCGATGGCCGCCCGCTGATCAAGCTGAGCGCGAACGAAAATCCGCTGGGCACCGGCGAAAAGGCGCGCGCGGCCTTTGCTGCGGCGCAGGGTGCGCCCGATGCGCTGTCGCGTTATCCCGATCCCGGTTCAATGGAGCTGCGCGAGACGATCGCGGCGAAATTCGGGCTCGATCCGGCGCGGATCATCTGCGGCAATGGCTCGGACGAACTGCTCCACCTCGCGGCGGGCACTTACGCCGGGGTCGGCGATGAAATTCTCTATGTCCGCTACGGTTTTGCGGTTTATGAAATCGCGGCGCGCCGCGTCGGTGCGGTGCCGGTCGAGGCCGATGACAAGGATTATGCGACCGACGTCGATGCGCTGCTCGCTGCGGTCACCGACAAGACGCGCGTCGTCTATCTCGCCAATCCGAACAATCCGACGGGTACGCTCGCGACGCGCGAAGAGGTCGCGCGGCTCTATTCCGGGCTGCCGAAGAATGTTCTGTTCGTGATTGATCAGGCTTATTCGGAATATCTCTCGGATGCCGAGGACGACGGCGGGCTCGAACTCGCGAAGACGCAGCCGAATGTGTTCGTCACACGGACCTTTTCGAAAATCCACGGGCTTGCTGCCGAGCGCATCGGCTGGGGCTATGCCGCCGCCGAGGTGGTTTCGGCGCTGCACCGTATCCGCCTGCCGTTCAACGTCACGCGCGCGGGGCAGGCGGCGGCGGTTGCGGCGCTCGGCGACGAGGAATTTGTGGCGCATAGCCGCGCGCATAATGCCGAATGGCGCGCCTGGCTGGCGGCCGAGCTTGAAAGCCTCGACAACCACGGCGTTCGCGTCGTGCCGTCGGCGTGCAATTTCCTGCTGGTGCTGTTCGAAGGCGATGTCAGCGCCGAGACGGTTTACAACCGGCTGATGGAGGCGGGTTATATCGTCCGCTGGTTGCCGGGGCAGGGATTGCCCAAAGCGCTGCGCATGACGATCGGCACCGAGGAGGAGACGCGCGGGCTCGCGGCGGCAATCCGCACCGCGCTGAACGGCTGATGGCGATAGCGCGCGTCGCGATTGTCGGGCTGGGGCTGATCGGCTCTTCGATTGCGCGCGCGATCAAGGAGCGGCTGCCGCAGGTGGCGGTCACCGGCCATGACGCCAGCGCCGAGGTGCGCGGGATCGCTGCCGAGCTTGGCGTTTGCGACACGATTGCCGACGATCCGGTCGCCGCGGTGGTTGATGCCGACCTCGTCATCCTGGCGGTGCCGGTCGGCCGGATGGCCGATGCGGCAATCGCGATCGCGCCTGGGCTGAAGCCCGATGCGATCATTTCGGATGTCGGTTCGTCGAAAGCGGGCGTGGCCGAGGCGCTGGCCAAGGCGCTGCCCGATCATGTTGTCATTCCCGCGCATCCGGTTGCGGGGACCGAAAATAGCGGGCCGGCTGCCGGTTTTGCAACGCTGTTCGAAGGTCGCTGGTGCATCGTCACGCCGGGCGTGGGTGCGCCCGAAGACGCGGTGACGGCGGTGACGTCTTTCTGGCAGGCGCTCGGCGCGAAGGTCGATATCATGGACGCCGCGCATCATGATATGGTGCTCGCGGTGACGAGCCATTTGCCGCACCTCATCGCCTATACCATCGTCGGCACCGCCAGCGAGCTCGAGGAGGTCACCGAGAGCGAAGTGATCAAATATTCGGCGGGCGGTTTCCGCGATTTCACGCGCATCGCGGCGAGCGATCCGGTGATGTGGCGCGATGTTTTCCTTGCGAACAAGGATGCGGTGCTCGCGACCCTGCAGCGCTTCAACGAGGATCTGACGGTGCTCCAGCAGGCGATCCGCCGCGGCGATGCTGACAAGCTCGAGGACTGGTTCACGCGCACGCGCGCGATCCGGCGGTCGATCATCGAACAAGGGCAAGATGATGCGGCGCCCGATTTCGGGCGGAAGCATTGACCCAAACCCCATTGCCGTTCGTGTCGAGCCCTTCGACTGCCTTGCAGGCGCTCAGGATAAACTTCCGGCATTCGCCGGAAGTCGAGACACTCATCGGGATGGCGCAAGACCGAGGGGCATCTCGACTTCCCTCGCTGCGAGCGGGATTAGTTGGTTTGCTCAGATTCCAGCAACGCCTCAGGCGGGTTCAGCGCATTGATCGCGACGCGCACGCGGGCCTCGGCCTCTTCGCGCGGCAGGCCGGCGGGGATCGTGTCGCCGACCTTGTAGGTGATCGTTCCCGGCCATTTGACCCAGCGGCGCGGCGGGAAGGCGAGGCCGCTGTTCACCGCGACGGGAATCACCGGAATGCCCAGCAGGCGGTACATGCCGGCAAAACCGGGACGGAGCGGCGGCGCTTCGCCGTGGGGGACGCGCGTGCCCTCGGCAAACAGGACCAGCGGGCGCCCGGCGGCGAGCGCCGCCTTGGCAGCGCCGAGCATTGCGCGCATCGCCTTGCCGCCGCCGTCGCGGTCGACAGGGATCAGGCCGTAAAAACGCGCCGCCTGCCCCCAGACGGGGATCGAGAATAATTCTTCCTTCGCGAACACTGCGGGATGTTTGAACAGCATCGGCTGCTCGACCGTTTCGAACGCCGATTCATGCTTGAACACATAGAGGACCGGGATGTCGGGCATCTCGCCCTCGACGACGATCGTCTGCCCGAGCAGGACGCGGCAAAAGATCCGGTGCGCCTGCGCCCAGATGCGGACGAAGAAAATCGTGCCGCGATGCGAGATCGGCAGCGCGACCACCCCGCCGATCGACGAGATGGCGCTCATGACGAAAAAGGCGATCCAGAACAGGATCGAACGGAACAGGGCGACGGCATAGCTCACAGGCCGAGCAGCCCACCCGCCAGTCCGGCCAGATATTTATGATATTCGCGAAACAGCGTTGCGAAATTGGGCTGGCTGCGCACCGCGTCGGGCAGGATCGTCACCTTGTCGCCGACCGCGCGGCCGATTTCATATTCGGCGCGGCGCATGTGCCAGTCGGTGGTGATCAGCCGGATGCTCTGGTACTTGCGGCGCTGTGCCCAAGCCGCGACCTCGGTCGCGTTCGAGCGCGTATCCTCCGCCTCGAACCCGAGCGCGATGCAGCAGTCGAACAGCGAAACCGGACGTTTATACTCGGCCGCGAGCTCGCGCGGTTTCACCTCGCGCGCCACGCCGCTGATCAGCAAACGCTTGGCGTCGCCCGCCTCGAGCCGTTCGAGCGCGCGGTCGATGCGTCCCGGCCCGCCGGTCAGCACAACGATCGCGTCGGTCTTTTGCGCAGCGGCGGGCAGCGGCAGCAACAGCGCGAACCACGCGAAGCCAAGCACCCAGGCCAGGAACATCAGGGAAATCAGGCGCTTGATCATAATATCTTCTTGAGCGCCGCGAGCAGGGTCTGGCGCGCGGTGAGGGCTGCGAGCGCGATAGCCAATAGCGGCAGTGCCAGCAAGAGCGCCCAGCCCGCGGGGCCGAATGAGGCGGTCGCGGCGAGTCCCGATGTGACCCCCGACCATTGCCAGCCAATCAGCAACAGGATCGCGGCCGCCACGACGGTGCCCAGCGCGATGCCATAAGCGGTGTCGATCGCGATGCGGCGCTGGAACAGCCGCGTAATCTGGCGATCGGTCGCGCCGATCAAGTGGAGCATCTCGATCGTCGGGAAATGCGTCGCAAGCGCGGCGCGCGCGGTCATGATCACCACCGCCGCACTGGCGAGCGTCATCAGCAACACCATGCCGCCAGCGATCCAAGCGAGCGAGCGGATCAGCCGCGCGACCGGCCCCAGCCATTCTGCGTGGGGAATGATCCGCGCACCGGGCGCCTCGCGCGCCACGAGCGCTTGCAACTGGCGCATGGGACCGGTGCGGTCCTCGCCGACAAAGTCGATGTCGACGAGCGCCGGCAGGGGAAGCGATTTCAGCACCGGATCATCGCCCTCGGCGGCGCCGAACCACTGGCCGAGCGTCGCCTGCAACTCTTCCGGCTCGACCGAGCGCGCCGCGAGGACGAAGGGCTGAGCGGCGGCGGCGCGGCGGAGCGCGGCGGCCTGCTCGGCGCGTGTCACCGGGTTCGCGGTGACGATCTGAACCGTCACGCGCCCGGCGATCGCGGCGCCGATCGCATTCGCCGACCGTGCGAGCCCGACCCCGGCGGCGGCGGCGAGCAGCGTCAGCATCATCAGGATGGCGATCACCCACGGCGTCGGCCCCGACAGGCGGCGGTCGGGAAGCAGGCGGCGATGCTGGACGGGAACGCGCGGAATGATCATCGATCAGGTCCGGTTCGCGGGCGGATAGCGCAGCGCGCCGGTGGGATCGGAAAGCCGCCCTTTT
This sequence comes from uncultured Sphingopyxis sp., assembly GCA_964426485.1. GTDB lineage: Bacteria > Pseudomonadota > Alphaproteobacteria > Sphingomonadales > Sphingomonadaceae > Sphingopyxis. The sequence goes on along the minus strand of CAYRQX010000005.1, from coordinate 90,745 downwards.
TCCAGCCGCATCATCTGCGCATTTTCGATACGGCTGATCAGGTGGATGTCGTGGGTCGCGACGACGACCGTCGTACCAAGGCGATTGAGTGCCTCGAACAATCCCAGCAGGCGCATCGCCATTTCGGGATCGACGTTGCCCGTGGGTTCATCGGCGACGAGCAATTGGGGCCGCGCGATCACGGCGCGCGCGATCGCGACGCGCTGCTGCTCGCCGCCCGACAGCGTCGCGGGGTGGGCATCGGCGCGGTCGCCGAGCCCGATCCAGCTCAGCATCTCCCCCACCGGGCCCGACAGGTCTTCCTCGCTGACCCCCGCGATGCGCAGCGGCAGCGCGATATTGTCGCGTGCCGAAAGGTGCGGGATCAGGCGGAAATCCTGGAACACGACGCCGATCCGGCGGCGAAAGCCCGGCAGGCGGTGGCGCGGCATCGCGACCAGATCCTCGCCGAACAGGCGGACGATGCCGCGGCTCGGCCGCTGGGCGAGATAGAGCATCTTCAAGAGCGAGGTCTTGCCCGCACCCGATGCGCCCGTAAGAAAATAGAAGCTGCCGGGCTGGAGATTGAAGCTGATGTCGCTCAAAATCTCGGCGTCGGGGCCATAGCGAAGCCCGACGCCGTCGAATTCGACCATCGCCCCGCCGGGCCGCGCCGGAGAGGCCTCCGTCATGGCGTCGCCCGCGCGCGGCGCGCGCGCGTCGGGCCAAAGAACAGGGGCGCTGGTCCGCTCATCAGCCAGCATCTCGCACGGCTATCCACAGAGGACAAGATGGGAGTGGACACGCGGCGCTTGCAACGCGCGAATCGGCGTGTTTAGAGGGAACCCATGATCCTTGCCTGCCCGTCCTGTCACACGCGCTATGTCGTTCCCGATACGGCGATCGGACCCACGGGCCGCACCGTGCGCTGCGCCAATTGCCGCCATAGCTGGTTTCAGGAGCCCGCAGCCACGCCGCGGGAGGCCGTGGCCGTCCCCGTTCCAGGCGTGCCGGAACCCGTCGCGGCGCCGGCTTCCGAGGCGGCGGCGCGACCGGCCGCTTCTTATTCCGATTTTCCCGAGCCCGATCCGGCGCCGGCGCCGGCTCCGCCGCGATTTGTCACCGAACCGGCCCCGCGCGCTGCGCCCGCGATCGACGAGGCGCCTTTGCCGTTCCGCCGCCCGCGGCGCAATCCGGCGAAGCGTTGGACGATCATCGCGGCGGGCGCAGCGGTGCTGATGCTCGCGGCGACCGCGGCGCTCCTCTATTTCGGGCTGCCGAGCTGGGCGCAGGGGATCGGTTTGCCGGGCGGGGTCGACGAGCCCGATCTGGTGATCGAACTGCCACCGAACCAGGATCATCGCGAGCTGGCCGACGGGACGATTTATTTCGCCGCATCGGGGGTGATCATCAACCCCACCGATCGTGAACAGCGCGTGCCGCCGATCCTCGCCGAACTGCGCGATGCGCAGGGGACGATCGTCTATAGCTGGACGATTAAGCCGCCGGTGCGGATGCTGCCGCCCAATGAAAAGGTCAATTTCAGCGAGGCAAAGCTCGACATCCCGCGCCGTGCGACGCAGCTGACCGTCAGCTGGGCGTTACCAAAGAGCTGACATTCCAATAGCTGGCTATGACGTCACGGCCTCACAGGATGAGCGCGGCGGCGAGCGAGAGCAGAAAGCTCGTCAGCGTGGCGACGATGATCGGCGCGAAACTGCGCCACCCCTGATCGAGCAGCAGGTGGAGCCGCGCCTTCATCGCGGTGGCGACGATGGCGAGCAGCAGCAGCGCCTGTGCGCCGGTCGCGGCGGCATCCTGTGCTTGCTTCGGAATCGCGAGCAGCGAATTGACCGCGGCGACGCCAAGGAAAGCCAGAATGAACCAAGGCAGGCGTAGCGGAATGCGTCGCGCGCCGTCGCGTGCGCCGCTGCGGCCGAGCCAGAGCGCGACGAGCATCAACGTCGGCGCGAGCAGCGCAACGCGCGTCAGCTTGACGATCGTCGCGACCTCACCCGCGGGCTGCGAGAAGGAAAAGCCGCCGCCGATCGCCTGTGCGACGTCATGAATCGACGCGCCGATCAGGAAGCCCGCCTGCGCGTCGGTCAGGCCGAGCTGCGCCGCCAGCACCGGATAGAGCGTCATGGCGAGCGCGCTCGCGACGGTGATCCCGACGAGGGTCAGCGTGAAGCGTGCCTGATCGACGCGCTTGTCGCCGATCAGCGAATAGAGCGCGAGCGCCGCCGACGCACCGCAGATCGCCGTCGCCCCGCCCGCGAGCAGCGCGGCATGGCGGTCCTGCGCGAACAGTCTCGCAGTCGTGACGGTGACGAGGATGACCGCGAGCATGATCAGCACGACTAAGGCGAACGGCAGCGGCCCGAGCTCGACGAGCTGATCGGCGGTGATCCGCGCGCCGACGAGCACGATCCCGATCCGCAGCGCGGTCTGCGACATCAGGTCGAGCCCGGCGTGGGTGCGCTGGTCCTGCGACAGGAAAGAAAGGGCGAGGCCGATCAGCAGCCCCATCAGCACGATCGGCACGGCATAATGGTCGGCGAGCCACGCGGCGGCGAGTGCGGCGATAGCGGTGACGAGGATGCCGGGCAGATAGTCGCGCCAGCGACGCCGCGCGGGCGGGTTCGCCTCGAGCTGCATCTCGCCGTAAAGGTCGGCGGCCATCGGCCAGCTCTGTTCAGATGGTTTCACGCAATGTCCCCGATGCCCATGGCGCCGCTTCGCATATCACCGCGCATCGGTCGATAGGCCATTGCTGGCGCCGCGTTGGCTTGCTAGGAGCCGCGCTCTATCAGCACCCGTAGCTCAGCTGGATAGAGCGCTGCCCTCCGAAGGCAGAGGCCAGGGGTTCGAATCCCTTCGGGTGCGCCAGATAGTTTCCACCGGAGGTTCCAGCCGGTGACTAGAGGGGGACGGGCGCCGGATGTACGACCTGCTGGCCGGCCTGTCGGTGATCGAAGCTTCGTCCTTTGTCGCCTCTCCGACCGCTGGGCTTTACTGCGCGCAAATGGGCGCCGAAGTGATCCGCGTCGACCAGATCGGTGGCGGCCCCGACTTTCGTCGCTGGCCGGTGACCGACGCCAAAGATTCGCTCTATTGGGAAAATCTGAACCGCGCCAAAAAGTCGGTCGCACTCGATCTTGGGCGGCCCGAGGGGCGCGAACTTCTGCAGGCGCTGGTGCGCGCGACCGGTCAGGTCATCACCAATTTTCCGGTCGGCGGCTTTCTGTCGCACGATGTGCTGGCCGAAGGGCGGGCCGACCTGATCACCGTGCGAGTCATGGGCTGGGCCGACGGATCGCCCGCTCTCGACTATACGGTGAACAACAGCGTCGGTTATCCGATGCTGACCGGCGCCGGACCCGAGCCGGTCAACCATGTGCTGCCCGCGTGGGATCTGCTCACCGGCGCCTATGCCGCCTTTGCATTGCTCGCGGCGATCCAGCGGCGCAGTTCGACCGGCGAAGGCGGCGAGGTGCGTTTGCCGCTTTCCGACGTTGCGATCGGCACCGTCGCCAATCTGGGCGGCGTTGCCGAAGTCCTTTATACCGGCACGAACCGCCCGCGGCTCGGCAATGCGGTCTATGGCCTGTTCGGGCGCGATTTTGTCACCGCCGACGGCCAGCGCACGATGATCGTCGTCGTCACGCCGCGCCAATGGGCCAATCTGGTCGCGGCGCTGGGTCTCGCCGGATCGATTGCGGCGATCGAGGCGGCGCGCGGCGTGTCCTTCGCCGCCGATGACGGACTGCGCTTCACGCACCGCGACGTGCTCTACCCGCTGTTCGAAAAGGCCATCGCCAGCCGCGATCATGGCGACCTGGCCGCCGCTTTCGACGCGGGGGGGATCGTGCATTCCCCCTACCGCACGATGTACGACGCGGTGCAGGATCCGGCGCTGGTCGGCGACAATGCGATCTTCGGACAGGCCGACAATCCCAGCGGCTTCGCATATCCCGCCGCAGGCGCCTTTGCGACATTGCCGCAGCAGCAACGCCAGCCGCCGCGTCCGGCACCGCGCAACGGGCAGCATAGCGAGGAAATCTTGAGCGAGCGACTGTCGCTTTCCTCGGGAGAGCTTGCCCGGCTGATCGATGCCGGTATCGTCGGCATCGCCTGACCATGGAGAAATGAAGATATGACCCTGCGCCGCGCCGCCATCGTCGCCCCGATCCGCACCGCCGTCGGCAAGTTCGGCGGCAGCCTGTCCTCGATGACTGCGGGCGAGCTAGGCGCGGTGATCCTGAAGGCGCTGGTCGAGCGGACGAAAATCGACCCGGCACGCGTCGACGACGTCGTCTTTTCGCAAGGCTATGGCAATGGCGAGGCGCCGAGCATCGGCCATTGGTCATGGCTCGCCGCGGGGCTGCCGCTCGAAGTGCCGGGATATCAGCTCGACCGCCGCTGCGGGTCGGGGCTGCAAGCGGTCGTCAACGCCGCGATGATGGTCCAGACCGGCATGTCCGACGTCGTCGTTGCGGGCGGCGTCGAATCGATGTCGAACGTCGAACATTATTCGACCGACATCCGCAAAGGCGTGCGCGCGGGCAATCTGACGCTGCACGACCGGCTGACGCGCGGCCGGCTGATGTCGCAGCCGGTCGAGCGTTTCGGCGTCATCACCGGCATGATCGAGACCGCCGAAAATCTCGCGAAGGATTATGACATCGGCCGCGAGGCATGCGACGCCTATGCGGTGCGCAGCCATCAGCGCGCCGCGGCGGCGTGGGCGAACGGGCTGTTCGACAACGAACTGGTGCCGGTGTCGGTGCCGCAGAAGAAGGGCGACCCCGTCGTCTTTGCGCACGACGAGGGTTACCGCGCCGACGCGACGCTGGAAACGCTCGGCAAGCTGCGCCCGCTCGAAGGCGGCGTCGTCACCGCCGGCAATGCGAGCCAGCAGAATGACGCTGCCGCCGCTTGTCTGGTCGTCGCCGAGGACAAGCTCGACGAACTCGGATTGGAGCCGATCGCCTGGTATCACAGCTCGGCGGCGGCGGGCTGCGACCCGAGCCGGATGGGGATCGGGCCGGTGCCCGCCGTCGAAAGGCTGTTCGCGCGCAACGGCCTCGGCTGGGGCGACATCGACCTGGTCGAACTCAACGAAGCGTTCGCGCCGCAAGTGCTCGCGGTGCTCAAGGGCTGGGGCTGGTCGCAAGACGACAGCCGGCACGAAATCCTCAACGTCAACGGGTCGGGCATCTCGCTCGGCCATCCGATCGGCGCGACGGGCGGGCGCATCCTCGCCAACCTGACGCGCGAGCTGGTGCGCCGCGACGGGCGTTATGGGCTCGAGACGATGTGCATCGGCGGCGGGCAGGGTATCGCCGCGATCTTCGAGCGCGCTGCCTGAGCATGACCGATTTGCGGGAGGCACTGGCGGCGGCGCAGGCCTATCGCGCGGCCGCGGAGGCGGCGCTTGCCGAACGATTGGCGCATAGGCCGATCGACCGCGAGCAGCGTGCTGCGCATGGCTTTGCGTGGGTCGCGACGACGGTCGCGGCACTGGAGACGGTGCTGACCTGGTGCGAGTCAGGCCGGGACGCGAACCCGCTCGACGGCAAAATCGTCACGCTCGCCTTTGCCGAGGGGATTGGCCAGCTCGTCGGCGGGCTGCCGATGGGGCAGAATGAGATTTTCCGCCCGGCCGACCTGGGGCTCGGTGCGGCGGCACGGCTGCTCGCCGATAGCTGTGCCGAATGGCTCGACGCCGATCATGCCGCGACGCGCGCCGCTGTCGCCGCCGCGCTCGCCGACGATCATTGGCCGAGCGAGACGCTGCACGACGCCGACCTCGATGCGATCCGCGACCAGTATCGCCGCTTCACCGATGCCGCGATCATCCCGCACGCGCACGGCTGGCATCTCGCAAACGACCTGATCCCCGATACGACTGTGAAGGCGATGGCCGACCTCGGCACCTTTGGCGTTTGCATCCCCGAGGAGCATGGCGGGCTCGGCCTGTCGAAGCTGGTGATGTGCATCGTTACCGAGGAATTGTCGCGCGGCTGGATCGGCGCGGGGTCGCTCGGCACGCGGTCCGAGATCGCGGGCGAACTGATCGCGACGGGCGGCACCGAAGCGCAAAAGGCCGAATGGCTGCCGCGGATCGCGAGCGGCGAGATACTGCCGACCGCCGTATTTACCGAGCCCGACACCGGTTCCGACCTCGGCTCGCTCCAGACGCGTGCGCGGCGCGACGGCGAGACCTGGGTGATCGACGGTGCGAAGACGTGGATCACCCATGCCGCGCGGTCGGACCTGATGACTTTGCTCGCGCGCACCTTGCCCGACGCCAAAGGCTATGCCGGCTTGTCGATGCTGCTCGTGCCGAAACCGCGTGGGACTGAGGCCAATCCTTTCCCCGCTGTCGGCATGAGCGGGAGCGAGATCGCGGTGCTCGGCTATCGCGGGATGCGCGAATATGCCCTGCAATTCGACGCGATGTCGGCCCCCGCCGATGCGCTGCTCGGCGGCGAGGAGGGGCGGGGGTTCAAGCAGCTGATGCGCACCTTTGAAGGCGCGCGCATCCAGACTGCGGCGCGCGCGGTGGGGGTGGCGCGGCGCGCGCTTGAACTTGGGCTGGATTATGCGCTGAACCGCAAGCAGTTCGGCAAGGCGATCGTCCACTTCCCGCGCGTCGCCGACAAGCTGGCGATGAGTCTCGTCGATTTCGTCGCCGCGCGCGAGCTGAGCTACGCCGCAGCGCGCGCGAAGGACAGCGGCAAACGCTGCGACATCGAGGCGGGGATGGCGAAGCTGCTCGCCGCGCGCGCGGCCTGGTCGAACGCCGATGCGAGCCTGCAAATCCACGGCGGCAACGGCTATGCGCTCGAATATGAGATCAGCCGGGTGCTGTGCGACGCGCGCATCCTCAACATCTTCGAAGGCGCGGCAGAGATTCAGGCGCAGGTGATCGCGCGTGGCCTCGTCGGCGGGCGCAACTAGAGCCAGAGCAGCGGCTGGCGAACCGGAAAGTTGCGCACGACCTCGCCGATTGCCGGATCGGGATTGAGGCGCTGCCAAAGGTCCAGCCAGTCGCGGCGTTGCTGTGCGAGGCCGCCGAAGAACAGGCTCGGCTGGCGTACCGGGAAGCCGTCCCAATATTCGATATCGGGCGCGAGCGGCCACTTCGCCTTGTCGGCGATATAGGGCGCCATCCACGCGATCGCGCCGCCGATCGAGCGGCCGTCGGGAGTCTGCCAGCCGATCAGATCGTCGCCGCCGAGCAGCCACGCCGAGGCCGCGAGGACGTCGAGATTGAACAGCGAATAGGCATAGGGCTTGGTCCGCGCGAGTTCGAGCGGCTGGCGGCCGTCGGGCTCGATCTGGATCGGGATGATGGTCGTCTGGAGCCGGGTGCGGGCCTCGTCCAGCACATCCTTGCGTCCAAGCAGCGCGGCGAAGGACGCCGCCTGCAAGAGCCAGCAGGTGCCATGGTTGTTCTTCTCCTCGCGTTCCCCGGTGCCGAAGGGCGAGGTGGTGAGCCAATCGAGATAGGCGGCGAACCAATGCTCGACGCCGGCCCGGATCGCCGCATAGCCGGGCGCATCCTTGCGCGCGAACAGCGCGGCGGCGCGCGCGACCTCGACGATCTGTAGCGTGTCGATCACGCCGATCGCACGGCCATTGTTCACGCCGATGATCGCTTGCGCGTGGTTGAGGTTCGGGTTCATCCATGTGTTTGGAGCGACGAACCAGGCGGTCAGGTGGCGCATCGCGGCGGCAGCAAAGCGCGCGTTGCCGGTAAGGTCCCACAGCGCCGCAAGCGCGGGGACGGTGCGGCCAAAGGCGATCAGCGCGTCGCGGTGGCCGTCGAACTTGTCGGGGTTCGAACGGCCGTCGCGGCGGACATAGGCGCCACCGGGGTTGGCGGGGTCGGGCCACCAATAATCGCCCTCCGAGTAATAATCCCGCGGACCCGCCGGGCTGCGCGGTGCGGGGATGGCGGCGATGGTGCGCGCCGGGGCGGCGAGCAGGGCTGCGGCTTGTGGACTGAGGCGGCGGCGCTCGATTGCGCGGATGTCGAGTGCGCCGGGTCGCGGGCGTGCCCATGCGGCCGGCGCCGCCAGCAGCGCGGTAAGCAGCAGGGAGCGGCGTGCGATCATCGGCTTTCCTTACCGGGTGCGATGGCGCAGCAACCGTTCGCCATCGACGGCGCGCGGATAGGCGCCGGGTCCCCAGGCATTATCGGCGCGGACAAGCAATTCGTCGAGCGTGTCGGCGGGCCAGCCTTGCTCCTTATGCGGCCAATCGGCGGCGCGGCCGCGATAGGCGGCGACATAGTCTGTCGCTTTGCGGAGCGAGCGCCCTTTTTCCTCGGCGCGGTAGAGATCGATGCCGAGGCACGCCGCGCTGTCGGCGAGCGTGTAGGCGGCGCCAAGCGCATAGAGCGAATAATGGAAGCTGCGCGTGCGGGTCAATTCCTCGGGCAGCGCGCCCGATGGATCGACCTGCCGCGCGAGGCGCGCCTTGGGAAAGGCGCGGACGATCTTTCGGGCGAGGTCGGGCCGCCGCGCGAACAGCGCGAAACGCGCCACCTGTGCATCGTACCACAGACCGTGGTTGTTCGACGCCTTGCCCTCGGCCTGGCCGTTCGGGCTTTTCAGCATCCACTCGACATAGCGGCCGAACCAGCTTTCGAGCGCCGTGGTCTCGGCCTGCGTCAGCGCGCCCGACGGTGCGATCAGGCCGGCGGCATCGATGACCGTGATGAAGCTCGCGCCATCGAGCACGCCTGCGGGGCGGCCGCTTGAGACGCCCGGCACCGCCTGCGCGAAATTCATGTTCGGGTTCATCGCGGTCGCCGGGTCGAGAAACCAGGTGCGGATCGCGCGCGCCGCGCCCGCAGCATATTTATGCTCGCCGCTGTAATAAAAGGCGAGCGCGAGCGTGTCGGCGTCGCGCGTCATGCGGCTGAGCGCGGCGCGGTCGAAGCGGTTGCTGGAGATATCGGGATTGGTGTCGCCGTCGCGGCGCACGTAGGCGCCTTTGGGATTGGCGGGGTTAGGCCACCAATAGCGCGCGAGGCTGACATAGTCGTGGCGGTCCCCCGACACGGGAATGCTGCGCTTGTCCATCACCGACGCGGGCCTGGCCGCGAGCGCTTTGTCGGCGCGCGCGATCAGGTCGCGATAGGCGGCGGCGATCGCCGGATCGGTGGTTAGCGCCGCTTTGATCGTGTCGAGATCGTCGGGGCGCAGCGTGAAGGTCCGGCGGCCATCGAACGAGGCCGAATAGCCCTCGCTTGCCGCGCAGACGGACGCCGGGGAAAAGGCCGCCGCCGCGGATGGAAAATATGCGGCGGCGGCCAGGATAACCCAAGCGAGTCGGGCTAAAGTCGCTGACCTCACAGGCGGACCCGGAAGCCGAAGAAATATTGCGGGCCGCTGCGCGACACCTCGGCGATGCTGTCGTATCCGCCCTTGTACATGATGTCCTGCGTGTTCGTGATGTTCAGCGCCTGCAGCTTGAGCTGGACATTCTTGGTCAGGTCATATTGCGCCGACAGATTGAGATAGGTGCCGCCGCGTATCTCGCGGTTGGTGCCGCCGTTGGGCTTGTAATAGCCCGAGCGGTAACGGAGGTTGGCGCGGAGCGAGAGGCCCCATTTTTCGAACCACACCGATCCGCTTGCGGTCCATTTCGACAGCCCGATCAGGTTTGCCGGATCGACATAGTCGGCGATCGGCGAGGTGTCGGGATATTCGAAATTGGCGAAGGCGCGGTTGACCGACCCCTGAATGCCGAAGCCGTCAAGCGGGTCGGGAAGCCAGGTAAAGGCGTGGCTCGCGGTCGCCTCGACCCCATAGAGGTGGCGCGTTTCGGTGTCGTTCGATGGCGCGACGGGGGCGATGGTCACGGTTTCGGTGACTGGTGCGCCGCCGTCGCGGATCGTCGTCACCGTGATCTGCGACGGAATCGGCTCCTCGGCGCTGATGACCGTCCCCTTCGCCCATTTATAATATCCCGCCACCGAGATCAGCGTATCCTGCGATGCGTATAGCTCGAGGCTGGCGTCGAGGTTCCATGCGCGCAGCGGCTTGAGGTTCGGGTTGCCCGTCGTCGCGTTGAAGATGATATTGTCGACCCCCGATGCCGACGTCGTCGGGTTGAGGTTGACCCCTGCGCCGAAGCTTTCGATCCCCGACCGCGCGATGGCGCGATAGGCGGCAAGGCGCAGCTTGACCTGTTGCGACAGCTCGAAGGCGATATTCGCCGACGGCAGGAAATAATTATAACTTCCCTTTGCCGTATTCGTTTGCAGCGTTCCGTTCGGATCGACGCCGATCGAATAGCTGTCGCCGGCCGTGTCGATGATGATCCGATAGGGCTGGCGGAAACCGACCGACGTGATGTCGGTCTTGACCCAGCGCAGCCCCACATTGCCGCTGAACGGCACGCTGCCCATGTCCGATTCGAAATTGGCCATCGCATAGGCGGCATAGATGCGCTCGGTGACGTCGATGTCGCTCGGGTCGCGGCCGTCGGCGGGGGTCGGCAGGGCATCGTCGCTGCCGGTGAAGGTGCGGAACAGGCAGTCGTTGTCGAAGCTCGCCCATTTGGTGACGTTGGTGCCCATGCCCTGCATATAGGATGTCGTCGTGAACGGGACGCGGCATTGCTGGTTCGCCTGCGCGATCAGCTGTGCGGGAGTCTGGCCGCCGACGGCGACCAGCGTGTTAAGATCGTTGTTGCGCGCATTGTCGTTGGTCCGGTGATGGTCCGACACGCGCCCGCCGAACTTCACCGAGGTAACGAAGCCGTCGAGCTCGCGCTCAAGGTCGAGCCGCGCCGCCCAGATCCGGTCCTGCCGGTCGGTGACGAAACGGCGGCGCGCATAGACCGAGTTGGCGGCGGTGGTCAGGAACAGATTGGGGTCGGTGATGTCGAAATTGTCGAATTCGACCACCGGCACGACATTGTCGTCCTCATAGCTCAGCGTATAGGCGACGCGGCGGTTCGAGCGCATCCGCGTCTGTTTCTGCGTTTCGGTTCGGTGGCTGTCCGAATAGGATGCGTCGAACGCGATGTTCCAGCGGTCGGGCGACCAGATGAGGCTGAGGCCGCCGCCCAGATATTCCTCGACGCGCCGCCGCGTTTCGAGCTGGTTTTCGAGGTTCGAATTGCCGCGATAGCTGATCAGCGCGCCGGGCGAATAGCCGTTGTCGCCGTCGCCGATGATCAGCGGCTGGACGCCGCGCAGCCCCTCGGTGATGCCGAGGACGTTGCGATCCTCGAGGCTGTTGCGCTTCGAATATTGGCCGTCGATCGAAATTTCGAAATCGGACGACGGGCGCCACTGGATCGCGCCGATCAGGCCATCGCGAACCTCGGACGTATATTGACTGCGAAAGCTGCGCGAGGAATTGGCGAAATAGGCGTCGCCGCGGGTCTCGCCGACAAGCACCGGGGTCGCGCCAGTGCTGGGAGCGACTGAGCGCGGTCCGGTTGCGAAAGTGCAATTGGCGCCCGCGCCCGCGGCCACGAGCGCCGCTGCCGATCCCGTCACCAGCGACGAATTGTTCGCCGAGGTGTTGCAAAGCTGGAAGGTGGAATTGGCGTTGTAATAATCCTCGGGCGCCGTCGTGTCTTGCCGCTGGTAGCCGATCGAGACACCGATATCGCCGAGCCCGGTTTCGAACTGATCGGTGTAGGAGAAATTGGCGCGATAGCCGAGCCCGTCGTGCTGATAGACGTCATTGTCCTGCGGCTGGAAATCGCCGCGCACCTCGAACTGGATGCGGCGCTTGCCATAATCGAGCGGCTTCATCGAGCGGAGCTCGATCACGCCGCCGACGCCGCCCTCGAGGAAGTCGGCGCGCTGGGTCTTGTAGACGAGGACGCCGTTGACCAGTTCCGACGGGAATTGCTGAAAGGCGACCGAGCGGTCGGGGCCGGCGGTTGAGACTTCGCGCCCGTTGAAGGTCGAGAAGCTCAAGGTCGGACCCAGGCCGCGCACCGACAGCTCGTTGGCGTTGCCCTTGAAACGGTCGGCCGAGACGCCGACGATGCGTTCGAGGGTGTCGCCGACCGAATTGTCGGGGGTCGCGCCGATTTCGTCGCTGACGAGGCCGTCGACGACGACGTCGGCCGCGCGTTTGAATTCGATCGAGCTGCGCTGCGTCGCGCGCGTGCCGGTGACGAGGATTTCATCGCCGCCATCGACCGCCGCGGGCTGGTCGCTTTCGACGGTTTCGGGCGCCTCTTGGCTCCAGGCGGGGGTTGCGGCGACAAGCGCGGCTGACGCGAGCAGCGCGGCGCGGGTCATGGTGACCGGATGAAATTTCATATTCCCTCTCCCTGTCTCGCCAGTCTCGATGCCAGCGACCGTGTTTGTTACCGGTGTCATTTTTCGATGGACAAATTGATACCGGTGTCAGTATTAGATGTAATACAACTTATGGTCCGAAGTCAATCTCACCGCGCGGGGCCAACGCACCACCGCCTTATCGTCGGTTTTCAGGACCTTCGGCGCTTCTGTGACAGATCGTACATGGCCGTGCCGGCGAGCAGATAGGCGCCTGAGCCGTAAAATTGCGTCTCCTCGGCGGCGACGCTGTCAGGCCGGTCGCCGACCTGCTGGACCCAGCCGAGCATGCCGTCCTTCTGTACCGCGCGCTGCAAAGCCGCCCAGCCGCGAATCGCGGCCGGTTCATAGGCTTTACGGTCGAGCAGGCCGTTGTCGACGCCCCACGCAAAGGCATAGGTGAAGAAGGCTGTGCCGCTCGATTCGGGCGGCGTGCCCGGATCCTGATCGAGCAGCGAGGCGGGCCAATAACCGTCGGCTTTTTGGAGCGTCACAAGCTTCGCTGCCATCTTTTTGAACAATCCCTCATAATAGGGCCGCTGTGGATCGTCCTTGTCGAGGATCTGCAACACACGGACGAGGCCGCCCATCACCCAGCCGTTGCCACGGCTCCAGAACAGCTTGCGTCCCTTGGTGTCGCGCTGGTCGAAAAGCGACTGTCGCGGAAATAGAGGTCTTCGCTCGGGTCGAAGAGATAGTCGGTGGTCGCTTTCCATTCCTGATGGACGAAGTCGGCATAGCGCTTGTCGCCGGTCGCCTTGCCGATGCGCAGCATGGTCGGCGGCGCCATGAACAGCGCATCGCACCAGCACCAGCGCTCGGTGCACAAGGAATAGCCGCCCCCCGGCTGAGTAGGGATGAATTCGAGACTGCCCACGCGGCGATTGGTCAGGACATTGTCGAAATAGATCCGCGCCGGAACGAGTGCCTCGGTGCCGCCGCCATTCCGCGCCGCCCATTCCCACGCCTGCGCAATAAGCTGATCGTCGGCGTGAAAGGCGAGTTTGCCGAGCTGCCATTTCTGGGCGCGGCCGAGTTCGAGCACCGGGTCGCGGTAGCGCGCGTCGCGCTCGGCAAGATCGGTGAGCGCCACCCAGAAGGTCGCCTGCTGCCAGTCGCGCGGTTCGCGCACGCTCGGCCGCGCGGCCGGCATCTTGTCCCACGCCTCGCGATGCGCCAGCTGCCAGTCGGCGACGCGGCGCGTCTGGGCGAGAATGTCGGCGGGTTTCGGCATGACGGGTTCGGCCGGGGCTGCCACCGCAGCGGGGGCGGACATCATCAGGGCAAAGAGGCTCAGCGACATGGCGTTTCCTTAACGGGGGCGAGGGCGATCAAAGACAGGGTGAGGCGCAGCGGCGTGCCCGACGAAAGCGCGAAAGGTGCGGTGACGCTATCCAGCCTGGCGCCGGGCAGGCACGACAGCGGGATCGACAGCTTCTGCCAGCCCTGACCGGCAATCGCCGCAAGGCGCGGCGCGATATCGAGCCGCGCGGTGCAGCCGGGGCCGCAGCGGATTTCCAGTGTTGCGGGGGCCGTCGGGCCCTGATCGACGCGAAGGTCGAGGGTCAGCGCGAGCGGCCCTGCGGCCGACAGATCGGCGGCGCGCGGATTGGCGACGATCAGCGTCCCGCGCGACGTGCCCGACCAGCTGATTTCGCGCGCATCCTCCTGCGCGTCGCGGTCAACCGGGCGGACCGCGATCGCGCCATTATCGGCGCCGCCGCCGATCGTCTGCGGACTGTCGTTTGCGCCGTCGATCTGGATCTCGCGCGTGCCTACCGCACGGCCGCGCGCGAAGATCGGCCCGGTGAGCGGCTGGTCGACGACGATGCCGGGGTCTTCCGATAGCGCCGCGCCGGTCGAGCGATCGGCAAGCGTCAGGCCGAAGCCGAAAGGGTAAAGCGGCTCGTAACCGACGTCGCCGATATTGAGCGGCGCGCCCCTGGCGTCGGCGGGCCACGAGAAGGGCAGTTTGCCCCTGAAGTCTGCCTTGCCGAACAGCACATCGGCGACCCCGGCGCCCTCCGATCCCGGCAGCCATGCGGCGATGAAGGCGTCGGCGGTGTTGATATGGCGATTGACCCACAGCGGGCGGCCCGAAAGGAAGACCGCGACGACAGGAATGCCTGCTGCTTTCAGGCGCTTCATCGTGTCAAGGCTGCCGCGTGTGTCGTCGAAATAAAGATCGGCGCGGTCGCCTTGGAATTCGGCATAGGGGTCTTCGCCGAATATGACGATCGCCGCGTCGGGCTTGGTCGTAAAGCGGCCCTCGACCGAGAGCTCGGCTTGGCCGCCAGCCGTGGTCAGGACGTCGCGGACGCCCGCGAAGATCGAAGTGGCGCCGGGGAAATGCTCAGGCTTGGTCCCGGTCCCCTGCCAGGTCAGCGTCCAGCCGCCCGATTGTTTGGCGACATTGTCGGCGCCGTCGCCGGCGACGAGGATGCGGCCCTTGATCTTGAGCGGCAAGACGCCGTCATTTTTGAGCAGCACCAGCGATTCCCGCACCGCCTGCCGCGCTACCGCGCGATGGTCGGGCGTGCCGAGCAGGTCGTAGCGGCCCGCATGTTCGCGTGTCGATGGCTTGCCCGCCTCGAACAATCCGGCGCGCAACTTCACGCGGAGGATGCGGCGCACCGCATCGTCGAGCCGCGCCATCGGCAGCGTCCCCGACCGCGCGGCGGCGAGCGTCGAGGCGTAGAGCCCTTTCCAGCTCGCGGGTCCCATAAATATGTCGAGTCCGGCCGCAATCGACGCGGGGCAGTCGGTTGGCGCGCATCCCGGCACCTTCGCATGGCCATCCCAGTCGCCGACGACGAGCCCGTCGAAGCCCCAGCGCCGCTTGAGCACGCCGGTCAGCAGACTCGCGTTGCCGTGCATCTTGACGCCATTCCATCCCGAGAAGCTCGCCATCACGCTTTGGACGTCGGCCTGGAGCGCGGCGACATAGGCGGGGGCATGAAGGCGGATCAGTTCGGCCTCGGTGATTCGGGCGTCGCCGCGATCGCGGCCTTCCGCCGTGCCGCCATCGGCGAGGAAATGCTTCGCCGTGGCGATGATATGCGGCCCCTTCAGCCAATCCGCGTCGCCGCGTCGCCCCTGGATGCCGTGGACGAGTGCGGCAGCATAGCTTGTCGCGATCGCCGGGTCCTCGCCGAAGCTTTCATAAGTCCGCCCCCAGCGGTCATCGCGCGCGACCGCGATCGTTGGCGCAAAGGTCCAGTCGAGCCCGGTGACGCGCATCTCGATTGCGGTGACCTGCCCGATCCTTTCGATCAGCGCGGGGTTCCGCGCCGCGCCGAGGCCGATATTGTGCGGGAACAGCGTCGCGCCGACGATATTGTTATGACCGTGGACCGCGTCCGATCCCCACATCACCGGGATGCGCGGCAAGTCGCCGTTCGGGCGCATCGACGCATCATAATAGGCGTCGGCCGCCGCGACCCACGCCGATGCCGGGCCGAATTCATCGCCGCCGGGCGACGAACTGCCGCCGTTGAGGATCGAGCCCAGATGATATCGCGCGACGTCATCGGGGGTCGTGCTGCCGATATCGCCCTGGATGATCTGGCCGACCTTCTGTTCGAGCGACATCGCCGCGATCAGCGCGTCGATTCGCTTCTCGATCGCGGGCTCGGCGGAGCGAGCGGCCAGAACGGGCCATAAATCCGGATGCGCGGTGCCGGCGGTCGCAGCCGCAGGCGATGCCGGCCCTGCGAACAGCAGGGCTGCGGGCAGGCTTGCCATGAGGAGGGCGCGCCAGGCGCTTCGCATCACTTCACCCATTCCCCTTTATGACCGGATCCCTGATGAGCGGGTCCGACTTTTTGCATTGACACCGGTAACATGTGTCTTTCCATTTGGTTCAAGTGTCAATAAGGTTGTCACACAACTAGTCCATATGGCGATGAGGGGACGGAATGCCGAAGATCGTGTCAGCCCGGGTGATTTTGACCGCGCCAGGCCGCAATTTCACGACGCTGAAGATCGAATGCGACGACGGGACGACGGGTGTGGGCGATGCGACGCTCAATGGCCGCGAACTCGCCGTCGCGGCCTATCTGTCGGAGCATGTCGTCCCCTGCCTGATCGGGCGCGACGCGCACCGGATCGAGGATATCTGGCAATATCTCTACAAGGGGGCCTATTGGCGTCGCGGGCCGGTGACGATGGCGGCGATCGCCGCGGTCGACATGGCGCTGTGGGATATCAAGGGCAAGATCGCGGGACTGCCGGTTTATCAGCTGCTCGGCGGCGCGGCGCGCGAGGGCTGCATGGTCTATGGTCATGCCAATGGCACGACGATCGACGACACGATCGAAGCGGCGCTCGATTATCAGCGGCAGGGATATAAGGCGATTCGCCTGCAATGCGGCGTGCCGGGAATGGCGTCGACCTATGGCGTCAGCAAGGACCGCTATTTTTATGAGCCCGCCGACAATGACCTGCCGACGGAGAATGTCTGGTCGACCGCGAAATATATGCGCGTCGTGCCCGAGCTGTTCGCCGCGGCGCGCGACGCGCTCGGCTGGGATGTCCACCTGCTCCACGACGTGCACCACCGCCTGACCCCGATCGAGGCCGCGCGGCTGGGCAAGGATCTCGAACCCTATCACCCCTTCTGGATTGAGGATGCGACCCCGGCCGAAGATCAGGAGGCGTTCCGCCTGATCCGCCAGCATACGACGACTCCACTGGCGGTCGGCGAAATCTTCAGCTCGATCTGGGACTGCAAGGCGCTGATCGAGAACCGGCTGATCGACTATATCCGCGCCACCGTGCTCCACGCGGGGGGCATCACGCATATGCGGCAGATCGCCTCGCTCGCCGATCTCTACCAGATCCGCACCGGCTGCCACGGCGCGACCGACCTGTCGCCGGTGACGATGGCGGCGGCGCTGCATCTCGGGCTTTCGATCCCCAATTTCGGGATACAGGAATATATGCGTCACACCGTCGAGACCGACGCGGTCTTCCCGCATGCCTATTGTTTTGCCGACGGCATGCTGCATCCGGGCGACGCGCCCGGTCTCGGCGTCGATATCGACGAGGCGCTCGCCGAGACATTTCCCTATGCCCGCGCCTATCTGCCAGTGAACCGGCTCGAGGACGGAACGATGTGGAGTTGGTGAGGCGTTTGGCCTTTCTTGCCCTTGTTTTGCTCGCCGCGCCGGTGGGCGCAGAGGAGCATAAACCCCTTCGGCCCGCCAACGCGGACGAGCAAAAGGCGCGCGCGGCGGTGGTTATCGCCGAATACCGCTTCGACGACCTGCTCTGGGAAAACGACCGTATCGCATACCGCATCTATGGCCGCGCGCTTGAGGCGGCCGAGCCGCCCTCGTCGTCGGGAATCGATGCGTGGGGAAAACGCGTGCGCTGGCCGTTCATGGATCGCCAGCTGCGCACCGGTGACCAGCATGCCGACCATGGCGAGGGGATCGACTTCTATAATGTCGGGACGGGGCGCGGGACCGGCGGGCTTGGCATCTGGTACGACAACAAGCTGTGGACCTCGCGCAACTATGTGCGTCCGCGCATCCTGCAATCGGGCCCCGACGTCGCCGACTTCATCGTCGATTACGAGCCGTGGCCGGTCGATACGTTGCGCACGGTGCGCGAGACGCGGCGCTTCACGCTGCCGGCTGGGACGAATTTCACTCGGATGACCTCGACCATCGCGTCGAGCGACGCGGCGGAGATGATCGTCGGGATCGGCATTTCGAAACGGCCGATAAATGGCAACAAGCTGGGCGAGGTGCGCAAGGACGGCGCCGCCGCGCGGCTGAGCTGGTGGGGACCCGCCGATGGCGAAGGCGAGGGCAGCAAGGGACGCATGGCGGCGGCGGTGATCGTCGATCCGTCCGCCTTTGAGGGCTTTGCCGAGGACGCCGACAATTATCTGATACTGATCCGCGTCCGGCCGGGGCAGCCCTTTGTCTATTACAGTGGCGCGGCTTGGGATCGCGGCGGCGACTTAGCCATACAGGGCGACTGGATTAGCTATGTCGACGCGCAGCGCCCCGATTTCCGGCCCTAGCCAGTGTCGCGGCGCGATGATAACGCAGCATCCATGGCGGTAACCAAGGCGGCGTCGCTGGCGGATGATCTGGTCCAGCGTTTCGAGGAACAGATCGAAACGGGCGAAATGCCCGTCGGATCGCGTTTCCCGACCGAAAAAGAGATCACCGAGACGTTCGGCGTCAGCCGCACCGTCGTGCGCGAAGCCTATTCGCGCCTCACCGCGCGCGGACTGCTGGTGTCGCGGCGGGGGTCGGGCGCTTATGTTCCCGACGGGGCGCAATATCGCGCGTTCCAGGTCACGGCCGAGGAAATCGGTGAGATCGACGATGTTTTGAAGCTGCTCGAAATGCGCATGGGGTTCGAGGTCGAGATGGCCGACCTCGCCGCGCGGCGGCGGACCAACGCCGATCTCGCGGCGCTGCGCGGGACGCTCGCCGCGATGGAGGGAAGCCGCGACGTCGACGCATCGGTGGCCGCCGACGCCGCCTTTCACGCCGCGATCGCGAGCGCGACGGGAAATCCCTATTTCCTCCGCTTCACCCAGTTTCTCGGTGTGCGTCTTGTTCCGTCGCGGCGGCTGTACCTGCAGGGCGACGATCCGGTCCAGCATCAACGCTATGCGCATACGATCAACCGCGACCATGAGGCGATCGTCGTCGCGATCGAGGCGGGAGATCCGGTCGCCGCGCGCCGCGCCGCGCGCCGGCATATCGAAAAATCGATCCTGCGTTATCGCACGCTCAAGGAGAGCCGATAGGCGCCTGGGCGATATTGACCGAATGTTCAGGGCGATCGGGTGCGGGGCCGGTGCACCGGAACGGGTCGCGCAGGAAATTAGCTTCCAGCGACCTTGATTTCGACTCGTGATGCTCTATTCCAACCTCGTGCAAGGCGACCCCGACAATTACATAAGCCTGCTGTCTGCCGCGCAGATTGAGACGTTGCGGCACGTTTACGAGCATAAAAACTCCAAACAGATCGCGCGTCTGATGAACGTCTCGCCGCACACCGTCGACGAACGCGTGCGGCGCGTGTTAAAAAAACTTAATGTTTCCAACAGAATAGAAGCTGCGCGCATTCTTGCGATTAACGGTGTCTTCGACCATGTTACCCCTTATCAGCCTTTGACATATCAATTGATCGACCTAGGCGACGTTACGCCGCCCGCCGATGCCGAGCCGGGGCGCAGTTCGTTTCGGCGATTTTTCGATATAGGTTCGCCATTTCCTACCGCGTCCCAGCCGGCCAACCGGCATGGGTTGATGGAAAGGATTATCTGGCCGATTTTGATCGCTTTCGCGACGATCTTGGCCTTCTCCGCCCTCTATTCGATCCTTGTCGGACTCGGTCGTGTTCTGACCTGATGTTCGAACGAATGCTGCGGGGGGGAACCGGTAGCATTCTTTTTCAAGGAAAAAGAAAATGCTGAATCAACGAGTTTCTGCGGCGAAGAAGATCGCTTCCGACCTGCACCTGGCCGAAGACGCCATCGACGAAGCGATGATCCGCATCGCCCAGCTTGCCGCGACGCTGCCCACCGCGCGCCGCGAAACCAACATGTCGGCGATCGTCGGCCAGGAAGCGATGTCAAAGGTCGCGCATGCGCTTGCCGCCGCGGGTGAAGTTCGCCAGCTCTTGACCGACGCGCATCTGGCGCTGACGGTGACGCAGAAGGAAGTTGGCCTTGGCACGCGCATGTTCGGTGCGGGTGTGAAGCCGGCCGCTGCAAAGCTGGTCGACGAAGGCAGCAACGACCGCTCGGCGGGCGACGCCGCTGCGTTCGCGAAGGCCGGTTGATCCGCAAGAAAGGTTGAATGCCACAATGTGGTCCGTGGCGATTTATTATGCCGTGCTGCTCATCACCGTGGCCGTCGCGATTCGACGCGGCGGACCATTGGAGCGCTGGGCAGCCTATACGGCATTGATCGCCTCGGTCCTCACCAGTGTCCTGACACCTTTTCCGACCTGGACCGATATCGAACTGAATATCTTCCTTATCGACATGCTGGTTCTGCTGAGCTTCTGGTTTATTGCCATGCGCACGCAGAGTTTCTGGCCCTACTGGATCACCGGATGGCAATTGATCGCCATTTTCGGCCATATCCAGAAGTTCATGTTTTCGGAGATATTGGCGCGACCCTATTCGCTGCTCTCAGTGTATATATCGTACCCGATCCTGTTGCTGATCATCTATGCATCGGGTTCGTCCAGCCGGCGGAGTGACGTTACGGCCTGATATGTGGCTCCCCAGGGGCATCGTCACATGCAGCAATTTTCGCATCAAGAAATTGCAGAGCTGAAATCACGGGTCGACCAGATCCACGAGCTGCTGGCGAGTCGCGGCGAGGAATCGCCGGGCGCGTCCGTCCGCTCGATCGATACGGCTCGCGCCGATGCGCCATCGAACGCGGCGCTGATCGAGCAATTGTCGGTCAGCATCCAGATCCGGCGCATCCGCCGCAGCCATTTCGGCAGCGCCGAAATGTCGGGTCCGATCTGGGACATGATGCTCGACCTCATGCTCGCGGGCGCGCACGGCCGCGTTCTCAGCGCCAGCGATCTCGCCACCGGCGCGGGCGTGCCGCTGTCGTCGGGGCTGCGCATGATCGCCGCGCTCGAACGGCTCGGGCTGTTGCACCGCTCGATCGACGAGCGCGACCGGCGGCGGACGATCGTCCGGCTGACCGACGTCGGGACCGAACGCATGGCCAGCTATTTTGAAAAGATCGGCGCCGCCTGGCAGAACGGGCAGACGCTGGCAGCCTAGCCCCCCTGCCGGGTGCCGGCCGACTGGTCGCGCGTGCCGCACCCGGCACCCCTATTCGGTCATTTCCTTCATCATGCGGTCGACCTTGATCATCGCCTCGCGCTTGATCTGGCAGATGCGTGCGGCGCTGACGTCGAGTGTCAGCCCGATTTCGTGCAGGTTGAGTTCTTCAAAGAAATAAAGCTGGAGCACCATCTGTTCGCGCTGCGACAGGCGGCCGACGCATTGGCGCAGCGCCCCCATCATATCCTCCTGTTCGCACCGCTCGTCGGCGCCCGCATCGTCGTCGGCCGCGAGGAAGGCGCCGATGTCGGTAAGCTCGTCGAGCGAGGTCGAGCGGCCATGCGTCGCATTGCGTTCGAGCGCGAAATAATCCTCCGCCGACATGTCGAACGCGACGGCCATTTCGGCCGTCGTCGGCGCGCGCATCAACTGCTGTTCGAGCGCCGCGCGCATCGCGTGGATGCGCTTCGCGGCGACCATCGCCGAGCGGCCGACATCGGCCTCGCGGCGGAGCTGGTCGATCATCGCGCCGCGGATGCGCGTCGTTGCATAGGTAGCAAAGGCGAAACCGCGCTCCTCATAATTGCGGCTCGCCTCGATCAGCGCGATCAGCCCGGTCTGGATCAGGTCGTCGAGCTCGCTCGTCCGCGACACGCGCGAAAACACCTGCCATGCGATCTTGCGAACCAGCGGTGAATATTCCTCGACCAGCGCCTCGACGCTTTCACCGTAGCCGCGTGCGCGCGGCGCGCGGCCGGCGGTTCCGGCAAATTGCTCGGCGGGCTCAATTCTCATGCGATTGGTCCTCCATATGGGCTTCGGGCCCGGACGCGAGGCGGGGCACTTCGGCGCCGATCGTCGCGACGATTTCGGTCTGCTTGGTCGCCGGAATCTCGAGGTAGGAGATGACGGCGACGTCGGGGAAAGTGGCGCGCACGAGACGCGAAAGGGCGGAGCGGCAGATCGGCGAGGCGACGAGCGCGAAGCTGCGCGTTTGCAAAAGCAGCGGTTCGACCGCCTGGCCGACCTGTTCGATGATCGTCATCGCCATGCCGTGCTCGAACGGCCATTCGGCGGCGGGATTGGCGCGCACCGCCTGGTTGAGCAGCACTTCGACCTCGGGGCTGAAGGTGACGACGGGCAGCGGCATCCGGCTCGGCACGATCGTCTGGACGATCAGCGCGCCGATGCGCTGGCGGACCGCTTCGATCAGGTCGATTTCGCCAAGCTGCTGCGGCGACAGCGCCACCATCGCCTCGGCGATCTTGCGGAAATCGCGCAGCGGCACCCGCTCGATGAGCAAGGATTTGCAGAGGCTCGCGACGCGGGGCAGCGAATAGCCCTGCGGGCTCAGATTCTGCGCGAGCTGCGGATAATGGATCTTGAGATTGTCGATCAGCGCCTGCGCATCGTCGATGCCGAACAATTCGGCGGCGGCGCCGACGATGCTGTTGTTGAGGTGCGTCGCGACGACGGTCGCCGGGTCGACGACGGTATAGCCCGCGGCGATCGCGTCATTCTGCATCGCCTTCGGAATCCACAGCGCATCAAGGCCGAAGGTCGGGTCCTTGCAGGGGCGGCCGACGACCTTGGTGACGAGGTCGCCCGAATCGAGTGCAAGCATTTCGTTGGGGAAGACCTCGTCCTCGCCGACGATCACCCCGGCAACCGAGATGCGATAGACGTTGCCGGGCAGCGAGAGGTCGTCGCTGACCTTCACCGGCGGTATGACGAAGCCGAGTTCCTTCGATAGCTGGCGGCGGATGCCCGTGATGCGGGTCATCAGCGGCGAGCCCTTGCGTTCGTCGACGAGGGTGACGAGCGCATAGCCGATCTCGAGCTGACACGCGCTCGCGTCGCTGACGTCGGCCCATTCGATCAGCGACGGGTCGGGCGCGGGAGCGGCGGGTTCGGGCAGGTCGGCGACTGCGGCGGCGCTGCGGCGCAGCTGCCAGCCCATGGCGAAGGAGAGCGCAGCGGCGGGCAGGATCAGCATCTGCGGCATCGAGGGCACGAGTCCCAGGATGAAGAGGATGCCGCCGACCGCCATCCAGACCGAAGGCGCCGCAAACTGGCTGCTGATCTGGCCGCTGAGGTCGAAAGGCGAGGCGACACGCGTGACGATCGCGGCGGCGGCGATCGAGAGTAGCAGCGCGGGGATCTGCGCCACCAGCGCGTCGCCGATCGCGAGCGTGACATAATTGCTGCCGGCTTCCGAAAAGCTGAGGCCGTGGCTGAAAATGCCGAGGATCAGGCCGCCGACGATATTGACGAACAGGATCAACAGGCCGGCAATCGCGTCGCCCTTCACGAATTTGGAGGCACCGTCCATCGAGCCATAGAAATCGGCTTCGGTCGCGACTTCGACCCGGCGTGCCTTGGCTTCTTCGGGGCTGAGCAGCCCGGCGTTGAGGTCGGCGTCGATCGCCATCTGCTTGCCCGGCAAGGCGTCGAGCGTGAAACGTGCCGACACTTCGGACACGCGCCCCGCACCCTTGGTGATCACGACCATGTTGATGATCATCAGGACGAAAAAGACGAACAGGCCGACGACATAATCGCCGCCGATCAGCACTTCGCCGAAGGCTTCGATGACATGCCCCGCTGCCGCAGTGCCTTCGTGCCCGTGAACGAGCACGACGCGCGTCGAGGCGACGTTGAGCGCGAGGCGGAACAGCGTGGCGAGCAGCAACACTGTCGGGAAGGACGAGAAATCGAGCGGCTTTGCCGCGGACAGCGCGACCATCAGGATCGCGAGGCTGATCATGATATTGGCGACGAAACTGATGTCGAGGATCAGTGGCGAAACCGGGATCACCATCAAGCCGACGAGGATCAGCATCCCGACGGGCAGCACTGCGGCGCCGGCCATGCGGCCGATGTTGCCAAGATTGACGTCGGCGCCGGTCATGCCGCGCCTCCCGAAAGCGAGGCAAGCCGCCTATAGGCATCGGCGGCAAAGCCCATCGAGAGTTTTTGCGGCATAGGTTGGATATCCATCATCTGGAGCGGCGGACGTCCGCCGCCGATGCCCGCCGAACTGCTCACCTGCGCGTGCCAGCCCGAGGGGGCGAAGGGCTTCATATTCTCGATCTTGCCGCCGGCTTCGAGCTTCACGCGAAAGCGTTCTCGTATCTCGGAGAGACTGCGCATGCTGCCGTCGGGGGCGTAAAAGACCGACCGGTTCGCGGCTGCCGCCTCGGGCATCATGGACGCGCCGGGCTGGTCGGGATTGGTTTCGAGCGCCGTCAGGAATTTGGCGGCGCCGCCCGACCCCAGAAAATGCGCGAGATAGAGGTCGACCGGCTCGGCGCTGCGGCCGATGCGGCTTTCGATATAGTCGCGATTGTCGCCGGTCAGCGCGGCGGCCATGTTCGATGAGGCCGCAGGGTCGTCGCGCAGGTCAAGGATCTGCTGGCGGAGCACGGGATCGGCGATCGTCAGCCGCCCCGACGCGTCGCGGCCGATCGCATCGGCGGCCCAGGCGAGGCCGTGGTTCGCGCCGTGGCGGTCGAGCGTCGCCAGCCAGGTCTGCTTGGTGAATTGATAGAGACCGCGGGCCGACGAGGTCTGCGCCTTCGCGGTGGGATTATAGCCGCTTTCGACGCGCGCGACATCGACCAGATAGTCGAAGTCGATTCCCGAGCGCGCCGACGCATTCTGCACCGCGTCCATCACGGGAGCGGCGATGCGGGTCGAACCCTGGGGATTGTTGATCGCGTTCATAGATTTGGTTCCGCTTGTTCAGCAGACCAAAAGCAATCATCGTGCCATTTCGCGGAAGTGGCCCAGAATTATACGGTTATCAGTAGCTTAAAGCCGCTCCGCGCGGGCGCGTGCCACGGATTTCGTGGCTCTTGTCAATCCTCTGACGCGTCCAGTTCTTCAGGATATTGACGCGCATCGCAGCGGCCTCGAGCTGGCCGAGCGTCTTGCCGATCAGCGCGCGGGCGCGATGTTCGCTACCCGCGGGGATGTTCGCACCGCGAAAGAGGATGACGGCGGTCGCGAGATCCTCGGTGGCGGCGATGATTGCGCCAGCGTCGTGCCCGTCGAGCGCGCCGACCAATGTTTGAAGCCGCGATTCAATTTCTTCCATCTGCGCCTGCATCATTCGGCCCCGCCGTGGAAATCGAGCATCGCGCTCGCGATGATCGCGGGGTGGACGCTATAGCTGCCATTGGCGATCGCGGTGCGCAGCGCCGCGACGCGGGCGATATCGACCGGCGGCGCCTGATCGGCGAGGCTAACCGCGAGGCGGGTCAGGCGGGCGGTCGGCAAATTGTCCTGCGCCGGCTGGAGCTGCGCCGGGGTACGCATCGCGGTCGCCGCTTCGCTGGCGACCTTGCGCAGCGGGCCGGCACGGACGATGCCGCCGACTGGTCCGATCTTGCTGTCACCCGACATAAAAGCCTCCATCCGATGCCGTCAGAAAAGTGACGACGCGGTTCACGAAGGCTTTAACGGACGCGGTTTCGAGCGATTAAGGCGGCTCATCGCAAAAAAGACAAAAGAAAAGGCCCGGGCCGTCGGAAAGCCGACAGCCCGGACCGAGTGGGTGGGTAGTGAGATGTTTTCAGTGTTGCAGAATTGCCCGGCCGGCTCCGGTGACGGTGGCGCTGAGGGTCGATTTGGCGTCGGCACCACGTAGCGCGATCGTTTCGCCAACACGGCCGTCCTGCGTCGCGACGGCGGCATAGCTGATCGAATAGCTTTGGGTCTCGATCGACACGCGGACATTGTCGCCGCGGCGAATGACGGGCGCGCTTGCCGCAGGGCGGGCTAAGCTGGCCGCGATGGGCGAGGCATCGGCGGGGCCGGTCATCGGCACACGCAGGCGCCAGCCGAGCGAGGCGCAGCGGACCGCGAGCGTCTGGGCGTCGAGTGCGGTGACCGATGCCTGTTCGGGGCAGCGGGCGAGCTTGATGCGGCGGTCGATCGGCGTGGCGCTCCGGCCCATCGCATTGGCGACCATGTCGGTCAGCACGTCGATGGCCTGCCAGTCCTGGTTGCCCTGCTGCGCTTCTGCCTTCTCCGCGATCGGGGCGGCGAGACAAATGGCGACGGCGCCTGCGGCAAGGCGTGTGAGAATGTTGCGGGACAAGGTCGATCTCCTCTGGTCCATCATGGTCGCCTGATAATCTGCAGGAAGCGTGCCAGTCGCGGTTTAGCGCGCGATTTTACGGGGCTGCGTCCGAGGTCGTCAGTTTTTTGACGAGGCTTGTGCGGGGCAATTGTGGAGATCCGTTAAAGATCTGAAAAACAATAGTAATTGCCGTTTGGCACGGCCATTGCATCATGCCTTGGTGTTTTCCGCGCGTCCGAGGCCGATCCGGTCCGGACCCGGCGAAAGGCCCCGCCGCCGGATGGCGGCAAGCGAAGGAAGTGATGATGGCATCCGAGAAACTCTTTGGCCTGCACGCGACGGCGCTCCAGCTGCGCAGCCAGCGCATGATGATGCTCGCGTCGAACATCGCGAATTCCGCGACGCCGGGCTACAAGGCGCGCGATATCGATTTCGCCAAGGCGCTCGACCTCGCGCAGCAGGGGGGCTCGACCGCCCATGCCATGGAGGGCGCGATTTCGTATCGCGTCCCGGTTCAGGCGTCGCTCGATGGCAACACGGTCGAAATGGCGACCGAACAGACCGCCTATGCCGAAAACGCGCTCGCCTATCGCTCCAGCCTGTCGTTCCTCAGCGGCCGCATCAACACGCTGACCCGCGCGATCAAGGGCGAATGACGATGAACGGCAATTTCTCCGTCTTCGACATCAGCGGCCGCGCCATGTCGGCGCAGCTCGTGCGCCTCAACACCACCGCGTCGAACCTCGCCAATGCCGGCACGGTCGCGGGCAGCGAGGCGGGTGCCTTCCGTTCGCTGAAGCCCGTGTTTCGTACCGTGATGGATGATCATGGCCGCGCAACGGTGCAGATCGATCAGGTCACGACCTCAAAAATGGCACCGTCGAAACGCCATGATCCATCGAATCCGCTCGCCGATGCCGACGGCAATGTCTGGGAAGCCGCAGTCGATAGCGCCGCCGAGCTGGTCGAGATGGTCGAGACCGCGCGCCAGTATCAAAACAACGTCCAGGTCCTCGAAACCGCCAAGGGCCTGATCAACGAAACCCTCAGGATGGGACAGTAAAATGAGCGTCAACAGCATCACCAACAACAATCCGCCGGTGTTCCAGCCCAAGGGCGGCAAGCAGATGGATCAGAGCGATTTCATGCGCCTGATGACCGCCCAGCTGTCGCAGCAGGACCCGTTCAACCCGGTCGATAACCAGCAGATGGTTGCGCAGATGGCGCAATTCTCGAGCCTCGCCGGGATCAGCGAGACGAATACGGTGCTCGCGCAGATTTCGGAACAGCTCACGGCGCAGACCCAGCTGCTCAAAGACATCAAGGCTTCGCAGCCTTCGATCCCCACCACGCAGGAAGGATAAGTTCATGTCATTCTATACTTCGCTCTCGGGCCTCAAGGGCGCGCAGACCGACATGTCGGTCATCTCGAACAACATCGCCAACGCCGGCGCGATCGGCTTCAAGCGCAGCAAGGCGCAGTTCGGCGATATCTTCGCATCCTCGCCGACGCAGTCGACAAAGATGATCGCGGGCCAGGGCACGCGCCTCAACGGCATCACCCAGCAGTTCACGCAAGGCTCGTATGAGGCGAGCGAAAAGACGCTCGACCTCGCGATCGTCGGCGAAGGCATGTTCATCGTGAAGGGCGAGCCGCCGCGCGAGCAGGTGACATATACGCGCAACGGCTCGTTCGAACCGACCCCCGACAATTATGTCATCGATTCGACGGGCGCGAAGCTGCAGCTGCTACCGATCGACGCGAACGGAAATGTGACCGACAACACGCTTGCCGGCGCATTCGATATGCGCCTGCCCACCGGTGCGCCGACCGATCCCACTTCCAAGCTGGTTAACGTCACGATCGGCCTCGACGGTCTCGTCACCGCGACCTTTGCGAACGGTGAAGACCAGAAGCTCGGCAAGGTCGCAATGGCGACCTTCCCGACGATGTCCGGCCTGCGCCCGACCGGCGATGCCCATTGGCAGTCGACGGGCGAAAGCGGCCCGCCGACGATCGACGCCGCGACCAACGGCCCGATGGGCGCGGTCCGTTCGGGCGCGCTCGAACGCTCGAACGTCGATATCACCGAGGAACTGGTGATGCTGATGTCGGCGCAGCGCAATTTCCAGGCGAATGCCAAGGCGATCGAGGGTGCTTCGCAGCTGACCCAGACGATCATCGGCATGCGCTGACGCACCGCTGACCGCCGCCTGCCGGGAGACTATCGATGGACCGCCTTATCTACACCAGCCTCGCCGCGATGCGGGGCAGCATGTCCCGGCAGACGGCGATCGCCAACAATCTGGCGAACGCCCAGACGCCGGGCTTCCGCGCCGACATGGCGAGCGCGCAGGCGTTGTGGCTCGACGGCAGCGGCCTCGATGCGCGTGCCATGTCGTCCGAAGAAGTGCTTGGTGCCGACATGAGGGCGGGCACCGTCACTCAGACGGGCCGCGACCTCGACATCGCGATGCAGGGTGATGCGCTGCTCGTGGTCCAGGCGGAGAATGGCGAAGAGGCCTACACCCGGCGCGGCGATCTTCAGATTTCGCCGAGCGGGTTGCTTACCACCGGCGACGGCAATCCCGTTCAGGGCGGCCAGGGGCCGGTGACGATCCCGCCCGCCGACGCGATCACGATCGATCAGGAAGGCCGCGTGTGGATCGTGCCGCAGGGCGGCGATCCTGAAAACCCGCAGGAAGTCGACCGGCTGCGGCTGGCGACCCCGACGGGGTCGGACATCGCCAAGGGGCTCGACGGCCTGTTCCGCGTCAAGGGCGGCGGCATCCTGCCCGACGATCCCGAAGCGCGGCTGCTTACCCGCTCGATCGAAGGATCGAACGTCAGCGCGACCAGCGCGCTCGTCGAGATGATCGAGGCGAGCCGCAGCTGGGACACCCAATTGAAGATGATCAGCGACGTGCGCGACATGGACAGCGCGACCGCGAATCTGATGCAGCTTCCCCGTTAAGGAGATTATGAAATGAGTATCGGTGCCTTGCACGTCGCGCGGACCGGTCTGGATGCCCAGGGCTTCCGGATGCAGGTGATCGCCAACAACCTCGCCAACGTCAACACCACGGGCTTCAAGCGCGACCGCGCGAGCTTCGAGACGTTGAGCTATCAATTGATGACTGCGCCCGGCGCGCCGTCGACGGCGGAAAACCGCTATGCGACCGGCCTCAACCTGGGCACCGGTGTCGCGCTTAACGGCACCGCGCGCATGGATACGCAGGGGACGTTCCAGACGACGGGCAACGGGCTCGACGTCGCGATCGACGGCGCCGGCTATTTCCAGATCGAAATGCCCGACGGGCGTACCGGTTATACCCGCGCGGGCAATTTCGGCCGCTCGCCCGACGGCACGATCGTGACCTCGGACGGCAAGCCGATGACCCCGGCGATCCAGATTCCCGAAGATGCCAGCAATGTGACGATCGGGCTCGACGGCACCGTTTCGGCGACCGGCGCCGACGGCACCGCGCTCGAACTCGGGCGGATCGAGATCGCGCGCTTTGCCAATCCGGCGGGCTTGCAGGCGATCGGCGGCAATATGCTCGTCGAAACCCAGGCCTCGGGCGCGCCGCTGGTCGGCGGTGCGGGCGAAGAGGGGCGCGGCAGTTTGCGCGGCGGGATGCTCGAAGGGTCGAACGTCAATGTGGTCGAGGAACTCGTCGACATGATCGAGACGCAGCGCGCCTATGAGGTCAATTCGAAGATGATCTCGGCCACCGACGAAATGATGAAAAATGCCTCGCAGACGCTCTAAACCGGCGATGCCCGGTCTGGCGATCCTCGCCTTCGCGCTCGCGCCCGTTGCGGCGCACGCGAAGGACAAGGTGGCGCCCGACGCCTTCACGGTCTCGATGCCGCTGCCGCTGCCGCCGCCGCCGGCGAACGGCTCGATCTTTCAGGGCAGCTATGTGGCGCTTACGTCGGGTGGGCGCGCGGGGCAGGTCGGCGATATCATCACGATCCAGCTCGTCGAGCGCACTGCGGCGACGAAGAGCAATGCCGCGGGCACGCAGCGCGACGGCGATATCGGCCTGACGCCGCCGACCACCGGCCCGCTGTCGCTGTTCAACCCCAGCGACATCGCGATGGGCGGCGGCCAGGCGTTCAAGGGCAAGGGCGACGCGTCGCAATCGAACGCGCTGTCGGGCGAGGTCAGCGTGACCGTCGCCGCAGTCTATCCGAACGGGACGATGCTGGTGAAGGGCGAGAAGCTGTTGACGCTGAACCGCGGCGACGAGCGCGTCCAGATTTCGGGCATTGTTCGTCCGATCGATATCAGCCCCGAAAACCGTATCCTGTCGACCCGCGTCGCTAACGCGAACATCCGCTACGTCGGCAAGGGCGAGATCGCCCGCGCGAGCCAGCAAGGCTGGTTGCAGCGCTTCTTCTCGATCATCAGCCCGTTCTAACAGAGGAATTTCAAGTGACCCAGCGTCCGACCCTGTTCACCCTTTTTGCGCTCCTGCTCGCGAGCTTCGCCTTTGCGGCGCCCGCGCAGGCCGAGCGGATCAAGGACATGGGCCAGTTCCAGGGCCTGCGCGCCAACCAGCTCACCGGCTACGGAATCGTCGTCGGTCTCGCGGGCACCGGCGACGACAGCCTCGACTATTCGACGCTGGGCATGAAGGGCGCCGTGTCGCGCTTTGGCCTGACCTTGCCGCCCGGTGTCAACCCGGCGCTGAAAAATGCGGCGGCGGTGATGATCACCGCCGAATTGCCGCCCTTTGCCAAGCCCGGCCAGCGGCTCGATGTCACCGTGTCGGCGATCGGCAAGTCCAAAAGCCTGCGCGGCGGCACGCTCGTGCTCGCGCCGCTTTATGGCGCTGACGGACAGATTTATGCGATGGTGCAGGGCAATCTTGTTATCGGCGGGCTTGGCGTCGATGCTGCCGACGGATCGAAACTGACGGTCAATGTGCCGTCGAGCGGCCGGATCGCGGGCGGCGCGACGGTCGAGCGCGCGGTCGACACCGGCTTTGCCACAACCAGCTATCTGACCTTCAATCTCCACCAGTTCGACGCCACCAATGCGAAGCGCGTCACCGACGCCATCAACGCGGCGCTGCCCGGCAGCGCGTCGATGATCGACGGCGCCAGCATCGCGATCCGCACCGGCGGCAATGGCGACGAGCGCATGCGGCTGATCTCGCAGATCGAGAATCTCGGCGTTCAGCGCACCGAGCCGCCCGCCAAGGTTATCGTCAACGCCCGCACGGGGACCGTCGTCATCAACGGCGCGGTCCGCGTCGGCACCGCCGCCGTGACGCAGGGCAAGCTCACCGTGTCGATCAAGGAATCGCCGATGGTCGTGCAGCCCGCGCCGTTCAGCCGCGGCGAGACCGCGATCGAACCATCGAGCGAAATCAGCGTCGAACAGGATTATCGTCCCGTGATGCTGGTGCGGCCCACCGCCTCGCTTTCCGAACTCGTCGATGCGATCAATCGCATGGGCGTTCCTCCGGGCGACCTCGTCGCCATCCTCGAGGCGCTGAGCCAGGCCGGCGCGCTCACTGCGGAACTGGTGATCATATGACAAGCCCTATCTCTTCTGTCCGCGCTACCCCGACCCCTGCCGCGGCTGGCGGCGGTGACGGCGGCCTCCGCAAGGCGGCCGAGGCCTTCGAAGCGGTGATCCTGCGCCAGCTGATGGCGTCGATGCGGCAGGCCAAGCTTGGCGACGATATTCTCGGATCGAGCGCGACCGACAATTTTCGCGAAATGGCTGACGCGCGTACCGCCGACAGCCTTGCCGCGATGCGCCAGTTCGGGATCGCCGACATGGTCGAGCGGCAGTTTCGCGGCCAGCTTGGCGGGCACGCCGGTCGCTCTGGGGGAGGCGTGCAATGAGCGATCTGCTCGGTATCGGCTATAGCGGGCTCAAGGCCTATTCGCGTGCGCTCTCGACGATCGGCGACAATATCGCCAACGCCCAGACCCCCGGATATGCGCGGCGTCGGCTCGAAATGATGGAAGCCGTCGGCGGCGGCAATTCGATCTTCTATCGCGGCAATACGAACCCCGGCGGCGTCGACATTCGCGGTATCGACCGCTCGGTCGACGGTTGGCTGATCGAGGATTCGCGCATCACCTCGGGCGATGCCGAACGATCGGCCACGAAGCTGAGCTGGCTCGACAAGACCGAAGGCGCGCTCAGCGACGAAACCAATGGCATCAAGACGGGCCTGACAAAGCTTTATACCACCGCCGACCAGCTGACCTCCGACCCGACGAACCGCACGCTGCGCGCGCAGTTCCTGCAGGCGGCCGACGATATCGCATCGGGTTTTCGCATCGCCGCGACTCAGCTCGACAAGATGGGCGAGGGGATCGAGGGCGCGGCCGCAAGCGAGGTCGACCAGTTCAACGCGGACCTGAGCGCGCTCGAACAGATCAACATCGGCTTGCGCAAGGCGCGGCCGGGCTCGACCAACGAGGCGAGCCTGCTCGACGAGCGCGACCGGATACTCGACAAATTGTCGTCGCAAGCCGGCGTCGATGCGACCTTCGACAATAATGGCGCGGTGACGCTGCGCGCTTCCGGATCGGGCGACCTGCTCGTCGGCGGCGGCGTCGTGAATCCGATTTCGGTCACCGCGGCACCCGACGGGCGCCTGTCGTACAGCGTCGGCGGTTCGCCGCTGGCCATTTCGACCGGCTCGCTCGCCGGGCTCGCTGAAGGCGGAAACCATGTCGCCGACCAGCGCGCATCGCTCGACACGATGGCGACGCAGTTCGCGAGCCAACTCAACGCGGCGCATCAGGCGGGCACCGACGCCAATGGCAATCCGGGGCAAGCCTTGTTCACCGGGACGAGCGCGGCCACGCTGACCGCCGCCCCGCTGACCCCCGATCAGGTGGCGGCGGCCGATGCGTCGGGCAGCAACGGCAATATGCTGACGCTCGGTGCGATGCGCGGGGCGAATGATCCCGAAGCCCGCTGGTCGGGCCATCTGGCGACACAGGCGCAGGCGGTGTCGTCGGCACGGGCGCAGGATGCCGCCGCGGCGACGCGCGCCGATGCCTCGGCGGCGGCACGCGACGGCGTCAGCCAGGTCGATCTCGACACCGAAGCCGCGGAATTGCTACGGTTCCAGCAGGCCTATGGGGCCGCCGCGCGCACGATCCAGGTCGCGCGCGAAACCATGCAAACTTTGCTCAGCTCGCTCTAAGGAAGGGCCAGGATCATGATCAACGCCGTGGGCAACCGGATGACGCGTGAAATCGCGCGCCAACAGAAACTCGCCGATGCGCTCGAGCGGACGCAGATCCAAATTTCGGGCGGCAAGAAGCTGCTGCGCATGTCCGACGATCCCGTCGCGGCGCGGCGCATCGCGACGATCGGCACGACGCAGGCGAGCATGGCGGCCTGGTCGTCGAACATCAATTCGGCCACCGCGCTCGTATCGCAGGCCGATGGCGTGATGAAGTCGGTGAGCAATCTGATGACGCGCGCGCGCGAGCTGACCCTTGCTGCGGCAAGTGATACGGCGAACCCCGCCGATCGCGCGACGATCGCTGCCGAACTCGGCACGATCGCCGACGAACTCGACGCGCTTGCCGCGACGCGCGATTCGAACGGCGAACCCGTTTTTGCCGCCGGAACCGCACGGGTGATGCGCTTCGATTCGGATGTCAGCTTCGCGCCGGTTCCGTCGGCGGCCGATGTTTTCGTCATCGGCGGGAACAGCCTGTCGACGGGTATTCGCGACGCCGCGGCAGCGGTCGCGGCAGGCGACAAGGCGGGGATGGGCACAGCGATCACGGCGCTCGGCACGGCGATCAGCCATGTCGCAGACAAACATGCCGAAATCGGCCTGTCGGGCGGGCGGCTCGACCGCATCGGCGACGGGCTCGCCGCGCGCGGGATCACGCTCAAGGACGAGCGGTCATCGGTCGAGGACACCGACCTTGACGTGGCGATCGCGCAACTGAACGCCCAGGATCTGACGTTGCAGGCGGCACAGGCAGCCTTTGCGAAGATCAACCGACAGACCTTGTTCGATATTTTGAACTGACGGCCGTCAATTTTTCTCTCAATTTTCCGGCGCCGCTGCCGTTAATCATCAAGACGTCCCTGAATTTGCGGGGGCCGGCCTCGACAGCCGGGTCCCGAATGGAGTTGCTCGCACATGTTTCCCGTTGTCGGCATTGTCGTACTGATCCTGCTGGTTTTCGGGGGCTTCGCGCTGACCGGGGGCAATCTGGGGCCTGTCATGCACGCGCTGCCGCACGAGATGCTCATCATCGGCGGCGCCGCGATCGGCTCGCTGATCATCGGCAATTCGGGCGCCGATCTGAAGGCGCTCGGCGGCGGGCTCGGCAAGGTGTTCAAGGGACCGAAATATAAGAAGCAGGACTATCTAGACTGCATCCTGCTCGTCTCGACGCTGATGAAGATGATGCGCACCGAGGGCCCCGTCGCCGTCGAGCCGCATATCGAGGATCCGAAAAACTCGGCGATCTTTCAGCAATATCCCAAGCTTTTGAAGGACGACACGCTCGTTCACCTGATCTGCGATACGCTGCGGCTTGTCGTCGTGTCGTCGGGCACGCTCGATCCGCATGCGGTCGAAGAGGTGATGGACAATGCGCTGAAGAGCCACAGCCATCATTCGATGAAACCCGCCGAAGGCCTGCAGAGCCTGGCCGATGCGCTGCCGGCGCTCGGCATCGTCGCCGCGGTGCTCGGCGTCGTGAAGACGATGGGGTCGATCGACAAGCCGCCGGCGATCCTCGGCGGAATGATCGGCTCGGCGCTCGTCGGCACCTTCCTTGGCGTGCTGCTCGCTTATGGTCTCGTCGGTCCTTTTGCGACGCGCGCCAAGACGGTGATCGAAAGCGACAACGCCATCTATCATACGGTGAAGCAGCTGATCATCGCCTCGCTCCATGGCCACCCGCAGCCGCTGGTGATCGAGGCAGCGCGGTCGGGCGTCGATCATCATAACCAGCCAAGCTTCGCCGAAGTCTTTGATGGCATGCGGGGTCGCTGATGGCCGCGCGTCCCAACATGCCGCGGCCGATCATCGTCAAGAAGATCATCGCCGCACCCCATGCCGGGCATCATGGCGGCGCGTGGAAGGTCGCTTATGCCGACTTCGTCACCGCGATGATGGCCTTCTTTCTTTTGATGTGGCTGCTCGGTGCGACGAACGAGAAACAGCGCAAGGCCCTCGCCGATTATTTCGCGCCGACGATCGTCCAGACCAAAACCGACAGTGCGGGGTCGACCGGACTGTTCGGCGGCGACTCGCTGGTGTCCGTCGACAAATATCCGCATGGCCCGGGGCAAACGGGGTCGCGCGCGATGACGATTCCGCGCGATGCCAAGGGAGGGCCACGCGAAGCATCGGGTCGCGAGCGTGCGAGCGACAAGCAGAAGTTCCAGCGGCTCGCCCAGACGCTGATGCAGCAATTGCAGAGCAAGGGCGACCTTCGGCGTCTCGCGCCCAATCTGCGCTTTACCGAAACGATCGAGGGACTGCGCATCGACGTTGTGGACGACGCCGATTTTTCGATGTTCGTGATCGGCACCAGCCAGCTGACCCCCGATGGCGCGCGGCTGTTCGGCGAGGTTGCGAAGTCCATAGCGGACGTATCGAACCAGGTGATGGTTCGCGGTCACACCGACGCGGCGCCCTGGTCGGCGAAGTCGGGCACGAACAACTGGCGCCTGTCGGTCGATCGCGCGGAGGTCACGCGGCACTATCTGGAGTTTCGCGGTATCGCCTCCGATCGCTTTTCGCGAATCGAAGGGGTCGCCGATCGCGAGCCCTATGTCCCCTCGGACCGATTCGATCCGCGCAATCGCCGCATCTCGATCACGCTCGGCTGGCGAACGGGCGGCGATAATTAGTGCCATTTTGGCAGCATATCGGAAACAGTTAACGCGATTGCGTGCCCAATACAGCCATTATGGTAATATCACTTTATTTTGAATGAGTTAGCTGGCCGTTGATAGGCTTTCGTTTACCAATTTCGTCAATTCCCTGAATCCATCGAAGGGGGCACCGAGCGGGCGGTGCGGTGGAGACTGAAATGACACTGGGGCAAACTGAAAACCCAGCGCTCGAAGCGCTGATCATTGGCACGAGCGAGGCGACCTGCCGGCTGCGTGAGATGATCCGCCGCGTGGCGCGATCGAATGCTTCGGTCATGCTGTGCGGTCCGTCGGGATCGGGCAAGGAACTGGTTGCCCGTGCGATCCATGACGAAGGTGCCCGTGCGGGCAAGGCGTTCTCTGCGATCAACTGCGGCGCGATCCCCGGCGAACTCATCGAATCCGAACTTTTCGGCCATGAAAAGGGCAGCTTTACCGGCGCCCATGCCCGGCGCATCGGCCATTTCGAAGCGAGCGAGGGCGGGACGCTCTTCCTCGACGAAATCGGCGACATGCGGTTCGACATGCAGGTCAAACTGCTTCGCGTGCTCGAAGAGCGGACGATCGTCCGTGTCGGCAGCAGCGACGTGAAGGCCGTCGACGTCCGCGTCATTTCGGCCACCCACCAGGATCTCGGCGCCGCGATCGCCGATGGCAAATTCCGCGAAGACCTGTTCTTCCGGCTCGGCGTGGTTGTGCTTCAGGTCCCCAGCCTTGCCAACCGCGTCGAGGATATTCCCGCGCTCATCCGCCATTTCCAGCGCCAGATGCCCGCCGACGCCAAATGCCGCTTCGACGATGCGGCGATGACGCTGCTCATGCAGCATCGGTGGCCGGGCAATGTCCGCGAACTGCGCAATTTTGTCGAACGCGCCAGCGTTCTTCATGGCGGCGAGACGCTCGGTTTCGATGACGTCGCCATGCTTTTGAACCCCACCGCAGCGCTTGCGCCGCGGCAGGCTGTCCCCAGCAGCCCTGCCGCGGTGCAGGCCAGCGCGGAAGAATTTGCTGCTGCGCCTTTTGCTTCCACGACATCGCATGCCAAGACGCCGGCGCCGGGCCGTCCGATCGACCTCAAGCGCGAGATCGAAACGATCGAGCTCGAACAGATTTACGTTGCGCTCGACCTCGCCGACGGCATCATTTCGGAAGCGGCGCGCCTGCTGACGCTGAAGCGCACGACGCTGATCGAAAAGATGCGCAAATATGGCGTTCACCAGCAGGCTGCCTGACCCGGCCCGCTAGACAAGTTTCAGCACCCGCTGAAAAAAGGGAGCTCTGGTCCGCTCCCGAACCGCCCGGCCGCCCGTCCCCACCATGGGCGGCCGGGTAACCAGCGGGGTTTCCCCATGATGCGGCACCGGCCCGCTCCCCTACCCAGCCTCCCGACATAATATTGTATGGGAGGCTGGGTAGGGGAGCGGGCCGGTGCCGTTCCCCATTAGTGGAAAAAGGTTAGCGAAGCTGGCGCCAGGCGGCGCTGATCGTCATTATCCCCTCGAGCAGTTCGGCGAGACCCTCCGCGCTGTTTGCGGCCACGGCGTCGTCGAGCTTGCGGCGCATGCTGCGATAGACGCGCGACAGCGCCGTTGCGACATCGCCGCCCTTGTCGCGGTC
The DNA here is from genome assembly GCA_964426485.1 of uncultured Sphingopyxis sp. Taxonomy (GTDB): domain Bacteria; phylum Pseudomonadota; class Alphaproteobacteria; order Sphingomonadales; family Sphingomonadaceae; genus Sphingopyxis. The sequence goes on along the minus strand of CAYRQX010000005.1, from coordinate 53,048 downwards.
GAGCCCTGCATCGAGGCCGATCAGGATCGCGCGGGCGCGGTGCGCGGGCTCGGTGGCCGATACACGCTGCCCCTGCCGGATCATCGCCCCCAGCACGCCGACGGCGGTTTCCAGCTCGTCGTAGAGCATGGTGACCAGCTCGACGGGATCGGCTGCGGCGGCGCGGCTTTCATGCTGCAATCGGCGATAAAGCCCGGTCGCCCGGACGGTCGAGGCGGTAGCGTTCACGGCGGCGATCCCCAAGTCCTAGCTATTAGTCGTTACCCTGGTTCGACCAGAGCTTGATTTGCTGTTCCAGATAGCTCTGCGTCGCCTTGAATGACGCGAGCCGGGCTTCGAGCGTTCCATATTGTTTCTCGAGCCGTTTTTTATAGGCGCTCTCGCGCTCCTCGATCTTCGCGAGCTGATCGGAGAGACTTTCCTTTTTTGCGTCGAGCGATTTCGAGACGCGATCGATCACGCCGTTGACCCCGATCGCCTTGTCGCGGATTGCGTCGAGCGCGAAAGCGATGCCAGGATCGCTCAATTCGGTGTGCGTCGCATCGCGGCGCGGGTTGAACAAGGCCTCGACCGCGCCCGCGTCACTGGCGAGCACCTTGTCGAGCTTGGCATTGTCGACCGAGAGCAGACCATCCTTGGTCGTCGAAATGCCGATGTCGGACAGCTTGTTGATGCTGCCGTGGCTCGAAAGCACCTTGCCCACGAGGCTCCCCAATTCGCGTTCGAGCTCGCGCAGCGAGGTCGTCGCGCCGGAAAAATTTGCGGCCGCGACGAGGCTTTTCTTGAGCTGATTATAGACCGAGACAAAATCGCCGACGGTCTGTTTGATCATGTCGAGCGGGCGGCTCGCGCCGATGTCGACGCCCTGTCCGGGCGCCGCCTTTTTCAGCGTGAGCGACATGCCCGGAATCACATCGTCGATGATGTTGTTCGCGCGGCTGAATGCCACGCCGTCGATGGTGAATTCGGCGTTCGCGGCGGTCTGGCCCACGGTCATGCCGCCGCTGGTGGAAAAGGCGGACAAGCCCGGGGCGGCGCCGGCGTCGGCGGCAAGGGTGAAGGCGCCGACTTCGCCCGTCGGACCTTTGACGATCAGGCGGTGGCCGCCCTCGTCGGCGATGATCGACGCGGTGACGCCGGCGCCGCTCGCATTGATCGCATTGGCCAGCCCGTCGAGGCTGTCGTTCGTCGCGCCGACGGTGATTGTCTTGGCAACCCCGCCGACGGTCAGCGTCATCGTGCCGGTGCCGATCGCGGCGGTGCGGTCGGCGACGATGCCCGAATAGTTGGTCTGCGCGCGCGCAAGCTGGTTTACCACGACGGTGGCGGCGAAGCTGTCGGCGGACAGTCCGGCACGGCTGGTGGCGCTCAGCACGCTTTCGTCGGAAACGGTCGGCGTGCTGCGCAAGGTGCCATCGGCGACCATCTGGCCCAGCGAATCGGCGAAGCCGTCGAGGTTCGACCGCGCCTGCGCCAGCGCGCTGATCCGCGTCTGGTTGGCCTGGGTGAGTGAGGTCATGCGCGCAATCTTCGGGTCGCGCGACGCATTCGACAGGTCGGTGACAAGTTGTTTGACGTCGAGTCCGGACCCGAAGCCGAGGCTGTTGGCGATTGAGCTGACCATGGCAAAATATCCTTCGAACCCCTTAACGGCGGCCCGCCGAGAAGTTTAAGCCTGGCGGCGGCCGTCGGGATCGAAGCGATGCGACGACGGCACATCGACCGCGGGCGGCGCCGTACCTTTGGCTGCCGCGCGTTCGAGCTGGAAGACAAAGGCGAGCACGGTTGCGACCGCGACGAACAATTCCTCGGGGATCACACGGCCGGCGCGTGCGGTGAAATAGATGGCGCGCGTGAGCGCCGGATATTCGAGCAGCGGCACATTCGCGGTGCGCGCGAGTTCGCGGATCGAGAGCGCGACATCGCCGCGCCCGCGCGCGACGACGACCGGCGCCGCATCGACGCCGGGGCGATAGCGCAGCGCGACCGAGAAATGGGTCGGGTTGGTCAGGACCACGGTCGCATCGGACACCGCCTTGCGCGCCGACCCGCTCAATATGTCGTGCGCGCGCTGGCGCTGTGCCTGCTTGAGTTCGGGGGCGCCGTCGGACTGCCGCATTTCGTCCTTCACTTCCTGCTTGCTCATCATCAGCCGCTGGTTGCGCGTGAACCACTGCACCGGCACGTCGATCAGTGCGATGACGACGAGGCCGCCGGCGAGGACCAGCATCGCATGGCCGATCGCCTTTCCGGCGAGGCCGATCGCGGCGAGCAGGTCGGTCGACGCCATCGTCATGATCGCGGGCAGGCTGTTCAGGACGAGCCAGTAACCGATGCTGCCGAGCAGCAGCACTTTCGCCAATGCCTTGCCGAGCTCGGTGAGGCCCTGCATCCCGAACATGCGTTTGAGCCCGCTCATCGGGTTTATCCGGTTGCCCTTGAAGTGGAGCGCCTTCCCGCGCCAACCGATGGACCCGAGCATGGCGGGGCCGGCGAGCGCCGCGCCCAGCGCCATCGCGAACAGGCTCGCGAGCGGCAGGAGGATTTCGGCGCCGTTGCGCAGCAGCGCCTCGGCCGGTGCGAAATCGGCGACATCCGCGGCGGTCAACGTCAATCCGCGGCGAAGCAGGTCGCTTGCCGACTGGACGAACCAGCCGCCCGCGGCGACCATCCAGCCCGCGGCGGCGAGCATCATCAGCGCGGTCGCCAGCTCGCGCGACATCAGCACATCGCCTTCGCGCGTCGAGTCCGCCAGCTTCTTAGCCGTCGGCTGTTCGGTTTTCTGGTCCTTCTCGGTCGTGCCCGACATGGCCTATATTCCTGCAACCATCCGCGCGGCGTCGAGCGCGTCGGACAGGATGCCCGCGATCGCCTCGGCCATCGCGGGGGTTGCGACGCCGAGCAGGACGATTCCGGCGAGCAAGGTCGCGGGGATGCCGACCGCGAACAGGTTGAGCGCCGGCGCCGAACGGCCGATGACGCCCATGATGATCTGGACAAGGATCAGGACGAAGCCGACGGGCATCGCGATGGTAAGGCCTGCGGCGAACATCAGGCTGCCGAAACGAATGACGCCGCCGATTGCGTCCCACGAGGGGAAGGCATTGCCGGGCGGGAGCGCGATGTAGCTGTCGACAACGATGTCGATCAGCACGAGATGGCCGTCGGCGGCGAGGAACAACGCGGTAGCCATCATCGACAGAAACTGGCCGATCGCCGAACTCGATGCGCCGCTTATCGGATCGACCATCGACGCAAAGCCAAGCCCCATCGCGTTGCTGATCACTTCCCCCGCGAGCAGCGCGGCGGCGAGTCCCATCTGCAGGACGAAGCCGATCGCGAGGCCGATCACGACCTCGCCGATGATGAAGAAAAATCCCGGGACCGACACGATCCCTTCGGGCGGCAGCGCCATACCCGACGCCGCGACCGCAGGCACCCCGACCGCGAGCGCGATCACCAGCCGCAGCTGCACCGGCACGCTCGTCGCGCCGAACACCGGCGCGGCGATGAAGGCGGCGCCGGGGCGGATCATCCCCAGCATCCACAGCTGGAGCATCGCCTCGATATTCGGGATGTCGGCGGGATTCATCCGCGGATTACTTCACCAGACCGGGGATCTGGGCGAAGATTTCGCGGGTGAAATCGGTGAGCAGCACCAGGATGCTGCCACCGAAAATGGCGAGGCAGATCGCCGCGACGATCAGTTTCGGCACAAAGGTCAGCGTCTGTTCGTTGATCGACGTCGCCGCCTGCACCATGCCGAGCAGCACCCCGATGACGAGCACCGGCAACAACAGGGGCGCCGAGGCGAGTGCGAGGATCCACAGCGCTTGCTGCGCCACCCCGATGAAATAGTCGGTTTCCATTCCGCTAACTTACAAAGGAGGAGGCGAGCGATCCCATCGTCAGCGCCCAGCCGTCGACGAGGACGAAAAGCAGCAGCTTGAACGGCATCGATATGATCGTCGGCGACAACATCATCATGCCGAGCGACATCAGCGCCGAGGCGACGATCAGGTCGATGACGAGGAAGGGCAGGAAGATCAGGAAGCCGATCTGGAATGCGGTCTTGAGCTCGCTGGTGACGAAGGCGGGCAGCAGGATCGAGAAGGGCACGTCCTGCGGGCTCGCATAGGTGGGTGCTTTGGCGATCTTGGCGAACATCATCAGGTCGGTCTTGCGCGTCTGCTTCATCATGAAGCCGTGGAGCGCGGTGCCCGAGCGCGATACGGCCTCGCCGATGTCGATCTGTTCCTGGCCATAAGGTTCGATCGCGACGCGGTTCACCTCGCTGATCACCGGCTGCATCACGAACAGCGACAGGAAGAGACTTAAACCCACGAGCACCTGGTTCGGCGGCGTCTGTTGCAGACCGAGCGCGTGGCGCAGGATCGACAGCACGATGATGATGCGCGTGAAGCTGGTCATCATGAGCAGTAGCGACGGCAGCACCGTCAGCAGGCTCATCAGGACGAGGATCTGGAGCGACAGGCTCAGGGGGCGGCCGTCGCCGCCGATTTCGTTTACGGCGCGGCTCAGCCCGTCGGCGGTCTGGGCATAGGCGGCTGGCGCGGCGCAGAGCAGCGCGGCACCGCCGGCGAACGCCGCAGCGCGCAGCCAGAAGCGGCGATCAGTCCGCATGGAAGTCGCCCTGGCTGTCGTCGGCGATCCGCGTGATGCCGTTGCGCGACACCGCGATCAGCACGCGCTGCCCCGCAAATTCGACGACTGCGAGCTTCGATCCGGGACCGAGCGGCAGCACGTCGATCATTTCGATGGCGCGCGTCTTGGAGCCGCCGCCGACAAGCGGCACGCCCATCTGGACGCGTTTCCACAGCCACAGGCTGCCCCACGCCATGCCGCCGACGAGCGGCAGCAGGATGAGCAGGCGGAGAATATATTCGAACATTAGCCTCTCCGCTCGAAACCTTCGAGCCCGCGCGCCGGCGCGACGACTTCGGCCACCTGGATGCCATAGCGGCCGTCGATGCTGACAATCTCGCCCTTCGCGATCAGCGTGCCATTGGCGTAGATGTCGAGCAGGTCGGTTGCGGCGCGGTCGAGTTCGATCACGCTGCCTTCGTCGATCGCGAGCAGTTCGGAGAGCGTCATCGAGGTCGACCCGACCTCCACCGATACGCGCAGCGAAACGCCGGCGAGCAGGTCGAAATTGGGTGCGGCGGCGATGCTCTTGTCGCGCCGGTCGGCGCGCGCCTTCGGGGCGTCGCTGATGTCAGTCATGGTCGGGTCCTTTTTCGATATGGTCTATCATGATCGCGGCATTGCCATTGGCTTCACCGATGCTGCCGAGCGCAAAGCTGCGCCCGGCGACGGTCACCGGCACATGGCGCGGCATGGTCAGCGGAATGATGTCGCCGACCTCGAGCGCGAGCAGCTTGACGAGGCTGATCTCGGGGCGCGCGAGTACCGAGCGGACGGGCATGCGCACATCGCGCAGCGCTTTGTCGAGCGCCCCGGCCCACGCCGGGTCGGCGCCGCCCGCCTGCATGTCGGGAAGCAGTTCGTCGCCTGCGATTCCGCGCAGCGCGGCGACCGGATAGGCGCACATGATCGTCCGCCCCTCGAACGGGGCGCCGCGCAGCGTGAAGCGCTGGACGAATATTTCATCGTCGCCGCGCACCGCAGCGAGTTTGGCGGGATCGGCGGTGACGCAATCGAGTTCGGGTTCGATCGCAAGCTTGCCGCGCCAGGCGGCGGCGAGCTGGAGCCCGATGTCGCGGCCGAGGCGCGCCGCGAAGCGATCCTCGGCATCGGTCAGTTCCTCGCGCTCGGCGGCGAGCTGGCCGCGGCCCCCATAGAAGATGTCGACTAGCTGGAGCAGCAGCGAGCGCGAGCCGGCGAGCATCACCGGGCCTTTGAGCGGCGGCGCATGATAGCGCCAGAAAATCGCGGGTGCCGCCGATGCGCTCCACGCCGCGAAGCTCATCTGTTCGGCGCCCGAGCGTTCGATCTGGATCGCGGGCGCGCCGAGCGCGCGGATCAGGTCGCGCAGGCTGCGCGCAAACTGGTTCGCCACGCCTTCGAGCGCGGGAAAGGCATAGCCGTCCGCGGCCCTGCGCAGCAGCAAGGATTCTTTGGTTTCCGCAGATGCGGCCGCCACTGCGGGAGCAGGTGCGGCCGGCGCCTTCACGGCTTTGACGGTTTTGGTGCTGGTGCTCACTGAATCACCAGGCTTGTGAAATAAACATTGTCGACGCCCCCGAAACCTTCCTTGTCGCGCAACACATCATTGATCGCGGCGGTCAACTGACGTTGAAGCCGCTGTTTCCCCTGTGATGTGGAGAGCAACGCCGGATCCTGTTCGGCGAGCACCATTAGCACGACCGAGCGAATAGGCACGGCCTGCCGTTTGATATTATTGATAACCTTGCCGTCGTAGAAGGTCGAAAGGCTGATACCGACCTGCAGGAACCCCGACCCGTCGGCGAGGTTGGTGGTGAAGCTGTCGGTGATCGGATAATAGGTGATCTCATATTTCCTGGGATCGACCTTGAACTTGTCGTTCGGGACCGACACCGTGCCGACCTTCAGCGGCGCTTCCTTGTCTTCACCTTCGGCGGCGGCTGGCTCTGCCTCGCCTTCGCTCCGCAAGACGAGCTTGGGGAAATGATCCTCGGGTTTCGCCTCGTGCGCCGACAGCGCACCAAAATAGATGCCCGCACCCGCGCCCGCACCGATCAGCACGAGCGCGCCGATGCCGATGAACAGCAGCTTCTTCAACTTGCCCTTTTTCTTCGGGGCGCCTTCGACATTATCCTTGGCCATGATGGGAGTCTTTCTGATCAGGCGAAGCGGCCACGGCGGTCGGCCGCGCGGTCTTCGTCACGCGGCTCGGCGCGTTCGGTGGCGGTTTCGATGAGATGGCTGGGGTCGGGCGCGGCGGCGCGCCCCTGACCCTGATAATTCTGTCCCTGACCCTGCGACTGGCGTCCGGTCTCGCCCGGCGTGCAGGTGACTTCAGCGCCGGTGACGCGCACGCCTTGCTGGCGTAGCTCGTCGACCAGACGACCCTGCGCGGCGGAGACGATCGTCGCGGTCGCTTCGTGACGCGTGTCCATCTTCAGCGACACGCCTTCATCGCCCATCTGCATCGCGACGTCGAGCCGGCCGAGATGCTTGGGCATCAGGCGAAAGCTGATCTCGCCGCTGTCCGATTTGGTTGCGGCAATGTCGCGCGCGAGCTGATCGATCCACGCACCGTCGCTGTCCATGTCGAGCACGCGCTCGGCGACCGCCACGGGCGCTCTCGCTTCGCTGAGCGTCGCGGGACCCTGTGCGGCGGACTGGGTGAAAAGGATCGTCATCGACGCGGCCGTTTCGACAGGCTTGGCGACGGGTGCCTCGGCGCCGGCGAGCGGCGGCATGACGGCATCGCGCGGGCGCGGGGCGACGGAAACTGTGGGTGCGTCATAAATGGCCTTGTCGGCCGGAGCCGCCGAAGCGTCTGCCAGCCCGGCTGGCTTTGCGACGGCAGGAACGGCGGCGGCTACAATCGCGGCCCAATTGGTCGCCGGCGCAGCCGCCATGGTTTCGCCAGTCTCAGTCGTCTCTGAGGAAGCCGCATCCGTTTCGGGCTTGGCCGCACCCGGCTTTTGTGGTGCGGGCGCGATGCCGGGAATGCTGCCGTTCAGGGCTATCAGCAGGCTTGCGGCCAGCGCCGTCGGATCGGCTTTGGCTGGCTCGGGCTTGACGGCAGGGGCTTCGACAGTGACGACCGTTTCGACCGGGCTTTCGATCGACGGAGCCGCGGCATCGACGGCCAGCGCCGGATCGATCTTGATCGCCGCAGCGGCGTTCGCGATCGGAGCGGCCGCGATCGGCGTGGCAGCAACCGGCGTGGCAGCAACCGGCGCGGCGGTAACAGGCGCGGCGGCGAGCAGCTGGTCGAAGCTGGGGTTTGCGCCGCCTTCGACCGGAAGCTGGCCGATGTTCGCGAGGAAGGTCGAGAAGCCTGTGGGCATCGCGACCTGTGGCTTGGGGAGCGAGGGCGCGCTCATCATGACGCGCCGCCTTCGATCAGGCGCAGGCGCATGCCCGAGCGCGGACGGTGCGGGCGGTTGGCGTCGTCGCGGCGTTCCTGTTCGACCTGCGCCGCTTTCCGGCTGCGTTCGTAGAGGCGCACCGCCGATTCTTCCTTGACCATCGCGCTCTGTACCCGCGCGCCGGCCTGGTCGCGGCGCTCGCTGGCATTGCTCAGCGGCGCGGTCAGGCTTTCCTGCGCGATGTCGAGCCGCATCGCGAGCTCACCGACCGAGTTGAGCGCGCGGCCGGCGACCGCGCCTTTTGCCATCGCGAGGTCGACGCGCAGGGTTTCGAGCCGCTTCGCCAGTTCGACGAGGTTCGCCAGCTCGCCATTGGCGCGCGCCAGATTAGCCTCCGCCATCTGATGTTCGACGGAGCGCACGCGGATGATACGTTTGCGGCGTGCGGTACGGGCGTTCATGCGGAATATCCTTCAATCAGGGCTTGGCGGGAAATATCGAAATCGACCTGCGCTTTGGCGGGCTGCGAGACATAGGCGAGCTGGTCGGCGTGGCGCGCGATGGCGATGTCGAGCACCGGATCGGCGCCGGCGACATAGGCCCCCATCAGCATCAGGTCGCGATTCTCTTCATAGACGGACCAGAGCTGGCGGAAGCGCGCGGCGGCGGCGGCATGTTCGGGATCGACCGAATCGACCATTGTGCGCGACAGCGAACGTGCAACGTCGATTGCGGGATAGACACCCTGTTCGGCGAGCTGGCGCGACAGGATGATATGACCGTCGACGATCGCGCGTGCGCTGTCGACGACGGGATCGTCGATGTCGCCGCCATCGGCGAGCACGGTGTAGAGCGCGGTGATCGACCCGCCGGTCTCGCGGTCGATGCCGGCGCGTTCGCAGAGCGAAGGAATGAGTGCAAAGACCGACGGCGGATAGCCTTTCATCGTCGGGGGTTCGCCCAAGGTCAGCCCGATTTCGCGCTGCGCATGCGCGACGCGGGTCAGGCTGTCGATCAGCAGCAGCACCTTTTTGCCCTCGGCGCGGAACGCCTCGGCGATCGCGGTGGCGCGCATCGCGGCGCGCAGGCGGAGGAGGGGTGGGTGGTCGGCGGGAACCGCGACGACGACCGACTTCTTGCGCACTTCGGGGGGCAGTTTGGTTTCGACGAAATCGCTGACTTCGCGGCTGCGCTCGCCGATCAGGCCGACGACGATGACATCGCATTCGGTGCCGGCGATCATCTGGCCCATCAGCACCGACTTGCCGACGCCCGAGCCCGCGATGATCGCGACGCGCTGGCCTTCGCCGACGGTGAGCAGGCCGTTGATCGCGCGCACGCCCATGTTGAGCGGGCGGGTGACGCGCCCGCGGCGCAGCGGATTGACCTTGCGGCCGGCGAGCGGCCACTGGAATTGCGACTGGATCGCCGGGCGCCCGTCGAGCGGATTGCCCTGTGCGTCCATGATGCGGCCGAGCAGGGTCTTGCCGACGGCGACCATCGAGCTCGCACCATGCGGTTCGACCGGCGCGCCGGTGACGAGCGGCTTGTTCATGTCGAAGGGCAGGACGAGGCTGCGGTGGCCGCGAAAGCCGACGACTTCGCCATAGACATAATCATTGTCGGCCGACTTGATGCGGACGTTGCTGCCGAGCGGCTGGGGGAAACCCGATACCTCGAGCATGATGCCCTCGTGCGACACCAAGGTGCCGATGCGGCGCGGGCTGGCGTTCTTCAGGTCGACGGGATCGAGCAGCTGCTGCGCACTCATGGCGAGGCGGCGCGTCATGCGGCGTCTCCGGTGCCGAGAGCGGTGCGCAGTTCGTCGAGATAGACGGCGCGGCCATGTTCGATCCAGCCGGTCGAGGTTTCGAGGCGGACGGTGCCGCGCACCATCGCGGGGTCGCTTTCGATCGCCAGCGTCAGCGGGCAGTCGGCAAGCAGCGCGGCGTCTTCGGGATGAACCCACAAAGTGCGTGCCTTGTCGGCGTCGGCGACCATCGACGCGGCGGTCTCGGCCTGCGCCTGCAGCCAAATGGCGTCGATCGGCGCGGCGGCGACGATCTGGCGAACCAGCCGCTCGACGGTTTCGGCGATCAGCTGCGCGAGTTCTTCGCTCGGTTCGTCCTGGAGCGCTTCGGCGCTGGCGAGCAGCGCGAGCAGCTGGTGACGCTCGGCGACAAAGGCCGCTTCGGCGAGGCGCTGGCCTTCGGCGAGGCCGAGGGCGAAGGGGTCTTCAAGGTCGAGTTCCTCGACGCTTTCGGGTTCGCTTGCCTGCGCCGTGTAGGTCGCGGGCGCGAAGGACATCGGACGAAAGCCGCTGCCGCGTCCCATCGCCTCGGTGAGCGAGACGGGGGCGAAGCCGGTTTCGGCGGCGCGGTCAGACATAGTCGTCGCCTCCGCCCGCGATCATGATCTCGCCCGATGCCGCCATCTGGCGAACGATCTGCATCACGCTCTTTTGCGCATCGTCGACGTCGGCGCGCTTGACCATCGTCATTTCGGTCATTTCGTCACGGATCGTTTCGGCGGCGCGCTGCGACATGGTGGCAAGGCACATGTCGACCATCTCTTCGTCGGCGCCCTTGAGCGCGATTGCGAGCTGGGCGGCATCGACCGAACGCAGCACGCTGCTGAGGCTCTTTTTGTCGAGGTCGCGCAGATTTTCGAAGATGAACATCTCTTCCTCGATCGTCTGGGCGAGCACGCGGTCATGCTTCTTCAGCGACCGGAGCGTGCGCTCCGAAAGCTGCTTCGGCATCTTCTTCATGATCTTGGCGACGTCGCTCGGGCCGCCGATCGCCTGCTTGGCGACGCGCTGGCCATCGACATTGGCGCTCGCGAGCACCGCTTCGAGATCCTCGATCGCCGCGGCGGGGACCGAGGTGAGCATCGCGGCGCGCAGCACCAGATCGGCCTGCAGCACTTCGTCGAGCGTTTCGATCGCACGCGCGGCGACATCGGGGACAAGCACCGAAAGGATCAGCGCGCCGACCTGCGGATGTTCGCTGGCGAGCAGCCCGCTGATCGCGTCGACGTCCATCCAGCGCAGCATTTCGAGCGAGGCGGCGCTCCGCTGCGGCGCGACGGCGGCGAGGATATTGTCGGCACGGACATTGCCGACGGCTTCGTTCATCACGGTACGGATGCGGATATCGGCGCCGATCGCGAGCGCACTGACGTCGCGGCTGCGCGTCACGAAGCGGTCGAGCGCCTGCCCGATCTGCTGCTCGCTGGCATTGGCGGTGTCGAACATCGCCTTCGCCAGCTGGCGCACTTCTTCGGGACCCAGCTGTTTCAGGATCGTCGCGGCTTCGCTTTCGTCGAGCAGCATCAACAGGATCGCGGCGGCGGCCGATCCTTCGATCGCGATGGGTGCGGGTGCGTTATCGAGTTCGGCGACGTCAGGCACGGGCGCCCTCCTGCATTAGGTGGCGGACGACGAGTGCGGCGCGCGCCGAGTCCTGGCGGACAAAGGCGCGGACGAGGTTGGCGCGCGCTTCATAGCTCGGCGCCTGCTCGATCATCTCGAGGGTGATTTCGCGGCCGCCCTGCCCGCTGGCGAGCGCCGGGCGGTCGGTGGCGGCGAGCAGCGATGCTTCGAGTTCCTGATGCTGCGCGATGCGCTTCGCCGCACGCTCCTTGGCGGCGCGGATCATCGGGCGGCCGATGAACAGGAAGGCGAGCAGCGCGGCGAGGATCGCGCCGACCTGCTTGACCAGCGGCAGGAACCAGCCCTGATCGTAAAAGGCGGGTGCCGTATCTTCGACCTGGACGAACGGACGCTGATTGATCGCAATCAGGTCGCCGCGCGTGGCGTCATAACCGATCGCACCCTTCACCAGATTGTCGATCTTGGTGAGGTCGGCCTGTGTCAGTGCCTTTTTGCCCTGATTGAGCGCGACGGCGACCGAGACGCGGCGCAGCTTGCCCTGCGGCGAGTGCGTCACCGAAATCTCGCGGCCGACTTCATAGGCGCGCGCGGCATTTTCATTGCTTTCGGTTCCGGGTGCGGGCGCCGCGCCGGGGGGCACCGTCTGCGGGCCGGTTGCGGTGACCGTCGTCGCCTGCGGCGGCTGGTTCGACAGCGCGCCGGGGATGCCGACGGCGGGGGCGCTGGTGCCGCTGGTCGACCGCGTGATCTGTTCGCTGGTGAGCGCGCGGTCATTCTCGGGAAAGCTTTCGCGCGTCGCCTGGCTTTCGGACATGTCGACGTCGGCGTGGACTTCGACGGTGTAGTTACCGGCGCCGAGCATCGGCCCCAGCAGGGTGTCGAGCGCCCGGCGGAAGCGGTCCTCGACCTGCAACTGAAGCTGGAACGCCTTCATGTCGCTGCCCGAGGCGGTATCGGACAGCAGCGCGCCGCGCTGGTCGATCACCGACACCTGATCGGCGTTCATGCCGGGGATCGACGAGGCGACGAGGAAACGGATCGCCTGCACCTGACCATCGCTGAGCGAGCGGCCGTTCTGCAGCGTCAGCATCACCGACGCGGTGGCGGGCTTGTCTTCGCGGACGAACAGGCTGGGTTCGGCGGCGGCGACATGGACGCGCGCGCTTTTGACCGCGTCGATCGTTTCGATTGTGCGCGACAGGTCGGCCTCGCGCGCCGAGCGCAGCGCTTCGCCTTCGATGGCGCGGCTCGACCCCATGGGCAGCGCGGCGATCAAGCTGTCGCCGCTCGGCGCCGCCCTGGGCAGGCCCTGTCCGGCGAGCGCGATGCGCGCTTGGTGGAGCTTGTCGGCATCGACGGTCAGCGCGCCCGTGGTCGGGTCGATGCTGTGCGCGATGCCCTGCGTCTGCAGCGCGTCGGCGACCGCCGCCTTGTCGGTGTCGTCGAGCCCGGCGAACAGCTGCGCCTGCGGCGACGCCTGCATCGTGAAATAGGCGAGCGCGGCAATGCCGATCGCCGAGGTCATCGCGATCGCGGGCAGCGCGCGTTGCACCGCCGGCTGACGGAAGAAGCCGGTGAGAGGTGCGAGACGGCCGCCGAGGACGGGGGCGGGGAGGCGGTGCGCGGCGCCGTCGTCCATGGTGGGGACGGGGGTCAGGATCTGGGCTTCGGCCATGGATTATACCGGCATGTTCATGATGTCGCGATACGCGGACAGCAGCTTGTTGCGGACTTGCAGGGTGGTTTCGAAGCCGAGCGAGGCTTTCTGGCGTTCGATCATCACGCTGACGATGTCGTGCGTGTCGCCGCGTTCATAGGATTCGCTGATCTGGCTTGCCTTCGACTGCTGGGCATTGACCTGTTGCAGCGCATTGTTGATCGCGGCTCCGAAATCGGGGGTTCCCCCTGCGCCGCCGACGCCGCCTTCGGCCGCGCCGATGCCGCCGCGGCCCGCCGCGCGTTGCAGCGCCTGGTTCTGATTGAGGATCGAACTGCGCATCTGCAGCAGCCGGCTCGGGTCAATCGTGCTCATTGCTTTTTCATCCGTCCTGACGGCGGCGATGTGCCGCACGCAAAGAACAATGCAAAGCGCGTGCCAAAAGATTTAATGAATGTTTTTCAAAGGATTAATTCAGTGCGCCATAGCCTGTCAGGCGGTTTCGGCGTTTTTTTGACGGGGTGCGCTTAATCGCCCCTGCGGTCCGTCGTTACTGCTTTCCGTGACCGCTCCTCGAGCCCTCACATCACGGGAATGGCCATCGAGGCCGGAAAGGAACAAAGATGACTGTCATCAACACCAATGTGAGCGCGCTTCGCGCCCAGAACAACTCGCGCGTCGCGAGCCAAATGCAGTCGCAGGCGATGGAACGCCTGTCGAGCGGCAAGCGCATCAACGCCGCGAAGGACGACGCCGCCGGCCTCGCCATCGCGACCCGCATGGAAGCCGCATCGCGTGGCTTCACCCAGGCGATCCGCAACGCCAACGACGGCATTTCGCTTGCCCAGACCGCCGATAGCGCCGCGGGCAGCATTTCGGACATCCTCATCCGGATGCGCGAACTTGCGATGCAGGCCTCGAACGGCACGCTGAGCGACGACGACCGCGCGCTGGTGCAGGAAGAAGTCGGCGCGCTGATTTCGCAGATCGGCGATATCACGACGCAGACGACCTTCAACGGTAACCAGCTGATCGACGGCAGCGTCACTGCCGGCTTTGATATCCAGACCGGGATCAACGATACCGAGGTCGTGAACATCACCGTCGCCAGCCTGTCGGCGACGGGTCTGGGCGTCAACGCGGTTTCGGTCGCGACCGCTGCGGGCGCCACGGGCGCGCTGGCAACGATCGACGATGCGATCACGATCGTCGCTGAAGAACGCGCCAAGCTCGGTGCTGGGCAGAACCGTCTGACCTCGGCTGTCGAAAATTTGACGTCGCGTGTCACTAATTTGGACGAATCGAAGTCGCGTATCGAAGACGCCGATTTCTCGGTCGAATCGACGAACCTCGCCGCTGCTGGTATTCTGGCACAGGCATCGACCGCGATGCTCGCCCAGGCGAACCAGAGCTCGCAGGGCGTGATGAACCTGCTCCGCGGCTAAAAATCCGCGAACCCAATTCAGGCTATATTCGGTTGGTCCCTTAGATAGCCTGATACGATGCCCCGGCCCCCACAGCCGGGGCATCATCTTTTTCTGTTTCAGTTACCCGAAACAGGGGCTGCAACCGCTTCCGGCGTCAGTCGGAAACAAAACCTCAATGAAAATCTCGCGACTTGGGCAAGATACGGACGTCGCGCGGATGGCCATGCTTCGCTGCATAGCCCCGCGGCAGCTGCGGGTGCTTGACCTCGTCGCCCCGGCAGACCTCGGGGTCGAAGCGCCGGTCGCTGCCCAGCGTGTCGAGCATCGCGGTGCGATCGACGATCCGCGTCGCCATCAGGTGGATGACGCCCTCCTTGCTCCGCTGCACCTCGCCCTCGGCGAGCATCAGCCGCGACGCCATGACGGCGCGGCGATAGCGTTCGAAATGCCGCGCCCACAGCAGGATGTTGACGACCCCGCCCTCGTCTTCGAGCGTGATGAAGATCGCATTGCCCTTGCCGGGGCGCTGGCGGATCAACACGACGCCGGCAGTCCGGACGATCGAGCCATTCTTCGCTGCGGCGACCTGCGTGGCGCTCAAAACCCCCTCACGCTCGAAATCGCGACGCAGGAACGCCATCGGATGGCCTTTGAGCGACAGCCGCGTCGTCTGATAATCGGTGAGCACATGCTCGACCATCGGGGTGGGTGGCAGCTGCGGATCCTCCTCGGCACCCAGTTCGTCGGTATCGGCCGCGCCGAACAGCGGCAGCACCCCCTGCCGCACCCGCCGCGCATCCCAGAGCGCGGGTCGCCGGTCGAGCCCCATCGACCGGCATGCATCGGTCTCGGCCAGCAGGCGCAGGGCGCGCGACGGCAGGTTGGCCCGGCGGGCGAGTTCCTCGACCGAGGCGAAGGTCGTGGTCCGCGCATCGGCGATCTGCTTCGCCCATTCCGCGCGAAACCCGTCGACCTGCCGGAAACCGAGCCGCAGCGCGAGGGCGCCATCGCCGCGTCGTTCAAGACTGTTGTCCCAATGGCTCGCATTCACATCGACCGCGCGCACCTCGACCCCATGCTCGCGCGCATCGCGGACGAGCTGCGCAGGAGCATAGAAGCCCATCGGCTGCGAATTGAGGATGCCGCAGGCAAAGACGGCGGGATGATAATGCTTGATCCATGAGGAGACATAGACGAGCCGCGCGAAAGACTGGGCATGGCTTTCGGGAAAGCCGTAACTGCCGAAGCCTTCGATCTGCTTGAAGCAGCGTTCGGCAAAGTCCTGTTTATAGCCGCGCGAGACCATGCCACCGATCATCTTCTCGCGGAAATTCTCGATCGTACCGACGTTGCGAAAGGTCGCCATCGCGCGGCGGAGGCCGTTGGCTTCTTCGGGAGTGAAGTCCGCCGCGACCATCGCCAGTTTCATCGCCTGTTCCTGGAACAGCGGTACACCGAAAGTATTCTTCAGGACATTGCGCAGCTCATCGGGATCATGCGGCGGGGCGGGTGAAGGAAACTCGACCTCCTCCTCGCCGTTGCGACGGCGCAGATAGGGATGGACCATGTCGCCCTCGATCGGGCCGGGGCGCACGATCGCGACCTGCACGACCAGATCGTAAAATTGCTTTGGCTTCAGGCGCGGCAGCATGTTGATCTGCGCGCGGCTTTCGACCTGGAACACCCCGATGCTGTCGCCACGCTGAAGCATGCCGTACACCTCGGCATCGTCGCAATCGATGTCGACTTCCAATGTGTGATCGCCAAGGTCATGTTCGCGCATCAGGTCGAAGCATTTGCGGATGCAGGTCAGCATGCCGAGCGCGAGCACATCGACCTTCATCAGCCCCAATGCGTCGATGTCGTTCTTGTCCCATTCGATGAAAGTGCGATCCTCCATCGCGGCATTGTGGATCGGGACCAGCTCGTCGAGCCGTCCTTCGGTGAGCACGAAGCCGCCGACATGCTGCGAGAGGTGGCGCGGCGCCTTGAGCAACTCGCCGACGAAACGGTGCAATCGCTCGATCTCGCCATTGTGCGGGTTGAGTCCGGCTTCGATCAGCCGCTCGACCGGAACCTCGTCGCCCCAGCTCCCCCAGCTCGTGTCGGCGAGCCGCGCGGTGACATCTTCGCTGAACCCCAGCGCCTTGCCGACCTCGCGGATCGTGCTGCGCGGGCGGTAATGGATGACGGTCGCGGCGATGGCGGCGCGGTCGCGCGTATAGCGATCGTAAATATACTGGATCACCTCTTCGCGCCGTTCATGCTCGAAATCGACATCGATGTCGGGAGGCTCGTCTCGCTCGGCGGACACGAAGCGCGAGAAGAGAAGATCGTGCTTCATCGGATCGACCGAGGTTACCCCAAGGAGGAAGCAGACGATCGAATTGGCGGCCGAACCGCGTCCTTGGCACAAGATCGGGGGCTTTTGCGCACGCGCGAAACGGACGAGGTCATAGACCGTCAGAAAATAATAGACATATCCCCGCCTGCGGATCAGCCGGAGTTCGTTGCCGACAAGCTTGCGAACCTTCGGCTTCAAAGGAGCGCCGTAACGCTCCTCGGCCGCCGTCTTCACCAGATGGTGGAGATAGTTGAACGGCTTCCAGCCCGATGGCACCGGTTCGTGCGGATATTCGTAGCGCAGGTCGTCGAGGTCGAAACCGATGCGCGCGAGGAGCTTCGTGCTTTCCTTGATCGCCTTGGGATGATTCTTGAACAATCGCTTCATTTCGGCGGGCGCTCTCAGATGGCGTTCACCATTGGCGCGCAAAAGCTTGCCGGCCTTTTGGACCGTGGTGCCTTCGCGGATGCTGGTGATAACATCGTGCAAGGGACGCTGGGCGATCGTCGCATAGAGCGCGTCGTTGGTCGCGAGCAGCGGGACGCCCGTTGCGGCCGACAGGCGTTCGAGTTCGATCAGTCGCCGCGCATCGGCTCCCGACCGCGCCATTGTGGCAGCAAGCCACACCGACTTTCGCCGCGCCTGTTTGAGCGCGCGGAGCAGCGCTTCATCGCCGCCCGTCGCGATCAGCAACAGGTCGTCGCAATGGTCGAGCAGGTCCTGCAATTCGAGAATGCAGTCGCCTTTCTCCGTCCGTAGATTCCCGGTCGAAAGGAGCCGTGTCAGCCGCCCCCAGCCGTGACGGCTGATCGGATAGGCGGCGATGTCGGGGGTGCCATCGGCGAAGACGAGCCTTGCGCCGACCACCAGCCGGAAGCCTTCCACCATCTCGGGCTTCTTCACTTGTAGCTCTTTCAGAAACGCCCACGCCCGCACCACCCCCGCAACGCTGTTGCGGTCGGCGATGCCGATGCCCGCCATGCCGAGGTTGATCGCCTCGGCCACCATCTCGGCGGGATGCGAGGCGCCGCGCAAAAAGCTGTAGTTGGTCGCGGCGACCAGTTCGGCGAAGCCGGGCTCGGGCGCATCGCTCATGCGAAGACCCCGTGGATATACCAGCGCGGGTCGGGCTTTTCGTCGTAAAGGCCGTGGCGGAAAAGCCAGAAGCGGCGGCCCCGCGCATCCTCGACGCGGTAATAGTCGCGCGTCAGCCCGCCATTGTCGCGGCGGCGCCACCATTCGGCGGCGATGCGTTCGGGGCCTTCGTAGCGGCGCACCGCGTGCGTCGCGCGGCGCCAGCGGAAATGGTGCGGCGGGCCATCGGGGACCTCGGCGATCACCTCGATCGGCTGCGGCGGGTCGAAAAGGTGGAAGGGGCGCGTCGGCGGTTCGCCAGCTTCGGGTGCTGGCCACGGCAGCGGGAGCGGTGCGTCGGCGGCGGGCAGTTCGAGCTGCGCCTGTTCGGGAATATGCGTATCGGCGGGGCGCAGCCGCCGCACCCGGCTGCGCCCGAGCCGCGTCGTCAACCGGTCGGCGAGCTCGGCCATCGCCGCGCCTTCGGTCGCCGCACGGACCGCGCCGCCTTCGAGCTTCAATTGCGTCGCGCCAAGCGTTTCGAGCCGCGGCACGGCGAGGCGGATCATGTCGAAGCCGAATCCGGGGTCGAGCGGGTCGGCTAGGCTGTCCATACGCTCGGCGAACAGGCGCATGACGAGGCCAATGTCGCGCGTCGGATGGCCGGTTTCGATCGCGATGCTGCGCGCGAGGCCGTCGCTGCGAAAGAAGGTGGCGCGGAAATGGCGCCCGCCCTTGCCGCGTTCGGAAAGCTGCTCGATCGCTTCGCCTGCGAGCTCGGCCAGCACTTTGGTCGCATGCGCCGTGCTGCCGAGCGGCTCGGCAAAGCGGCGTTCGGCAACCACGGGGGGTAGGGCGATGCGCGGGTCGAGCGGGCTGGGTGCATCGCCGAGCAGGCGGCGCAATGCCATCGCGGCGTCGGCGCCGAAGCGCGCGGCGATATTCGCCATCGGGCGGCTGGCGAGGTCGCCGATCGTCTTGAGGCCCGCGCGCACAAGTGCGGTCGTCGCCTCGCTTTCGAGTTCGAGCGCGGCGACGGGCAGGCGGCGGATGGCGCTTGCTTCATCGGGGGCGGGGCGCGTCTGGTAACGCGCGAGTGCACGCGCGGCATCGGCGGTGGGGCCGAGCGCGTAGCGGAGCGTCAAACCGAGCCGCGTCAGGCGCCTTTCGACATCGCTCACGAGCTCCGCCTCGCCGCCGTAAAGATGGTCGGCGCCCGCGATGTCGAGGATCAGCCCGTCGGGCGCGTCGAGCGCGACAAGCGGAGAGTAGCGCGCGCAGCCCTGCGCGAGCCGGTCGAGCCAGTCCTGGTCGAGCACGGGATCATGCGGAACGACGGCGAGCGCGCCGACCTGCGCGCGCGCATCGGCGAGCGGCATGCCGACGCGCAGCCCGACGGCCTCCGCCTGCACATCGACGCTCGCGATCCGCATCGCGCCGCGCTGTTTCTCGGCGAAGACGAGCGGCGCGTCAGGCGGCCTCGGCGCCGTGCGAAGCCATCGCTCGGCGGGCAGGAAGGGGAAGAAGAGCGCCAGATAGCGCCGCTTCGTCGGCATTTGGGCCGAAGCATTTTTCGTCATGGTTCCAGTCCAGTCGCCAGCGCGTCCCCGCAGGGCCGCCGCGCCAGCGCAGCAGTTCGAGGTCGAAGGCGGGGGCGCCCGGGGCGTTCGCTTCCAGAGCGTGCGACGACGCAGCCGCGACGTTCCAGCGCGTTTCGGCGACGCTCGGCGAGGGCGATGCATTGAGCCGAAGCATCAGCAGCGTGGTGCCCGCATCGCGCGCGCCGAGCGCGAGGCGCCGCCCCGCAGTGAGGTCGAGCAGGGGAAATTTGCCCCAGCTTTCGACGATCACTGCCGCCGATCCCGCGCAGCGGATCGCATCGTTTGCGCAGGCGAGCAGCATTTTCGGATCGCCCGCTTCGACAAGCAGCAACCGGTCGGGGTCGCCGCCCAGCTCGGCAATGCCGGGGGCATAGATGTGGCCGATGCGCTTGCCGGCATCGCTCGTGCGCAGCCAGATCAGCGGCGCCTTGTCGGGCGTGCGCAGCGCGAGCAGCGCGGCGAAGGCGGCGGCGCTCGTCGCGTCGAGCGCGTCGGCGGCGAAAAATTCATGGGTGCGCCCGGTCGCAAGCCCGCCGCCGATCACGGCGTCGAAGCGCGCGTGTCCGCTCGCCAGCCTGCCCTCGGCCGGGCGGCTTTCGAAACCGCCATGGGCGGCCAGCCGGGCGATGCGTTGGCGCAGCCCGGCGAGTATGGGAGACGACTCGCGCATCATTTGTTCCTGATATGTTCTATTAGCGCGCGAGCGGGGGCGATTGTCAAGATGAGTCGGCCGCATATCATCTTCGTCATGCCGGACTTGATCCGGCATCCCTATCTGCGGCGCGGCATGGACCCCGGATCAAGTCTAACGAGCCACGTGTCTCGTTAGAGGGTGACGAGGCTATTGGGGTGGAGGCGTGGCCGAACCCGCGCTGCTGTCGCCGCCCAATGCGCGGAACAGGGCGATTCGCGTGCTGACGAGCAGCAATTGCGTCCCGATCTCGCTCCGCCGGGCCGCATAGAGGCTGCGCTGTGCGTCGAGGCTGGAGAGGAAGCTGTCGACGCCGCCCTTGTAGCGGGCGTCGGTGAGCGTTGCGGTGTCGGCGGCGGCTTCGGTGTTCGCGGCGGCAGCGCGCACCCGTTCCGCTATCGTGCCTTGCACCGCGAGTGCATCGGCGACCTCGCGGAACGCGGTCTGGATCGCGCCTTCATAACCCGCAAGCGCGGCGCCCTGCTGCGCCTCGCTGACCGCGACCCCCGCGCGGCGCCCGCCGGCGTCGAAGATCGGCGCAGTAGCATCACCGCCCGCCGACCAGCTGAACGACCCGCTGTCGAACAGGCTGCCGAGCGCATTGCTGGCAAAACCGAGCAGCCCGGTGAGCGAAATCGAAGGGAAAAGCTGCGCGCGCGCGACGCCGATGTCGGCGTTGGCGGCGCGCAGGCCATATTCGGCCTCGATCACATCGGGGCGGCGCAGCAGGATTTCGGAGCTGACCCCGGCGGGCAGCGCCACCACCGACGGCGTCACTTCGGTCAGGCTCGCGGGAAGCAGCGCGCGATCGACATCGCCGCCGACGAGCAGGCGGATGAGATTCTCATCCTGCGCGAGCGCGCTCCTTTGCTGCGCGATCGAATCCTCGGCGGTCGCGAGGATCTGTTCGGCCTGACGCAG
Source organism: uncultured Sphingopyxis sp. (assembly GCA_964426485.1). GTDB lineage: Bacteria > Pseudomonadota > Alphaproteobacteria > Sphingomonadales > Sphingomonadaceae > Sphingopyxis. The sequence goes on along the minus strand of CAYRQX010000005.1, from coordinate 31,933 downwards.
ATCGGTGCGCGGCGCGACGCCGCCATCGAGCCGCGCCTTGGTCAGCCGCACGCTTTCGCGCGCACTGGCGGCGGTGTCCTCGGCGATTTTGAGCAGGTCGCGGTCGGCGCCATAGGTCGCCCATGCGTCGGCGAGACTGGCGATCAGCGCGAGTCTCACGGTGCGCGAGGCCGCCTCGGTTCCAAGCGCACGGTTGCGGTCGGCCTCGGTCGCGTTGGCGAGCTTGCCGAACAGGTCGAGCTCGAAGGCGGTGATGCCGCCGCGCAGCGAGAAATCGCCGCTGCTCCCACCACTTCCGGCGCCGCTGCTGTTGCCGCTTCCGCTCGAATCCGAATAGCCCGCCCCCGCGCTGATCCCGAGCTCGGGGAATTGCCCCGACCGTGTGACACGCACTTGCGCACGCGCCGCGGCGACATTCGCATAGGCAACGCGCAGGTCGCGGTTGTTCGCGAGTGCCTGCTCGGTCAGCGATTGCAGCCGGGGGTCGGTGAACACGCTTTTGTACGAGAGGATCGGCAGCGCCGCCTCGCTCTGTAGCAGATAAGCGTCGCCGGCGGGCCAGCTTTGCGGAACGGGCGGCGCGGGTAGCACCGTCTTTGGCGCGAGCGAGCAGCCGGCGAGCGCGAAGGTGCTCGCGAGCAGGAGGGCGCGGGCGCCGATCATGCCGGTGCCTCTGCGGCGCCTTCACCTTTATTCTTGCCGAACCGCGCGCGCACCGCCGCCAGGCCGTCGCGCACGCCGCGGCGGACGAGGACGAAGAAGAGCGGGATGAAGAAGATCGCGAGGAAGGCGGCGGTCAGCATGCCGCCGATCACCGAGGTGCCGATCGCGACGCGGCTGTTCGCGCCGGCACCGGTCGCGATCGCGAGCGGCAGCACGCCAAAGATGAAGGCGAAGCTGGTCATCAGGATCGGGCGCAGGCGGATACGCGCGGCTTCGATTGCCGCCTCGATCACGCGCTTGCCCTTGCGCTCCTCTTGTTCGGCGAATTCGATCATCAGGATCGCGTTCTTCGCGGCGAGCCCCATCGTCGTGAGCAGGCCGATCTGGAGATAGACGTCGTTTTCGAGCCCGCGCAAATTCACCGCGAATACCGCGCCGATCAGCCCCAGCGGAATGACGAGCAGCACCGCGAGCGGGATTGACCAGCTTTCGTAGAGCGCAGCGAGGCAGAGGAAGACGACGAGCAAGGACAGGCCGTAGAGCAAAGGCGCCTGCCCCGAAGAGAGGCGCTCCTCATAGGAGGAGCCCGACCAGGCGACGCTGGTTCCGGGGATTTCGTTCGCCATGCGCTCCATTTCGTCCATCGCCTCGCCCGAACTGGTGCCGGGGGTGGGCTGGCCCGAGATTTCGAACGCCGGGACGCCCTGGAAGCGCGAGCTGCTGCTCGGCGTCGTCGACCAGCCGACGGTCGCAAAGGCCGAGAAGGGCGACATCTCGCCGTCGGTCGAACGGACATACCATTGGCTGAGGTCTTCGGGCTTGGCGCGATAGGGGGCATCGCCCTGGACATAGACGCGCTTGACGCGCCCCTTGTCGATGAAATCGTTGACGTAGCGTCCGCCCCACGCGGTCGCGAGCGTGTTGTTCACATCGCCATTGTCGATGCCATAAGCGGTTAGCCGCTGCGTATCGACATCGATCTTCAGCGTCGACACGTCGGGCAGATCGGACAGGCGCACCGAGGTGAGTTTCGGATTCTCGTTCGCCATCGCGAGCAGCTTTTCGCGCGCGGCGACGAATTCGTCGCGGCTCATCCCGCTGCGATTCTGGAACTGCATCGTGAAGCCGGCCGAATCGCCGAGCCCGCGCACCGCGCCGGGGACCAGCGCGAAGACCTGTGCGTCGCGTATTCCGGCGAGCGCGGCGCGCGCGCGCGTCGCGATCGCTTCGGCGCTGCGTTCGGCGCCCGGCCGTTCGTCCCAATGGACGAGGTTCACAAAGCCCTGGCCGGTGTTCTGGCCAACCGCGCCGCCACCGCCGCCGCCGCCGGCGACGAGGAACAGCGCCCCGACATTCGCCTTTTCCTCGGTCAGCAGATATTTTTCGACCGTGTCGCGCACTTCGAGCGTGCGCGCCTGCGTCGCGCCCGCGGGCAGGCGGAACTGGACCGAAACGCGGCCCTGATCCTCATTGGGCAAAAATCCGCTTGGCAGGCGAAGGAAGAGGAAGGCGAGGGCGGCGAGCAGCACGACATAGATGCCGAGGAACAGCCATTTGCGGTCGACGACCTTGGTGACGCTGCCGACATAGCGGTCGACCGAGCGGTCGAAGCGCGTGTTGAAGCCGGTCTTGGCGCGTTCGAGGAAGGCGTGGACGCGCGGGAAGCGCCCGCCGTTGCCCGCGTCGCCATGCTCCTTGGGTTTCAGCAAGGTCGAGGTCAGCGCGGGGCTCAGGATCAGCGCGACGAGCACCGACAAGGCCATTGCCGAAACGATGGTGACCGAGAATTGGCGATAGATGACGCCGGTCGACCCGCCGAAAAAGGCCATCGGCAGGAACACCGCCGACAGCACGAGCGCGATGGCGATAAGCGCGACCTGCAATTCCTTCATCGACTGGATCGTCGCCTCGCGCGCCGACATGCCTGGATTTTCTTCCATCAATCGCTCGACATTCTCGACCACGACGATCGCGTCGTCGACAAGCAGCCCGATCGCGAGCGTCAGCCCGAACAAGGTCAGCGTGTTGATGCTGAAGCCCAGCATGTAGAATATGCCAAAGGTGCCGAGCAGCACGACGGGCACTGCGATCGCGGGGATCAACACCGCGCGCCAGCTTTGCAGGAAGACGAACATCACGAGGATCACGAGCAGGATCGCCTCGAACAGCGATTTCTGCACCTCACTCACCGACAGCTTGATGAAGGCGGTCGAATCATTGGCATAGCTGTAGGTCAGGCCGTCGGGGAAATCGGCGCCAAGCTCGGTCATCCGCGCCTTGACGCGGTCGGCGGTCTCGAGTGCGTCGGCGCCCGGCGACAGCGAGATCGACATGCCCGATCCGGGGTGACCATTGATACGGACGATCGTGCTGTAATTTTCGGCGCCGACCTCGACCCGCGCGATATCCTTGATCCGCACCGTCGCGCCATCGGGCAGTGTCTTCAGCACGATATTCTCGAACTGTTCGACCGTCTGCATCCGTGACTGGGCGGTGACCGTCGCGTTGAGCATCTGACCCTCGGGCGCGGGAAGGCCGCCGACCTCGCCCGCCGCCACTTCGCTATTCTGCGCGGTGATCGCAGCCACCACGTCGTTTGGCATCAACGACACCGCGGCGAGCCGCTGCGGATTGAGCCAGATCCGCATCGCGTGCGGCGATCCGAAGACGTTGACGTCGCCGACGCCTTCGACGCGCGACAGCGGGTCCTGGATGTTCGACGACAGATAGTCGGACACGTCCTGGTTCGACCGTGTGTCGGTCGTGTCGTAGACGCCGACGAGCAGCAGCGAATCCGAATTGGACTTGGTGACGCGCACGCCCTGTTGCTGGACTTGCTGCGGCAGGCGCGAGATCGCCGACTGGATCTTGTTCTGGACCTGCACCTGCGCGATGTCAGGGTCGGTGCCCTTTTCGAAGATCGCGGTAATGCTCGCCTGTCCGCGCGAGCTTGACTGCGAGCTGAAATAGAGCAGGCCGTCGATCCCGGTCAGTTGCTGTTCGAGCACCTGAGTGACGCTGTTCTCGATCGTTTCGGCCGACGCGCCCGGATAGGTGGCGCGGATATTGACCTGCGTCGGCGCGATGTCGGGATATTGCTCGATCGGCAGCGAAAAAAGCGCGCCCACCCCGCCGAGCATGACGATGATCGCCAGCACCCAGGCGAAGATCGGCCGGTCGATGAAGAGGCGTGACATGGGCGCTACTTGCCCTTTGCTTGGGCTACGTCGCCCTTGGGGATGCCGACGCGTTGCACGCTGTTTGCGGGGACGGGCCGGATCGCCGCCCCCTGTCGCAGATTGCCCAATCCCTGGGTAATCACGCGCTCGCCGGGTTTCAGCCCGTCAGTGACGACCCAGTTCGCGCCGACGGTGCGGTCGGCGACGATCTTGCGCCGAGCCGCCTTGTTATCCTTGCCGACGAGATAGACGAAGGCCGATCCGTCGAAATCGCGCTGCACCGCGGCCTGCGGCAACAGGATCGCCGACGGATTCACCGCCTGGTCGAACAATGCGGTCACGAACATGCCGGGCAGCAGGATGCCCTTGGGATTGGGAAAGCGGGCGCGCAGCGTGACGGTGCCCGTCGCCTCGTTGACCGTGATATCCGAAAACTGGACCGTGCCGGCAAAGCCATAGGCGCTGCCGTCCTCGAGTCGCAGGCGTACCGTCGTGCTGCCCGCCGTGACGCCGCCGCTTTCGAGCGCCTGACGCAGCGTCGTGAGCTCGGCGCTCGACTGCTGCATGTCGACATACATCGGGTCGGTCTGCTGGATCACCGCGAGCGGGGTCGCCTGGCTCGCGCTGACGAGCGCGCCGGGGGTCGCGAGGCTGCGGCCGATACGGCCGCTGATCGGCGCGGTAATCGTCGCAAAGCGCAGGTTGATCCGCGCGGTTTCGAGCGCGGCACTGTTTTGCGCGATCGCGGCGCGCGCCATTCGCGCCTCTGCCAGCGCATCGGTATAATCCTGTTCGGCGACCGCCTGCATCTTTGCAAGCGGTTCGAGTCGCCGGACGCGCTCTTCGGCGGCCTGCGCGCTGGCGCGGGCGCTCGCGAGGTTCGCAGCGGCCTGGTCGACTCCCGCCTGATAGAGGCTCGCATCGATCTGGTAGAGCGGCTGGCCGGCGCGCACAAAGCCGCCTTCGGTGAACAGGCGGCGGCGGATCAGGCCATTGACCTGCGGGCGAACTTCGCTCGTCTCGAACGCAACCGTGCGTCCGCCGAGCGAAGTGGTGACAGGCACCGGCTCGACCTTGACGGCGACATAGCCGACCTCGGGCGCGCCGCGGCCGATCTTGCTATCATCCTGACCCGAGCAGGCGCCGAGCGACAGGCTTGCGGCACACAGCATTCCGGCCAGCAACAGCGACCTTTTGTCCAGCATAGTTGGTTGTCTCGTATCGGTTCGCCGGGGGCGGGGGAGGAATTTGGCCCTATTCAACCCATTGGATTGCCGCATGCAAGCGCAATGCGGGAACTGCGACAAATTACGACAATTTTCTGCCCCAGCGAATTTGCGGTGGCGCGCCCCATTTTTCAGAGTGGAGGTTGTCCTACAATTAGGGGCTTGACACCGGTGTATCAATTTTAGATAGTCGATGACACCGGTTACCTAATTCGGCGACAATAAAATAATATGAGTGAGGGGATGTTTCGGTCGGCCACAGGTAACGGCCCACATACCCCTCCGGCAATTTTATGAAAAAGACGGTCCGCACGGACCGGTGTTTTCGAGGTGGGAGGATGAAAATGGCTATTCGGACGAAGCAGGGGGCTCGCGTCTTGGCGAGGCTGGCAGGCGGGACATCGCTTGCGATATTGGCGATTTCGCCGGCCTATGCGCAGGATGCTGCGGCGGCGGCCGACGATGATGCGATCGTCGTCACGGGAATCCGCGCCTCGCTCGAACGCGCCGCCGACATCAAGCGCGAAGCCGATCAGGTCATGGACGTCATCACCGCCGAAGATGTCGGCAAGCTGCCCGACGCCAACGTCGCTGAAGCATTGCAGCGCGTCACCGGCGTCCAGATCACCCGCGTGTTCGGCGAAGGCCAGTCGGTGTCGGTGCGCGGGCTGCAACAGGTCCGCGTCGAGGTCGACGGGCGCACTTTGCTCGGCTGGTCGGCGCGCCTTTCGCCGCCCGAAAACGACCAGCTCGGCCGCTCGTCGGGGCTCGATTCAGTGCCCTCCAGCCTGTTTGGCCGCCTCGAAGTGCGCAAGTCGCCGCTCGCCAGCAACGCCGAAGGCGGGCTGGGCGGCACGGTCAACCTCGTCACGCCAAAGCCTTTGTCGTTCAAGGAGCCGACGATCTCGCTCCGCGCGCAGGGAGTGTATTCCGAAAATTCGGACAAGTTCGAACCCGCGATCACCGGCTTTGCAACGACCAAATTCGCCGACGACCGCATCGGCATCATGATCGCAGGCGAATATCAGAAGCGCACGTCGATGACGCAGACGTTTGAGCGGAACAATTTCCTCAACCGCACCTATACGGGTGCCGGGGGCGGCGTGGTCCCGACACCGGTGCTGCTGCAATATGAGCAGTTCACCGTCGACCGTTCGCGGCTCGGCCTCAATGGCGCGATCCAGTTCGAGGTGACGCCCGAATTCACCATCACCGCCGATGCGCTCTATTCGAAGCTCAAGACGGGGCGCCGTCAGGACTTTTTCGCCTTCCGCCTGCCGACGGGCTCCAATCCCGTCACCAATCGCGTCGTCGAGGATGGCGTGGTTGTGGCGGGAAACGCCAACGGCACCGTCACCACCGCGGGGCAGATCCGCAACGAGCCGACCGAAAGCTTCCTCTATGGGCTCAACGGCAAATATGAGGGCGATAACGGGCTGACGATCGAGGCCGACGGCTATTACAGCAAGGGCACGATCGACCAGACGATCCAGATCATCACCTTGCAGGGCACCGCCCTCGTTCCCGGCGCATTCGACTTCCGCGACACGACCATCCCGTCGCTGACGCTGACCGGCCCGTTCAATCCGACCAGCTATGCGTCGTACAATCCCGCGAACAACGGCGTACGCAGCAACCGGCTGATCGGCCTGCTCGACGAATATACGGGCAAGCTCGACGTCAGCTACAAAACCGGCAGCGGCGTCACCATCGCGGCGGGGGTGCGCTACACCGACTTGCATGCGCGTTCGAACGCATTCCGCAGCCAGGTAACCCCGACCCGCGCCGAAATCGAACCCTATCTCAAGCTCGTCGATGCGGGCGAGTTCTTGTCGGACATTCCGGGAAGCTTCCCGCGCAGCTTCCTCAGCACGGCGCCGACCTTCGACTATGTCTTCACCCGCGCGCAGGCGGCCGAACCCAATCCCGACCCGAACGGCCGGTCGACGCTGCTCCCCAATCTGCAGCGCGACTATGACTTCAGCGAAAAGACGCTCGCCGGTTATCTGATGGTGTCGGGCGAGGGTGAAATTGTCGGCATCCCCTACAAGGCCAACGCCGGGGTACGCATCGCCTCGACGCGTCTTTCGGTCGACAGCTATGTCAACGTCGGCGCCGTCAGTCGGCTGGTCAACGACAAGAACCGCTATACCAACGTGCTGCCCAACGCGAACATCGCGTTCAACATCAGCGACGATTTCCTGATCCGCGTGTCGGGATCGCAGACGATGCAGCGCGCCTCGATCGCCGACCTTGCCCCATCGACCTTCTTCAACGCAACGAACCTGTCGGTCACCGGCGGCAATGTGAATCTGAACCCGCCGATCTCGACTCAGGCCGATGTCAGCTTCGAATATTATATGGGCAAGACGTCGCTGATCTCGGGCGCGGTCTTCTACAAGGATGTGAAGGATTTCATCGCCAGCTTCGTGACCACGGGGGTCGACACCAATCTCGACCCGCAGGGCCGCGAGCTGACTTTCTCGCGCCCCGAGAACCTCGCGAGCGCGAAGATCAAAGGCTTCGAAATCGGCATTCAGCAATTTGCCGATTTCCTGCCTTCGCCGCTCGACGGTTTTGGGGTGATCGCCAACTACACCTATTCGGATTCGGAGGATAACAACGGCTTCCCGTTGGTGGCGGTGTCGAAGAACAGCTACAATCTTGTCGGCCTGTACGAGAAGGGGCCTTTCTCGGCCCGCATCGCTTATAATTATCGCGACGAGGCCGTGTTCGAGTTTTCGGAAGGGCGGCCAAGCTTCGTCGGCTCGCGCTCGCAGCTCGACGCGCAGGTCGGGGTCGACCTCACCAAGAATATCGCGCTGTCGTTCCAGGCGCAGAATCTGATGCCGAAGAAATCGGCGACGAGCGAGTATAGCAATTTCAACACGACCGCGCTCAACAGCTATGCCTTGTCCGAACGGCGGTTCTCGGTCGGCGTTCGGGCGAAATTCTAAGACGAGGTCCCCGGCATGGCGGCGCCCCTGACTCAGGGTGGTGCGCCGCCATGCCAAACGGGCCCACAGGGAGTTATCGATTCATGAATTCGGGTAATCGGCGCGCGCGCCTCGTTTCGGTTCTGGCGCTCGGCGCGGCGCTGACATTTCCGCTCCAGGCGCAGCCGACGAAACTGCCCAATATCCTCTCCGATCCCGCGACGGTCGCGGCGAACCCGCTGCCCGATTTCAGCTACGCCGGCTATGGCTTCGGTCTGGCGCCCATCCCCGCCGATCCGGGAACGATCGTCGACGTGACCGATCATGGCGCAATCCCCGACGACGGGCTCGACGACACAAAGGCGGTGCTGCGCGCGCTCGCCGCCGCGAACGCGGTCAAGGGCAAGGTGACGCTGCGTTTCCCCAAGGGTCGCACGCAGATCACCGAAGTGCTGCGCATCACGCGCAGCGACATCGTCCTCGACGGCGCGGGGAATGGCCCCGGTGGCAGCGAACTCTGGTTCCCGCGCCCGCTGAAGCTGATCGACCAGAGTCAAGATTATGACGAGCTGCGCGACTATCTGGTGCGCGAAAAGAAGCAGCAGGTGGAGCCCGAGCATAATATCGACTATCTGTTCACCGAATATAGCTGGGCGGGCGGCATGATCCTTGTCGCGCCCGAAAAAAGCCGGCCGGTCTCCTATGATGGCAGCAAGGATGTCCGCGACCCGGTGCTGGCGACCGGAATTTCGGGCAAGCAATTCACCCGCACGCTGACGGTCGACAATGCCGCGAAGCTCAAGGTCGGTGACGTCGTGCAAGTCCAGTGGTTCTCGGTCGACGGGCCGAACAGCCAGATTTTGAAATCGCTCTATGGCGATACCGACCTGCCGATCGGCTCGCACCATTGGACCTCGCCCAATCGGCCGGTCGTGGTGCAGGCGACGCGCGTCGCGGCGGTGCGTGGGCGCACGGTGACGCTTGGCGATCCGCTGCTCCACGATGTCCGTACCGACCAGCCCGCGGTGGTTGCCGACTGGCAGCATCTCTCGAATGTCGGCATCCAGAATCTGAGGTTGCAATTTCCGGAGGCGCCCGCGTTCGGGCATCATCTCGAACAGGGTTATAACGGCATCTACATGACCGGCGTCTTCGACGGCTGGGCCAAAAAGCTGACGATCGACCGATCGGACAGCGGCATCCTCACCGACAATGCCGCCAGCCTGACGATTGCCGACGTCACCACGACGGGCGCCCGCCGCGCGCATTATTCGGTGCATGTCGGCGCGGTCCACAATGTGCTGGTCAAGGATCTGAAGGTCGAGAACCCCGTCATCCATCCGGTCAGCATCAACACGCGCTCGACCCGCTCGGTCTTCCTGCGCTCGGTGGTCGATCGGGACGCCATCATCGACCAGCACAGCGGATCGAACCACCAGAATCTGTTCGACCAGATCGTGATGCACATCGATCCGAAACAGGTGAAGGGTGCCTGGCAGTACCAGCTATGGGTCGGCGGCGGCGCGCCCTATTGGAAGCCTGGGCATGGGCTTTACAATACGCTGTGGAACGCCCGCCTCGTGATGCCGGACAGCGTCCCCGCCGATGCGACGGTCGCAATTACCAGCGGGCTCGAAGGGCCGGGCGAGCGGATCGTCGGGCTGCACGCGAACCGCAACATTACCGTCAGCTACAATCCCGCGCCCTATATCGAGGGAACGGGGCAGGCGGTCGATGCGGCGCCGTCGCTCTACGAATATCAACTCGCGCGCCGGCGGCGCTGAGGCCTAGTTTGCCGGCGGCGGCGCGACCGACTGGCGTTCGACGAAGGTCGAGGCAAGTTCATTGCTTTCATCGTCGCCGCCCTTCGCCGCCGGGCCAAGAAAATCGGGGACGAGCGTCTGCGCCGCGCGGATGCCCATTTCGCGGATCGGCCAGCGAACCGTGCTGAGCGCGGGCCAGATATGCGTCGCGGTGGGGCTGTCGTCGAAGCCGATGATCGACAGCTCGCCCGGCACCTTGATGTCCTTGCCGTGCGCGACGCTCATTACACCGGCCGCCATTTCGTCGTTCGAACAGAAAACCGCAGTCGGCGGTGCGGGCAGCGAGAGCAAAGCCTCCCCCGCCTCGATGCCGGCGGTGTAGCGATAATTGCCGGGCGCATAGAGTTCGGAGGGAAGGTCGAGCCCCGCTTCGACGAGCGCTTCACGAAAACCCTCCTCACGCTCGGCGGCCGAGCGGAAGCCGACCGGACCGCGCACGAAGCCGATGCGGCGGTGGCCGAGCGCGATCAGCCCGCGCACCGCCTCGGCGACCACCTCGCGGTCGTTCGACGAAATGCAATGCTTCGCATCGTCGATCCGCGCCGACCCGATCCGGACATAGCGTACGCCAAGATCCTCGCAGAGCGCCGCCAGATCGTCATTCTCCGAAATCGGTGGAAGCAGCATCGCGCCGATCGGGCGCTGTTTCTCGAGGAAGGTGCGCACGTCGTCGAGCATCTTGTCCGACCCGCGATCGACCGGGCGGACGAGCAGAGCAAGGTCGCTGTCCTTGATCGCGTCGAGCACCCCGCGCTGGAAATTGAGCACGGTCTGCGCGTTCGGATTGTCGTGGAGCAGCGCGATCAGAAAGTTGCGCCGAAAGGCGAGCGCGCGGGCCTGCGGATTGGGGACGAAGCCCAGTTGCTCGATCGCCTTTTCGACTGCGGCGCGCGTCTTGTCGGTCAGAAATTCGGAGCGGTTGATGACCCGGCTCACCGTCTTTTTCGAAACCCCCGCAAGCGCCGCGACATCGTTGATCGTCGGCTGCTTGCTCCCCGGCCCCTTATTTTGTGCCGCCATATTCTGTCTTTCCCCTGCAAGCCTCTGGCCAGGCTCGCGCTTTCCTATGTTGATGGGCGCTCGGAGGGGTAAAATCAACGCCCGGCGGGGTGTCAACGCCTCTTGACACCGGTTACCATCAAATCTAGCAAGGCAACAAGCCAGAAATATCGAGCGAGGATGCGATCCCATGTTTTCCAAGACCTATTACGCCACCCATCCCGTGATGATGGAAGAGGTGTCGAACGCGGAGCTTCGTGACCGTTACCTGATCCAGGACCTGTTCCGTGAAGGGGAGTGCGTCCTCAACTACACCCACGCCGACCGTTTCGTGATCGGCGGGGTTGCCGTCGGTTCCGCCCCGGTGAAGCTGCCGGCGCAGAGCGAGCCGCCGTCGGCGGCGGGGCACCCGTTCCTCGAGCGCCGCGAGCTTGCGATCGTCAATGTGTCGTCGACCCCCGGCACCGTCACCGTCGATGGCGAGAGCTTCACGCTCGGCAACAAGGATTGCCTCTATGTGACGATGGGCGCGACCGACGTCGAATTCGCGGGTGAAGGCGCGCGTTACTATCTGGCGTCGTGCCCGGCGCACAAGGCGTTCACGACGCGCAAGCTCGGCATCGCCGATGCCAATGCGCTCGATCGCGGCAGCCTCGCCGAATCGAACGAACGCACGATCTACCAGCTGGTCATTCCGGGCGTGTGCGACAGCGCGCAGCTCGTCATGGGGCTGACCGTGCTCAAGGAGGGCAGCGTCTGGAACACCATGCCGCCGCACATCCACGAGCGGCGCAGCGAGATTTATTTCTATTTCGAGCTCGACAATCTCGACACCGACCGCGTCATGCATTTCATGGGCGAAGGCGAGGCGACGCGCCATATCGTCATGCAGAATGAGGAAGCGGTGATCTCGCCACCCTGGTCGATCCACATGGGCGCAGGCACGAAATCCTATGCCTTCATCTGGGCAATGGCGGGCGAGAACCAGGACTATACCGACATGAACGTCCTCGACATCTGTCAGCTGAGTTAATCGAAGGGGCCGGGGTCGCGAAGGGCAAGAGGATGACGATGTTCGATCTGTCAGGAAAAGTCGCGCTCGTCACCGGCGCCAACACCGGCATCGGGCAGGGCATCGCGCTCGCGCTCGCCGAAGCCGGCGCCGACATCGCCGCCGCAGGGCGTTCGCCCGCCGACGAGACGATCGGCAAGGTGCGCGGGCTGGGGCGGCGGGGCGAGAATTTCGCCGCCGACCTGTCGAGCGTCGGTGCGGTGCAGCCGCTCGTCGATGCGGTGCACGCCGAATTTGGGCGGATTGACATTCTCGTCAACAATGCTGGGATCATCCGCCGCGCCGACGCGGTCGATTTCACCGAAGAAGATTGGGATGCGGTCATGGACACCAATCTCAAGACGCTGTTCTTCCTGTGCCAGAGCGTCGGCCGCCACATGATCGCGCGCGGCAGCGGCAAGATCGTCAACATCGCCTCGATGCTGACCTTTCAGGGCGGTATCCGTGTGCCAAGCTATACCGCGTCGAAGTCGGGGGTCGGTGGGCTCACGAAGCTGCTCGCGAACGAATGGGCGGCGAAGGGCTTGCAGGTCAATGCGATTGCACCCGGCTATATCGCAACCAACAACACCGCCGCGTTGCAGTCGGACGAGACGCGCAATCGCCAGATCATGGAGCGCATCCCCGCGGGCCGCTGGGGCGACCCGAGCGACATCGGCGGCGCCGCGGTCTTCCTCGCGTCATCGGCGTCGGACTATGTACAGGGCCATATTCTCGCGGTCGACGGCGGCTGGCTGGCGCGCTAGCATCACGCCATGTCCTCCGGCCGCCTTGTCTTTTTCGGCGAACTGCTGATCCGCCTCACCGCGCCGGGCAATGAACTGCTGATGCAGTCGCCGTCGCTCGCGCTCCACGTCGGCGGTGCCGAGGCGAATGTCGCGATCGGCCTTGCGCATCTCGGCCATGACTGCGCGATGGTCAGCAAAATCCCTTCAAATGCTCTGGGTCGCGGAGCCGTGGCGGCGGTGCGCGGTGCGGGCGTCGATTGCACCGCCGTCACGGCCGGTGCGGGGCGCATGGGGCTTTATTTCCTCAGCGTCGGCGCGGGGCTGCGCGCGTCGGAGATCGTCTATGATCGCGCGGGATCGACCTTCGCGGCGACGGGGCCTGCGGATTATGATTTCGACCAATTGCTGGCGGGGGCTGGCCTGCTCCACCTGTCGGGGATCACCCCTGCGCTCGGCCCGCGCTCGGCCGATGCTGCACTGGCGGCGGCGCGGGCGGCGAAACGGCTCGGCGTTCCCGTCAGCTTCGATGGCAATTATCGCGCGATGCTGTGGGAGGCGTGGGACAGCGATCCGCGCGCGATTCTCTCCGAACTGATCGGCACCGCCGACATCCTGTTCGGCAACCACCGCGACCTGTCGCTGGTGCTCGGTAAGGCATTCAGCGGCGAGGGCGAAGACCGACGGCGCGAAGCCGCCGAAGCGGGCTTCGTCGCCTTCCCGAGCCTCCGGCTGATCGCGTCGACGGCGCGGCACACGGTCACTGCCGACCACCACCGCATCGCTGCGCGCGTCGACCTTCGCGATTCCTGCCACCAGACCGACGAGATCGACGTCACCGGCATCGTCGACCGCATCGGCGCGGGCGATGCCTTTGCCGCCGGCGTGCTGCACGCGCATCTGTCGGGCGGCGATGCGCGTGCGATGGCCGCCAGCGGTCTCGCGCTCACCGCGCTCAAACACTCGCTGCCGGGCGATGCGAGCCGCTTCGGGCAGGGCGATATCGACGCCTTCCATGGTGGCGGGCTCGATGTCCGGCGCTGAACCGACGCGGCGCGGACTGCTCACGGCGGGCGGAGCGGCAACGGGAGCGAGCGCCGACAACTGGGACGCGGTCGACCGAAAGGCTCGGGCATCTTGGCCCCGCATGTTCCCAGACAGGGGATCGCTATCCTGATCAGGCCCACGACTGCCACGTCTTCAACTGCCGGGTGTCCGAGTCTCAAAAGCCGCGACGGCGCGCTGCCATCGTCTGTTTCCACGCGACGCCTATTCGACCAGCGGCGTTATGGACGCGGTCAACGATGGCGCAAGGCTTGCGGCGCTCGGCGATGCCGTCAGGGCACGCCCACCACGTCGCGGCTGAAGAATTTGTCATACATCCGATATGGGCTTGCCTTTGACACCGGTGTCTCTTACACCGCTTCGCGGAAGAGGGAAATGCAAAAGATGCTGGCGACTAGCGATCAACGGAATGTGGCGCGTGCATTACTCGACGCGCGCGCGGGAAAGACACCGCTTACCGTCTATCCCGGCGCGATGCCGCAGACGATGGCCGAAGCCTATGCGATTCAGGACAGCGCAATCGCGCTCGACGGACGCCGCGTCGGCGGATGGAAGGTCGGGCGAATCGCCGCCGAGCTCGTAGATCGCTACGGCGGCAACCGCCTGACCGGCCCGATTTTCGCCGACGAAATCTTTGATGGCGCCGTCGATCCGGTGATGCCGGTCTATGCCGACGGTTTCGCCGCGGCCGAGGCCGAGGTGTTGCTCTGCTTTGGCGACGTTGGCGCGCGCGACTACGACATCGACAGCGTGCGCGAATGCATCGCCGACGTCCGCACGGGAATCGAGATCGCAAGCTCGCCCTTTCCCGAGATTAATCGCCACGGTCCCGCGGTCACCGCGTCGGACTATGGCAACAACAAGGGGCTGATTCTGGGCCCGTCGATCGCCGATTGGCAGCAGTCCGACCTCATTCGCATGCCGGTCGAAATGGCGATCGATGGCGCCACGGTCGGCGCAGCGACGATGGAAACTATGCTTGATGGCCCCTTCGGATCGGCGCTGTTCCTGATCGACATCCTGCGGGCACGCGGGATCGCGATCCCGCCGGGCACCTGGGTGTCGGCGGGCGCGATCACCGGTATTCATGAAATCAGGCCCGGCCAGCGCGCCGAGGCGCTGTTCGACGGAAAAATACGCGTCGGCTGCTCGATCAAAAGCTATTAAAGCAACATAACGGGAGAGGTTTATGGCGCAGGCATTCGCGGACGGAGGTACGGCGCCGCCGGTGCCAAGGTCCGGCCGCTACCGTTGGTTAATCGTCGCGTTGCTGTTCGCCGCGACGACGGTCAATTATATCGACCGCACCATGCTCGGCCTGCTCGCGCCGACGCTCGGCACCGAGCTCGGGTGGAGCGAGAATGACTATGGCAACATCGTCACCGCCTTCCAGGCTGCTTATGCGCTCGGCTTTCTGGCTATGGGCTGGCTGATCGACCGTTTTGGCCCCAAGATCGGCTATGGGATCGCGATCGCGATCTGGACCGTCGGCCATGTCGCGCACGGCTTCGCCTCATCGGTCGTCTCCTTCATGCTTGCGCGCGTCATCCTCGGCGTCGGCGAGGCGGGGCATTTCCCGTCGGTCGTCCGCGCGTCGAGCGAATGGTTCCCGCAAAAGGAACGCTCCTACGCGATCGGCTGGGTCAACAGCGCGACGACGATCGGCGTCATCCTCACCGCGCCGACGATCTGGGTGTTCATGGTCTGGATGGGCTTCGACTGGCGCCAGACCTTTATCTACAGCGGCGCCTTCGGCGTCGTCCTGCTGCTCCTCTGGTTCTGGCTCTACAGCAACCCGCGGGAGAGCGGGAAGGTATCGGACGCCGAACTGGCGTGGATCGAACATGACCCGCCCGAACAGGTCGAGCGCCTTGGCTGGGGAACGATCGTCACCAAGCGCGAGGCCTGGGCCTTTGCGATGGCGAAGTTCCTGACTGACCCGGTGTGGTTCCTGATGCTCTTCTGGCTGCCCAAATATTTCGCCTCGACCTATGACGTCGACCTCAAGGTCGTGCTGCTGCCGATGATCATCATGTATCTGCTCTCCGACGTCGGCAGCATCCTCGGCGGCTGGGTGTCGTCGAAGCTGATCCAGACCGGGCACAGCGTCAATTTCGCGCGCAAGGTCACGATGATCGGCGCGGGCTGCTGCGTGCTGCCCTTGCTGTTCGTCACCGGGCTCGACAATATGTGGCTCGCGGTCGTGCTGATCGGCATCGCGCTTGCGGGGCACCAGGCCTTTTCGTCGACGATCCTGTCGATCCCGCCGGACATGTTCCCGAAGCGCGCGGTCGGATCGGTGATCGGGCTCGGCGGCTTCATGGGCGGCGTCGGCGGCATGATCATGGCGAAATCGACCGGGCTGGTGCTCGACGCGACGGGGGGCAATTACACGCTCATCTTCGCCGCCTGCACCACCGTCTATTTCCTCGCGGTGCTCGCGGTCCACCTCCTCAGCCCGCGCCTCGCGCCGGTTACCGTAGAAAGCAAAGCCTGATCCCATGCCGCGTCCGCTGGTCCTCTCTCCCGACCGCCTCTTTCCTTCCGATCCGGCGCAGCGCGATATCGCACGCCGGCTCTACCGGGAGGTGGAGGGCCTGCCGATTATCAGCCCGCACGGACATACCGACCCGAGCTGGTTCGCGGCCAACGCGTCCTTCGGCAATGCGGCGGAGCTGTTGCTCCATCCCGACCATTATGTGTTCCGGATGCTCTATTCGCAGGGCATTTCGCTTGATGCGCTCGGTATCGGCAATCCGGACGCCGACCCGCGCGAAAGCTGGCGGCTCTTCGCGCAAAATTATCATCTCTTCCGCGGCACCCCTAGCCGCATGTGGATGGACTGGGTGTTTGCCGAGGCCTTCGGGTTCGACGTGCAATTCTCCGTGGAGACCTCGGACCTTTATTACGACCGGATCACCGAGGCGCTCGCAACCGACGTCTTCCGCCCGCGCGCCTTGTTCGACCGCTTCGGGATCGAGGTGATCGCAACGACCGAAAGCCCGCTCGACACGCTCGAACATCACGCCGTCATCCGCGCTGCCAATGCCAGCGGCGAATGGGGCGGGCTCGTGATCACCGCCTATCGCCCCGATCCGGTGGTCGATCCCGACTTCGAGGGATTTCAGGGCAACCTCAAGCGCTTCTCGGAGCTGTCGGGCGAAGATGCGTTCAGCTACGCGGGCTATCTCGCCGCGCACCGCAATCGCCGCGCCTTCTTTGCCGAAATGGGCGCGACCTCGACCGATCATGGCCATCCGACTGCGGCAACCGCCGACCTGTCGGACGCCGAAGCCGAAACCTTGTTCGCCCGCGTCACGCGCGGCGAGGTGAGCGCCGCCGACGCCGAATTGTTTCGCGCCCATATGCTGACGGTGATGGCGGGGATGAGCCTCGACGACAGGCTGGTGATGCAGATCCACCCCGGCGCCTTCCGCAACCACAACCGCTGGCTGTTCGACCATTATGGCCGCGACAAGGGCGCCGATATTCCCACCGCGACCGACTATGTCCATGCGCTGCGCCCGCTGCTCGGCAAATATGGCAACGAAGCCGCGCTGACGATCATCCTCTTCACGCTCGACGAGACAAGCTATGCGCGCGAACTCGCGCCGCTCGCGGGTCATTATCCGGCGCTGAAGCTCGGCCCCGCCTGGTGGTTCCACGACAGCCCCGAAGGCATGCGGCGGTTCAGGAACCAGACGACCGAAACCGCAGGTTTCTACAACACAGTCGGTTTCAACGACGACACGCGCGCCTTCCTGTCGATCCCTGCGCGCCACGATGTTGCGCGGCGCATCGACTGCGGCTTTCTGGCGCAGCTCGTCGCCGAGCACCGGATGGAGGAATGGGAGGCCGCCGAACTCGCGACCGACCTAAGCTATAATCTCGCCAAGGCGGCTTACCGACTGTGAGGCTTGGTCCCCACACGCCGCTCCCGCCGTCGGTGCAGGCGCCGGGCTACGACCGCGCCGTCCAGGCTGCGGGGATCGTCCATATCGGCATCGGCGCGTTCCACCGCGCGCATCAGGCGGTCTATACCGACGATGCGATGGATGCCGGCGACCGCGATTGGGGCATCATCGGCGTGTCGCTGCGCTCGGGCGATGTCGCGGCGCAGCTGAACCCGCAAGATGGGCTTTACACGGTCAGCAGCCGCAGCGCGGCGGGCACTCAGCTGCGCGTCATCGGCGCGGTCCATAAAGTGCTCGTCGCGGCCGACGATCCGCAGGCGGTGATCGACGCCATTGCGGCGCCGACGACGCACATCGTCAGCTTCACCGTCACCGAAAAAGCCTATCTGCGCCGCGTCGATGGATCGCTTGATCTGGCGGCAGCGGTCGGTGCCTCTAGCCTCTATCGCTTCGTCGCCGCCGGGATGGCAGCACGCAAGGCCGCCGGGCTGGGCGGACTTACTCTACTCAGCTGCGACAATCTCGCGGGCAATGGTGCGGCGCTGAAAGCGTTGATGCGCCAATATCTCGCCGCCAAGCATCCCGATCTTCTCAACTGGTTCGACGGCAACTGCACCTGCCCTGCGACGATGATCGACCGCATCGTCCCCGCGGCGACCGCCGCCGACCGCGTCGCGGTCGAATCCACCCTCGGCGCACGCGACGAAGGCGCCGTCGTCACCGAAGGTTTCAGCCAGTGGGTGATCGAGGATGATTTCGCCGGCCCGCGGCCGCGCTGGGAGGCGGTCGGCGCCGAGCTGGTCGCCGATGTTGCGCCTTATGAAACCGCAAAGCTGCGCATGCTCAACGGCTCGCATTCGGCGCTTGCCTATATCGGGCTCGGGCGCGGTCATGAATATGTCCATCAGGTGATCGCCGATCCCGAAATCCGCCCGGTCATCGAACGGCTGATGCGCGCCGAGGCCGCGCCGACGATCGACGCTGCACCGGGACAGGATCTTGCCGCCTATGCCGACGCGCTGCTCGATCGCTTCGCCAATCCCGCGCTCAACCACCGACTGATCCAGATCGCGATGGACGGCAGCCAGAAGATCCCGCAGCGCTGGCTGGAGACGCTGGCGTGGCATCAGGAACATGGGCAGCGTTGCGCTTCGCTTGAGGCGGCAATCGCGGCGTGGATCGGCTTTCTGCGGAGCGAACATCCGATCGACGATCCGCTCGCCGACAAGCTGAGCGAAGCGGCGGCAGGTCCGGATGTGCTGGAGCGGCTGTTTGGTGAAAGAGGGTTGATGGCTTCCGGATGGCGGCCGGAATCATAGATAGACTGGGCCCCTGCGAAGGCAGGGGCCCATCTCCCGTCGGTTCAGGGTTGCGCGTTCAGGAGATGGGTTCCCGCCGTCGCGGGGACACGGCGCATATGAAAAGCGGCGATGGTGTTAACCCGGCACCAGCAACTCCCGGCTCTCGCGTACTTCGCCGTCGAGCCAATCGATAAACGCCCTTATCCGCGGCTGCGGCGCGACGTCGCGGTGGAGCGCGAGCCAGAAGGCGCGCGCGACCGTCTGTTCGCCCCGCAAACGCACCAGCGCCGGATCGCCGCTCGCGAGGAAGCAGGGCAGCACGCCGACTCCAGCGCCGCCCGCGATCATCTGTCGTTGCGCGAGGATGCTCGACGAGCGCACAGTTGCGCGCAGCCCCGGCTCGATCTCGCCCAGATAGTCGAGTTCGGGCGCATACAGGATGTCGGGCATATAGCCGATCACGGGGATGCCGGTGCGCGACAGCGGCGCAGCGGCGATCGCTTCGTGCCAGTCGGCGCGGTCTGCGGGAGCGTAGATGCCGAGGCTGTAGTCAGACAGCTTGCGCGTGATCAGCGGGCCCTTGCGCGGCCGCGCGAGCAGCACCGCCATGTCGGCCTCGCGCCGCGACGGGTTGAGGAAGCCCGACGAGGCGACAAGGTCGATCTCCAATTCAGGATGCGCCGCGACGAAACCCGCGAGGCGCGGCGCGATGAAGCTGTTGCCGAAGCCTTCGGACACGCTGACGCGCAATTGTCCCGAAAGCGCCGACGCCCCCTCGCGCGCCGAATGGATGCGCGCCGCCGCGGCGGCCATCGCCTCGGCGTGCGGAACGAGCGCCCGGCCTGCGGCGGTCAGAACGAAACCCGTCGGCGCGCGTTCGAACAAGGTCTGGCCAAGCGAGGTTTCGAGCGCGCTCACGCGCCGGCTGACCGTCGTTGCATCGACGTGCAGCGCCGCCCCGGCGCGCGCGAGCGTACCGTGACGCGCGACGAACAGGAAATATTGCAGCTTGTCCCAGTCCATAAGCTGCAATTACGCAGGATCGCCCTGCAAGTCTATCCCTTGCAATCGGGCCCCGATTGGTCTGTTGCAGGGGCAACATCTTACGGGAGACTCGGGATATGCGACAGATCGACCATCACATCGTCGGCGGAGCCGGCGGCAGCGCCCGCCAGGGCGACGTCTTCGACCCCAATAACGGCGGCGTGCAGGCGCAGGTCGCGCTCGGCGACGCGGCGCTCCTCGACCGTGCGGTCGCTGCGGCAAAGGCGGCACAGCCTGCCTGGGCCGCCACGAACCCGCAGCGCCGGGCGCGCGTGATGTTCGAATTCAAGCGCCTTGTCGAAGCCAATATGGACGCCCTCGCGCACATGCTGTCGAGCGAGCATGGCAAGGTGATCGCCGATTCAAAGGGCGACATCCAGCGCGGTCTCGAAGTCATCGAATTCTGCTGCGGCATCCCGCATGTGCTCAAGGGCGAATATACGCAGGGCGCCGGTCCCGGCATCGACGTCTATTCGATGCGCCAGCCGATCGGTATCGGCGCGGGCATCACCCCGTTCAACTTCCCCGCGATGATCCCGCTGTGGATGTCGGGCGTCGCGATCGCGACGGGCAACGCCTTCATCATCAAGCCCAGCGAGCGCGATCCGTCGGTTCCCGTCCGCCTCGCCGAACTCTTCATCGAAGCCGGTCTTCCCGAAGGCATTTGCCAGGTCGTCCACGGCGACAAGGAAATGGTCGATGCGATCCTCGACCATCCCGATATCGGCGCGGTCAGCTTCGTCGGCTCGTCGGACATCGCCCATTATGTTTACAACCGCGGCGTCGCCAACGGCAAGCGCGTGCAGGCGATGGGCGGCGCGAAGAACCACGGCATCGTCATGCCCGACGCCGACCTCGATCAGGTCGTCAATGATCTGACCGGCGCGGCCTTCGGGTCGGCGGGCGAACGCTGCATGGCGCTGCCCGTCGTCGTCCCCGTCGGCGAGGACACCGCCAACCGGCTGCGTGAAAAACTGATCCCCGCGATCGCGGCGCTACGCGTCGGCGTGTCGACCGATGCCGAGGCGCATTACGGCCCCGTGGTGACGCAGGCGCACAAGGAAAAGGTCGAAGGCTGGATCCAGAAATGCGCCGACGAAGGCGCCGAACTGGTCGTCGACGGCCGCGGCTTCGCGCTGCAGGGGCATGAAAAGGGCTTCTTCATCGGCCCGACCCTGTTCGACCATGTCACGACCGACATGGAATCGTACAAGGAAGAGATTTTCGGCCCCGTGCTGCAGATCGTCCGCGCCGCCGACTTCGAAACCGCGCTCGAACTGCCGTCGAAGCATCAATATGGCAACGGCGTCGCCATCTTCACCCGCAACGGCCACGCCGCGCGCGAATTCGCGGCGCGGGTCAATGTCGGCATGGTCGGCATTAACGTGCCGATCCCGGTGCCCGTCGCCTATCACAGCTTTGGCGGCTGGAAACGCTCGGCATTTGGCGACACCAACCAGCACGGCATGGAAGGTGTGAAATTCTGGACCAAGGTCAAGACGATCACCCAGCGCTGGCCCGACGGATCGCCAGATGGGGGCAACGCCTTCGTCATCCCGACGATGGGTTGACGGGCTCGCCGGGCGCATCGGTGAAACCTCTGCGCCCGGCCGAACATTTCTCCCGCGAAGGAGAATGACGATGATGCGATGGACATGGGCCGCGGCGACGCTGCTGCTTGCCGCGTGCAGCGGCGGGCAGGACGAGGAAGGCGGCTCCGAAGCGACTGCCACGATCAGCCCTCTGGAAAAGGCCGAGCGCCCGGCGCCCACGGAACCGACGGTTGATGCCGACCTGCCCGAAGCAGCCGACGAAGCGCCCGCCGCGCCGGAAACCAAGGCCGCTGGCGACGGCAAGGCGATCCCGTCGGCCATCCGTGGCCGCTGGGCGCTGAAGGCAGCGGACTGCACCGCCAAGAAGGGCACCGACCTCACCGCGCTGACGATCGATGCGACGAATCTGCGCTTCTACGAATCGCACGGCGAGCTGACGCGCGTTCGCCAGAGCGACGCGGACAGCATCGTCGCCGATTACAGGTTCAGCGGCGAGGGAGAGGAATGGGATCGCCGGATGCAACTCGACCTCGGCAACGGTGGCAAGACGCTGGTTCGCCGCGACGAGGGCGAGGGTGCCGCCGCCGGTTCGATGCGCTATACGCGCTGTAGTTGATGGATTTTAAAGGGAGACTCACGATGGACATCCGCTTGCTCGCACTTGCCGCCGCCCTGCCGCTCGCCGCCTGTACCCAGGAACGGCCGCCCGTCGAATCGACGCCGCCGCCACCCGAAGCCGAAATGACCTGCAAGGCCGATGCGGCGCAATCCTATGTCGGGCAGACCGCGACGCCGGACCTCGGCGGCGCGATCCTCAAGGCATCGGGCGCGCGCACCCTGCGCTGGGGACCGCCGCGCTCGGCGATGACGATGGATTATCGCGTCGACCGCGTGAACGTCATGTACGACGACGCCTACAAGATCACGCAGGTAACCTGTGGCTGACGCCTCGCGACGCAACCACTCTTCGGCGTCCCCCTTCGAACCGATCTACGGCTACAGCCGCGCGGTTCGGGTGGGCAGCCGGATCGACGTCGCGGGCTGCGCGCCGATCGAACCCGACGGCACCTCGACCCCCGGCGATGCCGGGGTTCAGGCGGCGCGCTGCATAACGATCATCGGCGAGGCGCTCGAGGCGCTCGGCGGCAGCTTTGCTGATGTCGTACGCACGCGCATGTATATCACCGACGCCGCCGATGCCGATCTTGTCGGGCGGGCGCACGGATCGGCATTCAAAAATGTCCGACCGGCATCGACGATGCTGGTTGTGCCGGCGCTGATCCGGCCCGAATGGAAAGTCGAAATCGAAGCCGAAGCCATTATCGAGAAATGACCATGACCGACCAGTTCCAGCTTACCGAAGACCAGCTCGCCATCCAGGATATGGCGCGCAAATTCACCGCCGATCGCATCACGCCCTTCGCGGCCGAATGGGACGAGACACATCATTATCCCGTCGACGTGTGGAAGGCGGCGGGCGAGCTGGGTTTCGGCGCGATTTACGTCGCGGAAGAATCGGGTGGCATCGGGCTCGGCCGGATGGAGGCGGCGCTGATCATGGAGGCAATGGCCTATGGCTGCCCGGCGACCAGCGCCTATATCTCGATCCACAATATGGCGACCTGGATGATCGACCGCTTCGGCGGCGCGGCGATCAAGGACCGCTTTCTGCCGCAACTGGTCAGCATGGAAAAGATCGCCAGCTATTGCCTGACCGAACCGGGTTCGGGGTCGGACGCCGCGGCGCTCAAGACGACCGCCCGGAAAGACGGTGACCATTATGTGCTCAACGGCACCAAGCAGTTCATCTCGGGCGCGGGCTATAACGACATTTATGTCTGCATGGTCCGCACCAGCGAGGAAAAGGCGAAGGGCATCAGCTGCCTCGTTGTTGAAAAGGACACACCGGGTTTGAGCTTCGGCGCGCCCGAGAAAAAGCTCGGCTGGAACGCTTCCCCCACCGCGCAGGTGATCTTCGAGGATTGCCGCGTGCCGGCCCAAAATCTGGTCGGCGCCGAGGGTGACGGCTTCCGCTTTGCGATGGCGGGCCTCGATGGCGGGCGGCTCAACATCGGCGCCTGCTCGCTCGGCGGCGCGCAGCGCTGTCTCGACGAAGCGGTCGCCTATACCAAGGACCGCCAGCAGTTCGGGCAACCGATCGCCGATTTCCAGAACACCCAGTTCATGCTCGCCGACATGGCGACCGACCTCGAGGCCGCGCGCGCGCTGCTTTATATGGCGGCGGCCAAGGTCACCGCGAACGCGCCCGACAAGTCGCGCTTTTCGGCGATGGCGAAACGGCTCGCGACCGACAGCGGCAGCAGGATCGTCAACGATGCGCTCCAGCTGTTCGGCGGCTATGGCTATCTGAAAGACTATCCGATCGAGCGTTTCTGGCGCGACCTGCGCGTCCATTCGATCCTAGAGGGCACCAACCAGGTGATGCGGATGATCGTTGGAAGGGACCTGCTGCGCCAATGACGGACGATGTCCTGATCTCGACCGACGTCCGCGTCGGCCGTATCTCGCTCAATCGCCCCAAGGCGATCCACGCGCTCAACCTTGGCATGTGCCAGTCGATGATCGACGCTCTGCTGAAATGGCGCGCCGACGATACGGTTAAGGCGGTCGTCATCGAGCATAGCGAAGGCCGCGGCTTCTGCGCCGGCGGTGACATCCGCATGCTCGCGGAAAGCGGCGCGAAGGACGGCACCGAAGCGCGGCTTTTCTTCCACACCGAATATCGCCTCAACCATCTGCTTTTCACTTACCCTAAGCCCATCGTCGCCTTCATGGACGGCATCACCATGGGCGGCGGGGTCGGCATTTCGCAGCCAGCGAAATATCGCGTCGCGACCGAACATACGCGCTTCGCGATGCCCGAGACGGGGATCGGCCTGTTCCCCGACGTCGGCGGCGGCTGGTATCTGCCGCGCCTCGAAGGCCGCGTCGGCGCCTATCTCGCGCTCACCGGCGCGCGGCTCGATGGCGCGGAGTGCTTGGCGCTCGGCCTTGCCACCCATTACCTTCCGTCCGAAAAGCTCGCCGAGGCGAAGGAACGGATCGCGGTCGACCCGACGCGCATCGGCGGCATATTAGGCGAATTGTCGGTCACTGCGCCGCCCGCCGGAATCACCCAGCATATCGAACGGATCAACCGCCTGTTCGCAAGCGATACCTATGAGGAGATTCTCGCCGCGCTCGAAGCCGACGGCGGCGAATGGGCGACAAAGGAACTCGCGACGCTGCGCACCAAATCGCCGCAGACCTGCAAGGTCGCGCTGCGCCAGCTGAAGGAAGGCGGCGAGATGCATGACTTCGCGGAGCAGATGCGTCAGGAATATGCGATCGGTAGCCGCGTCGTTCAGATGCACGACTTCATCGAGGGCGTGCGCGCGCTGATTATCGACAAGGACAACAGCCCGAAATGGGATCCGGCCAAACCCGAAGCGGTGACCGAGGACTGGATCGACGCAATCTTTGCGCCGCTGCCCGATGACGAGAAATGGACCGCGCTAACCTGACGTTTCCACCCACGTCACCGCGGACTTGATCCGGGGTCCCGCGTCTTCGACGTCGCAAAGCGGGATGCCGGATCAAGTCCGCGGTGACGAAAACCCGGAGATTGCCGAATGACCTACGAAACCCTCCTCGTCGAAACGCGCGGCGCCGTGACGCTGGTGACATTGAACCGCCCGCACGCACTGAATGCCTTGAACTCGCAAGTGCGCGACGATCTGATCGCGGCCTTTGCGGCGTTCGAAGCCGACGACACCCAGCGCTGTGCGGTTCTCACCGGTTCGGGCGACAAGGCGTTCGCCGCAGGCGCCGACATCAAGGAAATGGCGGACAAGCCCGCGTCCGATTTCTACCTCGACGGTTTCTTCGCAAAGTGGACTAGCGATCTCGTGAAGCAGGTCCGCAAGCCCTGGATCGCCGCGGTGGGCGGTTTCGCCTTGGGCGGGGGCTGCGAGCTGGCGATGATGGCTGATTTCATCATAGCGTCGGACAAGGCGAAGTTCGGCCAGCCCGAAATCAAGCTCGGCGTCGCGCCCGGTCTGGGCGGGTCGCAGCGGCTGACGCGCGCGGTCGGCAAGGCGAAGGCGATGGAAATGTGCCTGACCGGCCGGATGATGGACGCCGCCGAAGCCGAACGTTCGGGCCTCGTCGCGCGCGTCGTTGAACATGCAACGCTGGTCGACGAAGCGATGAAAACCGCCGCCACGATCGCGGCGATGCCGCCGATGGCCGCGATGCTGAACAAGGACATGGTCAACGCCGCGTTCGAGACGACGCTCGATCAGGGCCTGATCTACGAACGCACGCTGTTCCAGGTCCTCGCCGCGACCGAGGACAAGGCCGAAGGCATGGCCGCGTTCATCGAAAAGCGCGACGGCGTGTGGAAGGGGCGGTGAGCCTCCGCTCCTTGTTCTTTATTTTTGTGGGCGCAGCTTTGGTTGCGTTTGCTGTTTGCAGCTGGCGGGCGCGACGCAGGGGATCCGTCTGCCCCATCACTAAGCTGCTGGGCGCTGGAACGGTCTCGGCAAGCACGTCCATGACTATTTGGGAACGATTTGAAGCACTGTTCTACGGCGTGTGCGGGCTGCTCCTCATCGCAGCCGGCCTTGTTTTGAATGAGACTCCTTGAGGAAGAAGACATGAAAATCGCATTCATCGGACTTGGCAATATGGGCGGCGGGATGGCCGCTAATTTGGCGAAGGCAGGGCACGACGTCCGCGCTTTCGACCTCAGCGAAGAGGCGATCGCTCGGGCCGTCGAGGCGGGCTGTACCCGTGCCGCATCGGCGGCCGGCGCTGTCACAGGCGCCGAGGCGGTCGTCACGATGCTCCCCGCGGGCAAGCATGTCGCCTCGGTCTATGAAGCCGACGTCTTTCCGAACGCCGCGCCGGGCACCTTGCTCCTTGATTGCTCGACGATCGACGTCGCGACCGCGCGCGCGAACATCGACGCCGCGACCGCCAAGGGCCTCGTCGCGGTCGATGCGCCGGTTTCGGGGGGTATCGCCGCCGCGAACGCCGGCACGCTGACCTTCATGGTCGGCGGCACCGACGACGGTTTCGCGCGTGCCGAACCGATCCTCGCCCAGATGGGCAAGGCGGTGATCCACGCCGGCGACGCGGGGGCGGGGCAGGGGGCGAAGATCTGCAACAACATGCTGCTCGGCGCGTCGATGGTCGCGACGTGCGAAACGCTCGCGCTCGCGCAGAAATTGGGGCTCGATCCGCAGAAATTCTTCGACATCGCCAGTGTATCGTCGGGACAATGCTGGTCGCTGACCAGCTACGCGCCGCTCCCCGGCGTTGGCCCGACGACACCCGCAGACAATGATTACAGGGGCGGATTCGCCGCGGCGCTGATGCTCAAGGACCTGCGCCTCGCGATGGAGGCGGCGGCAAGCGTCGATGCCGAGGTCCCGATGGGATCGAAGGCGCGCGAACTGTATGAAGCCTTCGTCGAGGCCGACAAGGACGGCCGCGACTTCTCGGCGATCATCAAGACGCTTCAGTAAAAGTCCGCGGTCTCGCCGCCATCGCGGCGTTCGGTGCGGTGCACCTGCGTCGGCGCCTTGCGCTCGCCGGTGCGTACTTCGATCCCCCCATCGACCCGCCGCACCTCGGCGGGCGCCAATATCCGTGCCCGCGCGATCCCGACCGCGGTCGCCGTCGGCGCCGCCACCGGGGCGGACGCCGGCACGCTGCCGGTGAGCAGGAGGACGGCAAGGAAGGACATGGCGTTCATATTCTGCCGTAACGGCAGGCGTTGCCAGCGCCTTAACCCTGAATCGCAACTTTCCGGTCGTACCTTCGGCAGTGCGACGGCAAAAGAAAGGCCGCCTGCCCCGCGCTGGGACAGACGGCCTGCTTTTCGTAAGCGGACGGGGCTTAGAAGCCCGCCTTTGCCTCCGCCTTTTCCTTAAGCAACGGCGCCACCGCAAACCCATGTTTTTCCAGCGCCGCAACGATCTTGTCGGTGCCTTCCAGCCCCGCCCAGAACATCGGGCCGCCGCGATAGACCGGCCAGCCATAGCCATAAATCCACACGACATCGATGTCCGATGCGCGCTGCGCCTTGCCTTCGGACAGGATCAGCGCGCCTTCATTGACCATCGGGTACAGCGTGCGCTCGATGATCTCCTGATCGCTGATTTCGCGCTTCGCCTTGTTCGACCGCGAACGGAAATCCTCGATGATCTCGGCGACTTCGGCGCTGGGCGACGGATTGCGCTTTTCGTCATAATCGTAAAAGCCCTTGCCGGTCTTTTGCCCCCAGCGGCCCACCGCCGCGAGCGCGTCGCGAATACTCTCGATGCGCGTCGGGTCGCGGTGCCAGCCGATGTCGACGCCGGCAAGGTCGCTCATCTGGAACGGCCCCATCGGCATGCCGAATTCGACATGGACCTTGTCGATCTGCTGCGGCGTCGCGCCTTCCATCAGCAGGTTCATCGCCTCGACCTGCCGCGGCTTGAGCATACGGTTTCCGATGAAGCCGTCACAGACGCCCGCGACCACCGCGACCTTGCCGATCTTCTTGCCGATAGCCATCGCAGTGGCGAGCGCGTCGGGCGCGGTCTTGTCGCCGCGCACGACCTCGAGCAGCTTCATCACATTGGCGGGCGAGAAGAAATGCATGCCGAGTACATCGCCGGGGCGGCTCGTCGCGGTCGCGATTTCGTCGATGTCGAGATAGGAGGTGTTCGACGCGAGGATCGCGCCGGGCTTGGCGATCGTATCGAGCTTGCCGAAAATGTCCTTCTTGACGTCCATATTCTCATAGACCGCCTCGATGATCAGGTCGCAATCGGCCAGATCGTCGAGGCTGAGTGTCGGGGTCAGGATGCCCATCATCTGCTCGACCTGTTCGGGCTTGAAGCGGCCCTTGGCGGCCGACGCATCGTAATTTTTGCGGATCACCCCGACGCCCCGATCGAGCGCCTCCTGCTGCATCTCGACGATCGTCACCGGGATGCCCTTAGCCAAGAAGTTCATCGAAATCCCGCCGCCCATCGTGCCGGCGCCGATCACGCCGACCTTCTTGATGTCGCGCAGCTGCGTGTCCTTGGGCAGTCCGTCGATCTTCGCGGCCTGACGCTCGGCGAAAAAGATGTGGCGCTGTGCCGCCGACTGGCTGCCGAACATCAGCTTCATGAACTGCTCGCGCTCGAACGCGAGGCCTTCCTCGAACGGCAGGCGCGTCGCCGCCTCGACGCAGGCGAGGTTGGCATAAGGCGCCTCGAAGCCGCGCCAGCGCTTGGCGTTCGCCGTCTTCAGCTGCTCGATCACCGCGACGTCGCCGAACACCGCGCGTTCGCGCGTCGGGCGCGGGCCGTCGGCGATCTTGGCGCGTGCAAAGGCGATGGCGTCGGCCGCAAGGCTGTCTTCGCCCGCAAGTTCATCAACGAGGCCGAGTTCTTTCGCCTTGGCGGCGGGCAGCGGGTCGCCGGTCGAGGTCATCGCCGCCGCGGCTTCGACGCCGACGATGCGCGGCAGGCGCTGCGTGCCGCCAGCGCCGGGCAGCAGGCCGAGCTTCACTTCGGGCACGCCGAGCTTCGCCGAGGGAACCGCGATGCGGTAATGGCAGACGAGCGCGGTTTCGAGGCCTCCCCCAAGGGCTGTTCCATGGATCGCCGCGACCACCGGCTTCGACGCCGCTTCGATGCTGTTGAGCACCGCGTTGAAATCGGGACCGCGCGGCGGCTTGCCGAATTCGCTGATGTCGGCGCCCGCGATAAAGGTCGCCCCGGCGCAGCGCAGCACGATCGCCTTGACGCTGTCGTCCGAAAGCGCGGCGGCGAAATTGTCTTCGAGCCCTTGGCGGACGTGCCAGCTCAGCGCGTTCACCGGCGGGTTGTTGACGATGATGACGGCGACGTCGCCATCCTTTTCCATCGTGACGGAGGTGGGGGTTTCTTCTGACATTTCAGGCTCCTGTTGGTTCAATCATTGATCGCGGCGTGGACCAATGTCTTGACCTCGCGCCGCACGGGATAGGTGGAGGAGGGCATCAGCTGGGTCATGAACACCATGCAAATCTGCTCGACCGGATCGACGAAGAAGCCGGTCGAAAACATGCCGCCCCAATAATAATCGCCGACCGACCCGGGGGTCATCGTCTGCGCCGGGCTTTCATTCACCGCAAAGCCAAGGCCGAAGCCGACCCCGGCATTTTCGGCCTCGGAGAAGATGCCGACGCTGTGCTGGACCAGGTCGCCGCCGCCGACCAAATGGTTCGCGGTCATCAGCGCCAGCGTCTTGCGGCTGATAATGCGGACACCATCGAGCGCGCCGCCACCGAGCAGCATCAGGCAGAAACGGTGATAGTCGGCGAGGGTCGACACCAGCCCGCCGCCGCCCGAATGAAAGCTGCGATCCTTCGCCCAGCGGCTCTTGTCGCCGCTGTCGAACGGCTTCATCTTCGTCTGCGGGTCGAACATATAGCAGTCGGTCAGCCGATGCTGCTGGTCCGCGGGAACCTTGAACCCGGTATCGACCATGCCGAGCGGGCCGAAGATCCGCTCCTGCAACACCTGGGCAAAGGGCTTGCCCTCGATCCGTTCGACCACCGCGCCGAGCACATCGGTCGCCATCGAATAATTCCAGTGCGCGCCGGGGTCGAACTGCAGCGGGATTTTCGCCAGCCCCTCGATGAAGCTGTCCATCGTGTAGTCGGCATCGAAATCGTCGATCCGCGCCTTGCGATACGCGGCATCGACCGGGGTGCGCTCCTGAAAGCCATAGGTCAGCCCCGACGTGTGGCGCAGCAAATCGACCATGCGGATCGGCTGCGTCGGCGGCCGGGTCAGGAACGGGACGTTGCCGCCGCCTGCAACGAACACGCCGGTATACTTGAATTCGGGGCAATGTTTGACCAGCGGGTCGGACAGCGCGACCTTGCCCTCCTCGACCAGCATCATGAACGCGATGCTGGTGATCGGCTTGGTCATGCTGGCGATGCGAAAGATCGCGTCGTCCTTCAGCGCCGCGCCGGGCCGCGCCTCACCGACGCACGACAAATGCGCAATCTCGCCGCGCCGGGACACGAGCGTTGCTGCGTGCGGCAGACGCCCGGTATCCACATATTTGGCGGCGAGAAAGGCGGGAATGCGGTCGAGCCGCGCCGTGTCGAAACCGTGACCCATATCTATCCTATCAATGCGATGTCTGGCCAAGCAGCTGGCGCGTCACCGGATGCGAACTGGTGAGCCCGCCGTCAACCGCGATCGCTTGCCCGTTGACATAGCTCGCCTGATCGCTGGCGAGGAACAGCGCGACATTGGCGAGCTCCTCGGGCTGGGCGGCGCGCTTCAGCGGATTGAGCTGGCCCAGCTTGTGGGTGACCTCCTTGGCCTTGGCATAGTCGAAGGTCGGCTTGGTCATGCCCGTTTCGGTGAGCCCGGGGCAGATCGCGTTGACGCGCACGCCGCTGGTGGTCAGCTGCTGCGCGGCGGTCTTGGCGAGGTTGATCACGCCTGCCTTCGACGCCGAATAGGCGCCCGGACCGGCGCCCGAATTCAATCCCGCGACGCTCGCGGTCAGCACGATCGCGCCGCCGCGGCCTTGGTCGACCATCGCTTTTCCGGCATGTTTCACCATCAGCGCCGGGCCGATCAGATTGACGCGCAGCGTCTCGGCCCAGGCATCGGGGTCGAAATCGAAGATGCCGCCCATGTCGCCGATGATCCCGGCGTTGGCGAAGGCGATATCGAGCGCGCCATAAGTGTCTTTCGCGGTGGCAACCAGCTTCGCGACGTCGGCCTCGACGCCCGCGTCGATTTCCAGTCCGACTGCTTTGCCCCCAGCTTCCTTCACCAGCTGCGCTGTTTCATGCACCGCCGCCGTCTTGTCGCCAAGCACCAGCTTCGCGCCCTCGGCGGCAAAGCGCAGCGCGCTGGCGCGGCCGATGCCCGAACCGGCACCCGTAATGATCGCGATCTTGCCGTCCAATGCGCCCATCATGCGCCTCCCGAAATAGTGGCGCCGCCATCGCACACGATGGTCTGGCCGGTGGTGAAAGCCCCCGCCTTGCTGGCAAGGAAGACGGCGGCCCCCGCGATTTCGGGCGGTTCGCCGATCCGGCGCAGGCACGCCATGGCGGTCGCGCGTTTCAACGTCTCGGGATTTTCCCACAGCGCACGGGCCATGTCGGTGCGGACCAGCCCGGGGGCGATACAGTTGACGCGGACTCCTTGCGCGCCGAACTCGACCGCAAAATTGCGCGCGACCTGCATGTCCGCGGCTTTCGAAATTCCGTAGGCGCCGATGACCGGCGACCCTTTCAGCCCGCCCACCGAACTGATGATGGTGATCGACCCTTCGCCGCGTTCGAGCATCTCGGGCGCGACCATAGAAATCAGCCAGTGGTTGGACAGGATATTATTGTCCATGATCTTGCGGAACTGGTCGTCGCTGATCCC
>CAYRQX010000004.1:0-147059 GCA_964426485.1 uncultured Sphingopyxis sp. | reverse complement strand
GTCGCCGACGACGATGACGTCGCCCGGCTTGATCGACCGGTCCATCAGCAGGATGATTCCCGCGATCAGATTGCCGACGGTCTTTTGCAACCCAAACCCGATGGCGAGGCCGAGCGCGCCCGAAAACACCGCAAAGGCGGTGAGATCGATGCCCAAGATATCGATGCCGATGAAAAAGGCCGCGACGATGATCACGACGGCCGAAATCTTTTCGATCAGCAACCGCTGGGTCGGGTCGAACCGGTCGCTGCCCTTGATAATCCGCCGCAAAACCCGGTTGGCAAGCCTGGCCATTGTGAAGAGGATGATCACCGTCAGCAGGAGATTGATGACCGTCAGCAGGGAAAAATGTCGTGCCCCGATCGAAAAGCCGAACGCGTCCAGCCGTTCCTGAAGCAGCTCGAGTCCCCCAACGGCGCGCGACAACATGACGACAAACGCAATGAACGCTCCGGCAAGTGCCGTGCCCTCGCCCAAGCCTACGCCGACCAGGACGTTGCGCACCAGCGCGGCGATGCTGAACGCGAGCACGGCATTGAGCAGCAGCAACGCATAGGGGTGCCATGGCCAGACCGCACCGGCGACGCCGATGATCAACAGGGCGACCAGCCAGCCAAGTATCGCGCCCGCGCGCTCGGTCAGCGGACCGCGCGCGCCGAATTCCTGCCCGTGCAGCCAATCCGACATGCGCGGACCGACGCGCTTCCTGACCAGCCAGCCGGTCCCCAGACCCAGTATCGCGAGCGCAGCGGCGATACCAAGTTCGGCGACCTGCGCCTCTGCGAGCGCAGGGAAGCCCATGCGGGCGAGAAGATGGTCGAGGCCGCTCATCCGGCCATCACGGCAAGGCCGCGTTCGAGGTCGGCGATCAGGTCGGCGGGGTCCTCGAGCCCGATCGACAGGCGGACGAGCGGGTCGGGGTCGGCCCAGCGGGTCGCGGTGCGAATCGTCGCTGGGTCGCTTGGGACGACAAGGCTTTCATAGCCGCCCCAGCTGAAGCCGATGCCGAAATGCGTCAGCGAATCGATAAAGCGTGTCCGCGCCGCCTCGTCGGCGCCCTTCAGCGTGAAGCCGAACAGCCCGCTGGCGCCTGCGAAATCGCGCGACCAGATCGCATGGCCGGGGTCGCCCGGCAGCGCGGGGTGCAGAACGCGGCCGACCTCGGCCCGGCCCGCGAGCCAGTTCGCGACCGTCACGCCATTCTCGCCCTGCCGCTGCATCCGCACGTCGAGCGTGCGCAATCCGCGCAGCATCAGCGCGCAATCGTCGGGTGAGACCGCCTGGCCGAGCTGATAGGCGGCCTGCCGCAAACGCGGCCACACCGCTTTGGTCGCGGTCAGCGAGCCCATCATCGCATCGCTGTGCCCGCCGACATATTTGGTGAGGCTCATCATCGTCACGTCGACGCCGTGCGACAGCGCCGGGAAGAGCAAAGGCGTCGCCCAGGTGTTGTCGAGCATCGTCAGCACGCCGCGGACGCGAGCGACGCCCGTGATCGCCGGAATATCCTGCACCTCGAAGGTCAGGCTGCCCGGCGATTCGAGGAAGATCAGCTTCGTCTGCGGCGTGATCAAGTCAGCGATCCCCGCGCCGACCAGCGGATCATAATAGGTCGTCGCGACCCCGAGCCGCGCAAGCATGCCGTCGCAGAAGGCGCGCGTGGGTTCATAGGCGCTGTCGACCATCAGCAGATGATCGCCCGGCGACAAGAGCGCGAGCAGCCCTGCCGAATTGGCCGCGACCCCCGACGGATAAAGCAGCGTCCCTTCGGCGCCCGGCTCCATCCCGGTCAACGCATCAGCAAGCGCCCAAACCGTCGGCGTCCCGCGGCGACCGTAATAAAGCTTGTCATGCGTCGCATGGCCGCGCGCCTTCAGGTCGGCGATATTGTCGTAAAGGATCGTCGAAGCGCGCCACACCGGCGGATTGACGACGCCGCCGCCGAGCCGCGGGTCGCCGGTCCATTCGGGACGCCGTCCGCCCTGCAC
The DNA here is from genome assembly GCA_964426485.1 of uncultured Sphingopyxis sp. Classification (GTDB taxonomy): domain Bacteria; phylum Pseudomonadota; class Alphaproteobacteria; order Sphingomonadales; family Sphingomonadaceae; genus Sphingopyxis. The sequence goes on along the minus strand of CAYRQX010000004.1, from coordinate 145,071 downwards.
GAGTTTCGTCGCAGGGCGGAGGCTGTCATCGTCGTCTTTGTTCATCCCCGCCTTGTTAGCGGAGCACCGGCCAAAATCCACCCTTCGCCACGAAGGATTATCGGGCCGATTTGGTGTCAGGCCGCGCCGGTCGACTTGGGCGTCGCGGGATCGGCGCCCCATTCGGTCCAGCTGCCGTCGTAAACCGCGACATCCTCCTTGCCGAGAAGGTGCGCGCCGAAGGCGACGACGGTCGCGGTCATGCCGCTGCCACAGGTGGTGACAAGCGGTTTGTCGAGGTCGATCCCGGCAGCATCGAACGCGGCCTTCAGTTCGTCGCCACGCTTCCAAGTGCCGTCGGCGTTGAACAGCTCACTGTGCGGCAGGCTGCGCGAATTCGGAATATGCCCGGGGGCGACGCCGGCGCGCGGATCGCGTTCCTCGCCGGTGAAGCGCGCGGCGGGACGCGCGTCGACGACCTGTTCGGCGCCGCTGTCCAAGTTCGCCAGCATCTGCTCCTTGGTGCGCACCGCCTTGGCATCGCGCCACACGGTGAAGTGGCGATGGCGCAGCGTCTGCTTGCCCATTTCGAGCGCGCGGCCCTCGGCCTTCCACTTGGCGAGGCCGCCGTCGAGCAGCGCCACATCATGCGCGCCGAACAATTTGAGCAGCCACCAGCCGCGCGCCGCGCTCTTCAGCGGGCTGTCGTCGTAAAGCACGATGCGGCTGCCGTCGCCAAGGCCGAGCGACTGCATGCGGCTCGCGAATTTTTCGGCCTGCGGCGCCATATTGTCGACGTCGCTCGACGGATCGGTCAGTTCGGCGAGGTCCATGAACACCGCGCCGGGGATATGGCCCGCCTCATATTCGGCACGCGCGTCGCGATCGGCCTCGAGAAATTTCGTCGCATCGACGACCCGCAGGTCCGATGCCCCCAGTTCGCGTTCCAGCCAGTCGGTTGAGACCAAGGCGTCCATGTCATGCTCCTGTTGCGGCCGGTCGGGAACGTCTTTGCCTGTCCCTATCCCGGCCATCCTGCTGTGGCTTCTTTCCGGGGATAGTCAGCCTATGCCCCGCCCCGCGCTTTTTCAAGCGCGGTGGAGATGTGCCTCAGCCGATGCTGCACCGCAACAAAAAAGCAGTGCCGTTTTGAGCCAAACTATTGCGCGCGCTTGATCGCCGTCGCGCGCGCCGCGGGCCGATCGACGATATAGGTTGCGCGGTCGAGCGGCAGCGGCGCGAGCTTTTCGCTACCGCTGGCGCCCTGTTCGCGGCCGAGCACGAAGCTGCCGGCATTCTGGCCGAACGCTTCACCCTCGCCATCCCAATGATAGGTCACGTCGAACGCAACAACGGGGACGAGCATGGGTTTGCCGCCGATCATCAGCGGCTCGATCGCGGCGCGCGGCAACATGACCTCGGTCGACAACTCCTCGCCCGCGCCCGGCGCCAGCCCCATATCGTCGCGCAGCACGCTGCCGCCCGCGCCGTCGAAAAAGCGGGCAAGCACCGGCTCGGTCATCGCCGATCCCTGGTTGAGTGCGATGCGGACCATCAGGCCGGTCGCCGCGACCGATCCCTGATTCACAAGGTGGAGCGCAAAGCCGACCGCCACATGATCGGCGGCGAAGCGGATGCTGCGGATGTCGAGCGCCATGCCGATGACCGCCCGCTTTTCGGCCGCAGGGCGCGTGACGAGCGGTGACGCCGCGAGCCGCTCGGACGGCGCAAGCGGCGCGCGCGCCGGCTGGGGCGCGACCGGACGCGCGGCTGGCGCAGGTGCAGCCGGGGACGCGGCGCGGGGAGCAGGCGGCGGCGCGGCGCGCGGCGCATCGGCCACCTCGTCGATCGTCGGGCCAATTGGCGCCGCGCGGCGCCGCCAGTACCAGAAACCGGCGCCCGCGGCGGCCAGCGCGGCCAGCACCCACGCCCAGACCGGCGCATCCGAGGGCGCGGTCGCAGGGGCCGCGGCAACCGGCGTGTCGTCTACGGGGAGGGGCACCGCATCGAGTGTGGTGGCAGCCGGCGGCGCGGCGGTGTCCAGCGGCGGCAACGCCGGATTGTCGGCGGCGGTTGGCGGCGCCGGGCTTGCGGTTTCGGGTGTCGCCGTCCGCGGAGCCGCGACCACGGGGGCGGCGCGCCGCGTCGGTGACGGAGCGGGTGTCGGGTTGGCCGTCGCCGGCTGCGTCGGCGCGACGCGCGGCGGCGCAACCGGCTGCGTCGGGGTCGGCGCGGGGGCGGGCGTCGGCTGGCCGCGCCGCTCGCCTGGCGCGACCGGCGGCAGACCGTTGTCCGACGGACCCTGCACACCCGGCGTCCGGCCGTCGTCGGCGGGGGGCGGCAGGCGAAAGTCGATCGGGCGCGACGATGTGCCGCTGTCCTGCGCGCGCACCGGCACCCCCGCCGCCAGCATCGCCGCCGCCAGCGCGAGCGTTGCCACCTGTCCTCGCCCGAAGTTACGCACCGTCATCTTGCCCGCGATCCCACACTACCCATATTTGGCACACGCCGCTGAATTGGCGCTGAACCCTGCCGTCTCCGTCCACCGGATCGGTGACATCGACCGCGCTGCGCACTAGAGCCTTTCCATGACCGATTCCACCCCTACCCCGCTCGCGCCGAAACATCTCGGCCAGTCCAGCGAACTTCCTGCCTCGCCCGAGGCGGCGGTGCTCGACTATGTCCCCAACCCGCGCCCCGGCGAGCTTTACCTTGTCCGCTTCGCTGCGCCCGAGTTCACCTCGCTCTGCCCGGTGACCGGACAGCCCGATTTCGCGCATCTCGTCATCGATTATGCGCCCGGCGAAACGATCGTCGAATCGAAGAGCCTGAAGCTGTTCCTCGGCAGTTTCCGCAACCATGCCGGCTTTCACGAGGATTGCACGGTCGGCATCGGCCGCCGCCTGTTCGACGAAATGCAGCCCCGCTGGCTGCGCATCGGCGGTTACTGGTATCCGCGCGGCGGCATCCCCATCGACGTCTTCTGGCAATCGGGCGCGCCACCCGCCGACCTGTGGCTCCCCGATCAGGGGGTCGCGCCCTATCGCGGGCGGGGATGAAAATTCATCTTCCCGTCACACTTTGTTGACATTAGTGTAAGCGATATGACCGCAGTTTCCCTTCCCCACGATCACGACATCACCGTCGGCGCCGATCAGATCGATTTCATGGGGCACGTCAACAATGCCCATTATCTCAGCTGGGTGCAGGAAGCGGTGCTCGCCCACTGGCGCCATATCGCACCGCCCGACGCGGTCGCGGCGCATCTTTGGGTCGCGCTGAAGCACGAGATTACCTATCGCCGCCCCGCCTTTCTCGATGACCAGGTCATCGCGACGGTGATCCTCGAAAAGGTGCAGGGGGCGCGCGCCTTTTATGAAACGATCATCAAGCGCGGCGAGGATGTGCTGGCTGAGGTCAAGTCGAGCTGGTGCTGCATCGATGCCGAAACGCTGCGTCCCGCGCGGCTCGCGAGCGATGTGATCGCGCGCTTCTTTCCGGCCGAAAAGGTCTAGCACCGCCCTTCGTCGAACGAAGAGCGGGTTCGCCTTCCCGAACCGACGGTTACGGGCTTACCGGCTCGTCATCGTTGTTGTCGTCGACCACCAGCCAGATACCGCCGGCAACGATCGCAAGGCCCAGCAGGATCGGAAGCCAGCTCGACCCTTCGAGTTCGTTCTGACCGTCGGTGACGGTCGTCGCCCGGGTCCCGTCGACCGCGAGTGCCGCCGAAGCGGCCATCGGTGAAACTATCATCGAAGTGGCGGCGACCGAGATCGCAACCTTTTTCCAGAAAATCATCGCAAACTCCTTTTTTGGTCCACCAAGAACGCAGCCGATCAGCAGTTTGTTCCATTTTCCAAGGCGCTGGCGGCGCACGCGCCGCGACAGGCTAGGCGGCGGCGAACCGAATCGGCAGGCGTTTCAGCCCGCCGACGAACACCGATTCGACGCGCGCCGGCTCGCCCGCGAGTTCGATGCTTTTCAGCCGCGGCAGCAATTCCTCCATCAAAATACGCATCTCCAGGCGCGCGAGGTGCTGGCCGAGGCAGACATGCGCGCCAAAACCAAAGGCGATCTGCTGATTCTTTTCGCGGTCGGGATCGAAGGCGAAGGGATTGTCGAACACCGCCTCGTCGCGGTTGGCCGAGACATAATTGAGCATCAGCCAGTCGCCCGCGCGGATCGTCTGCCCGCCGACTTCGACATCTTCCTTCGCGCTGCGCATGAAATGCTGGACCGGCGTCGTCCAGCGGATCGCTTCCTCGATCAGCCCCGCCTTGTCGCTGTCGGCGGCGCGGAAACGCTCGAACAAGGCCGGATTTTTTGCCAGTTCCATGATCGCACCCGCGGTCGAGGCGCTCGTCGTGTCATGCCCCGCCGTCGCGACGATCATATAATAGCCCGACATTTCGCGGTCGGGAATCGCCTCGCCATTGATCGTCGCATTCGCGATCACCGTCGCAATATCCTCGCGCGGGTTCGCCCGGCGTTCGGCGGTGAGCGCGCCGAAATAATTCTCGAAATCGGCAATGACATAGTTGAGCATCGCGATCGCCTGTTCGGCGCTGGTGATCGCTTCCCTGCTGCGGTTAAGCTCGGGATCGGTCGATCCGAACAGCTGCTGCGTCAGCATCAGCATGCGCGGCTCGTCTTCGGGCGGGACGCCCAAAATGTCCATGATGACGCGCAGCGGATAATGGGCCGCGACATCGCGGGCGAAATCGCATTCCCCGCCCGCTTCGAGCATATGATCGACGGTTTCGCGCGCGAGATGCCGGATGCGATCTTCGACGATTTTCAGATTCTTGGGCATGAACCAGCTCTGCGTCAGCAGCCGGTATTTCATATGGTCCGGCGCATCCATCTGCACCAGCGAGCGAATCAGATGTCCGTCATTGTTCGGCGTTGCGGCGCGCGCAATGGCCTCCCCGGCGCGGTTGGTCAGCACCGTCGGGCGGATGCCGTTCGCAAAACGCTGCGGGTCGCGGCTGATCGCCATGATGTCGGCGTGCCGCGTCACCAGCCAGAAGGGGTCGAGCTCGGGATTCTCCGCCACCGCAAGCGGCGCATTGGCGCGCGCCCAGGCGAGCTGCTCGTGCAGCGGATCCCATTGACCATATGCGACGGGGTCGACGACGGCGGCGGCTACCTCTCCGGGCAATATCGGTTTTGTCATGCAACCTATGCTGCCGCGATTCGCGGTGGGAGTCGAGAGGATAGACGTGGTTGCCTGCCCTCCCCGTCCGGGATGACGATTCAGGAGAATCTCCGGCTCAGGCGATCTGCGGCGCGCCGGCCGGCATCGCGCTGGCCCATTCGGCCCGCGCCTGACGGATCATCGCCTTCAGCGCGTCGGCGTTTTTCTGCCATGCCGATTCGCACGCGGCGCTCCAAGCTGGCCCCGCCGCCAGCCGCAACTCCGCGACCGTCATGTCGATGAAGGCGTCATATTCGGCGATCGGCAGCGCGCCATAGCTGCGATGCGTGAACACCAGTTCGGCGACGAGCGGCCACACCCAGTCCTCGCCGCTGCCCAGCCCGAACATCATCTGGAGCGTTTCGTCGGTCATCCGCCGCGAAGCCGCATCGACCGAGATGAAGCTGGCGCGGCGATCGGGAAAAGCCGCAAAGAAACGGTCGAACAGCGTGTGGCGAATGTCGATGCCGGCATCGGCGACGGCCGTCAGGCTCGCCTCCATCAACGCGGCATCGGCTTCGCTCATTTGAACAGGCTGCCCAATATCCCCCGCATCAGCTGGCCGCCGAGCTTACCCGCAACTTGGCGCCCGATGCTCGTCGCCGCCGAGCGCGCCGCCGACTGGACCATTTTTTCGGTCATCGACGGCTTCGCGGCTTCGCGCGCCGCCGCCTTTTCGAGCCGCAGCCGCTCGCGTTCTTCGGCCGCCTTGCGCTTCGCCTCTTCCTTCGCGGCGATCGCGGCCTGTTTGTCGGCTTCGGCCTGCGCCTTGGCCTCGATCGCGGCGGCCTGCGCCTGCTCGGCTTTCATCGCGAGCAGTTCCTCGGCGCTCTCACGGTCGACGGCGGTGTCATATTTGCCCTCGACCGGCGAGATCGACTTGATGATCGCGCGCTCCTTGGCGTCCAAAGGGCCGGCGCGCGAACAGGGCGGCTTGATCAAGGTGCGTTCCACCGGCGACGGCGCGCCATCGGGCATCAGCAGCGACACCAACGCCTCACCGACCTTCAGTTCGGTAATTTCGCGCGCCACGTCGATTTTGGGGTTCGGGCGGAAGGTGTCGGCGGCGGCCTTCACCGCCTTCTGATCGCGCGGGGTGAAGGCGCGGAGCGCATGCTGGACGCGGTTGCCGAGCTGGCCCGCGACATCCTCGGGAATGTCGATCGGATTTTGCGTGACGAAATAGACGCCGACACCCTTCGAGCGGATCAGACGGACGACCTGCTCGATCTTTTCGGTCAGCGCGGGCGGCGCGTCGTCGAACAGCAGATGCGCCTCGTCAAAGAAGAACACGAGCTTGGGCTTGTCGGGGTCGCCGATCTCGGGAAGCGTCTCAAACATTTCGGACAGCAGCCAGAGCAGGAACGTCGCGTAAAGCTTCGGGCTCGCCATCAGCTTGTCGGCGGCAAGAATGTTCACATAGCCGCGGCCATTTTCGTCGGTACGGATCATGTCCATGATGTCGAGCGCGGGTTCGCCAAAGAAATTGGCGCCGCCCTGGCTTTCGAGCGTCAGCAATTGCCGCTGGATCGTGCCGACGGTCGCCTTCGACACATTGCCATATTTGGTGGTGAGTTCGTCGGCATTTTCGGCGCACCAGACGAGCATCGCCTGCAAATCGCCAAGGTCGAGCAGCAGCAGATTCTGTTCGTCGGCGACGCGGAACGCGATCGCGAGCACGCCCTCCTGCACTTCGTTGAGCCCCATCAGCCGCGCGAGCAGCAGCGGCCCCATTTCGGAAATCGTCGTGCGAACCGGATGCCCCTGCTCGCCGAACAGGTCCCAGAAGATCACCGGATTGTCGCGATACGCCCAGTCGGTATCGCCAATCTCGGCGGCGCGTTTCGAAAAGGGTTCATGGACCTTCGCCATCGGACTACCCGCCATCGCCATGCCGGCGAGGTCGCCCTTCACATCGGCGACGAACACCGGGACGCCGACCGCCGAAAAGCCCTCGGCCAGCCCCTGCAAGGTCACGGTCTTGCCCGTGCCCGTCGCGCCCGCGATCAACCCGTGGCGGTTCGCACGCTTGAGCACGAGCGACTGGCGCGGGCCGTCGGCAGCGCCGCCCCCGCCAAGTCCGATATAGATTTCGCTTGCCATACTGCCGTCGCTCACCCGCTATCCTCCCTTGAAATGCTGCGTCGAAGTTAGAGCGACGGGGGAGCCCAGGCAATCGGCAAACCGGCGCCGCGACCAAAAGCAGAAAATGGCCCAAAACTGCCGAACTTCATGCGGAATTCGCATCGCGCGACGGTGCGGCAGGGTCGCGGCCATCGGCGTTAGCGGCAGGAACGGCAACGGTGTCGGATCGGGTCATCCGGCAGCATAGATCATGGCGGGATATTGTAGCAAAGCGCCTGTCGCTGCCCGCCAGCCGAAGGAACCGGCCGCTGCGGCCATATCCAGACGCAGCCCGGCGCGCTATCTTTCCGCAGATGGGCACAGCCAAGGCCGATATCATTTCCATCCTGCGCGCCGACCGGCTGCGCTGGCATCTGCTCGGCGTCGTTGCGACGCTCGATCTGCCCGACTGCTGGATCGCAGCCGGTTTTGTCAGAAACGCGGTTTGGGATCATCGGCACCAGCGCCCACCATCGCCGCCCGACAGCGATGTCGATGTGATCTGGTACGACGCCGACCGAACCGACCCGGCGCTCGATCGGCTGCACGAGGCACGCCTTGCGGCGATCGCGCCATCGGTCGTGTGGTCGGTCAAGAATCAGGCGCGCATGCACATCCGCAACGGCGATCCGCCTTATGCTTCCGCCGTCGATGCGATGCGTCATTGGCCCGAGACAGCAACCGCCGTTGCGGCTCGACGCTATGACGCCGAGCTTTGCGAAATTGCCGCGCCCTTGGGCATCGACGATCTGTTCGGTCTGGTTCTGCGTCCGACGTCATCTTTCGTGAACCTGAAGCGCGCCGTTTACGACGAGCGACTGAAATCCAAAAAATGGCTGGCGCATTGGCCCTTGTTGCGGGAAGCGTGAGGCCGGTTTCGACCAGAAGCTGCCGCAACAAAGTTCGTCATCCCGGCGTAGGCCGGGATCTCACCAGTGCGTAAATCCGAGAGGTTGAGATCCCGGCCTTCGCCGGGATGACGAAAATGTGCAAAGGCCGCTCCCCGCCCCAAAACCGCCTTTCCGCCTGCCCCAGTCACCCCATGATGAAGGCGTTGAGCTTGTTGCCGTCGGGGTCGCGGAAATAGCCGGCGTAAAATCCTTCGCCGCGCGGTCCCGGAGGGCCCTCGCAGGTGCCGCCATGCGCGAGCGCGATTTCGTGCAGGCGGTGGACCTGTTCCTTGTCCTTTGCCTCGAGCGCGACCATCACGCCGTTGCCGACGGTTGCAACATTGCCGTCGAAGGGCCTGGTCAGGCCGATGCCCGCGCCGCCGCCCGGCTTGCCCCAGGCGATGAAACCGTCGAATTCCATCATGCGCGGCGTGTCGAGTTCGGCGGCAATCGCGTCATAGAAATCCGCCGCCTTGGCGAGATCTTTCGTCCCCAGAGTCACATAGCCAATCATCATCTTTCTCCCGACTCGTCGTTATGGGAACATAATATGAACAAAGACGGCGAGGCGCAAACAAAAAGGGCGCCGGACCCGAAGGTGCGGCGCCCCGATGATCGGTAAAAACCCGAAGTCTATTTCAGGCGAATCGCGACAAAGCCCGATGGGCCGCCACGGCGCAGGATTTCAAGCAGCACCGCGTCGCGGCCCGCCTTCTTTGCGTCGGCGACGGCCTTGGCAAGCGCCTCGCTCGTCGCGACGGGCGTGCGATTGACGCTGAGAATCACGTCGCCGCGGCGCAGGCCCTTGCGGCCCGCATCGCTGTTCGCCGAAGCGGCCCCGACGACAAGGCCCTTGGTCGCGGCGTCGACCCCGACCGCGCGCGCGATTTCGGGCGTCACCACCTGTACCGACAAGCCCAGTTCGTCCTGGATCGCCTTGTCGGCGGCGCCGGTCGGATCCTCGGGCTCGGTCTGCTCCGCCTCGGGATCGAAATTGCTGCCTGCCAGCTCTTCCTCGGGTGGACGCGTGCCGACCAGGACATTGAGCGTCACCGGCTTGCCGTCGCGGATGATTTCGAGCGGAATGCGCGTGCCCGGTTTGGTGTTCGAGACGATGTAGGACAAAGTCTGCTGCGGCGTCACTTCCTTGCCGTTGACCTTGGTCACCACGTCGCCGCGCTTCAGCCCGGCCTTTTCGCCCGCCTGCCCGGGCTCGACACGCTGGATGAACTCGCCGCGATCCTTGGGCAGGCCGAGCGCCGCCGCGAGATCCTCGTCGACCGGCGCGATGCCGATGCCAAGATAGCCGCGCTCGACCTTTTCACCGGCGCGCAGCGCGTTGATCACCGGGATCGCCGCATCGGCGGGGATGGCGAAGTTGACGCCGATGTTCGCGCCGACGGGCGAGATCAGCATATTGTTGATGCCGACGACATTGCCTTGGAGATCGAACAGCGGACCGCCCGAGTTGCCGCGGTTTATCGCGGTATCGGTCTGGATATAGCGGTCATAGGCGCCGCCCTGCCCGATGTTGCGCTGAACCGCCGAGATGATGCCCGCGGTCACCGTCGAGCCGAGGCCGAGCGGGTTGCCGATCGCGACAACCCAGTCGCCGACGCGCGCGGTGCCGCCATCGGCGAACTTCACAAAGGGCAATCCGCTGGCTTCGATCTTGAGCAACGCAAGGTCGGAGGCGACGTCGCGGCCGACGATCGTCGCCTTATATTCCTTTTGATTGGTCAGCGTCACCGTGACCTGATTGACTGCCTCGCCGCGCGGGCCGCCCGAGATGACGTGATTGTTGGTGACGATATAGCCGTCGGCCGAGATCAGAAAGCCCGAACCGCCGCCCTGCTGTTCCTGCGTGATCGGCTCGCGCGTCCCGGCAAAGGGGTTGAGGCGTACGCCGAGCGTCACTTCCTGCTTGGTCGAGATATTGACGACCGCAGGCTGCAATTGTTCGACGAGGTCGGCAAAGCTGTCCGGCGCGCCCGCGCGCGGGACGACGCGTGCCATTTCGCTCTGTTCGTTCTGCGCGACCTGCGCCCCGACGGGCGACTGGGTGACCAGCGCCAGCGCGGTGCCACCCGCCAGCAAGGCCGAAGTGATGCCATAAACATAACGCACGATCGAAATTCCTTTTCGTTCTCGAAAAATTCATCTGCCCCGGCCGCGGCTATCTGCGGCGAAGTGGCTGAACGGCGATTGAACATGAACAGTGCCTGCCTGTTCCGTTCAGCCGGCAGCCGGCCGCATCAACCGCCGCTGAACCGTTTCAGATATTCATTGTCCGGCGACATGATGATCGACGTGCCGCCCTGGTTGTTTTCACCGAGGAAGGTCTGCCGATAGCTCTGCATCGCGCGGTAGAAGTCATAGAATTCGGGATCCTTGCCAAAGCTGGCGGCATAGATGCGCGCCGCTTCGCCGTCGGCGCTGCCGCGGATGATCTGCGCTTCCTTCTGTCCTTCGGCACGGATCGAGATCGCTTCCTGCTGGCGCGCGGTCCGCATGCGGTTATACGCCGCCTCGAGCGTCGCGCCTTCGGGCAGGTCGGCGCGCTTGATGCGCACATCGATGATCTCGGCGCCATATTTCTGCGCCTCGCGGTTCAGCGCGACCTGGATATTGTCCATCACCGCGCCGCGTTCGGGCGACAGCAGGGTGGCAAAGGTGCGCTTGCCAAGCTCGTTGCGCAGCGACGAGCCGAGGATCGTCGCCAGCTGCGTCTGCAACTTCTCCTCGGTGCGGATCGCGGTGTACATCCGCACCGGGTTGGTGATGCGGAAGCGCGCGAAGGCGTCGACCTGCAGCCGCTGCTGGTCGGTCGAGAGCACCTGCTGGCGCTCCATATTCACGCCGAGGATGCGCTTGTCGATATATTGGATGCCGTCGGTGAACGGCACGCGCAGGACGAGGCCGGCGCCCGAACGGCCGAACTCCTCGTTCGGCTTGTAACGGTTCACCGTCCGCTCGATCTCGCCGAAGCGCAGGATCAGCGCCTGCTTGTCCTCGGGCACGATCGCCAGCGATTGCGACAGGATGACGAGGATGATGACGGCGCCAAAAAGCAGCCGCATCGGATTCTGGAACAGCGAATTGAACATCATTCGCCTCCCTTCGTCGCAGCGGCAGGCGGCGTGGCGGGAATCCGCCTCTGCACTTCATTGAGCGGCAGATAGGGGGTCACCCCGCGCGCTTCGACAACGGTCTTGTCGACGTTCGACAACACATTCTCCATCGTTTCATAATAGAGGCGCTTGCGCGTCACTTCGGGCGCCAGCTGATATTGCGCATAGATCTGGTCGAAAGCCGATGTGTCGCCGCGCGCGCGTTCCAGCACCTGCTGCTGATAGGCGCGCGCGAGGTTGATCGCCGATTCGCGCTCCTGCCGCGCTGCGGTGACTTCCTTGAAGGCTTCGTCGACCTGGCTCGGCGGGTCGACCTGGCGGATCGCGATGCCCTGGATCATCACGCCGGCGCGATATTGGTTGAGCAATTCCTGCATGCGCTGCTGGACCTGCGCCTCGATCTCGACGCGGCCGGGGCCGATCGCCTGGACGAGGTCGAAGTTCGCAACCGTGGCGCGCATCGCGCTTTCGGCGACTTCGCGGATCGTGCCTTCGGGATCGGCGAGCTGGAAGAAGAAGAGTTCGGGATCGCGCACCGACCAGCGGACCTCATAAGCGAGATCGACGATGCTCTGGTCGCGCGTCAGCACGAAATTCTCGTCGGTGGCATTGGGCGAGCCGATCGCCATCGTGCGGATGGCGCGGACGTCCTCGAGCCGGATCCGCTCGACCGGCGCGGGCCAGGTAAATTTAACACCGGGCCCGACGGTGCGCGAATAGCTGCCGAGGCGCGTGACCACGCCCTCTTTTTCAGGGGGAACGATATGAGTCATCGAAAATGCAATCGCGACCAGCACGACCCCGATGATCGCCCATTTCCAACGCCGAATCGATCCGCCGAGGTCGAAATCGCCGCCGCCGCCCGAACCGCCCCCGCCGAAACCGCCGCGCCCCTTGCGCAGCAATTCGTCGAGCGCCGAGGGGCCGCGCGGCTTTTGCGCGCGCCGCTGGTCGGCCGGATCGGGGGTGACCCACGGGTTGCGCGGGCCGGTGCGCTTGCCGTCGCCCTTCCCGTCGTCATCGCCCTTGCCGGGGCTGCCCCACGGGCTGTTCGCCATCTGGCTGATCTGATGGAAAAATTGCCGCAATCCCCTCGGGCTGCGGCGATCCATGCTGCCGTCAATCTTGTCGTTCATAATGCTTTTATAGGGGCCACGGGCGCGATTAACAGGGGGTGCGCGCGAAAATGGCTGGCAAACGCCCCGATCATGCCTATCTGCCGCGGACATGACCGACAAAACCCCCGACATCGCCCGCCTGACCGCCGCCGCCGCCGACTTGACCGAGGGGCGATCCTCGGGGCTCCGTCTGCTGGACGATATGGGGCTGCTTGCGGTCGTCCTCGACGTGTCGGGGCTTGCCGTCGAAGACCGCAAACCGCTCGAGGACAAGCTGCGCGCCGGGCTGCTCGCCGAAGCGGGGGTGCGCGAGGTCCGCATCGCGATGACCGCCGAAAAGAAATCGATGACGATTATCGCGGTCGGCAGCGGCAAGGGCGGCGTCGGCAAATCGACCCTCGCCGCCAATCTCGCGGTCGCGCTGCGCAAGCTGGGCGTCAAGGTTGGACTGGTCGACGCCGACATCTACGGGCCGTCGCAGCCGCGCCTGATGGACAGCGAAAATGTGAAGCCCGAATCGCGCGGATCGAAACTGGTGCCCGTCCCCAATGCCTATGGCGTGCCGATGCTGTCGACCGGGCAGATCGCGGCGCCCGGACAGGCGATCGCCTGGCGCGGCCCGATGGCGGGCAAGGCATTGGAACAGCTGGTCGATGCCAGCTGGGGCGACATCGACACGCTGATCGTCGACCTGCCGCCGGGCACCGGCGACGTCCAGCTGACGATGATCCAGAAACACAAGCCTGCGGGCGCGGTGATCGTGTCGACGCCGCAGGACCTGGCATTGATGGACGCGACGCGCGCGGTCAGCCTGTTCGAACAGGCCGACGTGCCGATCATCGGGCTGGTCGAGAATATGGCCGGCTATGCCTGTCCGCATTGCGGCGAGGTCAGCGACCCGTTCGGCAGCGGCGGCGCCGAGGCGGCGGCGGGGACGATGGGGCTCGACTTTCTCGGCCGCGTGCCGCTGTCGATGGGCATTCGCCTTGCGAGCGACGGCGGCGTACCGCCTGCCGCCGGAACCGACCCGGCGGGCGAACCGTTCCATGCGATAGCGGCGAAGGTCGCGGCCTGGCTGAACACACGCAATAAATAGGGACAGTCGCTATTTAATTGGGGACAGTCCCTATTTAATTGGGAGGGCGATGATGGCAATCAACGACGAGGACGAAATCCGCGAACTGCTCGGGCAGAAGCGCCGTATCGCGGTGGTAGGGGCCTCGCCGAACGCGGCACGCCCCTCAAACGGCGTCCTCGCCTTCCTCATCGATCAGGGCCATGACGTGATCGCGGTGAACCCCGGACACGCCGGCAAGACCATCCACGGCGCGCCCGTCGTCGCGACGCTGGCCGACGTCGAGCCCGCCGCCGAAATCGTCGACATCTTTCGCAACAGCGCGGACGCCGGCGCCGCGGTCGACGAGGCGATCGTCCATGGCGCGAAAGCGGTGTGGATGCAGATCGGCGTGATCGACGAAGCCGCGGCGAAACGCGCCGAAGCTGCAGGGCTGGCCGTGGTCATGGACCGCTGTCCCAAGGTCGAAATCCCACGGCTCGGCTTGCTGCGGTGAAGGCCGCGCTTTCGCTGCTCGTAGCGGCCACACTCGCGGGGTGCGCGACGACGCCGACCGCCACGACGCCGCAGGATGATTTTTTCGCCGCGCTATCGGCGCGCTGCGGCAAGGCTTATGCCGGCCGCCTCGCGAGCGATGAGCAGGCCGATGCCGACATGCGCGGCAAGGCGATGGTGATGCATATCCGCCACTGCACCGCCGACCGGATCGAAATCCCCTTCCACATCGACGGGCTGGCCGAAGACGGCGGCTGGGATCGGTCGCGGACATGGATCATCACCCGGACGGGCGCGGGGCTCCGCCTCAAGCACGACCATCGCCACGCCGATGGCACGCCCGACGCGGTCACGCTTTATGGCGGCGATACCGCCGATGCCGGGACGGCGGCGCGCCAGACCTTCCCCGTCGACGCCGAATCGATCGCGATGTTCACCGCGACCGGCCGCAGCGTTTCGAACAGCAACATCTGGTCCATCGAAACGACACCCGCGGGTTTCACCTACGGCCTCGACCGGCAGGGACGCCATTTTCGCGTCGCGTTCGATTATGCCAGGCCGGTGACGCCGCCGCCCGCGCCCTGGGGCTGGTAACGCAAAAGCCTTTGCCCTCTCGACTCGCCCCGCTTATCAGCGTCGGCGATGGCCGGCATTCGCGACATGGTGGGGAAAGAAAAATCGCGCCTGCCGCATGTCAGCCGCCGTTCGTTGCTGGTCGGCGCGACCGCGGCGGGCGGGCTCGCCATCGCGTGGAGCCTGTGGCCGCGCGATTATCAGCCCAATCTCACCGCCGCCCCCGACGAGCATATCTTCAACGCCTTCCTCAAGATCGGCGACGACGGCCACATCAGCGCGATCGTCCCGCAGTGCGAGATGGGTCAGGGCGTCACGACCTTGCTGCCGCAGATCATGGCCGACGAACTCGGCGCCGACTGGCGCACGATCGCGGTCGAAACCGCGCCGATCAACCCGCTCTATACCAACACGCTGCTCGTCGACGAGGATAGCGCGGTCTTCACGCCCCGGTTGGGGGTTCCCGATTTCGTGTCCGACGTACGCAGCTGGGCGCGCCGCGAATGGGCGGTGCGCCACGCGGTGATGCTGACCGCGAACAGTTCGTCGGTGCGCATGTTCGAAGCGCCCTGCCGCGCCGCGGCGGCGCAGGCGCGCGCGCTGCTGATGATGGCCGCGGCCAATCGCTGGGATGCCGACTGGGAAGAATGCGACACACAGGACGGCTTCGTCACCCATGGCAAGAAGAGGCTGCGCTTTGGCGATGTCGCGGCGGCCGCGGCGCTGCTCGAACCGCCGGCCGAGCCCGTCTATCGCGCAAGCAGTTCGGACCCGCTTTACGGCAAGGAACTGACGCGGCTCGACCTGCCCGCCAAGATCGACGGGTCGGCCAATTATGCCGGCGATATCCGCCTGCCCGACATGGTCTTCGCGGCGATCCGCCAGGGACCGGTCGGCGCGACGCGTCTCAAAAGCATCGACCGTAAAAAGGGCCTCGCCTCGCCCGGCCTGCTGCATGTCGTGACGCATGAACGCTGGGTCGCGGCGGTCGCGCGCAACTGGTGGGCCGCGAACCGCGCGCTCGACCGTTTTGCACCGTTGTTCGAGACCGAAGGCAAGCCGATTTCGACCGACCGGATCGACAAGGCGCTAAAGACCGCGCTGAAAGGCGACGGCTATCGCATCGCAAGCAAAGGCGATGTGGGCGAGGCGATGGAGGCACGAAACAGGATCGTGGCCGAATATGCCGTGGCCCCCGCGCTCCACGCCGCATTGGAAACACGCACCGCAACCGCGGCCCCCGACGGCGGCGGGCTGCGCGTCTGGGTCGCGACCCAGGCGCCCGCACAGTGCCGCGACGCGATTGCGCAGGCGACGGGATTGGCGGCCGCCGATGTCACGCTGTTCCCGGTAATGGCGGGCGGATCCTTCGATGCCTGCCTCGACCACAGCGTCGCGGTGCAGGCGGCGATCATCGCGCTGCAGGTCGGGCGCCCGGTGCAACTCGCCTGGTCGCGCGCCGAAGAGATCATGCGCCTGCCGCCACGCGCGCCGGCGCGCGCCAAGCTGACGGCGACGCTCAACGCCGCAGGTGGGATCGACGCGTTGGTGACGCGCATCGCGGTTCCGCCGACCAATCACGAGGTTCGGGCGCGTCTGTTCGACAACACGCCCGCCGACATTGCGCAGCGCGCCGCAGCGGGCACCGCCGATGCCGCCGCAGTCGCGGGGGCAATGGGGAGCGCGGCCAACGGCTATGCAATTCCGCACGTCGCGGTCGACCATTGCCCCGCCGACATCGGCCTGCCGACCGGGCGCTGGCGCGGCAACGCCGACAGCTACACCGCCTTTTTCACCGAATGTTTCGTCGACGAGATGGCGGCGCGCGCCGGAACCGATGCGCTGTCCTATCGTATCGCGATGCTGGGCGATGCCCCGCTCCTCGCGCGCTGCCTGCTCACGGCGACCAGCCTTGGCGGCTGGGAGGGCGGATTGGCGGGGACGACGCAAGGGCTTGCCTGCCACTCGATGCGCGGCAGCCATATCGCGCTGATGGCGACCGCGCGGCAAAGCGAGCGCGGGCTGCAGGTCGAGCAACTGGTCGCGGTGGTCGACGCCGGGCGGCTGGTGAACCCGGCGATCGCGCGGCAACAGGTTGAGGGCGGGCTGATCTTCGGCCTCGCCGCCGCCGTTGGCGCGACGACCGATTTTGAGGGCGGCGTCGCGAACGCGCGCAAGCTTGGCCAGCTCGGCCTACCCCTTCTGTCGCAGACCCCGCAGATGTTGATCGAATTCGTCGACAGCGACCGCGAACCCGGCGGCCTCGGCGAAATCGGCGTGCCCGTTGTCGCGCCCGCGATCGCCAATGCGATGTTCGCCGCCACTGGCCGCCGCATCCGCCGTTTGCCCCTTTCGGCGCACCCCCTATGACCCTGCCCCCCGATCATCCGCCAGTTGCCGCACCCCGTATCGGCGTGCTGCTGGTCAATCTCGGCACCCCCGATGCGCCCGATGCGCCGTCGGTGCGGCGCTATCTGGCCGAATTTCTGTCCGATCGCCGCGTCGTCGAAATACCGCAAATCCTGTGGCAGCCGATCCTGCGCGGGATCATCCTGACGACGCGGCCAAAAAAGTCGGCGCATGCCTATGCGCAGGTCTGGACCGACGACGGCTCGCCGCTCGCTGCGATCACGCGCGCGCAAAGCCAGGCCCTGCAAGCGGCGTTCGGAGAGACGGTGCGCGTCGCCCATGCGATGCGCTATGGCAAACCGGCAATTGGACCGGCGATCGACGCGCTGAAGGCCGCAGGGTGCGAGCGCATCCTGGTCGCGCCGCTCTATCCGCAATATTGCGCCGCGACGACCGCCACGGTGGTCGACGCGGTCGGCAAGCATTTGCAGACGCTGCGCTGGCAGCCGACACTGCGTTTCCTGCCGCCTTATCACGACGATGACGCTTATCTGGGCGCGCTGAAAGCATCGGTGGACGCCGCGCTGGCTGCGCTCGATTTCACCCCTGACATCTTGCTCGCAAGCTTTCACGGCATGCCCGAACGCACATTGCACCTTGGCGATCCCTATCATTGCCAGTGCCGGAAAACCGCGCGCCTGCTTTCGGACGCGCTCGGCAGACCCGTCGAGGTCAGCTTCCAGTCGCGGTTCGGCCGCGCCAAATGGCTCGAACCCGCGACCGATACGCGCCTCGAACAACTCGGCCGCGAAAGCCGTAGCGTCGCGATCTTTGCACCCGGCTTTTCGTCCGATTGCCTCGAAACGCTCGAAGAGCTGGCGATTCGCGGCAAAGAGCAATTCGAGGCGGCGGGCGGTCGGCAGTTCGCCTATCTTCCGTGCCTCAACGCCGAGGCACCTGGCATGGCGATGCTGGAGACGCTGGTGCGCCGCGAACTCGCGGGCTGGCTCTGATCGCGGCCGCTTACCAACTGTTTAGGTCCATGCGCTAGATTGATCCGACACGGTGCGAAAAGGCTGAACCGCACCATTTTGGAGATTCGCGATGAACGAGGTCGAATCGGCGGCACTGATGCTCGCCGGAGTGACGCTGGCCCTGTTGGCGATCGTCTTCGCCATCTGGTGGTCGCGGCGTCCGCGCCCGATTCCCGCCGCCCCGCGCGTGCCACGCGAAATTCGGCTGCCGAAACTCCCGCGAAAGGCCGTACCCGAATTCGAACACGTGGAAATCGCGCCCTCGCGGCTCGCGCGGATCAGCCGCAAGGAGCCGCTCGAAATACCGGCCGAGGCCGAATATGAAAGCGTACCCGAGCCCGTCGCCGATGCCGAAGCCGTCGAAGCCGCGCTCGAATCAAGAATTTCCGAGGTCGAAGACGAAGCGCACCCGACCGCGAAGGTCGACGCCGGGGAGGTGACGCTTCGCCTCGTCCCCCAGATCCCGCCGCGCGACGCCATATCGACGAACAGCTGGCTGGGCGGTCGTCCGCGGCTCCCCTCGGGCATGGAATGGCCAAGGATCGGCGATCAGCCGGCGGATTTTCTGGCGCAGATCAGCTGCGCCGACCTGCCGCGAGACCTGTGGGGCGGACTGGGACCGCGCGACGGCGCGCTCGCCTTCTTCATCCACCGCCGCAAATATGACGTGCAAGTCCTGCACCTGCGCGATACCGGCGCGCCGGTCACGCCGCCCTTTACGCTCAACGATCCCGAGGGATGGTTTGGCCCCCACGGCGGTCTTGGCTTTGGCGATCTTGCGCCGTTCGCGGTGCGCGCCTTTCCCGAATGGCCCGTCGACCTCGTCGCCATCCGCCCCGGCGATACCGATCCGCGCTGCGAAGGCGATCCGGATGAGCCCGGCGCCACGCTCTACAATCGCGGCTACGACATCGCCGACCCCGCTTTCCATCCCTTTGATTGGGGCAGCATGACCGCGATGGTGGCCCTGCTCGAGCGACGGCTCGACCGGCTGATGACCGAAGCGCCTGAGGGGGACGACACCGAAGAGCCGGACGAAATGGAGCAATGCGCCGCGATCAACCGCGAAGCCCGCGTGCGCGCCGAGGAGATCATCGCGATCGTCAACGACAGCGCCGCGCGCGCCGCATTCTCGGCCAGCGACGCGATGGCGGTAATGGCTGCGCTACACGCGATCCGCTGGGCGGAGGTGATCCGCTCGGTCGACGCCGAAACGGGCGCCGAACGGATCGAGACGATCACCCTGCCGCTGACGACTCACCGCGCCGACGCGAATCTGTGGGTTCACGACTATCTGACGATCTTGTTCGATCGCGCGAAACATGCCTGGTGCCTCAATCCGGACAATCTTTCGGCACCGATGCGCGCCTTTTTCGAGCCTTGGTGGCGCACCCTGGCCGAGCGTGAGATGGCCGCGATGGGGCATGATCCCTTTCGTCACGTCGCCGATTATGACGCGGAACGCGACGCGGTTTTGCTGGAACTGCCGACCAGCGGATTGATGAGCCGCGCCTTTGGCGACCGCGACAATCTGGTCGTGACGATCGACAAGGCGGATCTGGCGATCGGCGACTTTTCGAAACTGCGCGTCCAGGCGAGCAGCTAGTCTCCCGGCGCCACGAATAGCTTTGCAATTGACGTTCCGGTAAACTTGCAGCGGCCGCCCCCGCAGCCTAGTCATGGTGCATAACTCTGTGGGAGAGCTGGATTTATGGCACGCGTAGCAATCGTCACCGGCGGCAGCCGCGGTATCGGGGAGGCGATCAGCCTCAAGCTGAAGGACATGGGCGTCACCGTCGTCGCCAACTATGGCGGCAATGACGAAAAGGCGCGCGAGTTCACCGACCGCACGGGCATCGCCGCGATGAAATGGGATGTCGGCGATCATCAGGCGTGCGTCGACGGCTGCATCGCCGTGACCGAGAAATTCGGACCCGTCGACATCGTCGTCAACAATGCCGGCATCACCCGCGACGGCACATTGTCGCGCATGAGCTACGCCGACTGGGACGATGTGATGCGCGTCAATTTGGGCGGCTGCTTCAACATGGCAAAGGCCTGTTTCCCCGGCATGGTCGAGCGCGGCTGGGGCCGCATCGTCAACATCGGGTCGATCAACGGCCAGGCCGGCCAATATGGCCAGGTCAATTATGCCGCCGCCAAATCGGGCATCCACGGCTTTACCAAGGCGCTGGCGCAGGAAGGCGCCAAGAAGGGCGTCACCGTGAACGCGATCGCGCCGGGCTATATCGACACCGACATGGTCGCCGCGGTGCCGCCGCAGGTGCTGGAAAAGATCGTCGCGAAGATTCCGGTCGGCCGGCTGGGGCAAGCCGATGAGATCGCGCGCGGCGTGGCTTTCCTGTGCAGCGAGGATGCCGGGTTTGTCACCGGGTCGACGATGTCGATCAACGGCGGCCAACACATGTATTGAGCGGGAGAGGTGCGCCTATTCCCTCCCGTTCGCATCGAGCGAAGTCGAGATGCCCTTCGGTCTTGTGTTATCCTGACGGGTGTCTCGACTTCGCTCGACACGAACGGAGAGCGAGGGCGTGGCTGACTCACACTCCCCCCTTCACCCGCCCGTCAAACGATCGGTGACCATCGCGGGTCACCCGACCTCGATCAGCCTCGAGCCGATGTTCTGGGACGCTCTGGAGGCCGAAGCGGCGCGGCAGGCGCTGCCCGTCAACGCGCTCGTCGCGCGGATCGACGTCGAGCGGATGGAGGCGGACGATCCGCCCAACCTGACCTCGGCGATTCGCCAGTGGCTGTGGCGTCGCCAATCCGATCAGATCGCGCCGTAAACCGCCGATCCGAACGCCGCGCCCTTGTCGGGCGCATGATGCAGGAACAGCGACGGCTCGATCAGCTCAAGCTCCATGATGTGGAGCCTGCCCACCGCATCGCCGACCATATCGACGCGCGAATAGACCGGCGGTGCCGGGGCCGCGGCGAGGGCCGCCGCCGCCAGTTCTTGCGCCGCACCGCTCGCCTTCCACGCCGTCTCGCGCCCGCCGAACTGCTCCTGCACGCGAAAGTCGCCCGCCGCCGGACGCTTGACGATCGCATGGCTGAACTTGCCGGCGAAGAAGAAGAGCGAAAATTCGCCCTCGGTCAGGATGCCGGGCATCAGCGGCTGGACGAGGCGGCGCTGGCCGACTGCATCGGTGGGAATTGCGCCGCGCGACGCGATGCGGTGGGTGCCGTCGGCGCCGCCCGAAATCGCCGGTTTGATGACCACTTCTTCGGCGGCGAGTTGCGCCCGCGCGTCGGCTAGGCTGGCATCGTCGAGCGCCGCGACCTCGACCGTCGGCACGATCGCGACGCCCTTTGCGGCGAGTTCGGAGAGATAGGTTTTGTCGCTATTCCAGCGCAGCACCGGGGCCGAATTGACCACCGGCAGCGCATCGGCCTCCAGCCGGTCGAGCAGCGCGTACCAGCCGGCAACATCGCGCTGATAACCCCAGGCGAAGAGCGGCAGGATCAGATCATAACCCGACAGATCGCCGGTATCGGTCCACACGCGCTGCTCGACCGCCAGCCCGGCGCCGGTCAGCGCCGCCGCCTTGCGCGCAAAGGCGGGCTGCCATTTCTCGTAATAATCGGGCGCCGGGACAAGGATCGCGACGCGGGGCTGGAACGGCATGGGCTCTCCGTCAATAAATGGGGACTGTCCCTATTTAATTTGGGACTGTCCCTATTTAATTTGGCTGATCGGTGGAATCCGCTCTGCCGTTCTCGATTAAATAGGGACTGTCCCTATTTATTACCCGCCATCCGTTACCGCCCCAGCAATCCGCGCGCCTGTCCGGCGATATGCGACAGCATCGCGCCGTTCGGGATCGGGATCATCCGCGCGCGGTCGACCGTTGCACGGAATTGTTCGACCCGCGGCGCATGATCGGCAAGCCAGTTGGTCACCGCCGCATCGAGATCGCCCTTCGGCAATCCTGCAAGGAAGGTCAGCCGCATCTGCTGAAAATCGCGCGCCAGGCTGTTGACAAGCAGGCGCTCCCACGGATCGGCGGGGCTCATATGCGCCGCCAGCGTCTGCGCCCAATCGAGCCCCAGCGCTTCGCCCAGATGGGTGAAGGCACTGGTCACCGCGACCTCGTCGTCGCCGCGCCGTTCGGCCAGGTCGACGATGCCAATCGCGCCGTCGGTCTTGAACAGACGCACGACCGACGAGGTCAGCGCCTCGGGCGCGCCCGCGTCGAGCAGCTGCTGCGTCAGCATGTCCCACTGATGCTTGACCGACGGGCTGAGCAAGGCGTCGACGCTCGCATTGAGGCGATCGACGCCGGGTTCGAGCCGCGCGACCACCGGCCCCGGGTGCGACAGCGACTGGGTGACGCGCAGCAGGTCGGCCATTTGCGAGGTCATTGCCGACGCCGCCTGGCTGAACAGCGACAGGCGGATGCTCTCGTCGATCCTTGCCGTATCGAGCGCGTCCCAGATCGCGGGCATGTCAAGCAGGCGCTCGACCGCGACGAAGGCCGCGGCGATATCGCCGAGCGCGCACCCCTCCTCCTCGACCAGTTCGAAGGGATGGACGATGCCCATGCGGTTGATGATGCGGTTCGCAATCTTGGTTGCGATGATTTCGCGGCGCAGTTGGTGATCGGCGATCGCGGTCGCAAAATCGCGCTGCATCTCGGCCGGGAAGGCCGCGGCGAGATCGCTTGCCAGCGCGGGATCGTTCGGCAGGTCGCTATGCTCGATCGCATCCTGCAGCGCGAGCTTTGCGGTCGACAGCAGCACCGCCAGTTCGGGGCGCGTCAGCCCGCGCCCTTCGGCGGCGCGGCGCATCAATTCGTCGTTCGCCGCGAGCCCCTCGACCTTGCGGTCGAGCCGGCCCGACGCCTCGAACGTTTCCATGATCCGCACGAGCGACGGCACCGCCGCCGATCCGCCCTTTTCGGCGATCGACAGCGCGAGCGCCTGCAGCCGGTTATCCTCGAGCACCAGTTCGGAAACATTGTCGGTCATGCGCACGAGCAGCGCATCGCGATCGTCCTGCGACAGACGCCCTTCGGCCATCTCGCGGTTCAATGCGATCTTGATATTGACCTCATTATCCGAGCAATCGACGCCCGCGCTATTGTCGATGAAGTCGGTGTTGATCCGCCCGCCCTTTGCCGAGAAGGCGATGCGCGCGGCTTGCGTCGTGCCAAGGTTCGCGCCCTCGCCAACCGCCTTGACGCGCAGATCCTCGGCATCAACGCGCAGCGCGTCGTTCGCGGGGTCGCCGACCTCGGCATTATTCTGGCTCGCGGCCTTCACATAGGTGCCGATGCCGCCGAACCAGAGCAGGTCGGCGGGCGCCTTCAGGATCGCCGAGATCAGCGCGCCGGGGTCGATTTCGGACACCGACAGGCCGAGCAGCGCTTGCACTTCGGGGCTCAAGGCTATGCTCTTCTGGCTGCGCGGGAAGATGCCGCCGCCCTTCGAGATCAGCTTGGCGTTATAGTCGGCCCAGCTCGACCGTGGCAGGTTGAACATCCGCTCGCGTTCTTTCCAGCTTGTCGCCGGATCGGGATTGGGGTCGAGGAAGATATGGCGGTGGTCGAACGCGGCGACCAGCTGGATCGCCTTCGACAGCAGCATGCCGTTGCCGAACACGTCGCCCGACATGTCGCCGCAGCCGACGACGCGGATCGTATCGGTCTGCACATCGACGCCCATTTCGGCGAAGTGACGCCGAACCGACAGCCACGCGCCCTTGGCGGTGATGCCCATCGCCTTATGGTCATAACCCTTCGACCCGCCGCTCGCGAACGCGTCGCCGAGCCAGAAGTCACGCTCCATCGCGAGCGCATTGGCGACGTCGGAGAAGGTCGCGGTGCCCTTGTCGGCGGCGACGACGAAATAGGGGTCGTCGCCGTCGTGGATCACGACACCCTTGGGATGCACGACCTTGCCCGCGACCAGATTGTCGGTGATCGACAGCAAGGAGCGAATGAAGATGCGATAGCATTCGGTGCCCTCGGCGAACCACGCGTCGCGGTCGAGCGACACATCGGGCAGCGCCTTGGGATAGAAGCCGCCCTTAGCGCCGGTCGGCACGATCACGGCATTTTTGACGCGCTGCGCCTTCATCAGCCCCAAGATCTCGGTGCGGAAGTCGTCACGCCGGTCCGACCAGCGCAGCCCGCCGCGCGCGACCGGACCGGCGCGCAGGTGAATGCCCTCGACGCGCGGCGAATAGACCCACACTTCGCGCCAGGGCAGCGGCTTGGGCAAGCCGGGAACGAGGCTCGAATCGATCTTGAACGCAAGCGCTTCCTCGGCGGCGGGCGCGAAGGCATTGGTGCGCAGCGTCGCACTGATCACCGCATGGAACAGGCGCAGGATACGGTCCTCGTCGATCGACTTGATGTCGGCAAAACCCGCCATGATGTCGGCTTCAAGCGCTTCGGCGCGCTTCGCGTCGCGCACCTTGGGATCGTGGAGCGCCGTGAAACGCTCGATCAACGCGGCGGTCAGCGCGGGGGCGTGGCGCAGCGCGCTGACGACCGTGTCCATGCCATAGGCCGAGCCGCCCTGACGCAGATAGCGGAACCAGGCGCGCAGCCACACGATGGCGCGCGGATCGGTCTGGTTGGTGAGCACCAGTTCGTTGAACGCGTCATTTTCGGCGCGCCCGTCGAGCACTGCCGCGATCGCGCCTTCGAGCACCTCGGCGTGGGGGAGCAGCGCGAGTTCGTCGACATTGGCGGGGAGGCGCAGGGTGAAATCGTGGATCACGATCGCCTGCTCGTCTTCGCCTTCGCTTCCGGGGGCGCGGCTCTGCAGCGCGGTCGGGATTTCCTCGAGCACCTCGAAGCCGAAATGTTCGAGCGCGGGGACGACGGCGGACAAAGCGAGCGGGCCGGCCGCGCTATAGACTTTGAGCCGCAGCCGGTCGTCGCCGTCGAGGCTCTTCTTCGCCAGCCGCACGCTGCGCGGGTTTTCGGCATCGAGATCGCGCAGACGCAAGATGTCGCGCGCCGCTTCTTCGGGATTATAGAGGTTGCGGTAATTGGGCGGAAAGGTCGGCGCAAAGCGCGCCGCAAGCGCCGCCGCACGGCCCGGATCGCCGCGCTTCGCCAGCGCCGCTTCGACCTCGGGCTGCCAGCCGCGGACCATCTGTTCGAGCTGCGCATTGAGCGCCTCGGTATCGGGCACGACGCCGCCGCTGCGCAGGTCGAGCGTGTAGCGCAGCAGCGCCGCGCCGCCGTCTTCGAGCACCATCGTCCAGCCGATGACGCCAGCTTTCGCTTCGCGCACGAGCAACGCTTCGACCGCGATGCGGCGGCCGGTCGAGACTTCGTCGCGCGGCAGCCAGACGAAGGCGAACAGGTGGCGGCCAAGCGCGCTCCGCACCGTCACCACCTTCGGCCGCGGCCGGTCGGTGATCGACATCGAGGTCAGCACCAGTTCTTCGAGCGACGCCGCGTCGAACGCGATCAGCAGGTCGTGCGGCAGCGCGGTCAGCGCATGCGCGAGCGCCTTGCCGGCGTGACCCGCGGGGTCGAATCCGAACTTCGCCATCAAGGCTTCGAGCTGCGCGCGCAGCACCGGCACCTTCGCCGGCGGCGCCGACAGCGCGGCGCTGGTCCACAGGCCGGCGTGGATCGACAGGCGCTCGACCTTCTTGCCCTTCACCTCGGGCACGATCACGAGGTCGAGCAGCACGCGGCGGTGCACCGCCGACAAGCGGTTCGATTTGATCAAGAGCGGGGCCGTGCCGCCGCCGCTTTTTTCTTGGGCGTCGAACCAGGCGAACGCGGCATCGAGCGCGGCCGGGGACAGCAGCTGGCTTTCGCTGCTCTCGCTGACCCCCAACGGATCCTGAACCTTGCCATCGCGCGTGCGCCATTCATGGCCGAGCTGGGTCATCGCCCCGCCCTCGAACCAGCGCAGCAGTTCGGCCGCCTCGCCCTCGACGCGCATCGCGGCGTCGGCGAGCATCGCGGCGCGCATCGCGCGCCAGTCGCGCACCGCGGCGCGCACGTCGCGCAGCGCGGCTTCGAGCCCGTCGAGCAGGCGCCGGCGCGCCCGCGCGTCGCCGCGCTCAAGCTCGATATAGATGACCGATTCGCGGGTTCCGCCTTCGCCCGCTTCCAACAAATGCCCCTTGGCATCGCGCTTCACCGCGACGACGGGGTGAAGGATGCGGTGGACGGCAAGGCCCTGCGCGGCGACCGCCTGCGACGTCGAATCGACAAGGAAGGGCATGTCGTCATTGATGATGACGAGCCGCATGCGGCGGTCGGTGCCGTCGGCGGCGATCGGTTCGAGCAGCAGCGACGGCGTTTCTTCGGCGCGGTCGAGTGCTGCGCGTGCGGCAAACTGGCCCGCGTCGGCGAGCGCCGCCTTGTCCATATCGTCGCCTTCGCCGGGCAGCGCGCTGCCGCGCAGCGCGGCCAGATAGGCGGCGGCGATTTTCGGGGGAATTTTAGCGGCGGTGGTGGTGGTGTCCGTTTCCGGCGTGTCGGACAAATTCTGAGACATAAAGTGCAGCATCCCGAACCAAAGAGGGGGATCCCAGCCGACGATCGGCGGGGGCCCGTTCGCTGCCGCCCCCTATGCGCCTCAGCAGCGCGCGGCTCAAGGCCTCGTTCGCGCGCCTGCGTTAAATAATTTCAATTTTCGGGTTTTCTGTTGCGTGATGCAAAAAATCCTCTCTGCCATGAACGGTGGGCAGGGGGATCGCTCGCGTAGCGAGTGGTGGAGGGGGAGGCGTCATAGCCCCACCGTCAGCGGTTGCGCCGCCGCCACCTCCCCATTGCTGCGGGGCGGGGAGGATCAACATTCAGGACGTGATCGGGACCGCCTTCTTCGCAAGCTTTGCCACCAACGCCGGATCGTCGGCTGCCTTGGCAACGATTCCGATGTGCCCGCCCGGCATCGCGCGGGCGATCAGCACGACGAATTCGGCGTCACCCGCGTCATGCTCAAGGATGAGCGCCGGATGCGCCCGGCGCAGCGCTTCGAGCTTTTCGTCCGGCCGCTCGCCGCCGCTCTCGGGCTTGCGGCGCGCGCGTGCGTCCTTGACGAGCCCCTTGAGCCCGCCCGGATAGCGATCGAGATAAGTCGCAAGCTCGCCGCGACCGACGCCCTCTTCCTTGGCATGGCCAAGCACGCAGGCATATTCGGCAAGCCGCGTCTTGTCATAGGTCGCGCCGAAAACCAGCTTCACGACCGGCGTCATCGGTGCACGATCCTGCACCGCCAGCCCGGCGTCGTCGAGCAGCGCGGCAAATTCCTCCGGCTGCTCCTCGGCGGCGAGCGCGAAATCCCACGCCTTGCCGACCGCCTGATAAAGCGCACCGCGGCTGCGGCTGTCGGCGGCGATCGCCCGTTCGGCGGTCTCGCGCGCCAGCGCCAGCCAGTCGGCGAGTTCGGCATCCTGTCCGGGATCGACCGGCACATCCTCCTCGTCCGCCTCGACCTCGGCATCCAGCAAGAGGTCTGCACCATCATTCAGCCCGGCAAAACCGGGGGCCGCATCGCCCACGGCACCATCGTCGAGATGTTCCGAGTCGGGGCCGTCGGCCCAAACGGGCACCGGCGCGGTCAGCGGCGCAGCGCTCCGCAGCGCCTGTTCGACCGAAAGTTGCAATTCCTCCTGCTGATCGGCGGGAACGCCTTCCTTCCAGTTGATCACGCCCATGATGAAATCGATCGTATCGTCGTCGGACGAGAAGGGCAGCAGGATGCCGCGGTACATGATCGTCGTGCCGCGATCGTTGACGAACTCGGCCTCAAAGCCGATTGGCGCGCGGTTGGCGATGATCTGGAGATAATGGTCGGTGAGGCGCGACAGCAGCGACCGCCCCGGAATCTGGCTGATATAATGGACGTCCTCGTCGATCTGCGATTCTTCGCGCAGCTTGTCGCCGAGGAAGGCAAGCCCGGGATTTTCAACGCCCGCGGTGAAATCGAGCAGGACCGAGTGCGAACCGAAGTCGGCGCTTTCGAGATCGAGATCCTCGACCGACGGATAGGCGCGGTCGGCGAGCAGCGAGGCCCAGTAATTATAGGCCCGGACCTGCATCCGCCGCTCGTCGACGCCGACGGACGCCGGCGCATCGATCGCCGCATCCTCCTGGTCGTGGCTGCCCGAAAGCAGTCCGCGCATGCTGTCCATCATTTGTCCCCAGTCGCAAACATCGGCCAATGTTATGCACCGGAACTGGTAAAAGCCGCGTAAACGATGGCTGGAGCGGCCCGCGGCCATGTGCCACCCGCTTTCTGGGTCGAACAGCGTTCGGGACGCGATGCCCGGAATAGATCCCGGCAAATGCCGATGCTCCGCCAATTATGCATGGTATTTTTTTCGACTAATCCCATTCATACTGTCTTGAATGCAATAATATCAATATATATTAGATGCTTATCTTAATCCTTCCATCGTCGATTGCTGCGTTCCATATGCATTTTGCATGGTATCTGCCATGCTTCGCATTGGAGTCGAAAATGACGAGCGGTGATGTTGGCGGCGAAAAGCTGCGGTGGATTTTGTGGTCGGGCTGGCACGGCAAATGCCCCGAATGCGGCAAGGGGCATATGTTCCGCTCGTGGCTGAGGCTCGCCGATCGCTGCGACAATTGCGGGCTCGATTTCAGCTTTGCCGCGCCCGACGACGGCCCCGCCTTTTTCTCGC
Organism: uncultured Sphingopyxis sp.; assembly: GCA_964426485.1. Lineage (GTDB taxonomy): Bacteria > Pseudomonadota > Alphaproteobacteria > Sphingomonadales > Sphingomonadaceae > Sphingopyxis. The sequence goes on along the minus strand of CAYRQX010000004.1, from coordinate 116,449 downwards.
AATGCATCGTCGCCTTCCCGCTGACCTTCGTGATCGTCTGGCTGCAGATCGCCTACAGCCCGCCTTTGTGGGTGCATCTGGTCTTTTCGATCCCGATCATGGTCATCGGCTGCGTGCTGCCGCTGCGCCCGATCAAGGGCTGGCTGGTCGCCTCGCAATATGTGAACAAGGCTCAGGAATCGGGGACCGAGCATCTGTGGGCGAAACTGAATGCGCGCGCCAAGCGGGAGGCGGACGAACGGCATGGCAAGTGACGCATGGCTCCCCGACATCGCGGGGGCCGCAGGGCCGAAATATAAGGCGGTGACCGCCGCAATATCGGCCGCCGTCGCGCGCGGCGAGCTGCGCCACGGCGACCGCCTGCCGCCGCAGCGCGACCTCGCGCTGAAACTCGGCATCGACCTCACCACCGTCACCAAAGCCTATGACCTGGCACGGCAGCGCGGCCTGATCGTCGCGCGCGGCCGCGCGGGCAGTTTTATCAGCGAGGATGTGCGGACCGGCGAGGTTGCAACCGCAGCGCAAAGCGACATCGCGATGAACAGCCCGCCGATCCCGGTCGAGTGCCGCCTGGCGGACGCGATGGCATCGGCGCTGGGCACATTCGCGCGGACCGACGGTCTGGCGCGATTGCACTATCAGCGGCCGGGCGGCGCTGCGGCGGACCGCGAAAGCGGCGCCGTACTACTGGCGCGCACGGGCCTGTCGTCTTCGGTCGAACAGATCGTCGTCACCGCCGGCGGGCAGAATGGCCTGCATGCCATCGCGTCGACGATCCTCAAGCCCGGCGACCGCGTCGCTTGCGGGCGTTTCGTCTATCCGGGCTTTGCCGCGATCGCGCGGCGCATGGGCGTGACGCTTATCCCGCTGCCCGAAATGACCGCCGAGGCGCTGGAGGCCGCACACGCCGCGGCGCCGCTGCGCGCGCTCTACGTCGTCCCGACCAACGACAATCCGACCACCACGACGCTTGTCGTCAAGGACCGGCAGGACATTGCCGCATGGGCGCTGGATGCGGGCGTCCAGATTATCGAGGACGATGCTTATGGCCTGCTCCCCGACGCGCCGATCCCCGCCATCACGAGCTTCGCGCCCGAAATCGGCTGGTATGTCGCGAGCATGGCCAAGATCGTCTCGCCCGCATTGCGCGTCGGCTTTGTCCGCGCGCCGGGGATAGCCGAAGCCATGCAAATCGCATCGTGCCAGCATGAAAGCGCGGTGATGGCCCCACCGCTCAATGTCGCGATGGTATCGCTGTGGCTGGCCGACGGCAGTTTCGACATTTTGGTCGAAGCGGTGCGCAAGGAGGCGGCGTGGCGGCAGAAGCTGGCGCGTACCGTGCTCGGCGACGGACGCCATGCCGCGTATCCGCAAGGCTATCATTTGTGGCTGCCGCTGGCGGGCGACAGCCAACCCGACTCGCTGGCCGCCGCGCTCGCGCTCGACGGGCTGTCAGCGGTGCCGTCGGATCGTTTCGCAGCGGCGCCCGGCGCGCCCAAGGCGATGCGAATCTCGCTCGGCGGCACGATCGACCGCCGCGGGCTTTCGCGCGCGCTGCACCGGCTCGCGGCGCAGCTATGGACCCCGGGCGGCGCGGCGAGCCATATCGTCTAGGTCGACCAGCCGCCCGCAAGCGCGCGGAACAGCGCGATCTGGCGCCGCGAAATCTGTCCGTCCTGTTCGGCGAGGGTCGCTTCGGCTTCGGCAAAGGTCCGCTCGGCATCGAGCCATTCGAACGAATCCGATGCACCTTCCTCGCGCTTGGCGCGCACGATCCTCGCAGCGCGTTCGGACTGGTCGCGCGCCGCGCGCAGCGCCTGCCTTTGTTCGAGCGACCGCGCATAGGATGACAGCGCGGTTTCGGTCTCCTCGAGCGCCCGCAGCACCGTGCCGTCGAATTCGGCAAGCGAAGCCTGGGTATCGGCCTCGGCCGCCGCGATCCGCGCGCGCGCGGGTTCCTGATTGGGGAAGGCCCAGTTCAGGAGCGGCCCGAGCAGCCAGCGCAGCGGCCCGCCGCCGAATACATCGCCAAAGCCCGCGCCCGTAGAGCCGGCCGAACCGCCCAAGGTGATGCGCGGATAAAGATCCGCCGTCGCGACGCTGATGCGCGCGGTATCGGCGGCAAGGCGGCGCTCGGCGGCGCGAATGTCGGGACGGCGCTTGAGCAGCGCCGCCCCATCACCGACCGGGATGGGATCGGTGATCTCGAGGCTGATATTACGGTCCGCCGCAATGGGAGGGAGCGCGGCGGGGGCACGACCGGTCAGAGTCGCGAGGCGGAACAAGGCCGCCTGCCGTTCAGCTTCGATGGAAGGAATATCGGCAGACCGCTGGTCGCGCAGCGTCGTGATGCGCGCGAGGTCGAGCCCCGTCGCCATCCCGACGTCCTTGCGGCGCTGGGTCAGTTTCACTTGCTGGTCGAGCAGCCCGACGATGCGGCGCGCGACGTCGAGCCGCGCTGCGCCCGAAGCCGCATCGGCATAGGCCTGCGTCGTGTCGGCGGCGACGATCACGCGCACCGCGTCGGCATTGGCTTCGGCGGCGGCGGTATCGCCGCGCGCCGCCTCGACCGAGCGGCTGACGCGGCCGAACAGGTCGACCTCGTAAGAGATGTTGAGCCCGACATCGACCGCCCAATCCTCGCGGTCCGCGCCTTGCAGACGCTGGCCTTCGGGGCTGCGGCCGTAATTGGCGCCGGCGCCGATCTGACCCTGCGGCAGCCGATCGGCGCGCGCGCCGCGCAGCGACGCACGGGCGCGGGCGATATTTGCCACCGCGACGCGGACATCGGTGTTGCTGGCGAGCGCATCGGCGACGAGCCCGTCGAGCACGGGATCGTCATAGAGCCGCCACCAGTCGCCCGCGACCGGCGCGAGCGACACCGCGGGACTGTTCGCCGAGACGAACGGCCCGGTCGCGACGGGCGCCGACGCCGATTTCGGCGCGGCATAGTTGGGCCCGACCGCGCAGGCGGCGAGCGCCAAAGCCGACGCGGCGGTGAGCGCGGTACGAAGAATTTGCATTGTCATTCTCCTGGAGCTGGCGTCCCAGCCTCGTTCTTCCTGAGAAATTCGTTTGGATCTGCATCCCTCCTCCCCCGTATCCCCGAGCGAAGACGAGGGGCTCCTTCGAGCGAAGCGAGAAGCCGGGAGCGAGCGAGCCTCGACTTCGCTCGGCCGGGCCCCTCGTCTTCGCTCGGGGATACGGAACTTGGTCAGGGGATAAGCCATGACCGCCCTATTCCGCCGGAACCGGCAGCGCGGTCCCGTGGTCGTCCGATCCGCCGCGCCGCGCGCGCCGCTCGGCCGACCACAGGCTGAGCGAGCGCGCGACGACGTAGAAGGTCGGGGTGAAGATGAGGCCGAACGCCGTCACGCCGAGCATGCCGAAGAAGACCGCAGTGCCGAGCGCCTGGCGGAGCTCCGCGCCTGCCCCGCTCGCGATCAGCAGCGGCACCGCGCCGAGGATGAAGGCAAAGCTGGTCATCAGGATCGGGCGCAGACGGTCGCGCGCGGCACGCACCGCGGCTTCGATCGGCGACAAGCTATCCTCTTCCTCGGCCTGCTTGGCGAATTCAACGATCAGGATCGCGTTCTTCGCGGCCAGCGCGATGAGCACGACAAGCCCGATCTGCGTCAGCACATTATTGTCCATGCCACGCAAATTCACGCCGACCATCGCTGCGAGCAGACACATGGGCACGATGAAGATGATCGCCAGTGGCAGCATCAGGCTTTCATATTGCGCCGCGAGCACGAGGAAGACGAAGACCACCGCGAGCGCGAAGACGATACCCGCGGTGTTCGCCGCCGCCTTCTGCTGGAAGGCGATGTCGGTCCATTCGGTGCCGTAACCCGCAGGCAGCGAATCCGCCGCGAGCTTTTCCATCGTCGTCAGCGACGCGCCCGACGACGAACCCGGAGCGGTGTCGCCATCGATCTCGACCGCAGGGAACAGGTTGTAGCGCGTGACGCGATACGGCCCGGTGCGGTCTTCGAAATTGGCGACCGACCCGATCGGCACCATCGCGCCCGAGTCCGACCGCGTGCGAAGATTCGCGATATCGGCGACGGTCTGGCGATAGGGCGCATCGGCCTGTGCGGTGACGCGATAGGTGCGGCCGAGCAGGTTGAAATCGTTGACGAAGGCCGAACCCAGATAGACCTGCAACGCTTCGAACACGCGCTCGGGCGGCACGCCGAGCATATTTGCCTTCGCCCGGTCGATATCGGCATAGACGCGCGGGTTCGACGGGTCGAAGAAGGTGAAGACGTTCGCGAGCCCCGGGGCCTGGTTCGCCTTGCCGATCAGATTGTTCGTCTCGTTCGCGAGCGCGGCATAGCCGTTGCCGCCGCGATCCTGCACGATCATGCGGTAGCCGCCCGCCGAACCGATCCCCTGGATCAGCGGCGGCGGGATGATGACGATCTGCGCCTCGGTGATATCCGCCGTGTTGGCGCGCGCCTGGTTCATGATGTCTTCGAAATTGACGCCGAGCTTCCCGCGCTCTTCGAACGACTTGAGCGGGAAGTAAGCGGCGGCCGAGTTCGGCGCGAGCGTCTGCGACGGCCCGTCGAAGCCTGCGAGCATCACCGAACCGAGCACGCCCTCGATCGGCAGCACGCGGCCCGCGACCTTCTTCAGCACCGCATCGGTGCGCTCGACCGAGGCGCCCGAAGGCAGCTTGGCGACGACGAGGAAATAGCCCTGGTCCTGCGCGGGGATGAAGCCCGTGGGCGTCGCCCAGAACAGCCCCGCGGTCGCTGCAATGAGCCCCGCATAGGTGACCATCATCTTCTTCGGCGCACGCACCAGCCGATCGGTCAGCCGCGCATAGCCGTTGCTCAATTTCTCGAAGCCCTGGTTGAAGCGGTCGCCGGCATAGTGGATGCGCGCCATCAGCCACCCGTCGGCCTGCGCGGGCGCGTGCGGCTTGAGCAGGATCGCGGCAAGTGCGGGTGACAGGGTGAGCGACAGCACCAGCGAGATGATCGTCGCGGTCGAGATGGTGACCGCAAACTGCTGGTAGAAGGCGCCCGACAGTCCGGTGAGGAACAAGGTCGGCACGAACACCGCGCAGAGCACGAGCACGATCGCCACCAGCGCGCCCGACACCTCGTCCATCGACGTCCGCGCGGCCTCGAGCGCGCTCATCCCCTTTTCCAGATTGCGTTCGACATTTTCGACGACGACAATCGCGTCGTCGACGACGATGCCGATCGCGAGTACCAGCCCGAACAGCGAGAGGTTGTTGAGGCTGTAGCCAAACGCCGCGAGCACCACGAAGGTGCCGATCAGCGACACCGGGATTGCCAGCACCGGAATGATCGCCGCGCGCCATTTCTGCAGGAAGACGAGGATCACGATCACAACGAGGAACACCGCCTCGATCAGCGTTTCCATCACCGCATCGATCGACTGGGCGATGAATTCGGTGGGGTTATAGATGACGCGATATTCGAGGCCCTTGGGGAAGCTTTTCGATGCCGCCGCCATTTCGGCCTCGACCGCCTGCGCCGCAGCGAGCGCGTTCGACCCGGGGCGCTGGAAGGTCGCCATGATGACGGTCGGATCGCCCGACAAATAGGTGTTCGAATTATAGTCCGATGCGCCGAGTTCGACGCGCGCGACATCCGACACGCGGACCTGCCGCCCGTCGGCATCGGTGCGGATGACGATATTGGCGAAATCCTTGGGATCGGTCAGGCGGCCCTGCGTTTCGACGCTCAATTGGAAACTGCTGCCATTGGCGTGCGGTGGCTGGCCGAGCGAGCCCGCAGCGACCTGCACATTTTCGCGGCGGAGCGCGGCGACGATCTCGCCCGCGGTCAGGTCGAGCGCGGCGGCGCGGCCGGGGTCGATCCACACGCGCATCGCATAATCGCGGCTGCCGAACAGCCGCACGTCGCCGACGCCGTCGATGCGGCTGAGCCGATCGCGCAGCTGGGTCAGCGCATAGTTGGAGATATAGGCGCGATCGAGCGACTTGTCGGGCGACACCAGGTTCACGATCAGCAGGAAGTCGGGCGACGTCTTGCGCGTCACGACGCCGAGCCGCTGCACCGTTTCGGGCAGACGCGGGGTCGCGATCGCGACGCGGTTCTGCACCAAGACCTGCGCGGCATCGAGGTCGGTGCCGATCTTGAAGGTCACGGTGATCGTGACGACGCCGTCGCCGGTCGATTGGCTGCTCATATAGAGCATATTGTCGACGCCGTTGATTTCCTGCTCGATCGGCGCTGCCACCGTGTCGGCGACGGTTTCGGCCGACGCGCCCGGATAGGTCGCGGTCACGGTCACCGTCGGCGGGACGATGTCGGGATATTGCGAGACGGGCAGGCCGATATAGGCGACCGCACCGACGATGGTGATGATGACAGCGAGCACGGCGGCAAAGATCGGCCGGTCGATGAAAAAGCGGGATAGGCGCATGGGAGAGCCCCTGTTCTATGATCTGTAAACTTTCCCTTCCCGCCTGCGGGAGGGGCAGCGAGACTTGCGAGCTTGCTCGCTAGTCGCAGCGGGGAGGATGAGCTACAGGCCCTCCCCCGACCCCTCCCGCAAGCGGGAGGGACAGAGGTTACCTCGCAAACGTCGCCTGCGCCGACACCGGTTCGACCGCATCTGCCGCACCCTTTGGTGGTGCCACCGCTGCGATCTTGCCGGCCTTGGTCACCGCCTTGGTGCCGGGACGCGCGAACTGATAACCGTTGATCACGACCCGGTCGGTCGGGGTCAGGCCCGAACGGATGACGCGCAGGCCATCGAGTTCGGGGCCCAGCTCGACCGGCTTGGCGGCGACCATGCCGTCCTTGCCGACAACATAGACGATCTTGCGCGCCTGGTCGGTCTGCACCGCGGCAGCCGGGACCAGCAGCGCGCGCGCCGTCTGGCCGGTCGACAGGCGCATATTGCCGAACATGCCGGGGGTCAGGAACATTTCGGGGTTGCGGAAGCTGGCGCGGGCGCGGATCGTGCCCGAGCGTGGGTCGAGGCCATTGTCGGTAAAGTCGAGCTGGCCCTTCCAGCGATAGTCGCTTTCGTCCTGCAGACGGACTTCGACCGCAGCACCCTTGTCGCCCCCCTCGCGCTTGGTCTTGAGGAACAAGGCCTCCGAACCCTGGAAGGTGAAGTAGACGGGATCGAGCGCGTTGATGGTCGTCAGCAGCGTGCCGTCGGCATCGCCCGCCGACACGAGATTGCCCGCGTCGATCTGGCGGTCCGAGATCCGTCCGCTCAGCGGCGCGCGAACGACGGTGAATTCGACGTCGAGCGCGCGCGCCGCGATGCGGGCATCGGCCCCGGCGAGCGCCGCGTTGGCGGCGTTGACGCGCGCGCGCAGCCGGTCGATCTCGCTCTGCGACACCGCCTCGACATCGACAAGACGCCCGGCGCGGTCGAGTTCGAGGCGCGCGAGCGCGAGGTCGCTGCGCGCGCTCGCAGCCGAGGCGCGCGCCTCGGCGAGCGCGGCGCGATAGGGACGCGGGTCGATGGTGAAGAGCGGCTGGCCCTGACGGACGATCTGGCCATCGGTGAAGTGGATGCCGGTGATCGCGCCCGAAACGCGCGGGCGCACCTCGACCGCCTTCGACGCCTCGAAACGGCCGATATATTCGTCCCACAAGGTCACATCGCGCGCGATCGGCGCGGCGACGGTCAGCACGGGCGCAGGCGCGGCGGCGGCCTGCGGCGGGCCGTCGCGAAGCAGCCACCAGGCGCCGATCAGGAGCACCAGAAAGGCGCCGATCCACGCAGCACGGCGGCCGCGGCCGGGATGGAGCAATGTGTTGAGTTCGCGGCGGACCTTCGCATCGGCGGGGTCGAGTTTCTCGATCGGGGTGTGGACGGTCATGACGTTGCCCTCTTCTTCTTTTCGTTCGGTTCGGCTGCGCGCGGGGCGCAGAGGTTCACAGCACCGAAAGCGCCTGCCTTCGGTCCGATCTTGAAACAGTCCTTGATGCTGGGCGGCCCTCTTCGAAGAGGACGGCCACCCCTCCGGTTACCCGCACCTTATCGATGCGCGCGCCGGCTCCCTGTTATGTCTTGCGGACGAACGCCAAAATGGCGCCGACCGGAACAGGACCCGCTCCCGCGGCAATAATCTGGATGATGAATCCGGCCGCCGCATGATCTTTGCCACACGACGACCGGTCTCGGGGGAGAGCCTTTGTATACTGAGTGGTATATAAGTCTTGTTGCGCTGCGTCAAGACCATTCTGTACCGGGCGGTAAAATTTTTCTTCTAGCGCCCCGGCCAGAGCTTCAGGCTGGTTTCGACCAGGCGCTCGAGTTCGGCGCGCGTCGCGCCGGCGCCAGCCTGCACGGCCATGCCCTGGTTCACCGCGATCAGGAACTGCGCCAGCCCGTCGGGGTCGGTGTCGGGCGGGAAATCGCCCTCGGCCTTCGCGCGCGCAAAACGTTCGAGCATCGCGCGCTTCGCCGCAGCGCCGCGTTCGACGACGGCTTCGCGAATACATTCGGCCTCGGCGCCGCACGCGACCGAGCTGATCACGCCGAGACACCCGTTGGGGTTCTCCGGGCAGCTATACATGTCGAGCGCGCCATACATCAGCCGTTCGGCGACGCCGCGCGCGGTCGGCGCATCGAGCGCCGCGCGCATATAGTCGGTCTTTTCGCGTTCATAGAGGTCGAGCGCCTTGTTGAAGAGCGCTTCCTTGTTACCAAACGCCGCATAAAGGCTGGGCTTGGTAATCCCCATCGCCTCGGTCAGATCGGCCATCGACGCACCCTCATAGCCCTTCGACCAGAAGACGCGCAGCGCCGCCGCAAGGGCCATGTCGACGCAAAATTCGCGCGGTCGGCCCTTGTGCGGAACGGGAGCAGTGGCGGTTTCTATTTCCATAACGGCTGGTATATAAGTTCTGGATCGCAACTTGTCCAGTGGCGCGCCGATCAGGCGAGCCGGGTGTCGATCGGCAGTCCGCCTTTGAGCGTCAGTGTGACCGGCGTCCGTTCGGCGATATCGGCCAGGCGCGCTTTCTGCTCGTCGTCAAGTCCCGCGATTGTCAGCACCCGGTCGACCCTGAGGCCGTCCTTGCTCAGCAATCGCAACCCGACATCGATTGATTCGAGCGGCCATTGCTTGCGGTCGGCGTACATGCGCAGCGTGATCGCGGTGCAGGCGCCGAGTCCCGCGAGCAGGAAATCATAAGGCGCCGGCCCCAGATTCTGTCCGCCCAGCCCCGGCCCCTCGTCGCCGATCAGACCATGACCGCTGACGTTGATCTCGGTGCGATAATGATCCTTGCCGATGCGGGCGGTGCCGTGGGCCATGACGATCCTTTCTGCCGTTTGAAGCATCACCCTATTCCGGCTTGCATCGCAACGACAAGCCGAAACGCGGGCGCACCGGGGTTTGGCCATTTCGGAATTTCAGCCCGGCCGCCTTGATTTGACGGCGAACAGGCTTAACTTGATGCCATCGTCAACAAGCGAAAGGAGGTGGTCGAATGTCTCATTGTCACGCGCCGCATGCGGCAGATTTGAGCATGACCTTCCTCGCGGGGGTCCGACTCGGATAATCGTCCGCGAACAGGCACGACAATGGAAGGGCTGCTCCGAAAGGCGCAGCCCTTTGTTGTTGGGACGGACGAACAGACGCCATCGTCCGCTCGCCCTCAAAAATCCGCGCTCCAGATTGTCGGAAGGGGGCAGCGCCGTGGCATCGACGCAAGCGACGTCCGATTGGCAACATTGGAAAAATCGGTGGAGGCCCGAGCCGGAATCGAACCGGCGTGCACGGATTTGCAATCCGCTGCGTCACCACTCCGCCATCGGGCCTCATGCCAAATTACCGCATCCTGACTGGACGGGCCGGGTGTTGGACGGCGCCGCTAGTGAGGGCCTTTGACTGCCTTGTCAAGGATTCGCCGGAACAGCAGCCTCCGGGCCGCCGTACGGCGCGCGATGAGGCTTGGCGTCCCCCCCATTGACAGCTATGCGGCACGCGATGCGGCTGCGGGGCTGTATTACTATTGCAATACAGCATTGCTTCGGCTAAAGCTGCCCCGCAAAGGTTCATGTTCCAGGGAATTGGAAAAGGCTGATGGCGACGAAGTTTAGCGAAATCACGGCGGCAGAGATGCGCTCTGCCATGATCGACAGCCAGCTGAGGACCAACGACGTCATCGACCCTGCGGTGGTCGGCGCGATGGCGGCGGTACCCCGCGAGGCGCATGTGCCCGCCGCGCTGGCCGGCGTCGCCTATATGGACCGCGCGATCGTGCTGGGTCACGGCCGCGCCCTGAACGCGCCGCTGGTGACCGGCCGGATGCTTGTCGCGGCGGCGATCCGTCCCGGCCAGCGCGTGCTGCTGGTCGGCAGTGCGACGGGCTATACCGCAGTGCTGCTCGCACTGCTCGGTGCCGAGGTCCATGCCGTCGAGGAACAGGATGAATTGATGGCGGTTGCGCAGGGCGCGGTCGCCAATGACAATGTCCATTGGACCCGGGGGCCGCTCGCCGCGGGTGCGCCCGATGCGGCACCGTTCGATCGCATCATCGTCGAGGGCGCGATCGAAACGCTGCCCGATGCGCTCGTCGCGCAGCTCGCCGACGGCGGCCGGTTGATCGCGGCGCGACCCGATGGCGCGGTGACGCGGCTCGTCGAGGGCGTGAAGGCCGGCGGCACCGTCGCGCTGCGCAGCTTCGCCGACATGGACGTCGCGCCCCTGCCAGGCTTTGCGGCACCCACGGGCTTTCGATTCTAGAGCCGCCTTCCTCCTTGTTTCAGGCTGATATCCCTATGCACGACCATGATAAGAAACAGCCCCCTCGTCGTGCCCGCTGGCTTGCGGGCCTTGCGCTCGGGGCGTTCGTGCTGGCGCCGGCGGCGCAGGCTGAAACATTGCAGGATGCGCTGGCCAAAGCCTATGAAAACAACCCGACGCTGACCGGCGCGCGCGCCGGGCAGCGCGCGAATGACGAGAATGTGCCGATCCAGAAGTCGCAGGCTCTGCCCGATATCGGCGCCCGCGTCGATTATCAGGAAAATCTCGTCCTTCCCGGCAACGCCTTTTTCTCGCCCAAGCGCAACGTGAACGTCGGCGGGCAAATAACCGTCCCCATCTATCAGGGCGGCGCAGTGCGCAACGCGATCAAGGCGGCCAAATTTCGTGTCGAGGCCGGGCAGGCCGATCTTCGCGCGACCGAAGCGAGCATTTTTTCGCAGACCGTCGGCGCCTATATGGACGTCATCCGCGATCAGGCGATCGTCCAGCTCAACCAGAAGAATGTTTCGGTCCTGCGCACCAATTTGCAAGCGACGAGCGACCGTTTCGAGATCGGCGACCTCACGCGCACCGATGTCGCGCAGTCTGAGGCCCGCCTCGCCCTCGCCGAGGGCGATCTTCGCACCGCCGAATCGAACCTGATCGCCAGCCGCGAATCCTATATTCGCCTCGTCGGCGAGGCGCCGGTCGACCTTGAACAGCCGCCGGCACTGCCTAATCTGCCGGCGACCGCCGAGGAAGCCGTCGCGATCGCGCTGACCAACAATCCCGACATCGACGCGGCGAACCAGCTCATCAGAGCCAGCCGCGCCGACATCGGCGTTGCGCGGGCCAGCCGCCTGCCCAAATTGTCGGCAACCACCAATGGCGGTTACACCAACAATCTGAACTCGATACCGCCCGAAAATACCACCTCGGAAAATGTCACGAAGAGCGCGCAGGCAGGACTGTCGCTGACGATCCCGATCTTTCAGGGCGGGCGCCCGTCGGCGCAGGTGCGCCAGGCACAGTCGCGCACCAGCCAGGCGATCGAACAATATGTCGAAACCGAACGCGGCGTGATCGCGCAGACGCGTGGCGCCTATGCCGCGTGGCAGGCGAACGAGCGGATCATCGCCGCAACGCAGCAGGCGGTCAGCGCAAATGCCCTCTCGCTCGAAGGCGTGCGCGCCGAAAACAGCGTCGGCACGCGGTCGATCCTCGATATCTTGAACGCCGAGCAGGAATATCTGAACACTCAGGTCCAGCTCGTCTCGGCGCAGCGCAACTCCTATGTCGCGGCCTTCTCGGTCCTCGCCGCGATGGGCAAGGCCGAAGCGCGCGACCTCGGCATCGAGGGCGGCGCGCTCTATGATCCCGAAGTCAATTACAAGCGCGTCCGCGGCGAAATCTGGGACTGGGCCGACGATCCGGCGCCGCAGCAGGTGGCGACCGACACCCGCGCCATTCCCGCCGCGACCGCTGGCGTGCCCGTCGGTCCGCCATCGCTGGCGCCACAATAAGGCTTGGCAAATCGCGCCCCAAATCGGTAAGAGATGCGTTAACCATCCGGTAATCGCGATGGTTTAGGGGGTTGGTTATGGGCGATATGTCGCGAGAACCGTCGATGGAAGATATCTTGTCGTCGATTCGGCGCGTGATCGCGCGGGATGAGGCGCCGGGTTCGGCGCGCGAAATCCGTGTTCCCGAAGCCGACGACATTCTCGACCTTCAGGACGAAGAGGAAGACGTGGTGCCCGAAGCCGCGCCTGAAACCGATGAGCTTGTCTCCGAAGCGAGCGCCGACGCCGCGCGCCAGTCGCTCGAGGCGCTGACCGCCGCCGTCGCGCCCGCCGTTGCCGCGGCGACCGTCGCCGCCCCGACCGTGGCGGGCCGCACGATGGAGGACGTCGTCCTCGACGCGCTCCGCCCGATGCTCAAGCAATGGCTCGACGCCAACCTGCCCGCGCTCGTAGAGACGATGGTGGCCAAGGAAATCAGCCGGATTACCGGCAAAAAACTCTAGATTCCGGATGGCTTCGCTAGGCGCTGTACCGCTTGGCGAAACGAAGCCCGAGCCACCATAGCAGCAGAAAGGTCACGACCTGATAGACGGACGCGATCCGGCTGTCGGGAAACATCATCTGCGGCACGACGATCAGCAGGACGACCATTCCGCAATACAGGAAGCCGAGGACGCAGCCCGTTAGGCTGGTCGGCATATAGGCCATGCCAAACTTCTCGAAGAGGATGTGCTTCTTCTTGGTCAACCCGCCCAATCTTCCAGCAAATAGCGCGCGATCGCCAGCGGCGGCGGCGCCATGAACGGCGCGCCGATGTCGCCCGCCAGCGCAGCGCGCACCTCGGCCTTGTCGACCCACATCGCCGCCTCGATCTCGGTCGTGTCGAGCGTCAGCGCGGGGTCCTTGGCGACCGCACGGCACCCGATCATCAAGGACGAGGGGAAAGGCCAAGGCTGGCTTGCCACATAAGAAACATCCGAAACGCGAATGCCCGCCTCTTCGAATAATTCGCGCGCGACCGCTTCCTCCAGCGATTCACCGGGTTCGACAAAGCCCGCGAGCGCCGAGAAGAAGCCCGGCGGAAAACCGCCCTGCCGGCCGACGAGCACGCGCCCTTCGCATTCGGCGAGCATGATCACCACCGGGTCGACCCGCGGAAAATGTTCGGCGTTGCAGCTGCCGCAGCGCCGCCCCCAGCCGCCACGGAACAGCTCGGTCGGCGATCCGCACACCGCGCAGAAGCGGTGCCGCGCATGCCAGTCGACCAGGCTGCGCGCCCCGCCGTAGAGCGCCGCATCGGGGCCCGAGAGCAAGGGTAACAGCCGCATCACCGTGCGCGACCGCGCATCGATCCGCACGCCGGCCGGGGCTTCGCGCACGAAATGCGGAATTCCAGCATCGTCGATCCCGAGCAGCATCAGCGCGCGCTCGTCGACCGCGTCGGGCGGTTCCCACATGAGGCCACCGCCCTCGCCCGGCACGAAGTCGATGCCGTCGAGGACAAGACAGCGCGCCCGCGGATCGGTCGATACCGCGGCAAACGCCTCCGCATTTGTCCGCAACTGATCGGCGCGGTCGAGCCACGCGCCGGTGAAACCGAGCGGCAAAGGCATCAGCGGGCGACGTCCGAGAAAAAGGTCTCGCCGAACTTGCCCTGGAACGGCACGGCATCGGGCGGCATGATCTGCGTATAGCCGCCGACGCGATAGCCGAGCCCCCGGTGGACGAAGCCGATCGTCCCTGCGGCGCCCGCCCAGCCGAAAATTCCCTCACCCCCCGGCGAGGTCGGCAGCGACACGCGCCCGCCGGCGCCAAAGCCCTGCCCGTCGATAAAGGTTCCTTTGCGGTCGACGCTGTCGGCGATCAGGTTCGACATTGCGAGCCGCGCGGTTTCGCGCTTCATCACGCGTTTCCCGCCGGTTTCGCCTTCACCCAGCAGCATCGCGAGGAATCGGTCGTAATCGCGCGCGCTCGACACGAGCCCGCCGCCGCCCATGGGATAGGGCGGCGGGTCGAGATAGATCGAGCTCGCGGCGGGATCGAAGGGGATCAGCGCGCCGCCAAAGGGCGCATAATTGCTGGTGAAGCGCGGCACATCCTTTGTCGGCACCATGAAGCCGGTGCTCGTCATGCCCAGCGGATCGAACAGCCGCGCCTTCAGGAAGGCATCGAACGCCTGCCCCGACACAACTTCGATCAACCGCCCCATCAGGTCGAGGCCGATCGAATAGCTCCATTTGGTGCCGGGCTCATAGACGAGCGGCAGCGCGGCGAGCCGGTCGGCCATGACCGCCAGGCTCGGCGCCGGGGTCACTGGCGCGAAGCCCGGAATCGGCAGGCGGCTCGCCTGTCCGCCGGCGATGCCATTGTCGTCATAGGCCTTTTTGATCGGCCCCTTCTGGATGATATTATAGCCGAGCCCCGCGGTGTGGGTGAGCAGCTGACGCACCGTGATCGGGCCCTTCGCCGGGCGCACATCGGTGATCGAACCGTCGGGCACATTCTGCACCTTCATATTCGCAAAGGCGGGCAGGAAGTCGGCGATCGGCTGGTCGAGCGTCATCTTGCCGTCCTCGATCAGCAGCATCGCGGCGATGCCGGTGACGGGCTTGGTCATCGAATAGAGGCGCCACAAAGTGTCGGGGCCGACCGGCGCCGCCGAATCGTTGGATTGCACCCCGGCGCCGAAAAACACCGGCGCCTCCTGCCCCTTGCCGATCGCGGCGAGCGCGCCGGCGAGCTCGCGGCGGTCAACAAAGCCTTTGATGAACGCATCGGTCGCGGGATAGAGCGCCGCGCCGTCGACCCTCCACGCCAGCGCGGCGCGCGGCAGCAACGCCCCCGCCCCGGCCAGCGCCATCCCGCCCAGCAACGCGCGGCGCGACACCATCATGTTCATGCATCTCTCTCCAGCATCTTGTCGGTCAGTTTGCGATAGAGCGTCGGCAGCCCCGCCGCGTCAAGGTCCGCGATCGGCCACCATATGCCTTCCGCTGCGGCATCGGGCGCTTCGGGGGAGGCTTTGGGCGGGACTTCGCGGCGGACAAGGGTCAGCGTCAGGTCGAAATGGGTAAAACCATGGTCGACGCTGACAATTCCCGACTCGGATGGCACGTCGCCCCATTCGCCTCCGGGCAGCGCGCGCATCCCGCCGAGCATGCCCTTGTCGGGGCGGCGGACGAGCCAGATCGCCCCATCCTGCTCGATCCAGTGCGCGACGCCATGGCGATGCGGCTTGGCCTTCTTGGGCGGCTTCACCGGCAGGCGCTCGATATCCGCTCGCCCGCGGGCGCGGCAATCGGCCATCAACGGGCAGATCGCGCAAGCCGGACCGCGCGGGGTACAGATGGTCGCGCCAAGGTCCATCAGCGCCTGCGCAAAATCGCCCGGCCGATCATCGGGCACCAGTGGCGCCAGCGCGGCGCGAATCTCGCGCTTCGCCATCGGCAGCGGCGTTTCGATCAGGCGGTGGCGCGCGATCACGCGCTCGATATTCGCGTCGACCACAACCGACGGACGGCCAAAGGCGATCGCCGCCACGGACGCTGCGGTATAATCGCCGATGCCGGGCAGCGCGCGCAGCCCCGCCTCGCTGTCGGGAAAACGCCCGCCATGATCGCGCACCACCGCGCGCGCGCAGGCGAGCAGGTTGCGCGCCCGGGCATAATAGCCGAGCCCCGCCCACGCCGCCATGACATCGGCATCGCCCGCCGCCGCCAGATCAGCAACGGTCGGCCAGCGTTGGGTAAAGCGCGCGAAATAGCCCGCGACCGCGGCGACGGTCGTCTGCTGCAACATCACCTCGGCCAGCCAGATCCGATAGGGATCGGGCACCCCGCTGCTGTGCGGCGCGATCCGCCACGGCAGGTCGCGCGCCGACCGGTCGTACCAGTCAAGCAGCCGCGCCGCGAAGTCGCCTACGATGTCGGAAGTCTGGACGCTCACCCCCCGCCTATGGCATGGCACCCGGCATGACGAAAGACGCGGGAAAGGATGCGCCGACCAAAAAGGCGAAGGCGAAGAGCGGCGGCAGGAGCGCCAAGCCGCCGGTGCGCGTCTATGAACGCCCGCGCGGCGGCGAAGCGCGCATGGTTTCCGACCTCGTCCCCGAAATCGGGCGCGCCGCCTTTCGCAAATTCGGTTTCGTCCAAAGCTCGGTCGTCAGCCGCTGGCGCGAAATCGTCGGCGACCGGCTTGCCGATGTCACCCAGCCCGCGATGATCCGTTTCCCGGCAGGGCAAAAGGCGGGCGGGACGCTGCACCTGACGATCAGCGGCGCGCACGCCCCGATGCTCCAGCATGTGGCGCCCGACATCATCGGCGCGGTCAACCGCTTCTTCGGCTATGCCGCCGTCGCGCAGGTCCGCATGACGCACGGGCAGGTCACCCCCGCCCCACCCGTTCAGCCGCCCGCAATGCTGAAACCCGTACCCGCCGAACTGGGGGACAGCCTGCGCGACATCGGCGACCCGGAACTCAGGACCGTGCTCGAACGCATGGCCGCGGGACTGGCGGCAGCGCCCAAGCTACCCCGCATAAGCTAAAGGAAAGACGGCCGACGATGTCCGCTTTTGACGACCCGCTTCTCGACCGCCGCGCTGCGGTGCTGGCGCTTTCGGGCGCCGCGCTCGGCCTGATCGCCGCGACGCCAGCGAAACCCACCCTCTGGTCGCAGACCGTCACGACCACCCCGATTGGCGCCTTTCTCGTCGGCAACCCCGCCGCGAAGGTCCGGGTCGTCGAATATTTCAGCTACACCTGCCACGTCTGCGCCGATTTCGCGAAGGCAAGCGCGCTGCCGCTGAAAACGGCATATGTCGATCGCGGACTTGTCCTGTTCGAATATCGCAACCTCGTGCGCGACCCGGTCGACATGACCGCCGCGCTGCTCGCTCGCTGCGGCGGCGCAAAGGCGTTCGCGGGCAATCATCAGGCCATCTTCAACAATTTCCCCGCGCTGATCGCCCGCATCCAGAAAGCAACCGACGCGCAGAAAACGGCCTGGTTCGAAGGCACCACCGGCGAGCGGGCGCGCAAGATCGCCGCGGGCACCGGCCTCACCGCCCTGATGCGCGCGCGCGGCTATACGCAGGCGCAGATCGACGCCGCGCTCGACAGCGAAGTGGCGCAGGCCGAACTCACCGCCATGACCAATATCGGCCTGGGCGCCGATCGCGTCGAAGGCACGCCAAGCTTTTTCGTCAACGGCAGCAACGCCGGCGTCACCGCGTGGCCCGCACTCAAATCGAAACTCGACCTTGCGATCAAGGCCTCGTAAAAGCCCCCATTCCCGTTCCGTGGAGAAAGAATGAAATGACCGCATCGCTTCGTATCGCCCTTCTGTCCTCGCTTGGCGCGCTCGCGCTCGCCGGTTGCGGCGATGGCGCGACCGATCCCTCCAAAGAACAGTCCGTGGTCGCCAAGGTCGCGCCCCCCGCGGGCAAAAGCTGGTCGCAGGTCGTGCGCGTCGACGGCGACGGCGTGGTGATGGGCAACCCCGACGCGCCGATCAAACTCGAAGAATATGGCGCCTTCACCTGCGGTCATTGCGCGCAGTTTACCAAGGATTCGCACGAAGAGCTGAAGCGCGACTTCGTCGACACCGGCCGCGTATCGTACAAGCTGACGCCGTTCATGCTTCACCCGGTCGACGCGATTGCGGGCGCGATCGTCAAATGCACCACCCCCGACCGCTTCTTCCCGCTCGCCGACGCGACCTTCCTCGAACATGAAGCCTTCATCGCCGGTCCGTCGAAGCCGCAGCCGGGGATCGAGGAAGCGATGAAGCTGCCCCCTGCGCAGCGCTTCGTGGCGCTCGCCAAGGGTTGGGGCATCGATCAATTCTATCAGCAGCGCGGCGTCCCCGCCGCGACGATCCAGCAGTGCCTCTCCAAAGTCGAAAATGTCGAGGCGATCGAAAAGGGCACCAACGCCGGGGTCGAAAAATATCAGATCACCGGCACGCCGACGTTTATCATCAACGGCCAGGTCGTCGAAGGCGTTGCGGCATGGGGTCTGCTGCGCGACCGCCTGCGCACGATGGGCGCGCGCTGATTCCTGCTTCACCCTCTCCTTCAGGGGAGGGCAGCGAGACTTGCCAGCTTGCTGGCCTAGTCGCAGCGGGTGGGGTCCATCGGCCTTGCGCCAGATGGACCCCGTCCCAACCCCGTGTAAGGTAAACTGTCCCCCCCCCCCCGGACGGTTTGGGTGATGCCGGCGGCCTGACCGACCTGACACTCCTGAAGCGGAGGGGCTAAAGCCCTTGCGACTCCCCCCGACGCGCGGCATGACGGCTGCATGGGGGATATGTGACACCAAGGTTGCACCAGCTCCGATTCGGTAAACTGCACGGGGCGCCCCTGTGCAGATAAAGCGGCTGCGCCTGACCGGTTTCAAAAGCTTCGTCGAACCCACTGAACTCCGCATCGAACCCGGGCTGACCGGCGTCGTCGGCCCCAATGGCTGCGGCAAATCGAACCTGCTCGAAGCGATCCGTTGGGTGATGGGCGAATCCAGCCCCAAATCGATGCGCGGCGGCGGGATGGAAGATGTCATCTTCGCCGGCACCTCGACGCGCCCGGCGCGCGATTTTGCCGAGGTCGCATTGCATTGCGATACCGAAGGCGCGCTCGTCGCCGGCCTGTCGGACTCGAGCGACGGCGACGATCTGGAGGTCATCCGCCGCATCGAGCGCGGCGCGGGCAGCGCCTATCGCGCCAACGGCCGCGACGTGCGCGCCAAGGATGTCGCACTGATCTTTGCCGACGCCGCAACCGGCGCACACAGCCCGGCGCTCGTCAGCCAGGGAAAGATCGCCAATGTCATCGCCGCCAAGCCCACCGACCGCCGCGCGATGCTCGAGGAAGCCGCCGGCATCGCCGGGCTGCATGTGCGCCGCAAGGATGCCGAACAGAAACTGCGCGCGACCGAAACCAATCTCACCCGCCTCTCCGAAATCGTCGCCGATATGGAGGTGCGCGCCAATGCGCTGCGCCGACAGGCGCGCGCGGCGGAAAAATACAAGAAGCTCAGCGACGACATCCGTATCGCCGAGGGACGGCTGATCTATGCGCGCTGGCGCGACGCCGCCGCCGCCGCCGATCAGGCGCGCCGCGACGCCGACGCCGCCGAAGCCGCGGTCAAGACCGCGCAGGATGAGCTTGAAACCATATCGAAGGCGCAGACCGAGGTCGCGACGCACGTCGCCGCTGCGCGCAGCGACGCGCAGGCGCAGCGCGATGCGCTGGCCGAGGCGACCGCAACGCAGGTGCGCCTGCAGGGCGAGGAGCGCGCGGCGCGCCAGCGGCTCGACGATCTCGCGGCCCAACAGCGCCGCATCGCCGACGACCGCGCGCACGAAGGCGAACTCGCCCGCGAAGCGCATGCCGCGCTGACCGCGCTCGACGCCGAGACGAAATCGCTTGCGCAGGACATCGCCGGCCACGACGCGGGCAAGGCCGCGCTCGCCGAAGCCAGCTTCGCGGCGCAGACGCGCCTGCGCGATGCCGAGGTCGCGCTGGCGCAGGCGCGCGCGAAGGCCGCGAGCGAGGCCGCCGACCGGCGTATCGCAGTGTCGGCGGTGAACGGCGCCGAAGCCGCCGTGCGCCGCGTCGCGGGCGACAAGGCGCGCGTCGATGCCGAAATCGCCGCGCTCGGCGACAGCAACGCACTCGCCGCAACCCACGCCGAAAGCGTGAAGACCGCCGAAGCCGCCGAGACTGCGATCGCGACCACCGAAAATGCACTGCGGCAGGCCGAGGCCGATCGCGAAACGACGGCCACCGAGTTGGCAGGCGTCGAGGCCGGACTCGCCGAAGCGCGGGCTGCGCTGGCGGCGCTGGAGGGAGAGACATCGACGCTCGAACGCGCGCTCGCTGCGGCGCGCACCGACGCCGACCGCATTCTCGACCAGATTCGCGTCGCGCCCGGCTATGAAGCCGCGCTCGCCGCCGCGCTGGGCGACGATCTCGACGCCGGGACCGGCAAGAACGCGGCGCGCAGCTGGGGTGGCGCCGAGGCCGCGAAAAATGACCCCTCGCTGCCCGCCGGCACCCAGCCGCTCGCCGAATTTGTCCAGGCACCGGCTGCCCTCGCCCGCCGCCTCGCTCAGGTCGCGGTCGCAGAGGCTGACGGCGGTCAACAGCTCGCTGTCGGCCAACGCCTCGTGACCGTCGATGGCGTGATGCGGCGATGGGACGGCTTCGTCACGCGCGGCGACGGCGCGACCGCGACCGAACGGCTGCAGCGCCAGAACCGCCTCGACGCGCTTGCCGCGCAGCGGCCGCAGGTCGAACTTGGCGTGCAGGAACTCCGCGACCGGCGCGATGCCGTCGCCGCAAAGGCGTCCGGACTCGCCGAAGCCGCAGCAACCGCGCGCAAGGCGCTCGCGCAGGCCGACGAGGCGCGCCGGACCGCGCTGCGTGCCGCCGATCAGGCGCAGGCGGCGATCGACCGCCATCGCGATGCCGCCGCGCTCTTCGACCGCCGCCTTGCCGAAATCGCCGAGGCCGCAAAGGAGGCTGCCGAACAGCTCGCGGTGCAGGAAGCCGCGCTCGCCGCACTCCCCGACGACAGCATCGCTCGCGCCGCGCTCGACGCCGAGGAGCAGGCCGCCGAACGCGCGCGCGCCGACGCCAACACCGCCCGCGACACCCTCACCGCGCACGAACGGACGCTCGCCGCGCTGAGCGAGCGGCAGGCGGTGGTCAGCGCCGAGATCAAGAGCTGGAAAGCGCGCGCGGGCGAAGCGGCGCGTCGCGTGACCGAGATGGACAAGCGCGCCGATGCGCTCGCGGCCGAGGCCGCCAAGCTCGCCGACACCCCCGCGCGGCTCGCCGAGCAACGCGCCGCCGCCGAGGCGCAGCAGGCGGCGCTGCGCGAAAAGGTCGCCGCCGCCGAGGCACAGGAAC
Source organism: uncultured Sphingopyxis sp. (assembly GCA_964426485.1). Classification (GTDB taxonomy): domain Bacteria; phylum Pseudomonadota; class Alphaproteobacteria; order Sphingomonadales; family Sphingomonadaceae; genus Sphingopyxis. The sequence goes on along the minus strand of CAYRQX010000004.1, from coordinate 95,288 downwards.
GCGCCGCAGAAGCCGCGCTGCGCGAGGCCGAAACCGCCCTCAATGCCATTCGTGAGCGCGTCGCCGCGGCGCGCGAAACGCGCGCGGGCGCCGTTGCGCGCTCCGAAAACGCCGAGCTCCGCCGTATCGAGATGGGCCGCTTGTCGGGCGAACGCTTCGAATGCCCACCGCCGCTGCTGCCGCAAAAGGCCGGGTTTGAAAGCGGGACCGTCGGCGATCCCAATGCCGAATCGGCGCAGCACGACCGGCTCGTTTCCGACCGCGAGCGGCTCGGCCCGGTGAACCTCGTCGCCGCCGACGAACTGATCGAACTCGACAGCGAGCGCGCGAAGAGCGCCGCCGAAATCGAGGAGCTGACACAGGCCGTCAACCGCCTTCGCGGCTCGATCGGCAGCCTCAACCGCGAAGGCCGGGCCCGCCTGCTCGCGGCCTTCGAGGCGGTGAACACGCATTTCCAGCGGCTGTTCACGACGCTGTTCAACGGCGGGCAGGCGCATCTTGAGCTCGTCGATTCGGACGATCCGCTCGAGGCCGGGCTCGAAATCATGGCGCAGCCGCCGGGCAAGCGGCTCGGCACGCTCACCCTGCTCTCGGGCGGCGAACAGGCGCTGACCGCGGTGGCGCTGATCTTCGGCCTCTTCCTCACCAACCCCGCGCCGATCTGCGTCCTCGACGAAGTCGACGCGCCGCTCGACGACGCGAATATCGAGCGTTTCTGCGACCTGCTCGACCGCATGGCGCGCGAAACCAACACGCGGTACCTGATCGTCACGCACAATGCGGTGACGATGGCGCGCATGCACCGCCTGTTCGGCGTGACGATGATCGAGCGCGGCGTGTCGCGCCTCGTCTCGGTCGATCTCGGCGGCGCCGAAGAACTGCTCGCCGCCGAATAATTAAATAGGGACAGTCCCTATTTAATTGTCAGGGCGCCATGCCCACCACCAGCATCGCCGCGAAGATCAGCAACCCCGCAAATCGATTGCTGCGGAATTTCGCCAACGCATCTTCGCCGTTCGCCGGGTCGAGCGTCACCACCTGCCCCGTCAGATGCAACGCCGCCGGCAGCAGCGCGATCAGCACCAGCGGATCGGGCCGCACCGCCCACAGCGCGCCGCCCCAACAGGCAAGCGCAAGCGCGTAGCATAGCGCGACCCCGCCCTTCACATGCCGCCCCATCGCCCGCGCGCTCGACTTTACGCCGATCAGCATATCGTCTTCGATATCCTGCAGCGCATAGATGGTGTCGTAACCGATCACCCACGCGATACAGCCGGCGTAGAGCAACGGCAGCGCGGGGCCTTGCTGCCCGCCCACCGCGACCCACGCAACGAGCGCACCCCAGCTGAACACCAGGCCGAGCCATGCCTGCGGCCACCAGGTGATGCGCTTCATGAAGGGATAGCCCGCGACGAGGATCAGGCTCGCCAGGGCGACGATCTGCGCCGGTCGCGGCAGCTGCAGCAAAACAACCAGCCCGGCGAGCGACAGGAAAAGCGTCCACAGCAAGGCACCCCGCACCGACACGGCCCCGCTCGCGACCGGGCGCGACGCGGTGCGGGCAACCCGCGCGTCGAGGTCGCGGTCGACGATATCGTTATAGACACAGCCCGCGCCGCGCATCGCGATCGCCCCGATCAGCATCCACCCGAACAAGGGCCAGTGGCTGACCGCGCCGCCCCCGAGCGCCAGCGCCCAGGCACAGGGCCAATAAAGCAGCCACCAGCCGATCGGCCGGTCGAACCGTGCAAGCAGCGCATAGGGCCTGGCCGCCGTCGGCAACAAGGCCACGAACCCGCGAAGCTGGCTGTCGGGAGGATGGGTGGCGGTCATCTGGCGCGGGCGATAGCAGGCCCGCCGCGGGGAATAAATGCCCGATCAACGAACCCGCGGATGCGCCGTCAGGTGCAGGTGGCCGGGGTGCCTGGTGCTTTCACCCCCGACAGGTCCCGCGCCTCGCGGACATTATAGGCCGCCGTCGACCGGACGGTCCGCGGCCCCAGCCAGGCGCCGAACAGCAACGGCTGATATTCATAAGTCACTTCGACGAACATGATCGCGGTCCCCGCTGCCGCCGTCACCTCGCGTCCCACGGGACCCATGCCGGGGAAATCCGTCCCCGTCGCGCCGGTGCCCTCAACACCATAGGCCGATGCGGCCTCCAGATTGCCGAAACAGCGCTGCCATTTGATCGTCTGTCCGCCATCGTTGTTGCGCTGGAGGCTCGACAGGATGATGCGGCCGTTATTTTCGAAACCAAGCCCCGCGATCTGCCGTTCGGCACCGGCGAACACCTCGTTGATGTCGACCTCCCGGATCTGCGGCTGTGTCAGATTACTTCCCGCCGCGATGCGCGCCGCATTGTCCGCGGTGTTGAGCGCAAGCTGGCTGACGCGCGTATTCGTCAGCGTCAGGTTCGCGATCTCAAGGCCGCCGAAGCCGACGAGGATCAGAAAGGGAATGGCGAACGCCATTTCGAGCATCACCGCGGCGCGCGTGCTCTGCGCCAGACGCCGCGCAGCGCGCCGCATCCGGCGGCGGAAATCAATCGGACGGGTCATCCGCATATCTCCGGCTCGACCTCGCCGCCGGCGGCAAAGGGCTGGTTGCGCAGCAATGTCGTCGAGCTCAGCGTCGCATATTGCGGCTGCCCCAGCATCCGCCACAGGGGCAGCACGCGGTCGAATCGCATCGACACCGTATATTGGACGACGTCGTCGGCGCCGCCATTGCCCTGCCGGCCGCCGTCTTCCCAGCAATCCTCGGGCGAGGGGTCCTGGATGCCGTTGGCGTTCGAATCGACCCAGCGCAGCGGCCTGATGTCGCTATAATCGTCAAAAACGCGGCGGTTGAAGGTCACCGTCGCATTCGCAAAAACCTTTTTCACCCGTGTTTCGACCGCATCGTCGAGCGCACTCTGGTCGGCGGCAAAGCCTTCAAGCGTCGCGTCGCGGCCTGCTTTCGCGACCACGCCCTGCAGCACCTGCTGCGCATACATCTGCCAGCAAAAATCGAAGATGCCGAGCAGGACCATCAGGAACACGGGCGCGGTCAGCGCGAACTCGATGAATGCCGTGCCGCGCTCGCTCCGCCGCAAGCGGCGGATCAGGCGGCGCATGAAAGAAGGCCGCCGGGTCATTGCGACAGCCTCAGCTTGGAAATCTGCCGCGCGATCGCCTGGAACTGCTCGTTCAGCTCGGCGGCATTATCGGCCTCGAACGCCTGTCCCGAAGAGGCGCAGTTGTTGAGATTGCTGTTGCTGCCGACCCCAAACGACACGACCCAGACCGTCATCCCGCGCTGCCGCGCCGAACGGCACAGTTGCACGAAGCGGTTGTTGTGGCGGGCGATGGCATTGCTGTCGCTGGTCGCGCCGATACGGTTCATCGCGCTTTCCTGGCTCTGATGCGACATGTTCGAGCGCGGCGTGTTCATGTCGCCGTCGGTCATGAAGACGATATGGCGACTGATCGGGCGCCCATTGGTAGCGGTCGCATTTTCATCCGAAAAGAGCCCTGTGGGCGAGATCAGCCGCGCGCCCCACGCCATACCGGCATCGTGGTACGTATAGCCTCGCGGTTGCAGTGTAGCGATATAGTTGGCGAACGTGTCGCGGTCGGCACTGGTCATGGTGGTCAAATTCATCGCGGCCACCGGGCAGGCGGCATAATCGCCACCCTTTTCCTGAAAGTTCGTGCTGTCCGTCGTAGATGTGTAGGGTGCGGGCGACGAGCGCGAATAGGTGACGGCCGGCAGGAACAGCCTCCACTGCGTGTCAATCGCATCTTCGCCGATCCTTGTCGGCTTCATATCGATGTCCATGTCGAAGGCGTCGGCCGGGGCGGTTTCGTTCGACGCGAAAGGACTCGTCGCGCGTTCGATGACGCAGCCTTGCCAAGTCGTCGAGATCGTGACGCCCTTGTCGCCCGTGTCGGTCGTCAAGGGGCTGCCCAACTTCACGTCCGCGACCGGAAAGTCGCGAGTCTTATACTCATATTTGCCGTCGAAAACATCGGTCCGCGTCTCCGTGACCGTGGTGACGAAATGGCGCGTGAAATAGGCGTTTTTATACTGCTTCCTGCATTTGCTGTTCGACCAGGTGTAGCGATAGGTACGGAAAGTATATTCCTGTTCGGTGTCATAGGTCGTGACACGCTTGTCGCCATTCACGTAAACCGAAGCATTGCTGTAATCGGGGTCGTCGCTCGGCGAGGGGCTGGTATCGGCGGGAGGGTCGAGCTCGCCGCAGGCTGTGGAATTTTTGGCCGAAACGGTGCCGTTGTTCGTCCAGCTGGAGTCATAAGTGGTGGCGCTATCGGTATATTCGTCGCTCGGATCATAGGACGGATTGGTATATTCTTGGCGAAATATCGCCCGTCGCGAAGGCAGTTCCGCGGTGTCCGCAATCCAGTCCGGATCCTTTGCCATCAATATGGCACCCACGTTTACCGACGAGCTATAGGGCACGACCCCGAAGCGCAGCCGTCCGTCCCCGATGTCGGCGGCGGTCAGCGTGTCGAAAAAGTCGACCGCAGCCGTGCGCAGCCCTTGAATCTTGCTGACCGAGTCGCCCGAATTCGTGCCTGACATCGATCCCGTGACGTCGAGGACCATCATCACGTCGACGTTCGAAATTTCCAGCTTTGCAGTGCAATTGACCGACAGGCGGAACTCATCCTTGCCGAACATGAACATCAGTTCGGTCGGCAGGACCGCCGAGGCCTGTCCCGCGACGTCAGAGGCGTTGACCGCCTGCGAGGAAAAAAGGATGCCCGACGCGCCATATTTGGCTTCGGGGAAGTTGAAGTTGAACATCTTGTCCGCTTCGGCCTGCGCCGCTTCGCCGTAACTAGCGCCGCCCATCGCGCGCCGTCCGGCGAGCACGCCGGCGTCGCAAGCCTGTTGCAGGCGCAGCTGCGTCATATAGGCGCGGCCGGTATCGACCGCCGAACCGACAAAGCCGATCACTGGAATGATCGCCGCCGCCGTCAGCATGAAAGCGTTGCCGCGCTGGTCGCGCAAAAGCTTTGTGGCGCCGAGCCGCAGCCGGCTGAACACGGTCCCTCGCATGGCCTAAACCCCTCTTCGACCGGCGACGCCCCCCACTAGATGGGCCGCTGGTACTCTCCGACCTAGGGGAGGACTGCTTACCAAAATGCTAATCGGGGGCCGGTGACCGGTCCGGATCGGCGGTTTTGACCCGAATCGGGACAGGCTTCATCGCCTCGCGGCAAAGGATGCACAAAATATCGCCGTCTGTTATCGACTCGGCATGCCCGCAACTCCCGCCTGGCCGCCCGCCAGCACGCCCCGTCTTTTTGTCGATCTGCCGCTGGGGCCCGATGCCGCGCCCATGATCGACGGCCCCGCGGCGCATTATCTGCTGAATGTGATGCGGATGAAGGCGGGCGATCCGATCCTGCTGTTCGACAATATCAGCGGCGAATGGCTCGCGGTGGTTGCCGACGCGGCGAAACGGTCGCTGACGCTGCGCATCGAACGCCAGACCAAGGCGATCGAGCCCGTTCCCGATCTCTGGCTGTGCTTTGCGCCGGTCAAGAAAGCGCGGCTCGACTGGATCATCGAAAAGGCGACCGAGCTCGGCGTCGCGCGGCTGCAGCCGGTCATCACCGAACGCACGATCGTCGAGCGCGTCAAGCACGAGCGGCTCGCGGCGCAAATCGTCGAAGCATGCGAACAATGCGGGCGCACGGCGCTCCCGGCGCTCGCCGAGCCGGTCAAACTGCCCCAGCTGCTGAAGGACTGGCCGGCCGGGCGCGCCCTGCTGTTCGCCGACGAGGCAGGCGGCGTTCCGCTCGCCAGGGTCGAAGCGCCTGCACCCGCCGCGATCCTGACCGGGCCCGAAGGCGGCTTCACCGACCGCGAGCGCGAGCTCCTCATCGCCCACGCCGCCGTCCGCCGCATCGCGCTCGGCCCGCGCATCCTGCGCGCCGAAACCGCCGCCATCGCCGCGATCGGCCTGTGGATGGCGCAGCATGGCGACTGGTCGGACGAATAGACAGTCGCGCCAATTCTGTCCCGTCGCCGAACAGAATTGGCGCCAAGTCACCGAATTTAACCGTATATTAGCTATGCATGCGCCATAGCGGCGCCATGCAACGGCGGGACCAGAGCCGATACCGCTGGCGTGGGGGCCAGTGTTTGCAGTCTGTGCGAGCCTGTCTCATGCTCGTTTGGCTGGCGTTGACGCTCGCCAGCAATCCCGCCGCCGCACAGACGACCACCAGTTACACCACCACCACCACCGGCACGATCAGCGAAACCGCGACCAGCTGCACCAGCCCGCTGGTCCGGAGCTTCACCGTCGCCGCGAATGCGCAGGTCACCGATGTGAACATCGGCGTCCAGTTCGCGCACAGCTATCGCGGCGACATTCGCGCGACTTTGGTGTCGCCCGGGGGCACCGTGGTCGACCTGATCACCAATGTCGGCGCCTCGGCCGACAATATGAACGTGCTGTTCGACGACAGCGCGGCGGCGAATATCACGACGCACAGCGCAAACGACAGCACCGCTGCGGCGCCGCCCTATCAGCGCAATTTTCGTCCCGAAGGCTCGCTCGCGAGCTTCAACGGACAAGGGTCGGCGGGCACATGGCGGCTGACGATCTGCGACTCGCTGAACGGCGACAGCGGCAATTTCACGCGCGCCGACCTGACGCTCACGACCGTGCCGACCGCACCATCGGCCGACCTGTCGCTGACCAAATCGGTAAGCAACGCGTCGCCCGCGCCGGGCGCCAGCATCAATTATATATTGAGCGTGACCAATGCGAGCGGCTCGGCGCTGACCGCGACCGGCGTTACGGTGCAGGACATGCTGCCCGCCGGCTTCGCCTTCACCGGCGCGTCGGGGTTCGGCAGCTACAACAGCGCGACCGGCGTCTGGACCGTCGGCAGCATCCCGGCCGGAACGACGCGAACGCTGACGATCAGCGGCACCGTCACCGCGACGGCGGGCGCGAGCGTGACCAATATCGCCGAGGTCAGCGCGTCGTCGGCCTTCGACTTCGATTCGACCCCCGGCAATGGCGCGGCGGGCGAGGATGATTATGACGCGGCCAGCTTTACCGTGTCGGGCACGCGCGTTGCCGGCACGCCGCCGACGCTCGTCTGTCCCGTCGGCACCACGCTTCACGACTGGGACGGCGTCAGCTGGCCGGCGGGCACGACCAGCGGCAGCTATGCGCTGACCGCGATCGGCACGTTGAATTTCAATATCGCGATCAGCGGCGGCGTCTTTCTGAACAACGCCACCTATGGCGGCCAGTCGCCGACGCGCCAGAATGTCGTCACCGGCGGGCTCGGTCCGGCGCAATTTTCAATCTTCCAGATTGCCGACTTTGCCAGCCAGACTGGTGCGATCACCTCGACGATCAGCTTGCCGACTGCGGTACCCGGCGCACAGTTTCGCGTCTTCGATATCGACTATGCGGCGGGGCAATTCGCCGACCGCCTGACCGTGACGGGCAGCTTCAACGGCGCGCCGGTGACGCCGACGCTCACCAACGGGGTCAGCAATTATGTCATCGGCAACAGCGCTTATGGCGACGCGACCTCGGCGGACGGCAGCGCGAACGGTAATATCGTCGTGACCTTTTCCGCGCCCGTCGACACGATCGTCATCACTTATGGCAGCCACAGCCTCGCCCCAACCGACCCCGGACAACAGGGCGCCGCGATCCACGATCTCACCTTCTGCCGTCCGACCACCAATCTGACGATCGCCAAGACCAGCAGCGTTGTGAGCGATCCCACGAACGGGGCGACCGATCCAAAGGCGATCCCGGGCGCGACGATGCGCTACTGCATCCTCGTCACCAACAATGGCAGCGGCACCGCGACCGGCATCAATATCGGCGACCCGCTGCCCGCGACCACGACCTTCGTCCCCGGCTCGCTGCGCAGCGGCACGAGCTGCGCGACCGCGACGACGGTCGAGGATGACAATGCCAGCGGCGCCGACGAGAATGATCCGTTCGGCGCCTCGATCACCGGGACGACCGTCTCGGCGGCGACATCGACCCTGCTACCCGCGAGCACGATGGCGATCGCTTTCGATGTGACCCTGGGCTGATGCAACGGCATCGATGCCTCGCGCGCCTCGGCGCGCTGCTCGTCATCGCCGGGTCGATGGCGATCGCCCCGCCCGCCACGGCGCAGCGCGTCATCGTCAACCCCTCGTTCGAGGCCAATGATCCGCAAGGGCCGGGCGCCGTCAATTACGAAATCTATTCGAACGGCTCGGTGGTCGGCTGGGATTCGGCATCGGGCGAGATCGAGCTGTGGGACAGCAATTTCAACGGCGTCCCCGCCTATGCGGGGTCGGTCTTTGCCGAAATGAACGCCAATGTCCCGGGCGCGCTCTACCAGAATATCTGCATGGTCAATGGCGAGTCGATTGGCTGGACCTTTGCCCATCGCGCGCGCGCGGGCGGGCCGACGACGCAGACCGCGCGGTTCCAGATCGCGAACAGCTCGGGCGTCCAGATCCAGGCGCTGGCGTCGCAGTCGTCGACGGTCAACAATATGTGGAACGTCAACACGGGGTCGACCACTTACACCGGCGCATCGGGGGTGCAGCGCGTCCAGTTCATCACCACCGACCCCGGCAGCTTCGGCAATTTCCTCGACGATATCCGCATCACGCTCAATCCCTTCGTCGAGCTGTCGACCGCGAGCGCGTCGGGGGTCGAATCGCTCGCGACCGCCAACCTGCCGACGCTGACCGTCAACGGCACTTTGTTCACCGCGCGCACGGTCAATGTCAGCATCACCGGCGGCACCGCGATACGCGGCAGCGACTATACGACGCCCGGCGGCGGCGCGAGTTTCACCGTCACCATTCCCGCCGGCACCTATCAGAACAGCGCCATTCCGCTCGGCATCCAGATCGTCGACGACACCGCGACCGAGGGCAGCGAGACGATCCAGATCGCGCTCGGCACCGGCACCGGCTACACCGTGTCGAGCACGACGAGCTGCGGCGGCGCGGCGCGGACGGCCAGCACCTACACGATCACCGACAATGATTCGCCGGTCGTGCTTGCCAAGAACTGGACGAACGGCATCGCGGGCGACGCGGTCAGCCTCGCGATCGCGGGCGGTCAAACGCCGACCGCAGGGACTTCGACCGTCGGCGGATCGACGACCAACGCGACGACGGTCGCCGTCCCCGGATCGACGCTGACGTTGACCGAGGCCTATGCGACCGGCACCGCGGCGAATTACAACAGCAGCCTCGAATGCCGGCGCAACAGCGACAATGTCGTTGTCGCCACGACCGGCACGGGGCTCAGCCGCACCGTCGTCATGCCGTCGGGCACCTCGCTCACCTGCACCTGGACCAACAGCCGGAAATCGGCGTCGCTGGTGATGCGCAAGACCTGGGTCAATGCACAGACGGCCCACGCGGTCACGGTCGCCACCAGCGGCCTCATCAACAATGCCAGCCTCGCCTCGGTCGCGAACAGCGCGAACGAGACCGATACCAATGCCGCCGTCACCGTCTATGCTGGCGAAAGCGCGACGCTCGGCGAAACCTTCACCGCCGGCAATGGCGCCAACTATGCGCAGGCGCTCGCCTGCTCCGGCAACGCGACCGCGCTCGCGGGCAATATATTGACGGTCGATCCCGTCGACACCGCGATCGTCTGCACCTTCACCAATATCTATATCGTGCCGCTGTCGATCGCGAAGGCCTCGCTCGCCTACAGCGACCCGGTGAACGGCCTGACCAACCCCAAGCTGATTCCCGGCGGCTTCGCCAATTACAGCCTGACCGTCACCGCGCCCGCGGGCACCAGCCCGTCGACCAACAGCGTCATCGTCACCGACGCGATCCCCGCAAACCTCAGCCTGTTCGTCGGCACCTATGCCCCCGGCCCCGGCCCGATACGCTTTACCGCCGGCAGCAGCGCGCTGACCTACAGCTTCACCAGTCTCGCCAGCACGACCGACGACCTCGAATTTTCGAACAATGGCGGCGCCAGCTGGACCTACACGCCCACCATCGACGCCAATGGGGTCGACGCGGCGGTGACCCATGTGCGCGTCCGGCCCAAGGGCGCGATGGCGCCGGGATCGAGCTTCACGATCAACCTGCGCGCCCGCGTCAAATAGGGCGCGAACAACAGTCGATTGCATTCTATACCGAACCGTATAATGGCGCGATATGAGCACGCGCACCGCCTCGGACAGCAACGATCCCATCGTCGAAAGCCGCGACCAGCTCGCGGTCCCCATGATCAAGGGCGAAAAGCCCAAGGATCGCTGGCGCATCGGCACCGAGCACGAAAAATTCGTCTATCGCACCGCCGACCATCGCGCGCCCTCCTATGACGAGCCCGGCGGCATCCACGATCTGCTCATGGCGCTCACCCGCTTCGGCTGGGAACCGGTGATCGAGGGCGGGAAAGTCATCGCCCTCGCGGGCAGCGACGGCACCGTCAGCCTCGAACCCGCGGGCCAGCTCGAACTCTCGGGCGCGCCGCTCGAAAATCTCCACCAGACCTGCGCCGAAACCGGCCGCCATTTGAAGCAGGTGAAGGAAGTCGGCGCCGAACTCGGCCTCGGTTTCCTCGGGCTGGGCATGTGGCCCGACAAGACGCGCGACGAGCTGCCGATCATGCCCAAGGGGCGCTACAAGATCATGCTCGAGCATATGCCGCGCGTCGGCAGCATGGGGCTCGACATGATGCTGCGCACCTGCACGATCCAGACCAACCTCGATTATATGAGCGAGGCCGACATGGTGCAGAAATTCCGCGTCTCGCTCGCGCTGCAACCGTTCGCGACCGCGCTCTTCGCCTCGTCGCCCTTCACCGAGGGCAAGCCGAACGGCTTTATGTCGTACCGCAGCCATATCTGGACCGACACCGATCCCGCACGCACCGGCATGCTGCCCTTCGTGTTCGAGGATGGCTTCGGCTATGAACGCTATGTCGACTATATGCTCGATGTGCCGATGTATTTCGTTTTCCGCGACGGCAAATATATCGACGCCGCGGGGCAGAGTTTCCGCGATTTCCTGAGGGGCGAACTCCCCGCGCTGCCGGGCGAAAAACCGCGGCTTTCCGACTGGAACGACCATCTTTCGACCGCCTTCCCCGAAGTGCGGCTCAAAAGCTTCCTCGAAATGCGCGGCGCCGACGGCGGCCCGTGGAACCGCATCTGCGCGCTCCCGGCTTTGTGGGTCGGCCTGCTCTACGACCAGGGCGCGCTCGACGCCGCCTGGGATCTCGTCAAGGGCTGGAGCATCGAGGAGCAGCAGGCGCTCCGCGACGCCGTGCCGAGCGAGGGCCTCGATGCCCCGGCACCCGGCGGCGGCACGGTCGGCGAACTCGCGCACCGCGTCCTCGACATCGCGGCGGCGGGCCTCGCCGCGCGCGGCGAGGTCAATTCGATGGGCGACAATGAGGTCGGCTTCCTCGAACCGCTGCGCCGCATCGCCAAAAGCGGCAAGTCCCCCGCGCACGACCTGCTCGACCGCTACGAAGGGCCATGGGGCGGCGATCTTTCGAAAATATACGACGAGCTCAGCTTCTGATGCCGCGTTCGCTTTGGGGTGGGAAGCGGGTGTTGCACATTTCGTCATCCCGGACTTGATCCGGGATCCACGGCCACCTTGGTCGCTTGGACCCCGGATCAAGTCCGGGGTGACGGTGAAGTAAATATCCTCCCTGTCGCGCAGCGATGGGGAGGGGGGCCGCCCCGAAGCAGTGGTGGAGGGGCCGCGACGGTAGCGCCATAGCCCCTCCGTCAGCGCTTCGCGCTGCCACCTCCCCATGCCTGCGGCACAGGGAGAATCAACGGCACCTTCCGGGCGTTTCCGGCGGCCCTCGAAATCCCGTTCGTGTCGAACGGAGTAGGTTGGGCGGCTTCCGCTCGCTCGCCGTCGTTGCTAAAATGATGACGCAGATCGGGCGTAGGCGTCGATTGCGGAGAGGTGGCGCGCCTTGTCGGCGTCGCCGAGGAAGGAGCCGGTGAAGCTGTTGCGGGCGAGCGTCAGCAGTTGGTCCTTCGACAGGTCGAGCGCGTCGGCAACGGCCAGATAATTGGCGTTCACATAACCGCCGAAATAGCTCGGATCGTCGCTGTTCACTGTCGCGCGGAGTCCGGCCGTCAGCATCGTCTTGAGCGGGTGGTCGGCGATGTCATCCACGACGCAGAGCTTCAGGTTCGAGAGCGGGCAGACGGTCAGCGTCATGCCCTCGGCGGCGAGGCGCCGGGTAAGCGCGGGGTCTTCGAGGCTGCGGTTGCCATGGTCGATGCGGTCGACTTTCAAAAGGTCAAGCGCCTCATGAACATAGGCGGGCGGGCCTTCTTCGCCGGCGTGCGCAACGATCTTGAGCCCGAGCGCCCGCGCGCGGGCAAAGACGCGTTCGAACTTGGCGGGCGGGTGGCCGACCTCGGAGGAATCGAGACCAACCCCGGCGATACGGTCGAGGTAAGGCAAGGCTTCGTCAAGCGTCGCCTCGGCCTCGGCTTCACTGAGGTGGCGGAGGAAGCACATAATGAGTTTCGACGTCATGCCATAATTTGCCTGCGCGTCGTCGAGCGCGCGGGTGATGCCCGCGATGACGGTTCCGAACGCGACGCCGCGCGCCGTATGCCCCTGCGGGTCGAAGAAGATTTCGGCATGGCGAACCGCATCGGCATGGGCCCGCGCCAGATAGGCGGCGGTAAGATCGTAGAAATCCTGCTCGCCATGGAGCACGCCCATCCCCTGATAATAAATGTCGAGAAAATCCTGGAGGTTCGAGAAGGCGTAGGCGGCGCGTACGTCCTCGACGCTTGCGAAGGGGATCGCGACGGCGTTGCGCTGCGCGAGGGCAAACATCAGTTCGGGTTCGAGCGAGCCTTCGATATGAAGGTGAAGCTCGGCCTTCGGCAGCGCGGCGATAAAGGCGGCGCGATCGTCGGTCGACGCAAAGCCGTCAGACATCGGACGTGCCCTCCTCGCGCAGGATGATCGCCGCCTCGGGCTTGTGCTCGCGGATTTCTTCGACCGTCAGCCCGTCGACCTCGTGCGGAAAGATCAGCCATTGGTCGGTTTCGTGGACGAAGAAATCGGGGCGAAGATCGGTGACGTTGCGGCCGGGTTTGTACCAGACCGTGGCGATGCGGATGTCGCGTGGCATATTGTGACGGCAGCGCGCCTTCAGTTCGGCGATGAAGGCACGGATGCTACGCCCGCTGTCGAAGACGTCGTCGATGATCAGCAGGCGGTCTTCGGGGTTCAGCGTGTCGAGGAGATAGCCGAGCGCGAAGACTTTGACGTGCGCATCCTGCCGGTCGATGCCGTGGTAGGAGGAGGTGCGGATCGCGATATGGTCGCAATGCTGGCCGTGATAATCGAGCAGCTCCTGCACCGCGATGCCGACCGGCGCGCCGCCGCGCCAGATGCCGACGAGGTGCGTCGGTTTGAAGCCGCTGTCCAGCACCTGCATGCCCAGCCGGAAGGAGTCGGCGAGCAAATCGTTCGCGCTGATGAAGATTTTGTCGCCGCTCATGGACGTCGAATAATCGCGCGCGCGGGGCGGGGCAAGGCGGTCCCTTCTTTTTGGGTTCGCTTCGTGCGAGCGCCTATGCCCCCGCCGACGGGCGTGGGGTCACCGGCCGCCGCGGACGACGCGGACCGTCGATGATCGCGAACAACCGCCCCGTCGTGTCTTTCAGCGCCGCCGATAGCTCCAGCGGCGCGGCTTCGACCCGTCGATCTTCGATATCGTCGCGGTCAGCGTATCGCCGCTGCGCGCATATTCGATACGCTGCGGATAATCATGCGCGGCGTTCTCGAAGGTCGCGCTTGCCGCATCGTGCCGCACCAGCCGGAACGTCACGGGCGCACCGCCCTGCGGCATCGCGACATAGGCGAGCGCGCCATCGTCGCCGCGCGCAATGCGGATGAACTCAAACTCGCGCAGCACATCGCCGCGCCCCGCCCGGCTATATCCGATCATCATGCCGCCGCGCGGCGCCGCCCAGCTCTCCTCGGTCCAGCGCCCGTCGGCCTCGCTCACCCAGTCACCCGCGAGCCAGCCGAGATCGTCGACCGTCGCCGCCGGGCTCGCCGCCACCAGCAGGACCGACAGAACCGCCGCGATCGTCCGCATCAATCTCTCCCTCGCCGCGCTTTACCACCGCCCCATCCCCATCATCAATGGACAGCGCACCCCCCGCCCCCTATAACCCTCCCATCCCCGGGGAGCCGCGTCTGTGATGGCCGGTTGAGAGCGGAATAGACCGCGACCCGTTGAACCTGATCCGGATAATACCGGCGGAGGGAGGGTCGGCGTTCCACACCGGAAAACCGTTTCTCGCTCCGATAACCAACGGAGCGACTGCACATGGCCGACATCGATTCCCGCCTCGACAAGCGCGACGCCACGCCCATCGGCGTCACCACCGGCCCGATCCGCGGCAGCCGCAAGATCCACGTCGCGACCCAGACCGGCAGCGGCATCCGCGTCGCGATGCGCGAGATCGACCTCGACCCGCATTCGGGCGAGCCCCCCGTCCGCGTCTACGACACCAGCGGCCCCTACACCGACGTCAATGCGACGATCGACATCAACGCCGGCCTCCCCGAAATCCGCAGCCAGTGGATCCGCGGCCGCGGCGACGTCGAGGAGGTCACCCAGCGCGAGGTGAAGCCCGAGGATAACGGCCAGCTCGGCCCCGACCGCAGCGGCGGCGTCCCCGCCTTCCCCAACGTCCGCCGCCAGGTGCTGCGCGCCAAGCCCGGCAAAAACGTCAGCCAGATGCACTACGCCCGCCGCGGCATCATCACGCCCGAGATGGAATATGTCGCCGAGCGCGAAAACCTCGGCCGCGCGCGCCTGTCCGAATATAAGCGCGACGGCGAAAGCTTCGGCGCCAGCATCCCCGATTATGTCACGCCCGAATTCGTCCGTGACGAGGTTGCGCGCGGCCGCGCGATCATCCCCAGCAACATCAACCACCCCGAATCCGAGCCGATGGCGATCGGCCGCAACTTCCTCGTCAAGATCAACGCCAATATCGGCAACAGCGCGGTCGCCAGCGACGTCGCGGCCGAGGTCGACAAGATGGTCTGGTCGATCCGCTGGGGCGCCGACACCGTCATGGACCTGTCGACCGGGCGCAACATCCACGACACGCGCGAATGGATCATCCGCAACTCGCCCGTCCCGATCGGCACCGTCCCCATCTATCAGGCGCTGGAGAAGGTCGGCGGCGTCGCCGAGGATCTGACCTGGGAAATCTTCGCCGACACGCTGATCGAACAGGCCGAACAGGGCGTCGACTATTTCACCATCCACGCCGGGGTCCGCCTGCCCTACGTCCCCCTCGCGGCCAAGCGCATGACCGGCATCGTGTCGCGCGGCGGCAGCATCATGGCGAAATGGTGCCTCGCGCATCACAAGGAAAGCTTCCTCTACGAACGCTTCGACGAGATTACCGAGATCATGAAGGCCTATGACGTCGCCTATTCCCTCGGCGATGGTCTGCGCCCCGGCAGCATCTACGACGCGAACGACGAGGCGCAGTTCGCCGAGCTCTACACGCTGGGCGAGCTCACCAAGCGCGCCTGGGCGCAGGATGTTCAGGTGATGATCGAGGGGCCGGGCCACGTCCCGATGCACAAGATCAAGGAGAATATGGAAAAGCAGCTCGAGGCGTGCGGCGAGGCGCCCTTCTACACGCTCGGGCCGCTCACCACCGACATCGCGCCGGGTTACGACCATATCACCAGCGGCATCGGCGCCGCGCAGATCGGCTGGTACGGCACCGCAATGCTTTGCTACGTCACGCCCAAAGAGCATCTCGGCCTGCCCGACCGCGACGATGTGAAGGTCGGCGTCGTCACCTACAAGCTCGCCGCCCACGCCGCCGACCTCGCCAAGGGCCACCCCGCCGCACAGGTTCGCGACGACGCGCTATCGAAAGCCCGCTTCGAATTCCGCTGGCGCGACCAGTTCAACCTGTCGCTCGACCCCGACACGGCCGAGCAATATCACGACCAGACGCTCCCCGCAGAAGGCGCCAAGACCGCGCATTTCTGCAGCATGTGCGGCCCGAAATTCTGCTCGATGAAGATCAGTCAGGAAGTGCGCGAGTTTGCCCGCTTGCAAAATCAGGACGCCGAAGACTTCATCGCCGTCGAGGAAGCTGAAAAAGGCATGGCGCAGATGAGCGAAGTCTATGAGGAATCGGGACGCGAGCTTTATCTGGGTCAAGGCGACCGCGAACACGACTGAGTAATGTGAGTACATCGTTGGCGGGCAATATCAGGGGCCACTTGCAAAAGTGTCGCGAGTACCCCATCTTCAACCTCGGCTAACGACCCCCAGTTGGGTTTGCCTTCAGAAGTGAAAAGCCGCTTTCTGTAGTCAGGTCGAAGTTTCGGCGAAACGCGCCTTCGTGGCCGTATCCCGCAGCTTCGGGCACTTGGCAAATGCCGGTTCTCCGAATGCGGAGGCTCGGCCTTGCCTTGACGAAAGGAAGTGTAAAATGCCTCGTATCGCCACTAGAACCTATGAGGACTGCCCACATTTCTGGAACAGGCTTTCTCGACGGCGGGCGGAAAATGCCGTGCATTGCGCACGGAAGCCAAGCGCACGCGAAGCGCAGAGTCGTGTTCACGGTTTGTTCCGCCGCGGCCTTTTGATAATAGCGGTGCTTATGCTATGGTGTGCCCTGACTCTGGCAGCAGGATTTGCTCAGAGTCAGGTCGAAGTTTCGGCGAAACGCGCCTTCGTGGCCGTATCCCGCAGCTTCGGGCACTTGGCAAATGCCGGTTCTCCGAATGCGGAGGCTCGGCTCCTGGAGACCCGCCAGCATGGGGCGATTAGGTAAGGCTGGCGGCAACTAGATGGCTAACGCATTAGACAATGCATTTTCGAGGGCAAATCTCGAAATTGTCTGGCGATATGAGGGGCGGCGCCTCAGAAAGTCCTGTTTCGGCATAGACCGAAAATCAGGCAATAAATTTCAAGAAAACATCGCTTCTGAGTTTCATCAAATCCGGGAAAGGATTCGTGGGAACTTCAAGCCTAAAGGTCTTTTGGCTATCGCGAAGCCGAAAGATACTGGCGGCAATCGCATTATTTGCGTCCCAACGGTAGCCGATCGGATCATTCAATTCGCAATTCTCAATGAATTAAGGCCAGCCCTTGAGAGGCGCGGCCTTCTCAACTCAATCAGCTATGGTCTAATAAGAAATTCAAGCCGAACCGTGGGTGATGCACGAGTCCAATCAATTCGGTTCCGGAACGAGCACAAGTGGGTCTACAAGGCCGATATAGAGAAGTTTTTCGACAATATACCTAGAGATATTATTGTTGAAAGATCGTCGAAAATAATTCCGCAGCGATCTCTCCACAAATTGATCATTCCCTTTATTCATACAGAAATTGAAGATGGGTTTGATCCCGATTGGAAGAATATTATTGAGAAATCTGGAATTTTCTCGGGAAAGGGGGTTCGTCAAGGTATGCCCCTATCCCCATATTTTGCGGGATTGATACTTAGAGATTTGGATAAGATCCTCGAAAAACACGGCTACCGAGCGATAAGATATGTTGATGATATAATTGCCTTTTTTGATAGCGAAGAAGAATGTTCGGCCTTTGATAGGTTTCTTCGATCCGAACTTGATAAGCTAAGCCTGTCAATTGGCATTATCGGAGCAAAAAATTCCAAAACGAGGGTCTATAAACCTGAGGAAGCTGCAGAATTCCTTGGTATGGAAATAGCGTTGTCGCAGTCCGGAAATTACGAACTTCGGATAAGCGACAAATGCCTTCAAAATATCGGGGCGAAGATTGCAGGCTTGGGAAGCGTCGATGCGCTTCTACAAAAAAGGGTGACGCTACCAAGACTGGGCGGCTTCTTAGATGCTCTCTCGTCCGGGTATCTGCAGGCTTACAAAGGCGCAGCAAATCACGGCGAACTGGTGCATGAAGTCTCAACGATGAAACGCGCGGCTCTAGTCAACGCGATCGAAGAAGCGTTGGGCCGGCATTTTACCGATCTTGATAAAAAGCAGCGCCGTTTCCTTGGTATCGAATAGAATTATGGTGCAGATGCGATAACCTCCAAACTCCCGAATCCCGAACGCCTACTCCACCACCATCAACTGCGACGGAAACGGCACCGCCAGCGCCGCCGCCGCGTCGGCATCGCCGTCCAGCCACGTCGCATAATCTTCCTCGGCCAAAATCACCGGCATCGCCTTGGGGTGCAGCGGCGCGACCAGCGGGTTGGGGGCGCAGGTCAGGAATGCATAGGCATCGCCGACCGCACTCGGGCGCCACAGCCCCGCGAACGCCGCGACCTCGCGGTCCGCGACGCGGAACCAATGCTCGTCCTTCGTCCCCTTGCCGTCCGGCCCCAGCTTCGGTTCGGCAAAGCGGCTGAACGGCACCAGGCACCGCTGCGCCGGGCGTTTCAGCATATTGGCCCAGAACGGGCTGGCCAGGTTGCGGACGTTGGTGACATATTTTGTCAACGTCGTCCCCGGCCGCTTGCCGGGCAGGGTCAGCGGCACCCCCCACGTCATCGCGCCCGCGACGCGCGCGCCATCGACCGTCCGCACCACCTCGCCCATCCGCCGCGGCCAAACGTCGATCCGCGTCTCCGAAAAGGGCGCGTCATACGGCAGCGCGCCGATATATTCGCGCCACGTCGGAATCGCCTCCGGGTGATTCTGATAATGGTTGCACATGGGGACGGCATCATGCCGCGACGGGGCGACAAAGTTAAGCCGCCGTGGTCGGTGATCGGTTTCGCCGCCCGCACCCCCCGCGTCTCTCCGGCGCATGACGGACAGGTTGGGCCGATCCTATTTTTCACCGCGCGGTCATAAACCCCTTTCCTACAATTTATCCATCTGCTTCACTCCTTTCGGACGCTGCCGTCGCGCCCTTGCCGCGTCCGCTCCGTCTCCGCCGCCGCTCCCGTATCCCGCCGATACCATCGCCACCGCATCGCCAATGGGCTGACCTTTCCTGACCTTTGGCCCGCCCCTGCAAAGGCACCCGCCATGTCGCACCCCTCGAACATCGTCCATTGCAGCGGCCCGCAAGACCCGCACGCGCTCGACGGCATTTCGGTCCGCCACCGCCGGAATGCTTTGGGGGGCGACCTCGACGTCCGCTGCCCCATCTGCGCCGGCCATGGTCAGTGGAACAGCCAGATCGACCTGATCAGCCACCGCTCGATCCGCGTACCCTGCCCCAAATGCGACGGGCGCGGCTGGATCGAAACCGGCGCCGACATGGTCCCCAGCCACGACATCGCGCTGTCGCCGGGCGGCCAGCCGATGTGGACCGTCCGGCTCGATCCCTCCGACGACATCGAGTGAGGTTGGCGCCCGCCCCGCGCGCGCTGCCCGGCCCCAACGGAACTCTCATGACTTTCAGGACTTAACATAATGCGTGGGGCAAAAACAAAGCATGCCCATGCCCGCTTGGCGCGGCACGCGATCCTGAATGGAGTGATGTCGATGAACAAGCTGATGATCCTTCCCCTTGCCGCCGTTACCGCGCTCGCGGGCGGTTGCGCCTCGAACGGCGCTTATGGCGGTATCGGCGCCGGTGCCGGGCGCTATGACGATGGCGGCTATGGCTATTATGATCAGAACACGTACAGCCAGTACGGCAATTACGACTATGACCGCCCCGACCCGCGGCACGGCGGCTATTATGCCGACAATTATTACCGCACCGACCGTCGCTACAAAGAACGACGCCTGTCGTCGAACGACCGCGTCTATCGCGGCCGCGACAATAAATATTATTGCCGCCGCAACGACGGTTCGACCGGGCTGATCGTCGGCGGCCTCGCCGGCGGGGTCGTCGGCAACGTCATCGCCCCGGGCGGCTCGGAAACGCTGGGCACCGTGCTCGGCGCGATCGGCGGCGCGGTCGCCGGACGCGCGATCGAACGCAGCGGCAACAACAACGACGTGCGCTGCCGCTAGGCCACGGGCGCGGCGGCTTGCGAAGCGCGCCGGCGATCATTAGCAATCTCCCGGCATACGTCGGGAGAATATCATGATCGCCGCCGCCAAGCTTGCTGCCGCGCTGTTGCTGACGTGGGGGGCGGTTCAGGCCGCCCCCGACCCGCGGCGCCCCGCCGCGACGCTCGACAGCGTGGCGCCCGAACTGCCCGCGCTCGGTCGCCCCGCCGTGCTGATCGTCAGCAAGACCAACGGCTATCGCCACGACAGCATCGCCGAAGCGGTCCCCGCGATCGAAGCCTTGGCGAAGGCGCGCGGGTGGAGCAGCTTTGCGACCGAAAATGCCGCGGTGTTCAACCCCGACCAGCTCGCGAAGTTCGACGTCATCGTCTTCGCCAATGCCAGCGGCGACATCTACACCGATGATCAGCGTGCGGCGTTTCAGGCGTGGATCGCCAGGGGCGGCGGCTTCGTCGGGCTGCACAGCGCGGGCGACGGCAGCCATCCCGGCTGGTTCGTGCAGATGCGCGGCAATGGCAATTTCACCGGCCATCCGGGCGGCGCCGACCAGTTCCAGACGGCCGACCTGATCGTCACCGACCGCAGCCATCCCGCGACGCGCCATCTGCCCGCGCACTGGCCGTGGACCGACGAATTTTACAGCTGGGACGCCCCGCCCGCCGCCGATGCGCACATCCTCGCGCACCTCGACGAGACGAAAATGCGCCTCGAGCCCAAACTGCGGATGGGCGACCACGCCCTCATCTGGTGGCGCTGCGAGGGCCGGGCGCGCATCTTCTACTCGGCGCTCGGCCACCAGGCCGAGGCCTGGGCCGACCCCGCGCACCTGAATATGGTGGACGGCGCGATCGGCTGGGCCGCGCGCAAGGAAGGGACGGGCTGCGACTAGGGTCAGGACCTAGGTCTTTTTGGCCCGCGCCGACCGTTCGAGATTGGCCGCGACCGCCGCGCGCACCAGCGCCTTGAACGCCGCGGCATCGACATCGTCCCCCTCGAACAGGTCGATCGCGCGCCGCACCTTGCCGTCGAGGCTCGAATTGAACAGTTTCGCCGGATCGGCCAGCGCGGCGCCCTTGGCAAAGGTCAGCTTGACCTTGTCCTTATACGTCTCGCCCGTGCACAGGATGCCGGCATGTTCCCACACCGGAACCCCCGCCGGATTCGACGGCTTCTGCCATTTCACCGTCTCTTCGACCTCCGGATCGGCCTCGTGGATCAGCGCGCGCAGCTTTGCCAGCGTCGCACCGCGCCAGTCGCCGAGCCCCTTGATCTTGGCATCGATCCGATCCGCCGCCATTGTCTTCCTCACATCTTCTCGCCGGGCAGCGCCGCGGCCTGTTTCACCCAATCGGTGAACGCCGCTTCGTCGATATGATCGCCCTCATGGATATGGAAATATCGCGTGTCGCCGCTCTTCGACGCGACCGGCGGCACCGGATCGAGCGATTGGCCGCGGAAGAAGGCGACCTTGATATATTTGTCGAAGCAATGGACGCTCAAAAACCAGTGCGTCGGCGCCTCGCCTTGCCCCGGCGCGCCATAAAGCGGCGAGTTCCACTTCACCGCCTTTGCGGTCCCCGGAACCGTCTTTTCGATCAGCTTGTCGAGCCGCGCCCAGGCGGGCGATTTCCACCCCGGCATCGCCGCGATATAGGCCTGCACCGGCGCATCGCCATAGCCTTTCGGTATCTGCGGATTGCCGCCCGACAGCAACACGACCTGCTTGTCGCCCATCAAAATCCTCGTGTCAGCGTTCGTCGCGATAGAAGGGCCGGTCGCCCGCGATCGTCACCCGCTCCATCCGCCGCACCGCCGGAAAATAGTCCGACGCCGCATAATGCTGACCGGCGCGATTGTCCCAAAAGGCGACCGAGCCCGCGCGCCAGCGGAAACGGCACTGGATTTCGGGCACCGCCGCCTGCGCATAAAGATGCGCGAGCAGCCATTCGCTCTCCTTTGCCGACAATCCCTCGATATGGCTGGTGAAGGCGGTGTTGACGTATAGCGCCTGTTCGCCCGTCTCGGGATGCGTGCGCACCACCGGATGGAGCTGCGGCGGATATTTCTCGTGCAGTTCGTGGGGGCTCTTGCCCAGCCTTTTGGCAAAGACGCGCGCGATATCGTGCACGGCACTCAGCGAACGGCACCAGTCCTGCATCGCGGGCGACAGGGCGCGGAACGCCGCCGCCATGTCGGCGAACAGCGTGTCGCCGCCGACCTCGGGCACCTCGATCGCGCGCAAGATCGACCCCAGCGACGGTTCGGCGCGCCAGGTGACGTCCGAATGCCAGAAATTCTCCTGCCCGCGCGAATCGGGCCCGTGCGCGATATGCAGCACTTCGGGGTTCGGCTGCTCCTTCGGCGTCGCAGGATGGATTTCGAGCGGCCCGAAGCGCCGGGCAAAGGTGATATGCTGTTCGGGCGTGATGAACTGGTCGCGAAAGAAGATCACCTTATACGCGAGCAGCGCCGATCGGATTTCGGCGATCGTCGCATCATCCTGTTCTTCGGCCAGCGCGATCCCGGAAATCTCGGCGCCGATCGATGGCGTCAGGGGCGCGACCTTCACGCGCGTGAAAGCGCGTTGCGGCGTCACGAGATTCATGATGTCCTCTCCTGCGATCCGGTATCACCTGACATGTGAAAGCCAGGGGCACAGCAAGTCAAGCTGCGCCGCAGCAGAGAGCGGCCGCGGTGCAGCGACTTGCCTATCCCGCGATTTCGGCGGTTGCCGCCCGTTCGATCGCCGGGCGCCAATGGTGCTGCACCGCCAAGTGGAAAATCTCCGACAATACCCGCTCAATCTCGTCGGCGGTCAGATAGCGCCGGTCGATCCGCCCGTCGGTCAGCCGCGTCGTCAGCCGGTTGTCGCGCAGGCCATAGCGCGCCTCGGCGGTCGTGCGTGCCGCGATCAACTGATAGCGGAAATGCGAATCCGGGTGCGCCGAGGTGTACCAGTTGCCGATTTCATAATCGATTGCGGGCGGCGCGACATTCTCGATCCGGTAGAGCGTCCGCCATTTCGCGTCGATCCGCGCCGCGACCTGCCACTCGGCGCCGTGCCGCACGACGCGATAGCTTTCGTGCCGCGTCGGCTGGGCATCCTCACTGTCCATCGCCAGCGGTCGCGGCGGCACCGCCGCGCCAAAGCCGACATCGACGAGCCACGGCCGTCGATCGAGCGTCACCCGCACGACCATATGCGTGCGCGGCGTCGGCGGCGCATCGTCGGGCAGCATCCAGCGCACGCGGCCGATCAGGCCCTCGGCCGCGAAGCCGATCGCCTGCAGGACACGGAGGAACAATCCGTTCTGCTCGAAACAATAGCCGCCGCGCCGCTGGCCGATCAGCTTGGCGTCGATGGCGTCGGCGCCGATATCGATCCCCGCGCCGGTTAGCGCGTCGATCGCCTCGAACGGGATCGCGGCGATGTGCGCCGCGTGCAACGCCGCGAGCACCTCCATCGTCGGCGCCACCGGTCCGCGATAGCCGATCCGCGCGAAATAGCGCGGCAGAAAGGCCTCGGCGGGCGCCTCGGCCCCCGAATCTTCGGGCTCGAATGGCGTGGCAGCGGGTTGGTGCAGCATGGACAAGACTCCGTTCACGAATCATCTGTTCCGCACTTATGAAAGCTCAAGCCCGGTTGAGGTCAAGCGCAGATAGACGATGGCCTTCGCTGTCGTGAAAAAGTCACTATATTAGTAACTTATCCGTTCCACACGGCCAGCGCTGCGGGAGACGGATGCTATAATGGGACGCGATGCGCGGGAAGATGACGGCGGCAATGGCTTTCGGCATCCATGTGACACGGATGGCAACCGACGACGAATAGCGACAGGGATTCGACTCTCATGGCATATGAGAACATAATATGAACATTGATCCGATTCGGAGTTATGGATGATGGACCCGATGTTCCGCTATTTCCTGGGGTTTCAGGTAAACGCCGATCGCGCTGGCTGGCTCGCGCGCCAATTGCCGCCTGTTTCGGGCGACCTGTTCGCGGGGTTGAAGCCCCAGCTGTATCATCTGACGCTGTGCACGATCGCCGAGACGCTCGAGCCGCAACCCTTCCTGCGGGGCCAGGTCGCCAAGGCGTTCGCGCCCGGCCTGCCCGCCGCGAGCGCAATTGCTTTTGGCAGGATCGTCGGGCGCGAAACCGGCGTCGAGCTGGTCCCCGCAGGCAGCGTCGGCGGCATCCGCCAGACATATGACGCCATTGTCGCCCGCATGGCGGCGCAGGGTATCGAACCGATGCGTCGCAAGTCGGGCCTTTGGCCGCATATCACGCTCGGCTACGGCCGGCCCGATGGCTTTGATCCGGTGCCGCTCGCGTGGACCTGGACCCCGCGCGACCTCGTGCTCATCGAAAGCCATGTCGGCCATCGCCGCCACCGCGTGCTGCAAAGCTGGACATTGGAGCCGCCGGCGCAAGGCAGCTTCGGCTTCATGGCCGACGAGCTGCCTGCGCCGATGCTCCGCGCCGCTTAGGCCTCGAGATTATGCTCGAGGGTGATTTCGCAGTTGAGCAGCTTCGAAACCGGGCAGTTCTTCTCGGCCTCTTCGGCGATCCTGGCGAATTCGTCGGCTGAAATTCCCGGCACCTTGCCGGTCAGCGTCAGTGCCGATTTGCTGATCTGAAAACCACCATCGATCTGATCGAGCGTCACTTCGGCGCTCGTTTCGAGCGTGTCGCCCGAATAGCCCGCGCGCGCGAGCCCGAACGACAGCGCCATCGTGAAGCACGCCGCATGCGCCGCGGCGATCAGCTCCTCGGGGTTTGTCCCCGGCTGCCCTTCGAAGCGCGTCCCGAATCCATAAGGCTGCTTGTCGAGCACCCCCGACTTGGTCGTGATCGACCCCTTACCTTCCTTGCCGAAGCCTTCGTAGCGGGCGGATGCGCGATTGACGGTCATGACTATCTCCTTGGTTTGGGGGGGCGAAACGAAACAGCGGCCGGGGACTCGCAGGTCCTCAGGCGGACAGCAGCTTAGGCCGCGCGCCGACCCGCTTCCACGCCTTTTCATGGAAGAAGAATGCGACAGCATTGATACAGGGCTCGATAATTGCGATCCCGCCCGCGAGCGCGACCGATCCGGTCATCACATAAGCGACGCTGAACCCGATCGTCAGGTGGATCGAAAGATAGGTGAAGGTCTTGATCAGGTCGGTGGGCATGGCGCATCTCCGTTTGGCGGAGCACGAAGTTAAGAATGATTCGCAATAAACGCCAGACGAAGCTTCAGGTCACTCTGATCGATTTTCCCGCAAAACGCCCGCGCGATCAAGCTCGGGGGCCAACCGTCCGGCCAGCCACATCGCCCACATTCTGAAATCGGCGGCGAGGCTCCACAACGGATAAGTGAAGGTCGCCGGCCGGTTCTTCTCGACCCCGAAATGCGCCACCCACGCAAAAAGATAGCCCGCGACCGGCAAAGCGATCAGCCATCCCCAGCGGCCCGCCACGACGGCGGCAATCGCGATCAGCACAACAAGGCTCGTCCCGACATAATGCAGCGCGCGCGTCGACGCCTTGCTATGCTCGCGCAGGTAGAAAGGCCAGAATTCGGCGAAGCTCGTGTAAGTCCGTGGCATGGCGCAAGGATGTCGCGCGCGGGCAATATGGTCAACGCGATTTCGCGATAGGCGCGCCTCCAGATCATGGTAGGATCGCGGCAGCAAAATACACGGGGAGGAATTTCGTGAAAAAATCGACGCGCGCGCTGCTCGGACTGGTCCTGCTCGACCTGGTCGTCGTCGCCGGTGCCTGGTGGATGATCGACCGGACGCAGAGCGGCGCGTGGAGTTCGAACGATCCGGCGGGGACGATCTCGATGGTCACAACCACCGCGGGCATGATGGTCGGGGTGATTTCGGCGCTGCTCCTGATCGCCTTTGTGATGCACCGCCGCGCTGGCAACTGATCGCCGCGCGGCTATTCGCTGCGCTGAACAATCACGTCCCAATGCTCCTCGACCAGCGCGAACCGCTTCGCCTCCTCGGCCTTGAATTTTGCAAGGTCGGGGAACAGGCGCGCGCCGACTGCCTCCGCCGCGGCATCATAGCCGGTGCCGGTGCCCACCGCATCCTCGGCGCCGCGATAGCTGATCGTCACGCGCAGGTCCCAGCGCGTTCCGCCCGCCATATGGGTGAAAGGCGTCGCCGTCTCGATCCGGGTGATGAAACCCTGCCGCTTCATCTCGTCGAGGATCGGCTGGTGGTTCTTCGCATAAAGCGCGCGAAACTCATCCATGCCGCCCCAGCGGATGCGATAATAATATTCGATCGTCACCGGGGTCGCCTGTGCGGCAACCGATGCCGGCGCGGCGGCGGGCGGCGCAGCGTCAGGCGCGCCCGCGATCAACAGCAAAGGCAAAATGGAAAGCATGGCCCCTCTCCCCTTCGCGTCAAGGCTTACGCCCGATGCGAGGGAGGTTCAAGGCGCCGGAAACAGGTCAGCCCTCCCGCCGGGATCGCTGCGGCGGAAGGGCTGGTTCCGGTCCGGCGTGGTGAGCCGGGCCGAAGACGAAAATCGGGAAGCGCGTTTAGCGCGCCGCGGCTTCGCGGACCTTCTGCACCGCGGGGAGCAGCAGGCCGATCAGGATCTGCACCGGGTTCGTGGCGATGGTCATCCCGCCCTGCGCGGGCTGCGCCGACTGCGCCATCGCCGGGGTCGCCGACAGGAGGGCGGTGAGCGCGAGCACGGGAGCGAGGATCATCTTCTTGGTCATGGTCATGTCCTTTCCAAAGCGGTTCGACGGGTTTGAATTGGGTTCGGGCCGTTCCCGATGTCCCGCTTATGCCGCACAGCCGTCCCGCCCGCCGTGATCGCCATCACTCGGCCGAAGAAATTTCACAAATGCCGGAAAAGAAACAAAAGAAATTTAAGCCTGACGCTTCAGCCGCACCAGCGCGCTGTCGAGCGCCTGCAGGAATTGCGAGCGATCGGCCTTTGAAAAGGGCGGCGGCCCGCCGATCTGGTCGCCCCCGGCGCGCAGGTCGGCCATGATCGCGCGCGTCGCGATCGCGGGGCCGATCGACGCCATGGTAAAGGGTTTGCCATTGGGCCCGAGCACGCTCGCCCCCGCCTTCAACGCGCGGTCGGCGAGCAAGATGTCGGCGGTAACAACGATGCTCCGCGCCGTCGCCGCCTCGGCAATCCAGTCGTCGGCGGCGTCGAAACCATCGGACACCACCACCCGCTCGATCAGTGGATGGTCGGGCACGCGCAGCCGACTGTTGCTCACGACCTTCACCGCCACCTCGTGTCGCCAGGCGACGCGGTAAATCTCGTCCTTCACCGGACATGCGTCGGCATCGACAAGGATCTGGACGGGCGTGGACATGGACGAAAAAGGGTCAGCCGACCTCGACGCCCTTCCAGAAGGCGATGCGATCCTTGATCGCCGCCGCCGCGTCCTTGGGGTCGGGGTAATACCAGGCGGCGTCCTGGTTCACCTGCCCACCGACGGCAACATGATGATAGTGCGCGATACCCTTCCACGGACAGAGGCTCGTCGTCGCGCTGTCAGTAAGAACGGCCGGGTCAACGGCATCGCGCGGAAAATAATGATTGCCCTCGACGACCACCGTGTCGTCGCTGTCGGCGATCACCGCGCCGTTCCACCGTGCCTGCACCATCTTCGCTTCTGCCTTTCGCAGTTATTTCTTCATATTGTCGAGCCCGGCGACAACGCCGACCTTGGTCGACGGATTGCTCGCATTGGGCTTCTTGGGCTTCTCGGCCTTGGGTTTGCGGGTTTCGCGACTCGATTTCTTCTGGCTCTTGGCCATGATCAATACCTTGAAAGGCGGCGGACGCCTGTGCCCGCGAAGACAGCCTACGCCCTTTGCCGCTCCGCGTCGCCTGTTATCCCGCCAGCCCGTCCCAAATCAGCTTGGCGCCGAGCAGGACCATCAACAGATAAATGATGACATAGAAACGCGCGCCATCGATCCGTTTCAGCCAGCGTACAGTGAGCAAGGTCGAGACGATCGCGAGCGGCATCAGCAGCAGAGCGGCGACAAGCACCTCGTGCGGAAAGGCGCCAAGCGCGATATAGGCGGGTACCTTCATCCAGTTGATCACCGCGAACAGGATCGAACTGGTGCCCACGAAGACAAGGTGCGGCAGGCGGCGCGGCGTCACCCACATCTGGAACGGCGGCCCGCCCGCATGCGCGATCTGGCTGGTGAACCCCGTCGCAACCCCGAACAGGCTGCCGACCCATCCCGGCGAAGTCGACGCGGCGACGACGCGACCGCCGCGCTCGACCCAAAGGCGGTAGAGGCCGAACGCCAGCGTAATCGCGCCCAGCGCCGCCATCAGCTTCGCCTCATCGACGCGCTCGGCATAAAAATAGCCTGCGGCGATACCGACCGCGGCGCCGGGGAGCATCCAGGCAATCACCCAGCCGTCCCACGTCTTGCGGAACGACCAGACGCTGACGACGTCCTGCACGATCAATATAGGGAGCAGCAGCGCGGCCGCGATCGTCGGTGGCAGCACGAGCGCGACGAGCGGCGTCGCGAGCGCGCCAACCCCCGACAGCCCGCCCTTAGCCAGCCCGAGCAGCACCACCGCGATGGCGAGCACGAGCAAAGTCAGCGGATCGGCGAGCAGGCTCATTCGGCGGCGACGCCGGGTTCGTCGGGCAATCGCCAATCGATCGTTCCGCGCTCATGCGCCTCCAGAAACGCATTCGCCTGACTGAACGGCCGCGACCCGAAAAAGCCATTATGCGCCGACAAGGGCGAGGGGTGCGGCGCGCGCAGGATCAGGTGCGGACTGCCCGCCCCCATACCGCCCTCTTTCAGCCCCACGACATTCGCCGCCTTTTTCTGCGCATGGCTGCCCCACAGGATGAAGACCTTCGGCGCCGGATCGGCCGCGACCGCCGCGACCACGGCGTCGGTGAACTTCTCCCACCCCTTGCCCTGATGCGACGCCGCCTGCCCCGCCTCGACGGTCAGACAATTGTTGAGCAGCAGCACGCCCTGTTCGGCCCAATGCTTCAAATGGCCGTGCGAAGCGCGCGCGATGGCAAGGTCGCTCTGCATTTCCTTGTAGATGTTGACGAGGCTCGGCGGCGGCCGCACCCCCGGCTGGACCGAGAAACACAGCCCATGCGCCTGCCCCGGCCCATGGTACGGGTCCTGCCCCAGAATCACGACGCGCACATCCTGCGGCAGCGTCGCGTCGAGCGCGGCGAACCAGTCGCGCGGGCGCGGATAGATCGTCTTGCCCTTGTCGCGCTCGGCGCCGAGAAACGCCTTCAGCGCCGCCATATAGGGCTGCTCGAATTCGCCGCCGATGCGCGCGAGCCAGTCGGGATGCAATTTGACCTCGGACATGCTGCGCGCTTCACCAGAGGAGCGCGAGCTTGTCCAGAGGCTTACAGGCTGCCGCGCACGCTCAAGAAGAACCGACGACCCAGATAATCATATTGCGTCCCGAACGCCGGCGCCTGCCCGATCACCGGCGGCGTCGCGGTGACGACGGTCGACACACGCGGCGGCGGAGTGTCGAACAGGTTCGCGACGCCCAGCGTGATGCGGAACCGTTCGGCGACATCGCGGCTCAGCGACAGCGAGTGATAAAAGGTCGCGGGCACGCTGACGTCGGGGCAGAAGCTTCCGCCGGGACGGAAGCTCGACGTGCGGCACGGATCGCCGCCCTGCGCGCGGAGCAGGTCATCCATGTTCGACGCGGCGCCCGTGACATCGAGCCCGTAAAAGAGCGTCCATCCAGCCTTCATCCAGCCAAGGTTGAAATCGCCGACCCATTTCGGATTGCCGATCTTGCCATTGTCGTCGACCTCGGTGCCGGGGAAGAGCGAGATCTTGTCCTTCACCTGCCACGTCATCTGCGCGCGGAACGCCAGCGACCCGAGGTTGCCGAGATCCTGATCGACGGCGAGCGACAGGTCGACGCCGCGGTTCCGCTGGCGGCTGATGTTGACATAGCGGTCGGTGACGGTCGCGACGCTTTGCGCGTCCGGGCCTGCCGCCGTGCGCGTGAACAGCCCGCACAGCGGCTCGTCGGCGACGTCGGAGTCATAACAGCCGCGCAGGATATTGCCCGCGCCGAGCAAAGTGATCTCGTCTTTCACCTTGATGTCGAAATAATCGACGGCAAGGCGCGTCTTGAGCCCGCCCCACAGCGCCCCCGACAAATCGGGAGTCAGGATTACCGACACCGTCTTGGCGCTCGAGGTTTCGGGCTTGAGCTGGCCGATGCCGCCGCCCGACGCGATCACGGCCGGGGCGAAGCCGCCCGCGAAATTCGGACCGATGCCGTCGGCGGCGCAATTGTCGAAGATGCGCTGGCTGATCGCCCCCGCCGCGAGGCGCGCCGCGGTCTGAATGCACGGATCGATCGCCTGCTGGCCAAGGAAACCCGTCTGGTTTTCGAGGAAAAGTTCGAACAATGCGGGCGCACGGAACGAGGTGCCCCAGGTGCCGCGGAAACGCAGCCAGTCGGTCACCGCCCAGTCGGCACCGACCTTCCAAGTCGTGTCGCTGAACGTGTCGCCCGCCCCGTCGCGGCGCGTCGCCTCGACATGCGTATAACGCGCCGCGCCCGACAGCGTCAGCCGCTCGATCATCGGCACGCCTTCGAGCAAAGGCACTTCGACTTCGCCGAAGATTTCCTTCGACACCGTGCGCCCCGCGGTGATGCCCGAGGTGGTGAAATTGGATACATTGCCCGCCAGCGTCGCTTCGCCCGGCGTGTCGTTGATTTCATCGCGGCGGATATTGGCGCCGAATGCCGCGCCCACCGGCCCCGCTGGCAGGGTAAACAGCTTGCCCGTCAGCAACGCCTCGGCCGAGGTCTGCTTGAACAAAGTGCGACCCGTCTCGCGCCCCATAAGGAAGGCACGTTCCTCGGGCGTGAAGTCGCCGCGCAGCACGCGCGGGTCGGTGAAGTCGATGTCGATGCACTGCGCGCCGCGGATCGCGGTCGTCGTGCCGACGCACGAGCGCGTGCGCAAGGTCTGCGACGCAAGCGCGTCCTGATAGATGACGTCCTGCGTATAGCTTGCGTCCGAGCGGCTGTGCTGGCCGCTCACATCCCACTTCCAGCCCCCGCCGATCTCGCCGCGAAGCCCCAGCACCCCGCGATAATAATCGACGTTGGCCTGGCTCTCCGATTTCACCAGCACCTGCGGACGCAGGATGATATTACCGCCGAATTCCGCGTTGAACGGGTCGCCCATGTCATTGGGGTCGCAATTATAGGCCGTCGGATCGCAGAGAAAAAAGGGCAGCATCGATGCGCCGGTGAACTGTTCGAGCGCCATCAGCTGGAAGCCGTTGCTCTGCGACTTGCGATTGCTGAACAGCGCTTCGCCGTAAAGCGTGATGCCGTCGGTCACCTCATAGGCGGCGTCGGCAAAGGCGCTGATCCGCTTGACGCCCGAAAACACGTCCATATCCTGCTCGGCGGGTTCGAACCTGTTGAGCGCGCCGGTCGACGGCCCATCAAAATTGAGCCCGAAGAAATCGGCCGGGCCGAACACGCCGATCGGATTGTAAACGTTGATCGGCATGCCGACGCCCGCGAATTCGGCGCCATATTGGCCGGAGGGGATCAGCTGCCCGTTCGGCGCAAACAGACCGGGACTAAAGGTCGGAAAGCCGTCCTGATCGACTCCCGAGAAATCGCTGAAAGCAATCGCATTGCCGAGCGTGCCGGAGCACTGCGGGCGCCCGGTTCGGAAATCGACGATGTCGGCCCGGCTGCCGTCGGCCTCGCGCCTCAGATATTCTTCGGCGCAGAAAAGGAAATCGCGGTCGCGGCGCGTAAGGCTCTGCTGACGGAAATAATCGACCGTTGCGAAAAAATGGCCGCGATCGAATTTTTTGCCGAAGCTGACATCGGCGCCATAGCTTTCACCGCCGCCATGTTCGGTGATCGACGAGAAACCGCCGCCCTCGAACCCGTTCAGGTCGTCGCGCGTCAATATATTGACCACGCCCGCGACCGCGTCCGAACCATAGATGGACGAGGCGCCGGTCTTCAGTATCTCGACCTGGCGCACGACCGACAGCGGCAGGACATTGAGGTCGAACGGCGCGACCGCGCCGCGAATGCCGGCCGGTCCCGCGCGCCGGCCATTGATCAGCACCAGCGTCCGCTCGGCGCCGAGCCCGCGCAGCGACACCGTCTGCACATCATTGCCGCCATTGGCGACGAAACGGTTCGACAGCGCCGAAGTGATCTGGATCGAGCCCTGCGCCGCCGATGTCGACTGCAAGATATCGGCAAGCTGGACCTGCCCTTGCAGTTTTGCGCTCTCGGGGTCGATGACCTGGATCGGATCGGCGCTGGTGAATTCGCTCTTCGCAATGCGCGATCCCGTGACGATAATCTCGTCGCCATCGGCCTGCGCCATTGCGGGATTTGCCGACAAGGCGATCGCCGAAGCCGTTGCAGCCAGAAACACCTGGGAGCGGGTGCCCATTTTCATCATCCTTGTTCGATTAAAAGTTGATCTCGCCCCCCGGCGCGTCGGAAATTAGGCCCAAGGCGTTTCAATATGGTTTACGCGGCGGTAAGTTTTCGCGGGGACGCCACATGCTTGTCGCCGCGGCGCGGCGCGGCTAGGCACGCTCGTGAAAGGATCGGGCGATGAGCAAGGCAATGGGCGACACGCTGGGGCAGCTGGAGGCGGTGATCCACGACCGGCTCGCCGCGGGCGAGGCCGAAGCCTCCTATGTGGCGAGCCTCGCCGCCAAGGGCCGCGGCAAGATCGCGCAGAAGCTGGGCGAGGAAGCCGTCGAAACCGTGATCGCGGCGGTCAGCGAGGATGACGCGGCGCTGGTCGGCGAAGCGAGCGACCTTATCTTCCACCTCTCGATCCTGCTCGCCGAACGCGGTGTCTCATGGGACATGATCGCCGCCGAACTGGGTCGCCGCGACGGCACCTCGGGCCACGCCGAAAAAGCCAGCCGCCAGTAAGGATATTCGCATGCCGATCGACGCCACGCTTCCCTATGACGACAGCAACATCTTCGCGCGTATCCTGCGCGGCGAGCTCCCGTCGAAAACCGTCTATGAGGACGAATTCGCGCTCGCCTTCCACGACATCAACCCGCAGGCGCCGCTGCACATCCTCGTGATCCCCAAGGGCGCCTATGTCAGCTGGGACGACTTCTCCGACCGCGGCAGCGACGGCGAAATCGCGGGCTTCGTCCGCGCCGTCGGCAAGGTCGCGCGCGACGCCGGCCTTGTCGCCCCGGGCTACCGCCTGCTCGCGAACGTCGGTCTCGACAGCCATCAGGAGATCGCGCACCTCCACGTCCATATCTTCGCGGGGCAAAAGCTCGGACCGATGCTCGCGCGCTGACATTCGCCGCGACATATGACGGCGGTCACAGCAATTTCCCGAAGCGCGATTAACCCTGTGCTATATGCGTCCACGGGTGGACTCTGTTTCCTGTTTCCAGCAGGATAGATGCTCGGGCCGAAGGGGAAACTGTAATGGGCAAGGGATGGCGCGCGCTGGCTACAGCATTGGCCGGCAAGGCAAAACTGGCGCTGATCCTGCCCCTCACCCTTGCGATGGCGGCAACCGCCGCCGACACCGTCCCACAGGTCACGCTCGCGACCCCGGGCAGCTCGGGCACCGGCGACGGCACGATCACGCGCTTCACCTTGCGCTTTTCCGAAGACATGGTCCCGCTCGGCGATCCGCGCGCGCCCGCGCCTGCGACCAATGACTGCAAGCTCCCCGCGTCATCCCGCTGGGTCGACACGCGCACCTGGGTGCTCGAATTCGACAAACCGCTCCCCGGCGGGCTCGCCTGCCATGTCGAGCTGCGCGATGGCCTGACCACCGCGCGCGGCGTGTCGGTCGTCGGCAACAGCCGCTTCGCGCTCGATACCGGCGGCCCCTCGGCGCGCGCCGTGCTCGCGGGCGGCATCGGCGGCGATATCGAGGAAAACCAGATCTTCCTCGTCGCCACCAACGTCGCCGCCGACCGCGCCTCGGTCGGCCGCTACGGTTATTGCGCGGTCGACGGCATCGGCGAGAAGATCCCGCTCGACGTGCTGCCGCGCGAAACCGCCACCGAAATCCTGACCGGACTCGGCGAGAATAACTGGTCCCGCCAGTCCTTCACTGAAGACGCCGGCCTGCCGCAGCGCTTCCCCGCCGCGGGCGCCGACCGCGAAGCCGCGCTCGACCGCATCGTCCCGGTCAAATGTCGCCGCCCGCTGCCCCCCGGCCGCGACATGGCGCTCGTCTGGGACGCGCGCATTTCGCAAGCCGGCGTCCCCGGCCGCACCGCCGGCCGCGACCAGCGCTTCGATCATGACGTCCGCCCCGCCTTCACCGCGAAAATGTCGTGCAGCCGCGTCAACCCGCAGGCGGGCTGCAACCCGATCAAGGATGTGACGCTCAGCTTCGCCTCGCCCGTCGCGCGCGAAACGATTCTTGCGGCGACGCTCAACACCGCCGACGGCAAGAAACTGACGCCGAAGATCGCCGACGACGACAGGAATGACGCCTGGCTGACCACCGTCCGCTTCACCGGCCCGCTGCCGCAGAATGTCGACGCGACGCTCGTCCTCCCCGCCGACGTCACCGACCAGAGCGGTCGCAAGCTGCAGAACCAGTCGAACTTCCCGCTGAAATTCCACATCGACCGCGCCCCGCCGCTCGTCAAATTCGCCGCCGAATTCGGCATCCTCGAAGCCGGCGAGGGCGGCGTCCTGCCCGTCACCGTCCGCGGCGTCGAAAGCGCGCTCGTCCAGGCGAACCTCAAAATGCCCGCGACCGCGCTCCGGGTCGGCGACGACGATGCCGCGATCGCGCGCTGGCTGAAGCGCGTCGATGACGCCGACGACACCGACTATCGCGAGGAAAAGGACCGCAGCGGCAAAGAGGTCACGGTCAACTACACCGGCACCAAATCGGTGTTCGCCGATGCCCCTGCGGGCGGTGAACGCCGCGACCTGCAACTCTCGCCTCCGGGCGGCGGCAAGGAATTCGAAGTCGTCGGCATACCCTTGTCGGAAAAGGGCTTCCACGTTGTCGAGATCGCGAGCCCCGAACTCGGCGCCGCCTTGCTCGGCCGCAAGACGACGCGCTACGTCGCGACCGCCGCGCTCGTCACCAATATGGCGGTGCATTTCAAATGGGGCCGCGAGGGCTCGCTCGCCTGGGTGACCTCGCTCGACACCGGCCTTCCCGTTTCGGGCGCCGAAATCCGCGTCTCGGACAGCTGCACCGGCCGCCTGCTCGCACGCGGCACCGCCGACAAGGCCGGCCGCCTCGCCTTCGCGGGCGGCTTGCCGCAGCCCGAAACCTATTCGAGCTGCGAGGAAACCCCCGATCCGACCAAGAGCGAGGGCCATGCACTGATGGTCAGCGCCCGCGCGGGCGACGATTTCAGCTTCACCCTCACCGACTGGGGCGATGGCATCCGCCCCTATGACTTCGACCTCCCCTATGGCTGGTCGGAACGCGAGGACATCCTCCACACAATCTTCGACCGCGCGCTGGTGAAAGCGGGCGAGGCCGTCCATATGAAGCATATCCTGCGCCGCCCGATCGGCCTCGGCTTTCGCACCCCCGATGCGCTCGCGGGCAAGCTCCGCCTCGTCCATCGCGGGTCGGACACCGAATTCGAAATGCCCTTCGCCATCGCCACGAGCGGCAGCGGCGAAACGACATGGAACGTCCCTGCCTCGGCGCCGATGGGCGATTATGAGCTGGTGTTCGTCACCAAGGATAAGGACGGCGAGGACAAGACGATCTGGTCGGGCCAGTCGGTCAAGGTCGACGAATATCGCCTGCCGACGATGAAGGCGACGGTCACAGGTCCGAAAACCGCGCTCGTGCGCCCTGCGGCGGTGCCGCTGAACCTCTTCGTCGGCTATCTCTCGGGCGGTCCCGCACCCAATATCCCGGTCGAGCTGCGCACCAATTTCCGCTCATCCTGGTCGCCGCCCGAAGATTATCGGGACTGGGATTTCGACGGCCAGCCGGTGAAGGAAGGCATCGTCCAGCTCGACGACAGCGGCGACGAACCTTTCGCCGAACTGCCGCTCGCGCGCTCGGTGCCGCTCAAACTTGACGCGAACGGCAGCGCCACGACCAATGTCACGGTCGACCAGCCGATCACCGAACCGACGCTGATGGCGGCCGAAATGGATTATCAGGACGCCAATGGCGAGACGCTGACCTCCAGCCGCCGCATCACCCTCTACCCCTCCGCCGTCCGCCTTGGGCTCAAGACCGACGGCTGGCTGATGCGCGACAATGACCTCAAGCTCAATTTCATCGCGCTCGATCTCGACGGCAAGCCGATCCGCGGCCAGCGCGTGCAGGTCGCGCTCTACAACCGCGAAATCATCACCGCGCGGCGCCGCCTGATCGGCGGCTTCTACGCCTATGACAATCAGATGCGGACGTCGAAACTGACCGCCAGTTGCACCGCGACGACCGACAAGCTCGGCCGCGCGAGCTGCGCGATGGCGCCGGGCATTTCGGGCGAAGCTACCGTCGTCGCGACCACCCTCGACGCCGACGGCAACGAAGCGCGCGCGATCCGCTCGGTCTGGCTCGCGGGCGACGACGAATGGTGGTTCGGCGGCGACAATGGCGACCGCATGGACGTCATCGCCGAACAGCCGCGCTATGGGGCGGGCGACACAGCGAGCTTCCAGGTTCGCATGCCGTTTCGCGAAGCGACCGCGCTCGTCACCGTCGAACGCGAAGGCGTGCTGTCGAGCTTCGTCGTGCCCCTGAAAGGCACCAACCCGGTCGTGAAGGTCAAGCTTCCCGCAACCTACGCCCCCGACGTCTATGTCTCGGTGATGGCAGTGCGCGGACGCGTGACGGGCGAGGAAAGCTGGTTCCGAACGATGAAACGCGCGGTCGGTTTCAAGATCGAGAATAGCGAGGGCGCCCCGCCGACCGCGCTCGTCGATCTCGCCAAGCCCGCCTACCGCATGGGCATCGCGCGGATCAAGGTCGGCTGGGAAGGCCATCAGCTCGGCGTCAAGGTGAAGGCCGACAAGGAGAAATATGCAGTCCGCGAAACCGCGAAAGTCGCGATCGAGGTCAAGACGCCCGGAGGCAAGGCGCCGAAAAACGCCGTCGTCGCCTTCGCGGCGGTCGACGAGGCGCTGCTTCAGCTCGCCCCCAACGAAAGCTGGGAAGTGCTGAACGCGATGATGGGCGATCGCACGCTCGACGTGCTCACCTCGACCGCGCAGATGCAGGTGGTGGGCAAACGCCATTATGGCCGCAAGGCGCTCGAACCCGGCGGCGGCGGCGGCGGCGACCTGTCGGGATTGACCCGCGAAGACTTCCGCCCCGTCCTGCTCTGGAAAGGCAATGTCCCGCTCGACGCGAAGGGCCGCGCGACGGTCGACGTGCCGCTCAGCGACAATCTCTCGGGCTTCCGCCTTGTCGCCATCGCGACCGACGGATCGCAATTTTTCGGCACCGGCGAAACGACCGTCCGCACCGTGCAGGATCTCGGCGTCTTTGCCGGCATGCCCGAACTCGTCCGCACCGGCGACACTTACGATGCGCGCTTCACGCTGCGCAACGGCACCGATCAGGCGATGGAGGTCACCGCGACCCCGACGCTCTCGCCCGCCGTCGCGACCGCGCCGCCGCTCACCGTCACCATCCCGGCGGGCGGCGCGGTGCCGATCAGCTGGTCGATGACCGCGCCCGAACAGGTCGGTCCGATCGAATGGACGGTCGAGGCGGTGGCCAAGGGCGGCAAGGCGCGCGACAGGCTCGTCTTTGCGCAGCAGGTCGAACCCGCGATCCCGGTCGAAACCTGGGCCGCCAGCCTCTTCCGCGTCGGCCCCAATACGACGCTGCCGATCGCTATTCCCGCGGGCGCGCTGCCCGGTGGCTATGTCGATGTCGCGCTCGCGGGCACGCTCGCGCCGCCGCTGTCGGGGGTGCGCGACTATATGAGCGCCTATCCGTACAACTGCTTTGAACAGTCGACCTCGCGCGCCATCGCGCTCGGCGACCTCGGCCGCTGGCAGGCGCTCGCTGGCGCGATGCCGACCTATCTCGATGACGACGGCCTGCTCCGCTATTGGCCCAACGAACGGATGGAAGGGTCGATCGAGCTCACCGCCTATGTGATGAGCGTGACCGCGGCAAACGGCTTCGCGATCCCCGAGGCGTCGAAAGCGAAGATGGTCAAGGCATTGCAGGCGGTCGTCGAAGGACGGCTGACGCGCAAAGGCTATGGCCCCTGGGATATCCGCCCGGTCCGCATCGCGGCGCTTGCGGCGCTCGCGCGCAACAATGCGTCGAGCGCGCAGCTGGTGTCGGCGATCGAGGTCGCGCCGGTCGACATGACCACCGGCACGCTCGCCGACTGGCTCGTCGCGATCGAACGCACCCCTAGCGTTCGCAACGCCGCAGGGCTGCGCACCGCAGCCGAGGCCGAGCTGCGCAAGCGTCTCGTTTATGAAGGCACCCGCCTCGATCTCGTCGACGACGCGCGCGCGCCCTGGTGGATGATGACCAGCGGCGACGAAATGGCGATCAAGGCGCTCGAAGCCGTGCTCGGCCGGAAGGGCTGGGAAGATGACGCGGGCAAGCTGATGGTCGGCGTCGCACAGCGTCAGCGCAAGGGCCATTGGGACACCACCCCCGCCAACGCATGGGGCGCGGTCACCGTCCGCCGCTTCGCCGAGCTGTATCCGGCGAGCGCGATCACCGGGGTCACCAGCATCGGCCTTGCCGGCGGCACCGCGTCGCAAAGCTGGCCGCTGCCCGCCGATCCCGTCTCGCCGCTGCGCGTCGCGCTGAACGCCGCGACGATGAGCCTGAAGCATGACGGCACCGGCACCCCGTGGGCCACCGTCAGCGTCAAGGCTGCGGTGCCATTGAAGGAACCGCTCAACGCGGGCTACCGGATCAAACGGTCGGTCGGCATCGTCAAGGCGGCGACCAAGGAAAGGCTGACGCGCGGCGATGTGATCAAGATACGGATCGAGGTCGTCGCGGCTGCGGGCCGGACGTGGGTCGTGATCAACGATCCGATCGCCCCGGGCGCGACGATCGTCGGCAATCTCGGCGGCCAGTCCGAAATGCTTGGCCAACAGGCGGGCGGATCGGGCGCGCAGCCGAGCTATGTCGAACGCGGCAAGGACAGCTGGCGCGGCTATTTCGGCTGGATGCCCGCGGGCACCCACGCGGTCGAATATGTCGTGCGCCTCAACGGCTCGGGTCGCTTCACCCTGCCGCCGACGCGCGTCGAGGCGATGTATTCGCCCGCGATCCGCGGCCAATGGCCGAACGCCCCGCTGACGGTGGCGAGTGTGGGGCAGTGATGCTTGCCCACAACAACCCGCTGTTTCCGTTCGTGGCGAGCCCTTCGACTGCCTTGGCAGGCGCTCAGGATAAACTTCGACCTCCGGTCGAAGTCGAGACACCTCGAAGACGTGGGCAACCGATGGGCATCTCGACTTCGCTCGATGCGAACGGGAGAGGTCGGTTCCGCTTCGCTACCCCTGTGCCCCTGCGAAGGCAGGGGCCCATCTCCGGTCGGCGCCAGGTGAACCCACAGGAGATGGGCTCCCGCCTTCGCGGGAGCGCGGGCTAGTTTAGGCGATGAATTCACCCCGCCACCGCCGCTGGCCCCACATGCTCGCGTGGCTCGCCCTCGCCATGCTCATCTTCACCACCGCGGCGCACTTGGCCACGAAGCCGCTCCCCATGCCGACCTACACCGACGTCCGCGCCGCCTGGCAGCCCAGCGAAGCCTGGCTCTATGACCGCGACGGCCAGTTGCTCGACAGCGAGCGCGTCAATTTCGAACGCCGCCGCCTCGCCTGGGTGCCGCTGAACGCCATCAGCCCCGCCGTCCGTACCGCCGTAGTGAAAGCCGAGGATCGCCGTTTCTGGTCGCATGGCGGCGTCGACTGGCTTGCGATCGCCAGCGCCGTCCGGGCGCGCCTGACGATGGGGGGGACCGGCGACCGGTCGCGCGGCGCCTCGACGCTGCCGATGCAGCTCGCCGCCTTCCTCGACCCGAGCCTCGCGCAACCCGGCAAGCGCGACTGGCGTACCAAGCTCCGCCAGATGCGCGCCGCGCAGACGCTCGCGGCGAACTGGTCGCACGAGCAGATGCTCGAGGCCTATTTCAACCTTCTCCCCCTGCGCGGCGAAGCGCAGGGCATCGGCGCGGGCGCGCAAAGCCTGTTCGGCAAGCGCCCCGCCGACATGACCCGCACCGACGCCGCGCTCTTCGCCGGCCTCCTCCCCAACCCCGCCGCCAGCGCCGTGGCGCTCGCCCGCCGCGCCTGCCGCGTCGCCCAAGCCAAGGATTGCACCGCAATCCGCGCCGCCGCCGCGACGCTCGTCTCGGGCGAATATGCCGCGCGCTTCGACCCCGCGCTCGCGCCGCACCTCGCGGTCCGTCTGCTCGACCAGCCCGGCAAGCGCGTCACCACCACCATCGACCGCCGCATCCAGACCGCCGCGATCGTCGCGCTCCGCCGCCAGCTCGCGGGTCTCGGCGCGGACCGCGTCCGCGACGGGGCGGTCGTCGTGCTCGACAATGCCACGGGCGAAGTGCTCGCCTATGTCGGCGGCGTCGGTTTGAAATCGACCGCGGCCGAGGTCGACGGCGCCAATGCGCGGCGGCAGGCGGGATCGACATTGAAACCGCATCTTTACGCACAGGTGATCGAACATGGCTGGCTCACCGCCGCCTCGATCCTCGACGACAGCCCGGTCCAGCTCGACACCGCTTCGGGCCTCTATGTCCCCAAAAACTACGACCACAGTTTCAAGGGGCCGGTCAGCGTCCGCCACGCGCTCGCTGCGTCGCTCAACGTTCCCGCGGTCCGCGCGCTCGTCATCGACGACGTCCAGCAATTCCGCGACCGCCTCTGGGCCCTCGGTTACCACGGACTCGTCGAAGACGGTGAGTATTACGGATTTTCGCTCGCGCTGGGCTCGGCCGAGGTCAGCTTGGTCGAACAAGCCAACGCCTTCAGAACATTAGCGAATATGGGAAAATGGTCGCCCGTCCACTTCGCCGATATGCGCAATGATAGAGAAGTTCCCCGCCAGATCGTAAACCCTGCCGCCGCCTTCATCGTCGGCGACATCCTCGCCGACGCCTCCGCGCGCACCGACGCCTTCGGCGCCGACAGCGCGCTCCGCCTCCCCTTCTGGGCCGCCGCCAAGACCGGCACATCGAAAGGCATGCGCGACAATTGGTGTATCGGCTTCACCGACCGCTTCACCGTCGCCGTCTGGGTCGGCAATCTCGAGGGCGATTCGATGCGCGCCGTCTCGGGCACCTCGGGCGCCGCGCCGGTGTGGCGCGACGTGATGCTTGCGCTCCACGCGGGCAGTCCCGGCAAGCCGCCGACAATGCCGGGCGGCGTCGAGGCGCGCCAGATCACGCTCCCCGGCACGCGCGAGCCACCGCGCCGCGAATTTTTCCTTCGCGGCACCGCGCAAAGTGAAATGGCCGCCGCGCCGCCGGCCGCGCGCCGTCCGCGTATCACCAGCCCGGTCAGCGGCAGCGTCTATGCGCTCGATCCCGACATCCCGATTGACCGCCAGCGGCTCGCGGTGACGGTCAGCGGATCGGTCGCCGGATACCGCCTGATCCTCGACAAGAAACCGCTCGGCGACGCCGATGCGGGCGGGCAGATATTGCCACGTCCCGGCGTCCATATGCTCGCGCTCGTTGATCCAGGCGGCCGAATGATTGACCGCGTGCGCTTTACCATACGGTAAGCGCGCTGGTCCGCACGGAAATCGGCCGCCAGCCCCCTGAAATTAAGTTGCGCTGACGCGCGGAGCGGCTAGTCTGCCCCGCCATGAGACGGGCGGCAGTTCAGCCGCCCCCAAGGGGAAGAATATGCTATTTGACCGGGTAAAGCCGTTGGATGCCATTTTGGCGACAGCGGAAAAAAAGTCGCTCCACCGCACATTGGGTGCCTTTCAACTCACGCTGTTCGGAATCGGCTGCGTCATCGGCACCGGCATTTTCGTGCTGACTGCGGCGGGCGCCCAAAAGGCAGGCCCCGGCCTGATGCTCGCTTTTGCGATCGCCGGCCTGATCTGCATCGTCGCGGCGCTCTGCTACGCTGAAATCGCAGCCATGATCCCGGTCGCCGGCTCCGCTTATACCTACACCTATTCGACGATGGGCGAGATTCTCGCCTGGACGGTCGGCTGGGCCCTTGTCCTCGAATATGCCGTTGCGGCATCGGCGGTGTCGGTCGGGTGGTCCGGCTATTTCACCGGAACGATATTGAATGAATTCCTGGGAATAGAATTGCCCGCCTTCCTGTCCGGCGCACCGCTGGCGCTCGGCGGTGTCGAGGGTGGTTTCATCAACCTCCCCGCCGTTGTGATCGCGCTGCTCGTCACCTGGCTGTTGATGATCGGCACGACCGAGAGCGCTCGCGTCAACGCCATTCTCGTCGCGATCAAGGTCACCGCGCTGACCGCGTTTATCGTGCTGACCCTGCCCAGCGATTATTTCTCGACCGACAAATTCAACCCCTTCCTGCCCGCCGGCGTTTTCGGCGGCTTCGGTTCAGGCGTCGGCGTGGTCGGCGCGGCGGCGACGATCTTCTTTGCTTATGTGGGCTTCGACGCGGTTTCCACAGCAGCCGAGGAAACCAAGAACCCGCAGCGCAACGTTCCGATCGGCCTGATCGGATCGCTGCTCTTCTGCACCGTCTTCTACATTCTGGTCGCGGCGGGCGCGATCGGCACCGTTGGCGGTCAGCCGATCATGGGGCCGAACGGCATCCCGTTCCCCGCCGGGTCGGAAGAACTGGCACGCCAGTGCGCCACCTACGCCGCCGACCAGCTGCCGCTCGTCTGTTCGAACGAGGCGCTCGCACATGTTCTTCGCCAGATCGGCTGGTCGGGCGTCGGCAACATGCTCGGCATCGCCGCCTTCGTCGCGCTGCCGTCGGTCATCCTGATTCTGCTGTTCGGCCAGACCCGCGTTGCGTTCGTGATGAGCCGCGACGGGCTGCTGCCCGAATCGTGGAGCAAGGTGCACCCGAAGTGGAAAACCCCGCATGTGATCACCGCGATCACCGGCGCGGCCGTCGCCTTTGCCGCGGCGTTCCTGCCGGTCGGCAAGCTCGCCGATATTGCCAATGCAGGCACGCTCTATGCGTTCATGATGGTCGCCATTGCGGTGATGATCCTGCGCAAGACCGCGCCCAACACGCCGCGTGCGTTCAAGACGCCCGCCTTGTGGTTGATCGGCCCGCTGACGATCGCAGGCACGGTGTTCCTGTTCCTCAACTTGCCGTTCGAAGCGATGATCGTGCTTCCGGTGTGGGGCGTGATCGGGCTGATCTTCTACTTCCTGTACAGCCGTAGCCGCAGCCATCTGGGCCGCGGGATCGTCGAAGTGCATGAGGATGATCTTGAGCCGCACACGCCGATCAACTGACGCAACATCGCGAACCACAAAAGGGCCGCCCCGGCGATCGCCGGGGCAGCCCTTTTCCTTTTTAGTATGGCGTTTTGGGCGCGGTGCCCGGCCGCGTGAACAGCTTGCCGCGCTCCGCCCAGAAGACGAGTGCCAGGCCGACGACCGCACTGATCAGAAAAGCATAGGCCAGCGGCAGAGTCGTGCCGTCATATTGCTGACCGATCGTCGCACCGACAACCGCCGCGAGCAGCGTCTTGGCAAAGCTTTGATACGACGACGCGACGCCCGCCATATGCCCGAAATCCTCCATCGCGATCGACCCGAAATTGCTGCCGATGAAGCCGACGAGGCCGACATTGACCATCATCAGCGCGGTGAACATCCCCAACGTCTCCGCGCCGCTCAGCGCCGCGACGATCTGCAGGATCGACGTCGCCATGAAGG
Source organism: uncultured Sphingopyxis sp. (assembly GCA_964426485.1). Classification (GTDB taxonomy): domain Bacteria; phylum Pseudomonadota; class Alphaproteobacteria; order Sphingomonadales; family Sphingomonadaceae; genus Sphingopyxis. The sequence goes on along the minus strand of CAYRQX010000004.1, from coordinate 51,434 downwards.
CGAAGACCGCCGCCTGCGAAACGCGGCGCGCCCCGAACCGCTCGACGATCGCAGCGTTCGAGAAATTGGCGATCGCGATCCCCACTGCAACGCAGGCGAAGATCAGGGGGAACAGCGCCTGCGCGCCGAACACCTCCGAAATAATCTGCTCGCTGCTGTTAAGATAGCCATAGAGCGCGCCCTGCATCATCCCCGATGCGATCATATAGCCCGCGGCGCGGCGGTGCCGCGTCACCGTCGCCCAGCCCGCGATCATCGTGCGCAGGTCGAGCGGGCGGACATCGGCGGGGTCGAGCGTCTCGGGAAGACGGCGCAGCCAGAACAGCATCACGATCGACATCACCGCCAGCACGACGAAAATCGCGCGCCAGCCCGCGATCGCGGCGATACCCGCGCCGATCGTCGGCGCGATGATCGGCACAATCATGAAGACGAGGAAGATCAGCGACAGCCGCTTCGCCATCGCATCGCCCGCGAACAGGTCGCGGATTACCGCGACGACGATGACGCCGAGCGCCGCGCTGACCAACCCGTGAATGAAGCGCAGCACAAGCAACATCTCAAAGCTGGTCGATAGCCCGCATCCGATCGCAAGCGCCAGATAGGCGAAGAGCGCGGGAACGAGCACGCCCTTGCGGCCGAAGCGGTCCGACAGCGGCCCATAAAGCAGCGAGCCGAAACCGATGCCGAGCAGATAGACCGAGATGATATGCTGGCGATCATTGGCGACCGTAACGCCCAGCGCCTCGCCGATCGCCGGCAGCGCGGGCAGCATCGAGTCGATGGCGAGCGCGTTGAGCGCCATGACCATTGCCATCATGACCACCATTTCACGGTCGCCCGGCAGGCTCCGTTGCGGGGATTGAGCCGGTTTGTGCATCGCAGCAGCCTATGCGCCCCCGCCGATGCTTTGGATAGTCCCCCAATGGCCCGCAAGCCCAAAGGCATTGCTATGCAACGCAAAAGGGCCGCCCTTTCGGACAGCCCTTCGCTTTTCGTGACGGATGGCTCAGCCCTGGCGGGTGCCGGTCATCGCCATCGATCCGAACGCACCGGCCTTGATCGTGCCGGTCAGCGCGTCGCCGTCGATCGTCGCTTCGCATTCGAGCGTCATCGGCATCGGCACCTTCATGTTCATGGTCCAGGTCAGCTTGTTACCGTCGACCTTGCCATTTTCGACATCGAGCGAACCCATCGCACCGGCGTTCTGGCCGGTGAAGCTGCCGCCGTCGCTCTTGACGGTGAACACCGACTTCTGATCGCCCATCGGCGACTTGGTTACGCAATCATAGCTGCCATCAACTTGGGACATAGGGGCTCTCCTTACTGAAACTGATGTTAGTTATCGAGGGACACCGTTTCCACCGGCAAACCCAATCCGTCAAGCTGCGGTTTTACCACTGCGGCATCGCCGACGACGACATAAACCAGGCCGTCAGTGCTGAGGGCTTTGCGCGCCGCAGCGTCGATTTCGGCCGCAGTCATCGCTTCATAGGTCGCGGGCAGCGTCTCGTAATAATTATCCGGGCGGCCGAACTTGACGATCTGGCGAAGCCCGCCGAGCACGTCGCCCGAGGTTTCAAAGCTGCCGGGCAGTTCGCGAACGCTGCCGTTGATCGTGCGTTCGAGCTCGTCCTTCGTCACGCCCTTGTCACCGAGGAAGCTCTTGAGGTCGCTCTGCAGCTCCTTGATCGAATCGCCGGTCCGGTCGGCCTGCACCGGCGCCGAGGCGATCCAGGTCAACCGGTCCTGGTCACCCGAAATGCGGCTACGCACGCCATAGGACCAGCCCTTGGTCTCGCGCAAATTGGTGTTGAAGCGCGACAGGAAATTGCCGCCGAAAATATCGTTCGCCGAGCGCAGTATCTCCAGCTTGTCGCCGCCCTTGGCGTCGAGCACCTTGCCGGCGAGGATCACCGACTGCGGCGACTTGGGCCGGTCGAACAGCAGGATGCGGGGCTTGGGCGCCGGGATCGCGATATCGAAATGCTTGACCGGCTTTGCGGTCGGCGGGGCCTGCCACTCGCCCAGCGTCGCGTCGAGCTGCTTCTTCACCTCGGCCAGCGTCGTGTCGCCGACGACGAAGACGCGCGCATTGTCGGGGCGGATCCACGCCGAATGGAAGGCCGCAAGCTGGCCCTGCGTCACTGCCGCCACCGATTTTGCATTGCCGAGGCCCGAGGGCGGGATGCCATAGGGATGGTCGGCGCCGTACAGCACCGGCGTCAATATGCGCGAGGCGATCGCGTTCGGGTTGTTGAGTTCGGCCTTGAGCCGGTTAAGCTGCTGTGCGCGCACCCGCTCCAGTTCCTTGGCGTCGAACGCCGGATTGCGAATATAGTCGGCGAGCAGACTCAGCGAGGCGCCAAGGTTCGGTTTCAGCGCGAACAGGCTGAATATCGTTTCATCGGCATTGGCGGTCGCATCAATCTGGGCGCCGAGCCGCTCTTTCGCCTCGGCAAAGGCGATCGAATCGAGGCTCGTGGTCCCCTCGTCCATCAGGCTGAGCATCAGCGACTGGGTGCCCAGCGCGCTGTGCGGATCGGCGGCATAGCCCGCGTCGAAGCTGACCGCGACATTGACCGTCGGCACCGTCGTGCGCCGCGCGAAGACGACCTCGACGCCATTTTTCAGCTTCGTGCGTTCGATTGCGGGGAAATCGAGCGCGGTCAGATCCGCGACCGCGGGCAGCTGCGAACGGTCGGCGAACAGCGAAGCCCCGCCCGTATCAGGACCGACATCGCCGAGCGCTTCGTTCCAGTAATGGTCGGGCTGGACCGGCGCCGTCATCTTGCCATCGGTCACCGCGCCGCCGCGATTTTCCCCGCCCTCGGTACGCTCGCCAGGGGTATAGGTCAGCGAGAAGGCCGGGCGCGCGAGCCACTTCTGCGCGACCGCCTTGACCTGTTCGGGGGTAGCTTTCGCCATCCGGTCGAGCTCGACTTTGTAATAGGCGGGATTGTTCGAATAAAGTGCGCCCTCGGCCAGGGTCACCGCCTTGCCGCCGAAACCACCAACCGATTCGAGCCCGGATATCGTGCCCGCCAGATAGCTTGCGGCAGTGCGCTGCAACTCGTCCGCCGTCGGTCCGCTGGCGAGGAAGCTCGCAATTTCCGCATCGAGCCGCTCGCCGACGAGCTTTGCTTCGACACCCGGCTTCACATCGGCCTGCACCAGCAGGATGCCGGCGTCCTCAAATGGCTGCGCGACCGCCGAAACGCTCACCGCAACCGGATCCTTGCGCACCAGCGCATTGTCGAGGCGCGACGACGACAGGCCGCCGAGCACGCCCATCGCCATCTGCAAGGGCACCGCTTCGGGATCGTTGAGGCCGGGGATCGCCCACATGCGATAGATGCGCGTGGTCGGGACCAGATCCTTGACCTCCTTGGCCAGCGGCGCAGGCAGCGTCGGGACCGAGGTCTTGGGCGCCGCGATTTCCGGACCGCGCGGGATGTCGCCGAACCATTGCTGCACCTTCGCTTTCGCCGTCGCGACATTCACGTCGCCCGCGAGCACCAGCACGGCATTGTTCGGGCCGTAATTGTCAGTGAACCACTTCTTCACATCATCGAGGCTCGCCGCGTCGAGATCGCCCATCGAGCCGATGGTGCTGTGATGATAGGGGTGTCCGGTCGGGAAGAGATTTTCGAAAATCTCGTACCGCAGCAGGCCATAGGGGTTATTGTCGCCCTGGCGCTTTTCGTTCTGGACGACGCCACGCTGGTTATCGAGCTTTTCCTGCGTCACCGCGCCGAGCAGGTGGCCCATGCGGTCGCTTTCGAGGAACAGAGCGCGGTCGAGGGCGCCGGTCGGCACCGTCTCGAAATAATTGGTGCGGTCGACGTTGGTCGTGCCATTGCTGTCGGTCGCGCCGACCTGTTGCAGCGGCTCGAAGAAATCGCCGGGCGAATTTTCCGACCCGTTGAACATCAGATGTTCGAACAGATGGGCAAAACCCGTCTTGCCCTTCGGTTCATGCTTCGACCCGACGCGGTACCATACGGACACCGCGACGATGGGCGCCTTGCGGTCCTCATGCACAATCACGCGCAGGCCATTGTCGAGCGTAAAGGCCTGATAAGGAATGTCGACCGCCTTCACGAGGTCGGCGATCGGAGCGGGACTGACGGCCTTCGCCTTGGCGAACGCGGGACCCGCAGCGACAAGCGACGTTGTCACCGCCAAGGCGAGAGCGAAACGATGGAAACGGGGCATGAAAATCCTCTTGTTCGGATGCAGGCTTTGAGCCTGCTTGCGACCGGGCGCCGGACGGCACTGTATCAACGGTTTAGGACAGCAATTTACCGCTTTCAAGGCCGATAGAATCGCGCCCCGCTGGCCTTCAGCGCCGCCGGATCGAACAACACGGGTTTCAGCTTGTGAGCGACGAACAGCGGCGCTTGGTCATTATAATGCGGGCTCTCGGGCCGCGTCGTCGCCGAACCGAACGGCTGAATTGATTCCGACCGGACGCGGCCGTCCTTCTCCCAGGTCACGAACATGATGAAGCTGTCGCCGTGGCGCACCTTCAACCGCCCGTCGGGCTCGGCGTCCCACAGCGTCGAGGCCCGCACCGTGTCGTTGCCGCCGTCGAGCGGCAGGTCGACGCGGCTGGCTCCCTCACCGTGCCGCAGTCGCAACACGGTCCCGAGCTTCGGATCGAGCCCGCCGAAATGCTCTTGCAGATGCGCGACCGTCTCTTTCAGCACCGTACGCGGATCGGGCGCGGCGCGGCGCTGGTAATGGCTACCGTTAGCCGGACGCAGCAGCATCAGCGCCAGCGCATCGCCCTTCCCCCTGCCGTCGAGATTCCAGTCCCATTCGCGCAGCAGCTTTTGCGCCTGCGCAAGCGCCGGATCGCCCCTTGTGTCGAGGGCGAGCAAGCGCGCCATCCATGCCTTCGCATAACCGGACTTCGCATAGGCGGTGTCATATTTGATCGCCTTCAGCCGCGCCTCGTCGATCTGTCCCGACGCCTCGAACAATTCGATCAGCCGCACCCCGCGGTTGGTCATATCGTCCTCGATGCCGAGCAAGGGCGAGAAGGCAGCGGCGTCGAGTTCGTCGCCCGGCCCCGCCGCGACCCACGGCGTGTTGTTCGCGTTCATCACATAACCCGAGCGCGGGTTGACCAGCGCGGGCACGCGGTCGAAAGGCAATGTCTTCGTCCACAGATCGGCCGAAGTATCGCCGGGCAGCACGCCGCGCCAGTTGAACTCCGCCGGCCGGTCGGGGAACATCGCATTGTAGAAAAGCCCGATATTGCCCTTGGCATCGGCGTAAATGAAATTGGTCGCGGGCACGCCCTGCCCCGCCATCGCCGCGCGCCACTCGGCAAAGTTCTTCGCCTTGTTCAGCCGGTAATATTGGGTGACCATATTCGCCTGATCGATCCCCGCATAGCGGATCGCGAACGCGCCCTTTTCGTTCTTTACCACCGGCCCATGAACCGATCGATAGATGGTGCGCGGCACGGGAAGCACGAAGGGACCAACCTTGACTTTCAACCAGATACGCTTTTCCTCGAGCGGGCGCCATGCGCCGTCGAAACGGTATTTCTCGCCGCTGTCGTCGAGGGTCAGTTTATAGACGTCGATCAAATCGGGCCGGTTCACCGTGTTCGTCCAGCCGAGATATTTGTTATGCCCGAGGAAAGGGTAAGGCGAGCCGGGGAAGTTCGCGCCCGCAAAATCCCAGCCCTCTTGCGAATGGACGACCAGTTCGTACCAGGCGACGCCGCCTGTCCACGGCTGGTGCGAATTCGACACGAGCCGCGTCGCGCCGTCGGTTGAACGCGCGGGCGCGACCGCCATGCCGTTCGATCCATTGTCGGCCGGATCACGGCCGACCGGCGTCAAACTATCGGCGGGATCGGTGCCGACCGGCGTCAGTTCGCGCGGGACCAGCTTGCCCGCCCGATCGAGCGCGGGGCCGCCCTCACGGCCGATCTCCTTGTCCTCGACCAGCGATCCCAGCACTGAATCGAGCCCGAAGAAAAAGGGCGAACGCAACACGAAACCCGCGACGACATCCTCGCCGGTCGCGGGGAACAGTCCCGACAGGCGCACCTCGTCCGGATGCTTTTCGGCATAATGGTTGAGCCCCGCAGCATAAGCGGTGAACAGCGCGCGCACGTCGGCGGGCAGCCGCGGCCAGTCGCGCGCCGTCGTCGCGCGGACGCCCAGCAGCGCCGCGGCATAATCGATCTTCGCGCCATCCTCCCCGATCATCGCGCCGGTGCGGCCGCGTGTCATCGCCAGCACTTCCTGCAGTGTCGAAAAATCATCCTCGGCATGGGCGTAGGCGACACCATAAGCGACGTCGGCGTCGGTCTTGCCGAAAATATGCGGGACACCGAATTTGTCGCGCGCGATTTGCACATCGGTGGGCTTGAAGGCGGGCGCGGCGGGCGCCTCAGCAGTCAGCGGCTCCCAGAGCGCGAGCGACGCGGCGGTAACGATCAGCAGCAGCAGGAAACCCAGCAAAATCCGTCGCAGCATCTCTGGTCCTCTTCGGCGCGTCGTCAGCAGGGCTATGTGGCGGCCATGTCGTCCGATGGCAAGCGACTGTCGTTCGTCGAGGCGGATTTGCGGACGGGCGGCACGCGGCTATGCAAGGCACAGGTCATTGAACAACGGGGAATATCGAACCATGCGCATGAAACATCTGCTCCTTTCCGCTTGCCTGTCGCTCACCCTCGCGCCCGCCGCGCTGGCGCAGACCGTTACGGGGTCGGGCGTGGTTCCCGCGACCGCCACGAATAGCGCCGAGCGCGCGATCGGCTTTGCCGCGACCGCTCCGGCCGGAGCAGCCCTGGTCATCTTGATGACCGACGCGGCGCTGCCGCCGCTCGACGGCGTCGCGCTGAGCGCCGCCGAACGCCAGGCGGTCGCGGCGGCAATCGCTGCGGCGAGCTTTGATGGCAAGCCGGGCACGACGCTGTCGCTACGCGGCATTGGTGCGCATCCGCATATTCTGCTCGTCGGCACGGGCGCGACTCCCTCGTCGCTCGCGCTTGCCGAAGCCGGGGGCAAGGCCGCACAGGAACTTAAGAGCGAGGCGCAGCCGGTGACGATTGCCGGCGCCTTTGGCGACACGAGTGCCGCCGACGTCGCCTATGGCTTCGCGCTCGGCCAATATCGCTTCGACCGCTATCAGACCGTAGGCAAAAAGACGCCGCCGACGGGCGCGGTAACGCTCGTGGGGGCCAATCCGTCCGTCGCCGGGGCCGCTTTTGCCAACCGCTGGAAACCACTTGCCGAAGGCGTGCGGCTGTCGCGCGATCTCGCCAACGAGCCCGCCAATGTTATCTATCCCGATAGTTTCGTAATGCGCGTGCGCGAAGCCTTGGCGGGCACGGCGGGCGTCAGCATCGAGGTGCTCGACGAAGCCGCCATGCGCAAGCTGGGTATGGGCACGCTCGTCGGCGTTGGCCAGGGCAGCCCGCGCGGGTCGCGGCTAATGCTGGTACGCTATCGCGGCGCCGGTTCGCCCGATGCACCGACGGCCTTTGTCGGCAAGGGCATCACTTTCGATTCGGGCGGGCTGTCGTTGAAACCCGGCGCCGGGATGGGCAATATGAAGGGCGATATGTCGGGCGCCGCATCAGTGATGGGCGCTATCGTCTCGCTCGCCAAATCGCGCGCGCCGGTGCATGTTGTCAGCGTCGCGGCGCTCGCCGAGAATATGCCCGACGGCAATGCGCAGCGACCGGGCGACGTCACCCGCACGATGTCGGGCAAGACGATCGAGATGGTCAATGCCGATGCCGAAGGCCGCCTCGTCCTTGCCGATGCCAATGAATATGTCGCGAGAGCCTATAAGCCCAAGGCGATCGTCAACATCGCGACGCTCACCGGTGCGGTCGTCGGCGCGCTCGACAACAGCTATGCGGGCCTCTTCGCGCGCGACGAAACCCTCGCGGCGCGGCTGATCGCCGCAGGCACCGCGAGCGGCGAGGAACTGTGGCGCCTGCCGCTCCACAAGGATTATGCCGAGCGGATGAAGTCCGACATCGCCGATATCCGCAACTCCGCCACCGGACAGGGCCCGGGCGCGAGCCTCGGTGCGCATTTCATCGGCTTCTTTGTCGACGAGGCGACGCCGTGGGCGCATCTCGACATCGCCGGGGTCAACCGGTCCGAAAAGGCGACCTCGCTCGTCCCCAAGGGGATGACGGGATTCGGTGTGCGCCTGCTCGACCAGCTCGCGCGTAGCGAATAGAGTTTGCGGAACCTCGGAAGGCCCCTTGTGTTGCCAAATGGCAACACTATCTTGTTTGGCGAGAAAGGGGCTTTCTGATGAACCTCGACAAATTTACCGACCGCGCCAAGGGCTTTTTGCAAGCCGCGCAGACGATCGCGATCCGCATGAATCATCAGCGGATTTCGCCCGAACATATCGCCAAGGCGCTGCTCGAAGACAATGAAGGCATGGCCGCGGGACTGATTGCGAAGAGCGGCGGCGACGCCGCGCGCGCGGTCGCCGGAATTGACGCGCTCCTCGCCAAGGTTCCCGCGGTGTCGGGATCGGGGGCGCAGCAGACGCCAGGGCTAGACAATGACGCCGTGCGCCTGCTCGATCAGGCCGAGCAGGTCGCATCCAAGGCTGGCGACGGCTATGTGACCGTCGAGCGGCTGCTGCTCGCAATGGTGCTTTCGACCGGCACCCCGGTCGGCAAGGCCTTTGCCGATGCCGGATTGAAAGCCGACGCGCTCAACCAGGCCATCAACGACCTGCGCGGCGGCCGCACCGCCGACACCGCGAGCAGCGAAGATCGTTACGAAGCGCTCAAGAAATTCGCCCGCGACCTCACCGAAGTTGCGCGTGAGGGCAAGCTTGATCCGGTCATCGGCCGTGACGAGGAAATCCGCCGCACGATCCAGATCCTCGCGCGCCGGACCAAGAACAACCCCGTGCTGATCGGCGAGCCCGGCGTCGGCAAGACCGCGATTGCCGAGGGTCTTGCGCTGCGCATCGTCAATGGCGACGTGCCCGACAGCTTGAAGGACCGCCGCCTGCTGTCTCTCGACATGGGATCGCTGATCGCGGGCGCCAAATATCGCGGCGAGTTCGAGGAACGCCTGAAAGGTGTTCTCGACGATGTGAAGGCTGCCGAGGGCGAGATCATCCTGTTTATCGACGAGATGCACACGCTGGTCGGCGCGGGCAAGGGCGAGGGCGCGATGGACGCCTCGAATCTGCTCAAACCCGCATTGGCACGCGGCGAACTCCATTGCATCGGCGCGACGACGCTCGACGAATATCGCAAGCATGTCGAAAAAGACCCCGCGCTCCAGCGGCGCTTCCAGCCGGTGTTCGTCGGCGAACCGACGGTCGAGGATTCGATCTCTATCCTGCGCGGGCTCAAGGAAAAATATGAGCTGCACCACGGCGTGCGGATCACCGACGCCGCCATCGTCGCCGCGGCGACGCTGTCGAACCGCTATATCTCCGACCGCTTCCTGCCCGACAAGGCGATCGACCTGATGGACGAGGCCGCAAGCCGCATCCGCATGGAGGTCGAATCGAAGCCCGAGGAAATCGAGAACCTCGACCGCCGCATCATTCAGATGAAGATCGAGGAATCGGCGCTGTCGAAGGAAAGCGACGACGCCTCAAAGGATCGGCTGGCGACCTTGCGCGCCGAACTCGCGAACCTCGAACAGCAGTCGGCGGGCCTCACCCAGAAATGGCAGGCCGAAAAGGACAAGATCCACGCCGAGGCGAAGGTCAAGGAAGAACTTGACGCCGCACGCTCGGCGCTCGACCAGGCGCAGCGCGCCGGCGACCTCGCTAAAGCCGGCGAGCTCAGCTACGGCACGATCCCCGGGCTCGAAAAGCAGCTCGCCGATGCCGAAGCCGCCGCGGGCAACGCAATGCTGCGCGAGGAGGTCACCGCCGACGACATTGCCGCGGTGGTCAGCAAATGGACCGGCATCCCCGTTGATCGGATGATGGAGGGCGAGCGCGAGAAATTGCTCGGCATGGAAACCACGCTGACGCAGCGCGTGATCGGACAGGACGAGGCCGTCCGCGCCGTCTCGACCGCCGTCCGCCGCGCCCGCGCCGGCCTGCAAGACCCGAACCGTCCGCTCGGCAGCTTCCTCTTCCTCGGCCCCACCGGCGTCGGCAAGACCGAGCTCACCAAGGCGCTCGCGCGTTTCCTGTTCGACGACGACAATGCGATGGTCCGCATCGACATGTCCGAATTCATGGAGAAACACAGCGTCGCGCGGCTTGTCGGCGCGCCTCCGGGCTATGTCGGCTATGAAGAGGGCGGCACGCTCACCGAAGCGGTGCGCCGCCGCCCCTATCAGGTCGTGCTGTTCGACGAGGTCGAAAAGGCGCATCCCGACGTGTTCAACATCCTGCTCCAGGTGCTCGACGACGGGCGGCTGACCGATGGGCAGGGCCGCACGGTCGACTTCACCAATACGCTAATCATCCTGACCTCGAACCTCGGCAGCCAGGCGATCGCGGCGCTCCCCGACGACGCGCCGATTGAAGAGGCCGAGCCCGCGGTGATGGAGGTCGTGCGCGCGCATTTCCGGCCCGAATTCCTCAACCGACTCGACGAGATCGTGCTGTTCAACCGCCTCGCGCAGCGGCATATGGCGGGGATTGTCGACATCCAGGTTGCGCGCGTCCAGAAACTGCTCGCCGACCGCAAGGTGGCGCTCGAGCTGACCGACGCCGCGCGCGCGTGGCTCGGCCGTGTCGGTTATGATCCGGTGTATGGCGCAAGGCCGCTGAAGCGCGCGGTACAGAAATATCTGCAGGACCCGCTTGCCGACCTGATCCTGAAGGGTGAGGTCAGGGACGGGTCGACGATCAAGGTCGACGAAGGCGACGGAGCGCTGAAACTCTCGCCAGCATAAACAAAAGGGCGGCAGAGATGCCGCCCTTTTGTTTATCTCGATCCGCCGCTAGCAGGTGCCCGTCGCGCGGCAATCACCCGCCTTGCTCGACATCGCGTCCATCGTGTCGCGCGAATCCTGATTGCCCTGCGCCCACAGCTGCTTCCATTGCTCGTTGCTGTGGCAAACGCGCGCCTTCTTCACGAGCGAGCCGACTTCCTCGATCTTGCGGCATTTGATGAAGTCGGGATGCGTCGGCGCCAGCCCGGCATTATAGGCCTTGATCTCGGTCCCCGTCATCGTCGAGGCGGGCCTATCGAGCGGCGGCCGACGATCGGTGGCGGCGCCAGTCGTCGGCGTGCTCGACGCGGCGAGCGCGAACGCAATCATCATCGTCAGCATTATATCGCCCCTTTATTGCGGCCGAATCTCGGGCATCGTCGTCCCCGCGGGCTCCTGCGAATTGCTCCAGCCGCGCGCCAAGGTTTCCATCGAATCGCGCGCGTCCTGATTGCCCTTGTCGGCGACCCGCTTCCATTCGGCATTGGTGTTGCAAATGCGCAGCTTCTTGACGAGCGATCCCGGCTGCTCGATCCGGCGGCAGCGGATATAGTCCGCATCATTCGCTGTCCGACCCTGATTATAGGCGTCGATCTCGGCACCCGACATTTCGGACGGCGTTCGGGCAAGCTGGGTTTGGGTTTCGCTGGCGACGGCGGGAACGGCCGACATGCAAAACAGAAGCCCCAGACAGACGGCTTTATGCATCGTCATTCTCCTTCACGGCATCGCGCCGCGTTCAGTTCGACGAATTGCCGCCAGCGCTGACAAAGGCTTCGGTTGTGTCGCGTGCATTCTGGCTGCTGTTCGCGATGACCTGTTTCCATTTTTCGTTCGTGTAGCAGGTGCGGTTCTTCTTCACGAGCGAACCGATCTCCAGCATCTTGCGGCATTTGATATAATAGGGATGGGTCTGCGGCAGCCCCTCATTATACGCCTTGATCTCGGTCGGCGTCATCGCCGAGGGCGGCTTCGAAGGCGGCGCGCGGTCGGCTTCCGCGGCGAAAGCAGGCGCGGCGAGCAACGCAGCCGCGACCAATGCGGGCAGAATATGGTTCATGAAATTCCTCCTACCGCGGGCCCCAACCCGCTGCCTCATAAGGTGTATCATATGGGGCATCGGGACTTTCGCAAAGCTGAATTTCGGCCGAAGCCGGACGGCCAGAACCCGCAGAAATCCTAGCGAGGAACGGCATAGCCCGACGCATCGGCCGACGCGAAATAGCGCAGCAGCAGATCGCGTTCGGCCGCGGTCATATGCGGGTTCCAGACATCGAAGATCAGCACCGCGCGCAGCTCGCCGCTGTCATTCCACGCCTCATGCTCGATCGTGTCGTCGAACGCGAAGGCCGTGCCCTCCTCCCACACGCGCGTCTCACCACCGACGCGAAAGCCGCAGCCCGGCGGAACGATCAACGGCAGGTGGACGATCGCGCGCGTATTGGTGACGCCGGTGTGCGGCGGGATGCGCGTATGCGGCTTCAGCATCGAGAAAAAGGCGCTCGGTGCCCGCCCCGGAATGCGCGCGCCGGGAATGGCGGCGAGTGCGGCCGCCGTCGCCGGGCAGCGATCGAGCACGGCCTGATTGGGCTCGCCATATTCCCACAGGAAACAGGCGCCCCAATCGAGCCGGTTATCGAGCCCCGACCAGATGGATTCGGGCGTCCCCGCGTCCATCTTCACATAGGGCCGCAGTTCTTCGCCCGGATCGTCGAGCAAGGCCCGCAGCTCGGCACGGATCGCATCCGTCTGCGCCTCGATTTCGGCGAACCAGGGAAAATGGCCGCGGTCGAAAAATTCGTCGGCGGGCAGGAACGGATAATGGATACCCGCGCATTCATTCTGATAGATGCGGCGGCGGCCGAGCGCGCTCGCGATGAAGGCCTCGCCGCGGCGCGCCTCGGTTTCGGACAGGTCGCCGCGAACCGCGCCGAATGCGCCCGACGCCGCGGCGAACATGGTATCGGTGGCCGCCGCGACAAACGCATGCCCGTGCGCGAGCAGGGCTTCGAGCGGCGGCGGCACCGGGCTTAGCTGCGCACCGAGCGCGGTCGCCGCGCTCCACGCCGCAAGCGCGGCGCCCTTTTCACCCCGCGCTTCGTGGCGCTCCGCCTTACGGATCCACGCCATCAAGTCACGCCGGTCGATCGCCAGCGCGGCATCCAGCGCCGCCAGTTCGCGCTCATCGTCGCCGAGCGCGCGCCATGCCGAGGCCAGATTGCGCTGGAGGGCGCCGGACTGCGGATCACCCGAAATCGCCACCGCGAAATGCCGCGCAGCTGCGGCGGCGTCCCCTGCTTGCAGGGCTGAAATTCCAAGCCGGTTGGCCTCGACGGACGAAGCGGGTGGTGGTGCGCTGGCCATGGCCATGCTTGCCATCGGCAGGGGCAATCGGCAAGGTCGATTGATGACCGCCGCGCCCTCCGTGACCGCTATTGTCGATGATGCCGAATGGCTCGCGCATCGCTATGATCCGGGGCACGACGCTTTTCATTTTCGCCGCGTCGATCGCGCGGCGCGTGCGGCCGTTCCATTCCTGACCGATCTGCATCTGGGCGAAGAAAGCACCCCCGTCGTGTTACGCCGCGCCGATTGCCGCGCGGCGATGACAGGGCAGCGGCCGCCGCTGCATTTCCTGTTCCATTCGGCCTATTGCGCATCGACGATGCTCGCGCAGGCGTTTGACCAGCCGGGCGTCGCGACCAGCCTGTCCGAACCGGTCCTGCTCAATGATATGGTCGGATGGCGCCGCCGTGGCGCCACCCCGCGCGACCATGGCGCGGTGATGGACGATGCGCTGTCGACGCTCGGCCGCGGCTTTACCGCCGACGAAGCGGTGATCGTCAAGCCGTCGAACATTTTCAATCCGCTCGCGCGCGGCGCAATGACGCTGCGACCGCAGGCGCGCGCGATCCTGCTCCATGCCCCGCTGCGCGATTTCCTGCTGTCGGTCGCGCGCAAGGGCATGTGGTGCCGGCTATGGTGCCGCGAACTGCTCGAAGGCTATCTGGCCGACGGCTATGTGCAGCTCGGTTTCGAAGCGCGCGACTATTTCCGCCAGTCGGACCTGCAGGTCGCGGCGGTGGGCTGGCTCGCCCAGCAACAGGCATTCGCCGCGCTGCTCGCATGGGCGCCGGACCGGATCGCCTCGCTCGACAGCGAGACATTGACGCGGGCACCCGTGGCGGCGGTCGCGGCGGCGATGGACCATCTGAAGCTCGCGGGCGACCGCGCCGCGGTTGCCGATCATCCGGCGCTCGGCCGCAACAGCAAGTCGGGAGCGCCCTTTGCGGCGGGCGAACGCCAGCGCGATCTCGCCGCCGCCGAAGCCGCCTATGGCGAAGAAATTGTGCAAGTCGTCGGCTGGGCCGAAGCCGTCGCCGATCAGGCGGGAATCCCGCTCGCCCTGCCCGCCCCGCTGCTGGCGCGTTGAGCCCCGGCCAGGCTGGTGGTCGACCTCGACTACCGCTGGTTCCGACCGAAGCAGACCTCTTAATCATCGTCACCCCGGACTTGATCCGGGGTCCATGACTTCGGCGCCGCCGTGGATCCCGGATCAAGTCCGGGATGACGAAAGAGAGGGCGCCGATAGCAGCTCACGACCCCAAAGTCGCCGCTCAACCTCCCGCGCTCCACCCATAGAAAAAGGGGCGGACATTGCTGTCCGCCCCCAATTCTTGGTCGAAGCGTGAAGGACTAAAACTTCAGCTTTGCCGACACGGCGTAACGACGGCCCAGCGCGTCATACGACGCCGGGAAGGTGTTGCCGCTGTTGTAGGTCGTCGAACCGATCGTGTTGCCAAGCAGCGGCGGGCTCTTGTCGAGCAAGTTCTGCACGGTGGCCGTGAACACCAGATTCTCGCTGACGTTGAACCGCGCGGTCAGGTCGAAATAATGCGCAGCCTTGATCTTGCGGAACTGGGGATCGACGACGCAACCGTTCGGATCGGTGCCCGTCGGATCGGGACAGCCGGTAACCGGATCGGTGCCAGCATCAACAGCAGCGTCGATATCGGCCTGCAGCTGTGCTGGCTCGAACGTAACGCTGTCCTGCCAACGCCACAGCAGCGACAGGTCGACCTTGTCGAAGCCAAGCGTGAAGCGGTTCGAGAACTGGAACTCGGGCTGGATCGAACCCGTGAACGAGCAGTTCACGCTGTAGTAGCCGACGCATTCGCGATTCAGCGACGTGGGATCGGCGGCGTTGGCGTTGAACTTCGAGTGACGGGTCCAGTTGCCGACAAAGCCCCAGTCGAGGCTCGCGAAGCCCAGATCCATGTTGTAGTTCATCAACAGGTCGAAGCCGTCGGTGTAGAGGCGACCGAGGTTGTTCGTCGTGCCGAACAGGCCCGGGGTGGTCGCCGGATCGCCGTCGAGGCCGCCAGTGATCGGGTTACGGCGGATCGACGTACATGCTGCGCTTGCTGCATCGTTCGTACCATTGGCACCGAAGCAGGCACCGATGATATCGCCCGGCAACGGCACGCCCAAAACGTCGTTGATCTTGATGTTGTAATAATCAAGCGAGACGTTGAAGCGCGGGATAAAGTCGGGCTGGAACACGACACCGAGCGTCCAGGTATCGGCCTTTTCCGGCTGCAGGTTCAGGTTACCACCGGTGGTGATGTTGGCCTGAGCCGCGGTCGGGTTGGTGATCGAACCGATCGTCCCGGCCGGGGCGCCCTGTGCGATACAGATCGCGCGCAGGTTGGCGTCGCCCACCGGCGCCGCACCGGCACAGGGGTCGATACCCAGGTTGGTCAGGCCGACGCTGGTCGGCGTGAACAGTTCACCGATGTTCGGTGCACGAACAGCGCGGCTGTAGTTACCACGGAACTTGACGCCCGCGCCCGGTTCCCAGCTACCGCCGGCTTTCCAGGTCCAGGTGTCATAGCCGCCGGCGCCTTCGATGCTGTAATCCGAATAACGGATACCGGCTTCGAGGGTCAGGCTCTCGAAGAAAGGCTTGTCTTCGACCAGCGGTGCGACGATTTCGGCATAAGCTTCATAAACGTCATAAGCACCGTCGATGTCGGGAGCTGCGCCACCCGCACCGCCGAGTTCGCCCGGAGTCTTCGCGAGAAGATCCGACGACTGCTGCGCGGTGTATTTGCGATATTCACCGCCGATTGCGAAGCCGATCGGCTGCACCGCCAACGGCGAGGCAAAGCCGACGTCACCCGAGATGATGCCGCGAACCTGGGCCAGCGACGTACGATTGGTCGACGTGCTGTTTTCCTGAAGGAAATCGGCCGCTGCCGGCGTGATCGAGCCTTCGGGACCGAACAGATTGACGGGAACGCAATCGGTGTTGCCGCTGATGCAGGTTACGCCGTCGTTCGACAGCGCCGCTTCACGGAAACGCGACTGGAGAGTATAGCCTTGAATCGTCTGGATATTTTCCGACTCGCCATAGGCACCTTCGATGTTCCAGTCGATCGTGTCGGTGATACCGCCACGCGCGCCGACGCGATAGTCAAAGAAGGTCGTCTGATAGTCGCTGATACGCGGGCCGACTTCCGGAGTACGACGCGAAAGCGCCGTCGTGACAGTGCGATAGGCCGGATCGTCCGGGCCAGTTGCCGTCGCTGCCGCGTCGCAATCTGCCTGCGAAATCTGTGCCTGATAGGCAATCTGGCCCGACACCGCATTGCCGGCAGCATCGACGCCGTTGACGACCGGTGCGACGTTCAGCGCGCAGAACTGGTTACGCAGTGCCGCGGGCAGGAACGGGTTGTTCAGGTTGATATCGACGGTGCCGCCGAACGAACCCGACGGGGCGATGATCGTCGAGACCTTGTTCTTCGAGAACATGCCGCGCGTGTAGACCTCGACCGAGTCCGACACTTCATAGTTCGCCTGGCCATAGATGTTATAGCGCTCGAACGGCGTCTGGAAGATGTTGAACGGGTTGAAGTTGTAGGTCGCGAAAGTGCCGACCGCCTGGCCGCCTGCATTGACCTGACGCACGCCGCCGTTCGCCGCACCGCCAGGGGTCAGCGTCAGGATCGGGTTGCCGTCGGCATCGACGCCGGTCTGCGTGTATTGCGCGATTCTGTTCGGTGCGCCGCCGGTCAGGCCGCGGGTGCCCGAGAAGCGCGACGGAACCGACGTGCCCGAACCGATGAAGGTGTTCGAATAGCTGTCGAGCGTGTTTTGCGAGAAGGGACGTGCGCCCTGATAGACGGCGTCGGCCGACTGATAGCCGATGCTCAGAACCGCGTTACCGCGGCCGTCGTCGAAGTTCGCGCCGATGGTGGCGTCGACGCGGAAGACGTTGCCGTCGCCCTGTTCGGTGATCTGGTTCGAAGCGGTGACTTCCAGACCGGCGAAATCGCGCTTGGTCACAAAGTTCACCACGCCGGTGATGGCGTCGGCGCCATAGGTGGTCACGGCGGCGCCGGTCAGCGCGTCGACGCGCTCGATCAGGGCCAGCGGGATGTTGTTAAGGTCGACGCGGCCATTGACGTCCGACGGAGCGACGCGGTTGCCGTTCAGAAGGACGATGTTGCGCGTCGAGCCAAGGCCGCGAAGATCGACGTACGAGCCGCCGGTGTTGCCGTTGTTGACGGCCGAACCCATGTTCGGGACGACGCCGGGCATTTCGCGCAACACTTCTTCGGCGACGTTCGACTGCTTCAGTTCGATCGTGTCCGAGGTCGTGACGTTGACCGGGGTCGACTGTTCGAGGTTCGGGTTGCGGATCAGCGAGCCGGTGACGACGATTTCCGACTGCGCGGCACCTTCTTCGGCGGCGTCCTGCGCGAAGGCAGGAGCCGAAACCAGGGCGACGCTCAATACGAGCGGCGCAGCGCCTAGCCTCAGCTTGGAATATTGGGTTTTCTTCACAGTGCAGTCCCTTGCTACTGGTGGATTGAAATTACCCGGACCCCCAGCGCAACCGGCCAAAGCCGACACACACAGATGCCCCGATAGCGTGCGGGATGTAACTTCGTTCATGTCGAGTAAAGCGAATTCCCGGCGCAATCGGCCGTTTCAGAGGCGATTGTGACGTATTTGCAACAAGTATGGGAATCTGCGAAACACAATATGCTGCAGCGCGTCATCTGCGACATATTGTTTCAATGGTTACGAATTCGCCCACGGCAAGCGGGCATCAGCGGTCGATCGGCCCTGCGAGCTTGGCTGGGTCGAGACGCGCATCGCGCCATTTCAGCCCCCAGTGCATATGCGGGCCCGTCGCGCGTCCGGTCCGCCCCACCGTGCCGAGCCGCTGCCCTTGCACGACCCGGTCGCCAACCTTCACGTCGAGCCGCTGGCAGTGCAGGAACGCGCTCGACAGTCCCATGCCATGATCGACGATCAGCAAATTGCCCTCGAGCGTGAACGGCTCGCTCGCCGCGAGCACCACAACGCCGTCGGCAGGCGCGACGAAGGGCGTTCCGGCGGGCACCGCGACATCGGTGCCGCTATGATAGGTGCCGGGCTTGCCCTGATAGACGCGCTGCGACCCGAAGAGGCCGGAGAGGCGCCCGGTGACCGGCCAGCGGAATGTCTGCCGCCAGCCGTCCGAATCGACCTGCCTGTTCCGCGCCGCAGCAATCTGCGCGAGCTCGGCAGGGCGGCGGCGCTGGAATTCGGCGTCGCTCGATGCGCTGCCGCGATAGGGCGCGTTGATATGCTCGAGCCGCCAGCTTCCTGCCGCGACCGCGATGGCGCGTTCGATCAGCCGCCCGTCATCCAGCGTCGCGACCAGCCGCGCACGCGCGCCGGCATCGCGGTCGAACGCGATGAGGAAACGGCCGTCAGCGGCGACCGGAATCGCCTTGCCGTCGAGGGTCAGCGTCCGCGTATTGCTCGGCGCTTGGCCGACCATCGCCGCGCCTTGCTCTGCGAGCCCCGTCAGCGTGAAGTCTGAACGAACCGGCGCGCGCGGCGGCGCGGGTGGAGGGGGAGGTGTAACGACGGCCGGGCGCGGCGCGGGCTCAGTATCGGTTCCGGCCGCCGGAACACAGCCCGCCGCGACGATCAACAGCGCAAATGCCGCCCCGTACCGCGGCCAATCCGTCGCAAAACTCATGCCTTGCGCGCGGCGTCCAGTTCGGCCTGAACCGATATCTCGGCGGTCGCATAGGGCTCCTGCCGCGCGACCGACCAGTAACGCAGCTCGTCGAGCCCGATCGGTGCGCCGCTCACCGCGCACAGCACATGGTCGCCAGGGGCGAGGACGCGAAAACCATTCGGTCCGTACTGAAGGCGGGCAAGGCGGTTTCGGCTGGCGATCAACATGATTCTCTATCCATTCGGCGGCAGGTCATTGCCGCGACTATACCAGCATCGCGCCGCGCGGCCACCCCCCGGTCCCTTGGGCGACCTCAGAAAAGCTCGCCCTGCCCTCGCTTGGGCTCCGCGAACGGCTTGCGAGCCGGTCGTGGCGACGGCGCGGGTGGTCCTTCGCCCCCGCCCACCTGAACCGGCACCTCGCCGTCGGCGAATTGCAGCCGGAGGTGACCCGCGGCCCGCGCCTTGGCGGCGGTCGTGACGATCGCGCCGCCCGCGTCGCGCACCATCGCATAGCCGCGCGACAGCAGCGCGCGCGGATCGAGGCTGTCGAGCAATCGCCCGAGCCCTTCAAGCTGCGCCCGGTCGCGATCCCAGCGCCGCGCGAGCAGTGCGGGACGCAGCGCCGCGCCGCGTGTTGCGAGCCGTTCCGAAATCACCGCCAGCCGGTGGCGCTGGCTGCGGTCGAGCCGCTCGCCCGCATCGTCGAGCCGCTGGCGCTGCGGCGCATAGAGCGCATCGCGCTTCGGCAGGTGGCGCGCGAGCGCGGTCAGCCGCTCGCCCGCCAGTGCCTGATGGCGGTTCGCGGCGCCGATGATCCGCCCGTTCCACGTCGCGAGTTGTGACATGAGTTCGGCGCGCACCGGCACCGCCATTTCGGCCGCCGCGGTCGGGGTCGGCGCGCGGACGTCGGCGGCATAGTCGGCCAGCGTCACATCGGTCTCGTGCCCCACGGCGCTGATCGTCGGGATGCGGCAATCGGCGATCGCGCGCACGACGACCTCTTCGTTGAACGCCCAAAGATCCTCGATCGACCCGCCGCCACGCGCGACGATGACCAGATCGGGACGCGGCACCGGCCCGCCGGCTTCCAGTCCATCGAAACCGCGGATCGCGTTCGCGACCTGCGCCGCCGCGCCGTCACCCTGGACCAGCACCGGCCACACGATGACATGCGTCGGGCAGCGATCGGCGAGCCGGTGGAGGATGTCCCGAATCACCGCGCCGGTCGGCGACGTCACCACGCCGATGGTGCGCGGCAGATAGGGCAGCCGCTCATATTTCCGGTCGCGGTCGAACAGCCCCTCGGCGCCGAGCCGCGCCTTCAGCTTCTCGAACAGCAGCATCAGCGCGCCCTCGCCCGCGACTTCGAGCGTATCGACGACGAGCTGATATTTGGAGCGCCCCGGATAGGTGGTGAGCTTCCCGGTCGCGATCACCTCGATCCCGTCCTCGGGCCGGAAGGCGAGCCGCGCCGCCTGCCCCTTCCACATCACCATGTCGATCAGCGCATTATCGTCTTTCAGCGCCGCATAGAAATGCCCCGACGCCGCGCGTTTCGTTCCCGACAATTCGCCCCGCACGCGCACGCGCGCGAAGCCGTCCTCGACCGTCCGCTTGATCGCCGCCGACAATTGGCTGACCGACAGCGGCGGTGCCCCGTCGCCGGATGGCGACAAGCCAACATTGTCGCCGGGCGCGCCCTCGGCTAACAGCCGCGCGGGCGTGTCGCTATCGGACGCCGTATCGGGAAAAGGGACTGACATGAATATCCTGCTGGTCGGATCGGGGGGCCGCGAACATGCGCTCAGCTGGCAGTTGGCACAATCGCCAAGCTGCGCCAAGCTCTATGCCGCACCGGGCAACCCGGGGATCGAAGCGCACGCCGAATGCGTCGCCATCGCCGCCGACGATCTGGACGGGCTGATCGCCTTCGTAAAGGCGCATGGCGTGGATTTCGTCGTCGTCGGCCCCGAAGCGCCGCTCGTCGCGGGGCTCGCCGACCGCCTCGGCGAAATCGGCATTCCGGCGTTCGGCCCGTCGGCGGCCGCCGCGCGGCTCGAAGGGTCAAAGGGCTTCACCAAGGATCTTTGCGCGCGCGCCGGCATCCCGACCGCCGCCTATGTCCGCTGCACCAGCGCCGACGAGGCGCTCGCGGTCCTCGAAGGTTTTTCGATCCCCGTCGTGATCAAGGCCGACGGCCTCGCCGCGGGCAAGGGCGTGATCATCGCCGAAACAGTCGAAGAAGCGGAAGCCGCGATCGACGACATGATGGGCGGCGCGTTCGGCAGCGCGGGCGCCGAAGTGGTGATCGAGGAATTTATGACCGGCGAGGAAGCGAGCTTCTTCGCGCTTTCCGACGGCACCGACGTGATCGCGTTCGGCAGCGCACAGGATCACAAGCGCGTCGGCGACGGCGACACCGGACCGAATACGGGCGGCATGGGCGCCTACAGCCCCGCCCCCGTTCTCACTCCCGAACTCGAAGCCGCGGTGATGGACCGCATCATTCGCCCAACCGTGGCGACGCTCGCCGCCGAAGGCACGCCCTATGTCGGCGTGCTCTTTGCGGGGCTGATGCTCACCGCGCAGGGCCCGAAACTGATCGAATATAATTGCCGTTTCGGCGATCCCGAATGCCAGGTCCTGATGATGCGTTATGCGGGCGACCTCGCCGCGCTACTTTACGCGGCGGCGACCGGCGCCCTCGCGAGCGCCACCCCGCCCGCCTTCGCCAGCGATTATGCGCTAACGGTCGTGATGGCCGCGAAAGGCTACCCCGCCGCCCCCGAAAAGGGCGGCGCGATCCACGGCATTGCCGACGCCGAAACGGGTGGGGTGCGCGTTTTTCATGCGGGCACGGCGCGCGCTGGCGCTCAGATCGTCGCTGCGGGCGGCCGCGTTCTGAACGTCACCGCGACCGGCCGCACCGTCACCGAAGCGCAGGCGCGAGCCTATGCCGCGGTCGACAAGCTCGATTTTGCCACCGGCTTCTGCCGCCGCGATATCGGCTGGCGCGAAGTCGCACGCGAAGCCGAATAACACGCGCCTCGCCATTCGGGCGAAAGCGCGAATGACCGATAAATATAAGTCGACCAAGTCGGTGCCGCCGAATAGATTGCCCGCAACATTGGGAGAAGATCATGATTTGGCTTCAGGAAAACTGGATTCTCGCGGTCGTCGGCCTCGTCGTTGCCGTGGTGCTGCTCTGGTGGCTGTTTGGACGCTCGAAACCCGAAGAGATTGCCCCGCCGGCGGTCGAACCGGCGAAGCCCGCCAAGCCGCTCGAGCCCGTAAAGCCCGAAATCATTGCCGCCGAGCCCGCGCGCTTCAAACCGATCGAGCCAAAGCCACAGCCTGCCGCGCCCGCTGCGCCGCCGCCAGAACCGGTCGCCAAGGCCGCTTCACCTGTCCCTGAGCCTGCACCCACTCCAGAGCCCGCGCCCGTCGTCCAACCGACGGCCGAAACCGCGCCGCCGGCGCCCAAACCTGCTGCAAAGCCAAAGGCGGCCGCCAAGCCTGCCGCGAAGAAAACCACGGTCAAGGAACCGGCGGCAAAACCCCCGACCAAGGCGGCCGCCAAGCCCGCAGCCAAAAAGCCCGCAAAACCGGCTCCCGCAAAGGCGGCCGCCACCATTCCCGAAGAGCCGACCGTTCCGCCGCCACCCGCCGCCACGCCCGCTCCGGCGGCGGCCAAGGCGCCCAAAACCGGCCCTGACAATCTGCAATTGCTGAAAGGCGTCGGGCCCAAGCTCGTCGTGCTGCTGAACGGCCTCGGCGTCACCAGCTTCCGCCAGATCGCCGACTGGACCGACGCCGACATCGCGCGCGTCGATCTCCAGCTCGGCACCTTCCAGGGCCGCATCGCCCGCGACAATATCGTCGACCAAGCGGGTTATCTGGCCCGCGGCGACAAAGCCGGGTTCGAGGCGAAATATGGCGCGCTCGGCGGCGAGCTCTAGGGTCGGTTAGCGACCGATTGCGGACACTGGCAGATACCCACTTGCGTACAGGCAAGGGGGCGTCGAAAGTTGCGAACATGAAGTTCCATTTATCTCTCGCGCCAATATTCCTGATTGCCGGATGCACGTCATCCGAACAGCCTCAGCATACAGAGATTATGGAAGCCATTGAACAGGGTGTCCAAATGCCTTCAGGGGCGAGGCCGCTGAACCATTTTTCTCGCACTTATAAATATGCTTCATCCACTCGCGTCGTGGCTTTCTATTTCGTTCCAGACGACAAGCCTGACGAGCGATTTTGCAGCCGTACTCTGGAGGGGGGACCAAAAAACGGGCAAGTTTTGTTGGGCTGCCCGCCTCCTGAGGGGATGAAAGCGGGAGAGCGTCGATGGCTGAATGATGACGTTTCCCTGCCAGACGTTAACGACGGAGGATGTAACTACATCGATGTTGAGTATGACCTGAAATCAAAGTCGGTGACTCGTGCCGATTGCCACGGGGAGGCTTGAGGGTTCACTTTTGGTAGCCTAGCGTGGGAACCCGCCTGTCCGCTCCCCAACCCAAAGCCGCCATCCGCCTCTAAAAAAGTGCTTTCCTACATTATTCCGCTGTGTCAGCCTTCATGTCAGCTCTTTCAAATGGCAGGCAAAAGCGGTCGCTGCCCGGATGCCGGATTCGGCCAAGGTCCGGCTGCCATCTGTCGGTCGAGCGCGACAAATGGGGCACTGCAATAGGCTGACCTTTCCTGACCTTTGGCATGATGGCCCGGCGCATGCGCTGACCGGATCGCGGCCCCGGCTCGGCATAACCGAAAACGACAATGGCGGCTGACCACCCCAAAGCAGGCCACTATGCGTTAAAGAGGAATATGGTTTTGCACGGCCGTGGCGCCGCCGCGCCCATGCCCTGCCTTACTCGGCTTCGTCATCCTTTGGCTTGCGTAGCTCTGTGACCAGCAGCTTGTCGATCTTGCGTCCGTCCATATCGACGATCTCGAACCGCCACCCCTTGTCGGTGAAGCGTTCGCCTTCCTTGGGCAGATGTTTGAGGATCGCAAGCGCATGGCCTGCAGCGGTCGCGTAATCGCGGTCGTCGCCGAGTTCGATCCCCAGCCGCTCGGCCATCTGGTCGGCGGGCATCGAGCCCGCAATCAGCAGGCTGCCGTCGTCGCGTTCGACAACGAACGGCTCGCTGCCGATGTCCTGATCCGACGCGAATTCGCCCGCGATCGCCGCGAGCAGGTCGGCGGGGGTCACCAGCCCTTCGAAATGGCCATATTCGTCATGGACGAACAGCATCGGCACGTCGGCGACGCGCAGGGCCTCGAGTGCGTCCATCGCGTCGATCTGGTCGTGAATGACCTTCGCCGACCGGGTCAGTCGGTCAACGTCGAGCGCTTCGCCGCGGAACAGCGCCGCGGCGATATCGCGCGCTTGGACCACGCCGACGATGTCGTCGACCGACCCGCGCGCCACGGGCAGCCGCGTGTGGGGGCTTTCCAGCAATTTGGCGCGCACGGCATCGGCGTCCGCCGCGATATCGATCCAGTCGACATCGATGCGGGGGGTCATCACCTCACGCACCGGCCGGTCGGCGAGGCGCACGACGCCCGAAATGATCGCGCGCTCGCTTTCCTCGATCACCCCCGATTTCGAGGCTTCGGCGACGATCAGGTGAAGTTCCTCGGCGGTCACCCGGTCTTCGGATTCGCGGTTGAGACCCAATATGCGGAACACGAGCGCCGAGCTGCGATCGAGCAACCACACCAGCGGCGCGCCGATTTTCGACAGCCACAGCATCGGCAGCGCAATGAAAATGGCGATCGGTTCGGGCGCACGCAGTGCAAATTGCTTGGGCACCAGCTCGCCGACGATCAGGGAGAAATAAGTAGTGACCGCAATTACGACGGCGAAGCCGACCGTCAGCGCGGTCTCGTCGTCGAATCCGAACAGCGCCTGCAACCGCTCACCGACCGGTCCGCCCAGGCTGGCACCGGAATAGGCGCCGGCGAGGATGCTGATCAACGTGATGCCGACCTGCACCGTCGACAGAAAGCGCCCCGGATCCGCTGTCAGTTGCCGCGCGATTTTCGCACCGCGGCTGCCACGCTTTTCGGCCGCCTGCAAGCGGGGGTCGCGCGCCGACACGATCGCCAGTTCGGACATGGCGAAAACGCCGTTGAGAAGGACAAGGACCGCGATGATCGCTACATCGGACCAGGGAAAAGGGGTCATTGGGCAGTCGTGCGGCGGGTCGGCGCCCGGCCCCTGTCTACGTCGGTCATGCCGGGCTTATAGGACAAAGCCGCCGCGATGCACAATGGCGCCTGAACACCTGGCTCAGTTATCGTTCAGCCGGATTCTGGAACTAGATCGCCAGCCATATGTTATCGGCATGAACGGCGGAATGCCAAGGACCATAAGCAGCCGCCGAATAAGGGAGCGACATAATGAATATCAACACGATCAAGCTGACCACCATCGCCGCATTGGGTGCGATGACCCTCACTGGCTGCGTCACCGATCCGGTGACCGGCGAACGCAAGATTTCGAAGGCTGCAATCGGCGGCGTCGGCGGCGCGCTCGGCGGCTATCTGCTCGGCGACCTGATCGGCGGGCGCAACAGCCGGACCGAGGAAATCGTCGGCGCGGGTATCGGCGCGGTCGCCGGTGCGGGCGTCGGATATTATATGGATCAGCAGGAAAAGAAGCTGCGCGAGCGTACCGCGGGCACCGGCATCGACGTCGAACGCCAGGGCGACCAGCTCGTGCTCAACATGCCGGGCGATGTGACCTTCGACCTCAACAGCGCGATGGTGAAATCGCAGTTCCGCAGCGCGCTCGACAATGTCGCCTCGACGCTCGCGGAATATCCCAGCACCTATATCGACGTTTATGGCCACACCGATTCGACCGGCAGCGACACCTATAACCAGGGCCTGTCCGAACGCCGCGCCGCTTCGGTCGCCGATTATCTGGCGGGCCGCGGTATCCAGCGCGCGCGCATGGCAACGCTCGGCTATGGCGAATCGCAGCTCAAATGCTCGCCCGAACGCGGCGAGGCCGATTATCAGTGTAACCGCCGCGTCGAAATCCGCATTGCGCCGGTAACCCAATCAGACGTCAACGCGGCGCAATAAGAGTTTCCATTCCCGTGGAAAAAATAGGGCGTCGCCGAAAGGCGGCGCCCTTTTCACGTCAGCCGAGGTTGAAGCTCGCCTTGGCCCCGTCGATGACGAACTGCGCGGCAAGCGCGGCGAGCAGGACGCCGAGCAGGCGGGTGATCACCGCTTCGCCCTTGTTGCCGATAATCCGCATCAACGGCCCCGCCGCGAGCAGCGCGCCGAGCGTCAACAACAGCACGAGCAGCAATGCGCCGAAAATGACGAAGGCGCGGTCGATCCCGCTATTCTGCGACACGAGCAGCATCACCGACGCGATCGACCCCGGCCCCGCCAGCATCGGCATCGCCATGGGAAAGACCGAGACATCGTCGACCTCGGGGGTCGCGAGCACTTTTTCGGCGCGCTGCTCGCGGCGTTCAGTGCGCTTTTCGAACACCATGTCGATCGCGATGATGAACAGCATGATGCCGCCCGCGATACGGAAACTGTCGAGGTCAATATGCAGGAAGCTCAGCAGCGCTTCGCCGAACATCGCGAAAAAGACGAGAATGCACCCGGCGATCAACGTCGCGCGGATCGCCATCGAACGCCGCTGCGCCGCGCTCGCGCCCGTCGTCAGGCTGGCATAGATCGGCGCGCAGCCCGGCGGGTCGATGACCACGAACAGCGTGACAAAGGCCGAGATGAACAGGTCGATCATGGCTGCTTCGGCGCCGCGACCTGATCGTCGATGACCACCGCCATCGCCTTGCCGTCCCACAGACGGATCGTCACGCGGCGCGACTGGTCGGCGCGCACGATCGACGTCCAGCTCAACGTCTGATCGGGCGACAGGCCGACCGCCATATCCTCGCCCTCGCCGCCCGCTTCGATCGGCACCGCAGGACGCGAGCCGCAGACCGCCTGCTTCGATGCGATGAATTCGGGGGCTTCGCGCGCGCTCGTCAGGCCATCGCCATGGTCGAGGATCCAGCTAAGCTTGCCCTTCTTGGGATCGCGCAGCCAGACGGTCGTGAAATAGCCGTTCGCCGACCCTTTCTGCCACGCGCCCGTCGTCGCGCCGGCATTGCCGTCGCAGCTGACATAGACCGCATGCGGCTGCCATTTCACCGCCTCGGCGGGATCCTTCTGCGACTTCAGCCAGTCGCGCGCCATCACGCGCTGCGGAACAAACATCACCGCTTCGGGCGCAGCGGTTTCGCGAAACGCCGTCCATTGCCCCTTGTCCTGCGCCAGACGGGCAAAGCCGATCTCGGCGGCGATGAAGGCACTGGGGTTCGGCCCAAGCGGCCGGTTGCGGATATCGTCGGGACCCGAGGCGCATCCCGCGAGCATCGATAGAGCGAGTGCGGGAATCAGCAGGCGATGCATCAAAAACCCTCCGGATCGGCGAGCCCGGCGCGGCGGTGCGCGGCGACGAGCGTGTTGCGCAGCAGGCATGCGATGGTCATCGGGCCCACACCGCCCGGAACCGGCGTGATCGCATCGGCGACCGCGGCGACGCTGTCATAATCGACGTCGCCGACGAGCCGCCCCTTCGCCGCACCGTCGGCGGGCGGCAGGCGGTTGATACCGACATCGATGACGATTGCGCCGGGCTTGATCCAGTCGCCCTTCACCATCTCCGCGCGCCCGACCGCCGCGACGACAATGTCGGCGCGGCGAACAAGCGCAGGCAGATCCTTGGTCCGGCTATGCGCCATCGTCACGGTAGCATTGGCGCCAAGCAGCAACTGCCCCATCGGTTTGCCGACGAGGATCGACCGGCCGACGACGATCGCATCCTTGCCCGACAGGTCTCCAAGCCGGTCCTGCAGCAGCAGCAGGCAACCATAGGGGGTGCACGGCACCATGCCGGGGATGCCGAGCGCGAGGCGCCCGGCGCTGACCGGGGTCAGCCCGTCCACATCCTTGTTGGGATCGATCGTCGCGACCGCCGCCTGTTCGTCGAGATGGCTGGGTAGTGGCAGCTGGAGCAGGATGCCGTCGACCGCGTCGTCGGCGTTGAGTTGGCGAAGCAGCGCCTCCACCACGTCCTGCGTCGCGGTCGCGGGCAGGCGATGCTCGAAGCTTGCCATGCCCGCAGCAACCGTCGCCTTGCCCTTCGACCCCACATAGACCGCGCTCGCCGGATCGTCGCCGACGAGCACAACCGCAAGGCCGGGGGCGCGGTCTGTCGCGGCCTTGAACGCCGGAACCGCTTCGGCAATCCGCGCCCGCAGGCCGGCGGCAAACGCCTTGCCGTCAATCACCTGCGCAGCAGTCATCAGGCCATCCCGTTGGCGTAGGCAAGGCGCGCGAGATAGCTCAGCACCGGCCCGTCGATGATGATGATCAGGATCAGCACCAGCATTGGGGTCAGGTCGAGCCCGCCGAAATCGGGCATGATGCGGCGGAAAGGCCGGTAAAGCGGCTCGGTAATCCGGTCGAGGACCGTCCAAAGCTGGCCGACGAACTGGTTGTGCGTGTTGATGACGTTGAACGCGATCAGCCACGACATCACCGCCTGCGCGATGATGAACCACCACAGGACCGTCAGGATGATGTGGACGATCTGGAGGAGCATGAGAAGCAAGGCGATTTCTCCGAAATAGGGTCTTGCCGCGTCTCTTAGCGGTGAATGAGCGTCCCCGCACCCCTCGCGGTGAAAATTTCGAGCAGCATCGCGTGCGGGATGCGCCCGTCGAGGATGACCGCAGCCTCGACCCCGGCATCGACCGCCGCGACGCAGGTTTCAACCTTGGGAATCATCCCGCCGGTGATCGTCCCGTCGGCTTTCAGCGTGTCGATCGCCGGGCGGTCGAGGTCGGTGAGCAGCGCGCCCGACTTGTCGAGCACCCCGGCAACGTCGGTGAGCAGGAAGAAGCGTTTGGCGCCGAGCGCGCCGGCGATCGCGCCCGCCATCGTGTCGGCGTTGATATTATAGGTCGCGCCGTCAGCGCCAAGCGCAACCGGCGCGACGATCGGAATGAAATTATCCTTCGTCAGATTGACGAGGATCGTCGGGTCGACCGCGACGGGTTCGCCGACGAAACCCAGATCGACGTGCCGCTCGATCCCCGAATTGGGATCGGGCTCGGTCCGGGTGACCTTTTCGGCGAGCACGAGATTGGCATCCTTGCCCGAAATGCCGACCGCGCGGCCGCCCAGAGCGGCGATCCAGCCGACGATTTCCTTGTTGATCTTGCCCGCCAGCACCATCTCGGCGACCTCGGCGGTTGCGGCATCGGTGACGCGGAGCCCCCCGACAAAGGTCGATTCGATCCCGAGCTGCTTCAGCATCGCGCCGATCTGCGGCCCGCCGCCATGGACGACGACCGGGTTGATGCCGACGGCTTTCAGCAGGACGACATCCTCGGCGAAGTCGCGCTGCGCCTCGGGGTCGCCCATCGCATGGCCGCCATATTTGATCACGAAAGTCTCGCCGGCATAACGCTGCAGATAGGGCAGTGCTTCGACGAGCGTTTCGGCCTTGGCGAGCAGGTCGGGCATTGTCGAGGGATCGGTCATCGTCATCATCCTGCCGGCAGTTCGGCTTTGGCGTCCATCTTGCGGCCGATCGCGACCACCGCCATCACCATCAAGGGCACCATCACCGCCGAAAGGACGACCTTGGCGATCATCTGGCCGATCATCAGATCGGCGATCGGGCGCACGCCATAGAAGCTGACCGTGATGAAGATCAATGTATCGATGATCTGGCTGAGCGCCGCCGCGACAAAACCGCGCAGCGGCAGCAGCCGGCCGTTGTTCGCGGTCATCCGCGCAAAAATCCAGACGTTGAGGCTGACCGACACGCCATAGGCCAATATGCCCGCCGCCATCATCCGCCAGCCCTGCCCGACGATGATCGGAAAGGCTTCTTTCGCAGGCTCGTACATCCCCTCATCGGTCGGCAGTTGCAGCACGAAAACGGTCAGGATGATCGCGAGAATGAGCGGAATGAAACCGAACCGGACCAGCTTGTCCGCGACGGCGCGGCCGTGCAGTTCGGCGATGCCGCTGGAGATCGCGATCAGTGTCAGAAAGGGGAAAATCCCGGCCTCGACCGCGAGCGGGCCAAGCGCGACCTGTTTCGCGCCGAGGAAACCGCCGAGCGGAACCATCCCGCCGTAGAGGATTGCGAACAGCAGCAGCGAAGGCGCGATCAGGCGCGAGGAGCTATTTTCCATCGAGGCCGCTTAATCGCTTTTGCGGCGGGTGGAAAGGTGCCGCATCGGCACAGACTTGCCCCACCGCCAAAGCCCGCTAGACACGGGTATCAATTTGCGGGGGACGCACAGACATTATGGAACGCCTGATCGGTTTGCTTGGTATCGTCGCATTGCTTGCGATTGCCGTGCTTTTTTCGTCGAACCGCCGCTGGATCCGCCCGCGTATCGTAATTCCTGCCTTCCTGCTCCAGGCCGGTTTCGCGGTGCTCGTCATCGGCACGCCTTGGGGCCGCGCGGTGATCCAGGCGATGTCGAACGGCGTGTCGAACCTCTTGAGCTATGCCGACGAGGGCACAAGATTCCTGTTCGGCGACGTGCTGACGCAGGCACCCTATGGCAAGGCGGTGTTCGCGATCGGCGCGCTGCCCGTGATAATCTTCTTCGCCTCGCTGATCTCGGTGCTCTATTATCTCGGCATCATGCAGCTGATCATCAAATGGGTCGGCGGCGCGATCCAGAAGGTCACCGGCATCACCAAGGTCGAAAGCCTCGGTGCCGCGGCGAACATCTTCGTCGGCCAATCCGAATCGCCGCTTGTCATCCGCCCCTATCTCGCCGGCCTCACCCCGCCGCAGCTGTTCACCATAATGACCGTCGGCATGGCGGGCGTCGCGGGTACGATCCTTGGCGCCTATGCAGGGATGATCGGCCCGCATCTCCTCCCCTATCTGCTCGCCGCCAGTTTCATGTCGGCGCCAGGGGGCATCCTGATGGCAAAGATCATGATGCCCGACGATCCCAAGGACATCGGCATCGAACCCGTCGTGATGCCCGAGGCGAGCCATGACGAGGAAAAGCCCGCCAACATCATCATGGCCGCCGCGCAGGGCGCGCAGACCGGGGTCAAGCTCGCAGTCGCGGTCGGCGCGATGGTGATGGCGTTCGTCGCGCTGGTCGCGCTCGCCAACGGGCTGCTCGCGGGCATCGGCGGCTGGTTCGGGGTCGAGGGCCTGTCGTTCCAGGCGATCATCGGCGCGATCTTCCGCCCTGTCATGTGGTTGATGGGGGTGCCATGGGAGGAGAGCGCGGTGGTCGGCGGGCTGTTCGGCAGCAAGGTCGTGCTCAACGAATTCGTCGCCTTCATCGATCTTGGCCGGGCTCAGGGCGAAATGTCCGCCGCGGCGGTCGCGATCGCGACCTTTGCCCTGTGCGGTTTCGCCAATTTCAGCTCGATCGCGATCCAGATGGCGGTGACCGGCGGGCTCGCCCCGAACCAGCGCCCGATGATCGCGAAGCTCGGCCTCAAGGCATTGCTCGCGGGCAGCCTGTCGAACCTGATGTCGGCGGCGCTCGCTGGGCTGATGCTCGGTGTGGCGCCGCCGCTCGCCGCGCCGCCGCCAGCGACACCCGCCGTCACGGCGCCCGCTCCCGAGGCGGCTCCACCGACCGCACCGACGGCGGAACTCGACCAGACGCCCTGATCGGCCCTCAGGTCCTGCCAGACTGGCACACCTGATTGGGAGGGTTTGCAAGCTGCCCGCGAATGACGTAATCTTCGTATATATATAATGAACCCCGGGTCGCGTTTCGCAAAATGGGAGGGTGTCATGAAAACCGCTTATCGTTTGTCGATCCTTGCTGCGGCTGCGGCGTCGATAGGGGCGGGCTTTCTCGCCACCTCCTACGCGCAGACTGCCGAGACCGAACGCTACCGCCCCGATCGCCCGCCCGAAGCCACCATTTATCGCGATGCCGGCTATC
Source organism: uncultured Sphingopyxis sp. (assembly GCA_964426485.1). GTDB lineage: Bacteria > Pseudomonadota > Alphaproteobacteria > Sphingomonadales > Sphingomonadaceae > Sphingopyxis. The sequence continues at coordinate 19,489 of CAYRQX010000004.1, read as the reverse complement.
GCGGTCCCGCAGTGTTTGTCGGCGAGGAAAAGCCGAACCTTGGCCTCGCCTGGCCGGTGAATTCGATCCGCGTTCCGAACGGCCGCTGGGAATTGTGCGAAAGGACGCGCTATCGCGGCAATTGCCGGACGGTCGATCGCGACACACCGATGCTGAACAATGTCCTGCGCGGCCTCACCATCCAGTCGATCCGTCCGGTTGGAGGCGGTGGCGGTGGCGGCTGGAATCCGGGCCCGCCCGCCAATGACCAGGTCGCGCGCGGCAATTTCGCCGAATTCCATACACAGCCAGCGGAGCGCAACTACCGCGTCCTCGCCTGCGCCCGCGGCTCTGCAACTGCCAATTGCGCCGCGCAGACCGCCGATACCTGGTGCCGTTCGATCGGCTGGAACGGGTCGGCACGCGAGCATATGGAAACGGTCAGCGGGCGCGTTTACCTTGCCGACGTGCTGTGCGTCCGTTCGGGTTATTGAAGGGAGCGGCGATGACGACGATAAAGTTCGTTATGTTCGGCGCCGCCCTATTGTCGCTTTCGGCTTGCATGTCGGTGGGTGGGCCGGGAGTCAGCACCTATTATGAGTGCGACCGCGGCACCCGGCTCAAGGTCGATTTTGTCGGCGATGGTGCGTTGGTCGGCGTAAATGGGGCGCGCGCGCAACTCCTGCGCTCGGCGCCCGCGGCGAGTGGAGCGATGTACGAAAACCGCGCGGGTTGGCGACTTCATACCAAGGGCAATGAGGCAATGTGGAACACCGCGCTGCGCTCGTCACCTGAGACCTGTCGCCAAGTGATGGTACCGCGCTGACCCGCGGGCAGGTCAGAGGTCCATCTTCGCCAGCGCGGCGCGGACTTCGCCCACGAACAGTTCGGGCTGTTCCCACGCGGCGAAATGCCCGCCGCTTGTCAGTTCGTTCCAATAGACGATATTCTGGTAACGCCGCTCGGCCCAGCGCCGCGACAGCCGCATGATCTCGTTCGGAAACAGGCTGCATCCCGTTGGCACGAGGATTTCACCCGCCGAAAAATTGCGAAAGCTGTGCCAATAAAGCCGCGCCGATGACGCGGCGCTTGCCGTCAGCCAGTAAAGGCTGACGGTGTCGAGCATCGCGTCGCGCGACAGCGCATTTTCAGGGTGGCCGCCGATCGACTGACCGCCGGGCTGGTGCCCGCAATCGGTCCAGCCGTGGAATTTTTCGGCGATCCACGCCATCTGCCCCACGGGTGAATCGGTGAGCGCATAGCCGATCGTCTGCGGCCGCGTCGCTTGCTGGGTCGAATAACCGCTGTCCTTCGCCTGATACCAGCCGAAGCGAGCAAGATAGAGTTTCTCGCCATCGGAAAGGTCGGTCATCAGGTCGGGCGGCGGGGCGCCGACCACCATGTTGACGTGGATACCCGCGCAATGATCGGCATGGTTCATCGCGATCGCGCAGGTCACCGCGCTGCCCCAATCGCCGCCCTGCGCAAAATAACGGTCATAGCCGAGCGCCAGCATCAGCGCGTCCCACGCCGCGCCAATATGCTCGACGCTCCATTTGGCCTCGACGGGTTTGCCCGAAAAGCCATAGCCAGGAAGCGACGGAATCACGAGATGATAATCGGCCGAAAGCGGCTCGATCACGTCGAGGAATTCGAGGACCGACCCTGGCCAGCCATGCGTCAGGATCAGCGGCCGCGCGGCGGGATTGGCCGACTGGATATGCAGGAGATGGATGTCTAGGCCGTCGATTGTCGCGAGGTAATTGGGCAGCGCATTTAGTCGTGCTTCGATGGATCGCCAGTCATATTCGTCGCGCCAATAGGCCGCGAGGTCCTGCGCATAGGAAAGCGGAATGCCCTGATCCCAGTCGTCGACCGTTTCCTTCTCTGGCCACCGCGTGCGCGCCAGGCGGTCTTGCAGATCGTCGAGAGCAGCTTGCGCCACACCGACGGTGAAGCTGCGGATATTGTCGACGTTCATGGAAAACCCCTCCCCTCGCCGTCAGTATTTCAAGGTCGGGCTGGCGCCTTGCAACCGCGCTCCAGCCCGACGCCTTTCAGGAAGCCGCGCCGCACAGTTCCGGCATAGACGGCTTCGGCATAGCGGCGGCGTTCGGCATTGGCGCCGGTGATTTCTCCGATCAGACTGCGAAATGGAATGATCGACCCAGCGACGCTGCCGGCTACCCGGCCCGCGGTGCGCTCGCGCTTTTTCGCCCTGCTTTGTTCTTCGGTTTCGTTGACGTCGGGGCCAAGCACTTCGTCGAGTTCGACGATTTCTTGCTGGATCGCGGCGCATTTGCGCATACCCGCCAAGGAATAAGGATCGCCCTGAACGGCCACCAGTTTGGCCGGGGCTTCCTTGCCGTCAAAGGGTTCGGTCACCTTGTTGGCGGTGTCCTTGATGGTCGAATCTTCCGGAGACCCGGACTGCGCCAGCGATGGGCCAGAAAGGATGAGCGCGGCGGCCATTCCGGTGGCTGACAATGTAACGAGAATTTTCTTGTGCATTTGACGCCTCCTTCGCTGCCCCCTGACAGCACCCTAAGCTAACGCGTGGGGACCGGTTCGGCTCCCGACCAGTCGTAAAAGCCGCGGCCCGCCTTTTTCCCGACCCAGCCCGCATCGACATATTGGACCAGCAAGGGCGCAGGACGGAATTTCGGATCGCCGGTGCCGCTGTAGAGGACGCGGATGATCTCGAGGCAGGTATCGAGCCCGATAAAGTCGGCCAGCGTGATCGGGCCCATCGGATGGTTGAGACCGAGGCGGCAACCGGCGTCGATGTCCTGCATCGTCGCCACGCCTTCGCCCAAAGCAAACACCGCCTCGTTGATCATCGGCATCAGCACGCGGTTGACGATGAAACCCGGCGCGTCGTTCGCATGGACGATTTCCTTGCCCAGCCCGCGGCCAAAGGCTTCGACCTTCGCCAGCGTGTCGTCGCTGGTCGCAAGGCCGCGGATCAGTTCGATCAGGCCCATCACCGGCACCGGGTTGAAGAAATGAACGCCGATGAAGCGCGCCGGATCGGGCGCGGCCTGGGCCAGGCGGGTGATCGGGATCGAGCTGGTGTTGCTGGCGAGGATCGCGGCCGACGACAGATGCTGGCCGACGCTGGCGAAGATCGCGCGCTTGATCTCCTCGCGCTCGGTAGCCGCCTCGATGACGAGATCGGCGGGGGCAAAGGCGCTGTGATCGGCGACCGGCGTGATGCGGGCGAGCAGCGCGTCGGCGTCGGCCTGGCTGATTTTCTCCTTTGCAACCAAGCGGCCGAGCGCCTTGGCTATGCCCGTCTTGCCCGCCTCGGCCCGCGCGATATCGATGTCGGAGAGAAGCACGTCGTGGCCAGCGCCCGCCGACACCTGCGCGATGCCCGCACCCATCTGTCCCGCTCCGATAACGCCGACGATCATGATAAACCCTTTCGCTGAAACCGTGGCTGTGCCCTACGGCGTCGGCTGCTTGCGTCAAGGGCGCGCGTCAGGGGGCGGAACGGAACTCGGTCGCCTCGGCAAGGATCAGCGCAAAGGCAGGATCGACATCGTCCCATGTGGTGATCGGGGTCCAGCCGCCTGCACGGAGCAGCAGACTCGCATCGCGTGGGCCATATTTATGGCTATTCTCGCTGTGGATCGTCTCGTCCTTCGCCATGCGATAGGTGTGGCCGTCGACAGTGAGTTCCATGTCGCACGCCGCGACAAGGTGCATTTCGATCCGTGCGTGGACATCGTCCCACACTGCGCGGTGGGCGAAATTCTCGACCGGAATGTTCCCCCCGAGCTCGCGGTTGATCCGCTCGAGCAGGTTGAGGTTGAACGCCGCTGTTACCCCGGCCGGATCGTCATAGGCGCGTTCGAGAACGCCAATGTCCTTGACCCGGTCGACGCCGATCAGCATCATCGCGCCGTCACCGAGCGCGCTGCGCCAGTTGCGGAGCAGGTCGATCGCGGTGCGCGCGACCATATTGCCGATCGTCGAACCGGGAAAGAAACCGAGCTTTGGAAGCGGACAGATTTCGCGCGGCAATTCGACCTTCTGCGTGAAGTCGGCCTCGACGGGATAGATGGCTATTCCCGGGAAGCGTGCCGCAAGGGCTTCGGCGCTGTCGCGAAGGAAATCGCCCGAAATATCGACGGGGACATAAGCCCCGGGGTCGATCGCATCGAGAAGCAGCGGCGTCTTGGTCGAGCTGCCCGACCCCAGTTCGACGACCGCGCGGCCCCGTCCGGTCGCCGCTGCGATGTCGGCAGCGTGGCGCGTGAGCAGGTCGGTTTCGCTGCGCGTCGGATAATATTCGGGGAGCGCGGTGATATCCTCGAACAGCGCCGAGCCCGTCGCGTCGTAGAACCAACGCGCGGGAATCGCCTTCTGCCTTTGCGAAAGGCCAGCGTGGACGTCGGCGCGAAAGGCGACATCCACGCCCGCGTCGTCGGCCGCAACTTGTCTAAGATTGCGCACAACGCCCATGTCAAAAATCCTTTGCGAGCCGCACGCCGGTGAATTGCCAGCGCTGGTGGGGATAGAAGAAGTTGCGGTAGGAGGCGCGCAAATGGCCGCGCGGGGTCGCGCAGCTGCCGCCGCGCAGCACGAACTGGCCGCTCATGAACTTACCATTATATTCGCCGACCGCGCCGGGCGCGGCGCGGAAGCCGGGATAGGGACGATAGGCGCTGCCGGTCCATTCCCACACGCTGCCGAACATCTGTTGCAGACCCGTGTCATCGACCGAAGCCCGCGGCTGGACCGGCCCGGCGGCATCGAGCTGCTGCCCGCCGGTCGGGTCGAATGCCGCCGCCGCGGCTTCCCATTCCTGTTCGGTCGGGAGACGCGCGCCGGCCCAGCTCGCGAAGGCGTCGGCCTCGAAGAAGCTGATGTGCGTCACCGGCGCGGCGGGGTCGATATCCTGCCAGCCCGACAGGGTGAAGTTCTGGCCGTCCCGCCAATAGGCGGGGGCCTCGATGTGCTCGGCCTGCACCCACGCCCAGCCATCGCTGAGCCACAGCGAGGGGGTATGATAGCCGCCGTCGGCGATGAATTCCTGCCACTCGCCATTGCTGACCGGGCGGCTGGCAAGCGCGTGCGGGGGAAGCAGCGCGTCGTGCCGCGGACCTTCGCAGTCGAAGGCAAAGCCGGTGCCGTCGTGCCCGACCGCAGTGACCCCATCGGCGCCGCTGATCCATTTCATCGCTGAAAACGGCGTAACTTCACGCGCGATTTGCGTTTCCCACACGGCGGGGCCGAGCGGATTTTGCGCGAAGAGATGCTTCAAATCGGTGAGCAGCAATTCCTGATGCTGCTGTTCGTGATGGATGCCGAGGTCGACGAGCGCCAGCGCACCCGCCGGGAGTTTGGGCAAGGCAAGCTGGACCGCGGCATCGACATGCGCGCGCCAGACGCCGATTTCCTCCAGCGACGGGCGCGTCAGCAGGCCGCGATGCGGGCGTGCATGACGTGGCCCCTCCGCCTCATAATAGCTGTTGAACAGAAAGGGGTAGCGATCATCGAACAGCGCATAGCCCGGCACATGGTCGCGCAGGATGAAGGTTTCGAAGAACCATGTCGTGTGCGCGAGGTGCCATTTGGCGGGCGAGGCGTCGGGCATCGACTGCGCGCTGGCGTCGGCGTCGGAAAGCGTTGCGACGAGATCGAGCGACAGGCGACGGGTTGCCGCGAAGCGCCGGCCGAGATTGTCCAGGGGATCAGTCTGATTGCGGGCGTCGGTGCGGCTGGCCATGGTGAGACAATCCCCGGGGTGCGATTCGGTTTCGCTGGTTCGCCAATTATGGTTACGCCGCGACCGAAAGTCTAGAACGTTTAGGGAACATCAACCGCTCGTCGTCATGCCGGACCTGATCGGGCATCCATCTTTCCAGCGTTGCGGTGGCCCCCGGATAAAGTCCGGGGTGACGAAAGACGGGTTAGCGCGTCGCGCCGGGTTTCCAGAGGATATCGCCGCCCGCCACGGCATTGAGGTGCCGCGTGAGCACGAACAGATGGTCGGACAGGCGGTTGAGATAAGTGAGCGCGAGCGGGTTGAGGTCGCGCGCTGCGCCCGCCGCGACGGCGGCGCGTTCGGCGCGGCGCGCCACCGCGCGCGCGAGGTGCAGCCGCGCCGCGGCTTCGGTGCCGCCGGGCAGAATGAAGCTTTTGAGTGCGTCCAAGGCGTCGTTCATCATGTCGATCTCGTCCTCGAGCCGCGCGATCTGGCTCGGCACGATGCGCAGCGCCATGTCGTGCGGACCGAAACCGAACTGAATGTCGGGCGGGGTCGCAAGGTCGGCACCAAGGTCGAACATCTCGTTCTGGATGCGCGCGAGCATCGCGGCTTCGTCGCTATCGGGCGCGAGCGCCGCGGCGGCGATGCCGATGGCGCTGTTCGCTTCGTCGACGTCGCCGATCGCCGCCATCAGCGCGTCCGATTTGGCGATGCGCGATCCGTCGACGAGCCCGGTTGTGCCGTCGTCGCCGGTGCGCGTGTAAATCTTGTTGAGCTTGACCATCGGTTCAGGCGCTCATTTGCCGGCGGCGAAGAGGCCGATCAGCACGAGCAGGATGATCGTGATCGCCTGCCACTTCACGCGCGACATCATCATCTTGTTCTGCATCACCTGATTTTCGTGCGCGGTGCCGTCCATCTGCGCGCGGTGGCCTTGCGAAAAATAGAATAGCCCCCGCGCGAGCGAGAAGAGGACGAAGCCGGCGGCAATCACGACGCCAAGGATGAGCAGGATTTCCATAAGACCTATCTAGGGATTTTGCAGCGAATAGCCAGCGGGAAGCCGTTCGGCCGCCAAATCGGCGGCGAGCTTCGTCCCATCGATCCCGGTGGCGCGGAGCGCGGCGAGCGACGCCGCGGCGTCGCGTTTCGCCAGCCGTTTTCCGTCGGGACCGCAGACGAGCGCATGGTGGCGGTAAAGCGGGGTCGGCAGCCCGAGCAGTGCCTGAAGCAGGCGGTGGACGTCGGTCGAGGCGATCAGGTCGGCGCCGCGAATGACATGCGTCACCCCCATCGTCGCGTCGTCGAGCGTGCTCGCAAGATGATAGCTCGCGGGCGCGTCCTTGCGCGCGAGGACGATATCGCCATGCGCTTGGCTGTCGGCGGACCGAAGCCCCTGCCCCGCCTCTTCCCACGCGAGTTCGCCCGCCTCTGCAGCGGCGCGCGCCATATCGAGGCGCCAGCAATGCGGCTCGGCCGCCATGCGCCATGTGCGCTCGGCATCGGATAGGCTCCGGCAGGTGCCGGGGTAGATCGTCCCGGAAGGGCCGTGCGGCGCCGACAGGCTGGCGGCGATATCCGCGCGCGTGCAGAAGCAGGGATAGACGAGGTCGCGGCTGCGAAGCGTGGCCAGCGCCGCGGCATAATCGCCAAGCCGCGCCGACTGTCGGACCGGCTCGCCGTCCCAGCCCAGACCGAGCCAGGACAGATCAGCAAGCGAGGCGCGAACAAATTCCTCTCGCGACCGACTGCCGTCGATATCGTCGATGCGGATCAGGAAGTTTCCGCCCGCGCGCCGCGCCGCGCCGTGCGCGAGCACCGCACTATAGGCGTGGCCGAGGTGGAGTTCGCCTGTCGGGCTGGGAGCAAAGCGGGCTAACATGCGCTTGGTAAAATTTCCATATACTGTGCTGCCTTGTCATGAATCCTTCCATATCTTGCGGCACAAGCCCCCTTGACGTCAGATTCTAATGCGGCATGTAATAGCCGTGTCACTTGGGGAAGGCAGTGGCGCGCCAACCCGCGCAACTTAGGGGGCAGCGTCCTAAAGCCATGTTTCATCCTGATCTCGCCCGGCATCCCGATAATTGTCCCGCCCTTGTCCTGAATGCCGATTATACGCCGCTCAGCTACTATCCCCTGAGCCTGTGGCCGTGGCAAACGGCGGTCAAGGCGGTTTTCCTCGACCGCGTCACCATTGTCGAAAATTACGAACGCGAGATCCACTCGCCGACGAAGACGATGCCGATCCCGAGCGTCATTGCGCTGCGCCAATATGTGAAACCGTCGCAGCATCCGGCGTTCACGCGTTTCAACCTGTTCCTGCGCGACCGGTTCGCCTGCCAATATTGCGGGTCGGGCAAGGATCTGACCTTCGACCATGTCGTGCCGCGCCGCCTCGGCGGCCGCACGACGTGGGAAAATGTCACGACCGCCTGCGCGCCGTGCAACCTCAAGAAGGGCGGGCGAACCCCGCAGCAGGCGCATATGCCGATCTATCGCCAGCCGTGGCGCCCGACGAGCTGGCAGCTGCAGGACAATGGCCGCGCCTTCCCGCCGAATTATCTCCATACGAGCTGGATCGACTGGCTGTATTGGGATGTTGAGCTGGAGGGGTGACGGGCACACAACGGGCGCGACAGCATGGGTTCACCTCGATGGCATTAGGCGGCCGCCAACCATCGAAAAAAGGAGAAACATAATGGTTCGCATCACCCGCGTCCTCGCCGTCAGTGCGATCGCCGCACCGCTGCTCGCCGCCTGCGCGACGCTCATGCCGCCGTCGGAAGCGCCCGTGTCGGTCATCGGCAGCATCACCTATCGCGAGCGCATCGCGTTACCCCCCACCGCGCAAGTCGAAATCACGCTCGCCGACGTCAGCCTGGCCGATGCGCCGTCGAAAACCATCGCGCAGCAGTCCTTCACCGCCGACGGGCGGCAGGTGCCCTTCGCCTTTACAATGACGGTCGACCAGCGCCCGCTCGACGCGCGCCACAGCTATGCGGTTTCGGCGCGGATCACCGATGCGGCGGGCAAGCTGATGTTCATCACCGACACGCGCAACTCTGTTACGTTCGACGGTCGGCGCACGATCGATATGGGTATGCTGACCCTCGTCAAGACGAACTGATATAAGCCGCGCATAGCTATGCGCGGCTTGACGCTGTGCCTTCGCAGGTGCAGCAATCCGCCACATGGGCCCACCTATCCAGATCTCGCAAAATCCCGACATCCGCTATTTGGGGCGGATCCTCGGCGACGTCATTCGGGCCTATGGCGGCGACAAATTGTTCCGCCAGACCGAATATATCCGCTCGTCGAGCGTCGACAGGCATCGCGGCATCGCAGGGGCCGAGGCGATCGATCCGGGGCTCGATGCGCTGAGCCTGGACGACACGATCGCCTTCGTGCGCGGTTTCATGCTGTTTTCGATGCTCGCGAATCTGGCGGAGGACCGGCAGGGGGTGGCGGCCGAACCCGAGGCGACGGTCGCGGCGGCGATCGAGAAGCTGAAGGCCGACGGGATCGATAGCGACGCGATCGCGGCGTTGCTGAGCGCCTCGCTTGTCGCGCCGGTGTTGACCGCGCATCCGACCGAGGTGCGGCGCAAGTCGATGCTCGACCACAAGAACCGCATCGCCGAGCTGATGTTGCGGCGCGACAGCGGCGCCGACGAGACCGCCGAGGGCGATGTCGTCGAGGATGCGATCCGGCGGCAGATCGTGCTGCTGTGGCAAACGCGGCCGCTGCGCACCGAAAAATTGTTCGTCGCCGACGAGATCGACAATGCGCTGACCTATTTGCGCGACGTCTTCCTGCCCGTGGTGCCGAAACTTTATGCGCGTTGGGAAGCCGAGCTGGGGCAGCGCCCGGCAAGCTTCCTGCGCGTCGGCAGCTGGATCGGCGGCGATCGCGACGGTAATCCGTTCGTCACCGCCGAGACGATGCACATGGCGACGGCGCGCAATGCCGCCGCCGTGCTCGGCCATTATATCGACGCGGTCCACGGGCTCGGCGCCGAACTGTCGGTGTCGGCGAGCCTTGCGCCCGTGCCCGACGCGGTCGAGGCGCTGGCCGAGACGAGCGGCGACAATGCGCCGAGCCGCCGCGACGAGCCCTATCGCCGTGCTTTGTCGGGAATTTATGCACGGCTCTGCGCTACGTTCGCGCAGATCGTCGGCCGCGCACCGCCGCGTCCGTCGGCGCTGACGGGCAAACCCTATGCGACCCCCGCCGATTTCCGCCGCGACCTCGTCACCATCGCCAACGGCCTGTCGGCGAACAGCCAGGGTCAGTTCGGCGGCATCGGCGCGCTCGGCCGGCTGATCCGCGCTGTCGAAGTGTTCGGATTTCACCTCGCGACGCTCGACATGCGGCAGAACAGCGCGGTGCACGAACGGGTGCTCGCCGAATTGCTGTCGGTATCGGGCGTGTGCGCCGACTATCTGGCGCTGGACGAAGAGGCGCGCGTCGCGCTGCTCACCGCCGAGCTCGCCAGCGACCGGCCGCTCGCGGCACCATGGCACCAGTGGAGCGACGAGACCGCGGGCGAGCTGGCGATCGTCCATGCCGCCGCCGATGTCCGCGCGCGGCTGGGCAAGGATGCGATCTGCCAGTGGATCATCAGCATGGCGCAAGAGCTGTCCGACCTGCTCGAAGTCCATGTGCTCGCGCGCGAAGCAGGGCTGTGGCGGAGCGGCGACGCAGCAGGCCAGTCGAACCTGATGGTCGTGCCCTTGTTCGAAACCATCGCCGACCTCGACAAAGCGCCCGCGATCATGGCGCGCTATTTCGCGATGCCCGAAATCGGCCCGCAGATCGGGCAGCGCGGGCACCAGGAAGTGATGATCGGCTATTCGGATTCGAACAAGGACGGCGGATATCTGACCTCGACCTGGGGGCTGCATCAGGCGTCGCAGGCGCTGACCCCGGTGTTCGAGGAGTTCGATACGGCGATGCAATTGTTCCACGGCCGCGGCGGCGCGGTCGGGCGCGGCGGCGGCAGCGCCTTTGCCGCGATCCGCGCCCAGCCCGCGGGCACGGTGCAGGGACGCATCCGCATCACCGAACAGGGCGAGGTGATCGCCGCCAAATATGGCACCGCGGCGAGTGCGGCGACGAACCTCGAGGCGATGGTGTCGGCGAGCTTGCTCGCGAGCCTTGAGCCCGAGGCGCTGAGCGATGCCGATGCCGCGCGCTTTACCGAGGCGATGAATGCTCTGTCGGACACGGCCTTCGCGGCCTATCGCGGGCTCGTCTATGACACGCCGGCGTTCAAGGACTTCTTTCGCGCGATGACCCCGATCGCCGAGATCGCGACGCTGAAGATCGGCTCGCGCCCGTCGAGCCGCACCAAGTCGAGCGCGATCGAGGATCTGCGCGCGATCCCGTGGGTGTTCAGCTGGGCGCAGGCGCGCGCGATGCTGCCCGGCTGGTACGGCACCGGCGAGGGATTTGCGGCATTTAAGGACAAGGCGTTGCTGACCGACATGGCGGCGGGCTGGCCCTTCTTCGCCGCGCTGCTCGGCAATATGGAGATGGTGCTTGCGAAATCCGACATGGGGATCGCGGCGCGCTATGCCGAACTGGCGGCGGGCATCGACGGGCATGATGCGATCTTTGCGCGTATCCGCGACGGGTGGAACCGGGCGCATGACGGACTGCTCGACATCACGGGGCAAACGCGATTGCTCGAAAAGAATCCGGCGCTCGAGGCGTCGATCCGGCTGCGGCTGCCCTATATCGAGCCGCTCAATCTGCTGCAGATCGAGCTGATGAAGCGCCACCGCGCCGGGGAGACCGATCCGCGGATTGCCGAGGGTATCCAGCTGACGATCAACGCGATCGCGACGGCGCTGAGGAACAGCGGGTAGATCTAAAATTCGTCATCCCGGCGAAGGCCGGGATCTTAACCTCGCGTCATTTCGTTCCGGCGAGACCCCGGCCTTCGCCGGGGTGACGACATATAGTCGTGCTCAGACCTTCGTAAGCACCACCTCGCCCTTGGCGTTTGCGCCGTCGGGGTCGAAGTTGATCCGGAAGTCGGCGCCGTCCTTGTCCTTGCCCGCGAGCGTGTCGCCGATGCGCGTGACCTTGACACCCTTTTTGGCGAATTCGCCCGCCATCCAGTCGGCGGCCTTCTTCGGCGCGGCGGGCGAGGTGAAGCCGAGTTTCACGGTCGCCTTGTCGGCGCCATTCTTGTCGCTGGCATTCACGTCGACCTTCGTGACATGGCTGCCGGGGTAGAGAGTCACGCCGTCGATATCGAAATCGCTCGCGACGTCGAGGTCGACGAAATCGGGGACATCGATATTGATCGCGGCTCCGTCGCCGCCGAGGCTGATCTTGCCGCCGTCCTTGCCGGTCTGGATCTTGACGCCGCCGCCATCGCCCTCGGCGTTGATCGAGACTTCGGTCTCCTCCCCGGCGTTCTTCTCCTCCGACCCGCAGGCGGCGAGGAGCATCATCGGGGGGATCAGAAAAGCTAAACGCATGGCTGGGCTCCTTGGTGCATTATCTTAATAATACACTTCCGAAGCAGACGAGTCAATCGCGCCCTCTTCGTCATGCCGGACTTGATCCGGCATCCATAACAGCGGCGCGGTCGTGGACCCCGGATCAAGTCCGGGGTGACGGACGGCAGATATCGCAGAATCAGGCGTCGATGCTGGTCTTCAGATCGCCATGCACCAGGCCGCCGTCGACGGTGATCGTGTCGCCGACGACATAGTCGCCCGCCTTCGACGCGAGGAAGATCGCGGCGCCGGCCATATCCTCGGGCACGCCGATCCGCTTTACGGGGATGCTCTTGGCGACCGCGTCGCCATGGTCGCGCGCGGCCTTGTTCATGTCCGACTGGAAGGCGCCTGGCGCGATCGCGGTGACGAGGATATGGTCGGTTACGAGGCGCGCGGCGAGGCGCTTGGTGAGGTAGAGGATCGCGGCTTTCGACGCGTGGTAGCTGTAGGTTTCCCACGGGTTCAACCGCTGGCCGTCGATCGAGCCGATGTTGATGACCTTGGCCGGGCGTTCGTGCGTCCCGCCGGCCTTGAGCAACCCGTGCAGCGCCTGCGTCAGGAAGAAGGGCGATTTGACGTTGATGTCCATCACCTTGTCCCAGCCTGCCTCGGGAAAGCCCTCGAAGGGTTCGCCCCATGCGGCGCCGGCGTTGTTGACGAGGATGTCGAGCCGTTCTTCGCGCGCTTCGAGTTCTTTCGCGAGCGTGCGGCAGCCCTCGACCGTCGACAGGTCGACGGGAAGCCCGATGACCTTGCCCGGATAACGCGTTTCGAAATCGGCGACCGCTTCCTCGATCTGCGCCGTCTTGCGCGCCGAGATGTAGACGCGCGCGGCGCCCGCGGCGAGATAGCCCTCGACGATCATCTTGCCGATGCCGCGCGAGCCGCCGGTGACGAGCGCAATGCGGCCGTCAAGGCCGAACATGTCCTGAAGGTTCATAAGTGGGTCCTCGCCAATAAATAGGGACAGTCCCTATTTTCGCTGGTTGTCGTTTTATGTTCCGCCGCGCTTGCCGGAAAATAGGGACTGTCCCTATTTATTTGTCCCTATTTATTGGCCCCGCGACGTCAGTAGCCGTTCATCCGCGCGACCTGGTCGATATGATAATGCACGTCGCCCATAAATTCGGCGAGCGCACGGTCGCGTTTCATGTAGAGGCCGATGTCATATTCGTCGGTCATGCCGATGCCGCCGTGCATCTGCACGCCTTCGCGCACCGCGAGATTGGCGGCGCGGCCGGCCTTCGCCTTGGCGACCGAGACCATCAGCTTCGCGCCCTCGTTGCCCTCGTCCAAGAGCTGCTGCGCCTTCATCACGGTCGCGCGCGCGACTTCCATTTCGCCATAGAGGTGCGCGGCGCGGTGCTGGAGGCCCTGGAATTCGCCGATCAGCTTGCCGAACTGCTTGCGTTCCTTGAGATAAGCGACCGTCATGTCCATCGCGCCCTGCCCGACGCCGACCATTTCGGCAGCGGCGCCGGTGCGGGTGGCGGCGAGCAGTGCGTTCAGCACGTCCTCGCCAGCGTCGACTTCGCCGATTACCGCGTCGGCATCGACCTCAACGCCGTCGAGGATGACGTGGCTCGCGAGCGAGGAGTCAACGAGGCGGCGCGGGTCGGCGGTGACGCCTTTGGCATCCTTGGGCACCGCGAACAGCGTGATGCCGCCGTCGGTTTTGGCCACGACGATGCTCATGTCGGCGACATGGCCGTGGAGGACGAAGCTTTTCTTGCCATCGATGCGGAAGCCATTGCCGGCGCGGGTCGCGGTGGTCGCGATGCGGTCGGGGCGATGCTTCGCTCCCTCGTCGATCGCGAGCGCGACGATCGCCTTACCGCTGGCGATCGCGGGGAGCCAGCGGCCCGCCTGCGTGCCGCCCGCCTTCGCCAGCGCGGCGACCGCGCCGACGCTGGTCGACAGGAAGGGCGACGGGGTCAGGTTGCGGCCGATTTCCTCGAGCACGATGCCCGCCTCCATATGCCCCATGCCGAGCCCGCCATGCGCCTCGGGAACGAGCATGCCGGGCAGGCCCATTTCGGTGAATTGCGTCCACAGGTCGCGCGAGAAGCCGGTGGCGTCGGCGGTGTCGCGGAGTTTGCGCAGATGCGACACCGGCGCCTGCTCGGCCACGAAAGGCGCGACACTGTCCTTGAGCATCGCCTGATCGTCATTGTGGTACAAGGGCATGGGTCAGGCTCCGGGCAGGTCGAGGATACGCTTGGCGATGACGTTGAGCATGACTTCGCTCGTTCCGCCTTCGATCGAATTGGCCTTGGTGCGCAGCCAGCCGCGTGCTCGCGCGCCACCCTTGGTTTCTTCGCTGTCCCATTCGAGCGCTTCGCTGCCGCCGCCCGACATCACGAGTTCGTGGCGGCGCTTGTTGAGTTCGGTGCCGACATATTTCATCATGTTCGACGACGCCGGATGCGCGCGGCCGGTCTTCCACATGTCCATGAACCGCTCGCCCATCGCGCGATAGGCAAAGACATCGACGTCGAACGCCGCCATTTCAGCGCGCAGGATCGGGTCGTCGAGTTCGCCCGCGGCATTCTTGCCAAAGGATTTCGCGAACGCGCCGCCGATGCTGACCATGTCGCCGCCCGCGCCGCCGCCCGAGATCATCTCGCGTTCGTGGCCGAGCAGATATTTGGCGACGTCCCAGCCGCGGTTGATCTCGCCGACATATTGCGTCTTCGGCACTTCGACATCGTCGAAGAAGGTTTCGCAAAAGGGCGAGTTGCCCGAAATCAACAGGATCGGCTTGGTGGTGACGCCCTTGCTCGCCATGTCGAAGAGCATGAAGGTGATGCCCTGATATTTGTTCGCCTTGTCGGTGCGGACGAGGCAGAAAATCCAGTCGGCTTGGTCGGCGTAGCTGGTCCAGATTTTCGACCCGTTGACGACCCAATGATCGCCCCTGTCCTCGCCGAAGGTCTGCAAGCTGACGAGGTCGCTGCCCGATCCGGGTTCCGAATAGCCTTGGCACCAACGGATTTCGCCGCGCGCGATCGGGTTCAGATACTGGACCTTCTGTTCCTCGGTGCCGAATTGCAGCAGCGCGGGGCCGAGCATCCAGATGCCGAAGCTGTCGAGCGGCGAACGCGCATGGATGCGCTTCATTTCCTGTTTGAGAATCTTGGTCTGCTCGGGGGTGAGCCCGGCGCCGCCATAAGCCTTGGGCCAGTCGGGGACGGTATAGCCCTTGGCAACGCAGGCTTCGAGCCATTGTTTCTGGGCGTCATTCTTGAACACCCAATTGCGCCCGCCCCAACACACATCGCCTTCCTCGCGGATGGGTTCACGCATTTCGGCGGGGCAGTTCGCCTCCAGCCAGCCGCGCACTTCGGCGCGAAAAGCGTCCAGATCGCTCATGTTTCAGGCTCCTCTTCCTGCCCCAAATCTAGGAGCAGTCGCCTGCTTTACGCAAGCGTCAACTTGGGCGGCCCGACCTGCCGTTACGGCGCCGTAGCGTCCGTCAGGCCGCCGTTGACGCGCCCTGCTTCGTCCCTAAGCTAAGTGGCAAAAGAAAACGGGAGAATGGGTATGCGATTCGCAGGCAAGATTGCCGTCGTCACCGGTGCCGCATCGGGAATCGGCAAAGCCACAGTGTTAAAACTCGCGAGCGAAGGCGCGCACGTCTTTGCCGCCGACATCGACGAAGCGGGCGGACAGGCGCTGGCCGGACAGTCGAACGGCAAGATCGACTTCGTGCGATGCGACGTGACCGTTCCCGCCGACATCGAAGCACTGATGAACGCCGCCGCCACGAAAGCGGGCGGAATCGACATCGTCTTCAACAATGCCGCTGCGGGCGGCGACCGCGCGCCGATCGACGAGATTACGCCCGAAGGCTGGGATCGCACGATGGACCTCGTGCTGAAATCGGTCGCGATGGGCATCCGCTATGCCGCGCCGCATATGAAGGGGCGCAAAGGCGCCAGCATCGTCAACACCGCGAGCGTCGCGGCGCTCGGCGCAGGCTATTCGCCGATCGCCTATGCCGTCGCGAAGGCCGGCGTGCTGCATCTGTCGAAAGTCGCGGCGACCGATCTGGCGCAATATGGCATCCGGGTGAACGCGATCTGCCCCGGCTTCATCAACACCAATATCTTTACCGCCGCGCTCGACGTGCCGGGCGAGCTCAAGACGCAGGCCAATGAGGTGATCGCGCAGATGAGTGCGAACGCGCAGCCCGTCGCGCGCGGCGGCCAGCCCGAGGATATCGCCAACGCGGTCGCCTATCTCGCGAGCGAGGAGTCGAGCTTCATGACCGGCACCCACCTGCTGGTCGACGGCGGGCTGACGATCGGCCAGCGCCACGCGTGGGACAAGGAGACGCCGGGCATGTTCGACGCCCTGCTGGCGATGGAGGAAGCGGCGAAAGCCGGAGCCACCGCGTGAGCGCGGCGACTGCTGCGGTTCCGCGCCCCCAGCGCCTGCCGCTCTGGTTGAAGGCTACACACGGGCTTGGCAGCATCGCTTATGGCGTCAAGGACAATGGCTTTTCGACCTTCCTGCTGCTCTTCTACAATCAGGTGATCGGGATCGACGCGGGCATCGTCGGCGCCGCGATCATGGTCGCGCTGATCGCCGACGCGTTCGTCGATCCGGTGATCGGCGAGCTTACCGACCGCACGCGCAGCCGCTGGGGCCGCCGCCTGCCCTGGCTCTATGTCGCTCCCATCCCGCTCGCGATCGCATGGATGTTGCTGTGGAGCCCGCCCGCGATGAGCGACACTATGACGGTCGCGTGGCTGATCGGCTTTGCGATCATCGTCCGCTCGCTGGTGTCATGCTGCGAAGTGCCATCGGTCGCAATCGTCCCCGAACTGACCGGCGATTATGACGAGCGCACCGCGGTGATGCGTTTTCGCTTCCTCTTCGGCTGGGGCGGCGGGCTGCTCATCCTGCTGCTCGCTTATGGGGTTTTCTTCGGCGGTGCCAAGGGCCTCGTCGATCCCGACGGCTATTTCCCCTATGCGCTTGCCGGGGCGTTGATGATGGCGGGCGCGGTGCTGGTTTCGGCGGCCGGACAGCATAAAAGGATCGCGGTATCGAACGTCGCCGATGTGAAACCGAAAACGACCTTGCGACGGGTGCTCGGCGAGATGCGCGACACGCTGTCGAACCGCGCCTTCCTGTGGCTGATCTTCGCGGCGCTGTTCGGTTTCATCAATCAGGGCATCACTTTCTCGATGAACAATTATCTGCTCGGGTTTTTCTGGCAGTTCACGCAGGGCGAAATGGTCGCTTATGTCTTCCTGCTCTTCGCCTCGATGATCGCCGCCTTCGTGCTCGTCGCGCCGCTCTCGGCAAAGCTTGGCAAGCGCGACGGTGCGATTTTTGCGGGGGCGATCGCCCTGCTCGTCAACAGCGGTATCTATTTCGCGTGGATCCAGGGCGTCTTTCCCGGCCTGCCCGGCAAGCCGAGCGTCGCGACGATGTTCGCGCTGGTGTTCGTGTCGAACAGCTTTTCGATCATCCTGATGATCCTGTCGTCGTCGATGATGGCCGATGTCGTCGAGGCGTCGCAGAGCGAAACGGGGCGTCGGTCGGAGGGATTGTTCTTCGCGGGCTATTTCTTCATGCAGAAATGCGCGACGGGTATCGGCATCTTCGTCGCCGGGCTGATCCTGTCCTTCGCGGCCTTTCCGGCGAATGCGAAGCCGGGCGAGGTCGGCGGCGACGTGCTCGGCAATCTCGCGCTCGGCTATGCGCTCGCGGTGCTGATCATCGGCACGCTGGGGCTGATCGTGATGCGCAAATTCCCGATCTCGCGCGCCGACCATGAGGCGCGGCTCGCGCTGCTGGACGATGCGGCGCGCGCATCCCTGAGCGAAAAATGCGCCGCATGACCAAATGAGGTAATTTTAGGGCCGCAGGACTTGGCAAGGCCGGCGAATCGGTCCAAGGGTTTACGTAAACGTAAAGGGAAAGGACGCGAAGATGGACTTCGATCTCACCGACCGGCAGGTCTATTGGCGCGACCGCGTGCGCGATTTCATCGAGCGCAAGGTTCGCCCCGCGGTGCCGACCTATAACGAGCAGGACAAGGCCGGCGATCGCTGGAAGGTGATCCAGATCGTCGAGGATCTGAAGGCCGAAGCCAAAGAGGCCGGCATCTGGAACCTGTTCATGCCGCCCAAATCGGCGGCGCATCATCATGTCGACGAGACGTTCGAATTCGAGGGGCCCGGCCTCACCAACCTTGAATATGCGCTGTGCGCCGAGGAAATGGGCCGCGTCGGTTTCGCAAGCGAAGTGTTCAACTGCTCGGCGCCCGACACCGGCAATATGGAAGTGTTCCACCGTTACGGGACACGCGCGCAGAAGGAAAAATATCTCGGCCGCCTGATGAACGGCCAGATCCGTTCGGCCTTTCTGATGACCGAGCCTGCGGTCGCTTCGTCCGACGCGACGAACATCGAAACGCGGATCGAACGCGACGGCGACGACTATGTGATCAACGGGACCAAATGGTGGTCGTCGGGCGCGGGCGATCCGCGCTGCGAGGTCGCGATCGTGATGGGCAAGACCGACTTTGCCGCCAAGCGCCACGCGCAGCAGTCGATGGTGCTGATGCCGCTGAACGCGCCGGGCGTGAACATCCTGCGCCACCTGCCAGTCTTCGGTTACGACGATGCGCCGCACGGCCATATGGAAATCGAGCTGAAGGACGTCCGCGTCAATGCCGAGGACGCGATGCTGCTCGGCGAAGGTCGCGGCTTCGAGATCGCGCAGGGACGCCGCGGCCCGGGCCGCATCCATCACTGCATGCGTACCATCGGTGTCGCCGAAGAAGCGATTGCGAAAATGGCGAAGCGGCTGCAATCGCGTGTCGCCTTTGGCAAGAAGGTCGCCGAATATAGCATCTGGGAACATCGCCTGGCGCGCGCGCGCATCGATATCGAGATGACGCGCCTGCTCTGCCTGAAAGCCGCCGACATGATGGACAAGGTCGGCAACAAGTCGGCCGCGGCCGAGATCGCGATGATCAAGGTGCAGGCGCCGAACATGGCGCTCAAGATCATCGACGACGCAATCCAGGCGCATGGCGGCGGCGGCGTGTCGGAGGACTTCGGGCTCGCCAAGGCCTATGCGCATCAGCGCACCCTGCGCCTCGCCGACGGTCCCGACGAAGTCCACGAACGCGCCATCGCGCGGATCGAATTCGCCAAGCATAGCGAAGCGAGCGAGCCGGGCTTTTCGTCGGGCGATGTCGGGGTTTCGCGTTAGTCTCCCCTCCCGCTTGCGGGAGGGGCCGGGGGAAGCC